>NZ_JACCAC010000001.1:602270-1204540 GCF_013409425.1 Nocardioides perillae | reverse complement strand
CCCGGCCCGGGCACGGTCGAGGCCGAGACGGTCGAGGCCTCCCGCATCAGCGTCTCCGGCGACTTCGCGCTCGGCGACTTCGTCGAGATCACCCTCACCTTCGCCGACGGCACCACGAAGGAGATGGAGATCCCCGTGCTGCCCAACAACGACGAGTACGCCGGCATCGACGGCGAGGAGCTCACCCCGGTCGAGTTCCCCGACCAGGAGGACGCCGACCTCGAGCTGCCCGAGGACGAGGCCGGCGAGTGAGCCACACCTTGGTCCTGCTCCGCCACGGCGAGAGCGAGTGGAACGCGAAGAACCTCTTCACCGGCTGGGTCGACGTGGCCCTCACCGAGAAGGGCCAGCGCGAGGCCGTGCGCGGCGGTGAGCTGATGCGCGACGCGGGCGTCCTGCCCGACGTCGTGCACACCTCGCTGCAGCGCCGCGCGATCAACACCGCCTGCCTCGCGCTCGACGCGGCCGACCGCCACTGGATCCCCGTCCACCGCTCGTGGCGGCTCAACGAGCGCCACTATGGCGCGCTGCAGGGCAAGGACAAGAAGCAGACCCTCGAGGAGTTCGGCGAGGAGCAGTTCATGCTCTGGCGCCGCAGCTTCGACACCCCGCCGCCGCCGCTCGACGACGACGCCGAGTTCTCGCAGGCCCACGACGTGCGCTACGCCGGCCTCGGCGACGAGCTGCCCCGCACCGAGTGCCTCAAGGACGTCATCGCCCGCTTCCTGCCCTACTGGGAGTCGTCGGTCGTCCCCGACCTGCGCGAGGGCAAGGTCGTGCTCGTCGCCGCGCACGGCAACAGCCTGCGCGCGCTGGTCAAGCACCTCGACGGCATCTCCGACGACGACATCGCCGGGCTCAACATCCCCACCGGCATGCCGCTGGTCTACCGCCTCGACGACGACCTGCGCCCCACCGTTCCCGGTGGCGAGTACCTCGACCCCGAGGCCGCGGCCGCCGCCGCTGCTGCCGTCGCCAGCCAGGGTCGCTGAGCCTCACGGCCCTCGCCTGTCGCGGGGTCCCCGGCGCCGCTGCTGCGTCATGCGGTCCCGACGCAACCGCGTACGCCGCGCATGACGCACGCGCCGGCGCCGCTGCTGCGTCATGCGGTCCCGACGCAACCGCGTACGCCGCGCATGACGCACTCCCCGGCGCCCCCGCACTGCGTCATGCGGTCCCGACGCAACCGCGTACACCGCGCATGACGCACCCGCCGGCGACCCAGGGGCCGGTACGACGGTGGGCTCAGGCGGGCGCGTCGGCGGTGGGGTACTCGCCGGTGACGACGAAGACGACGCGGTTGGCGACCGAGACGGCGTGGTCGGCGATGCGCTCGTAGTAGCGGCCGAGCAGGGCGATGTCGACCGCCGCCTCGACGCCGTGGGCCCAGCCCTCGTCGAGCACGTCGCGGAAGCTCTGGCGGCGCAGGCCGTCCATCTCCTCGTCGGCGGCGGCGAGGTCGAGGGCGGCCTCGACGTCGCGGCGCTCGATGATGTCGACGACGCGGTGCACCATCTGCAGCGCCACGGCGGCCATCTGCTCCACGGTGGGCCGCACGTCGGCGGGCACGGCCAGGTCGGGCACCCGCATGCGGGCGATCTTGGCGACGTGGACGGCGAGGTCGCCCATCCGCTCGAGCTCGGAGACCATGCGCAGGGCCGCCACGACGGTGCGCAGGTCGGTGGCCACCGGCTGCTGCAGGCTGAGCAGCGCGAAGCAGCTGTCCTCGACGCGCTCGCGGGCGAGGTCGATGGCGGCGTCACCGGAGATGACGGACTCGGCGGCGGCGAGGTCGGCCTCCATGAGGGCGCGGGTGGCCACGGAGACGGCGGACTCGACACGACGGGTGATGGAGACCAGGTCGCCGAGGGTGCGGTCGAGCTGGTCGTAGAAGGCCTCACGCATGGTCACGACCGTAGGCGGCCCGGATTGCCCCAGACCGCCGCGGCGTGAACGCGCGGTGAACAGCCGCCCACCAGCCTCCCGCTGGTCTCCGGGGGCGGCGCGCCGTGCGTACGATCGCGGCGTGGACCCGACGACGCAGGCGCTCCTGGCCGCGCTCCTCGGGGCACTGGTCGGCGGTGCGGCCGTGCTCGCGTGGCACGTCAGCGACCGGATCCAGCACCGCGTGCCCGAGGAGGCGCCGCCCGCGGTGCCGCCCGGCGTCGGCACCGTCCTGTCGGTCCTGCGCTCCTCGGCGGTGGTGCTCGGCGAGCGCGACGTGGTCCTGAAGGCCTCGGCGCCGGCGTACGCCCTCGGGCTGGTGCGCGGGCAGGAGCTCGTGGTCACCGAGCTCGCCGAGGCCGTCCGCGCGGTGCGTCGCGACGGCCAGATCCGCGACACCGAGCTGGTGATCCGCCGCGGCCCCGGGCACCCGCCGCGCCACGTCACCGCCCGGGTCGCCCCGCTCGGCTCTCAGCTGGTGCTCGCGCTGGTCGAGGACCGCACCCGCGAGCGCCGCATCGAGGCCGTGCGCCGCGACTTCGTGGCCAACGTGAGCCACGAGCTCAAGACCCCCGTGGGCGCGGTGCGGCTGCTGGCCGAGGCGGTCGGCGACGCCAGCGACGACCCCGAGGCCGTGGAGCGCTTCGCCGGGCGGATGATCACCGAGAGCGAGCGGCTCGGCACCCTCGTGCAGCAGATCATCGAGCTCTCGCGGCTGCAGGCCGACGACCCGCTCGAGGAGCCGGCCGACGTCGACGTCGCGTCGGTGCTGCACCACGCCGTCGACCAGACCGCCATCGAGGCCCGCGCCCGCGACATCACCGTCGTCACCCAGGCCGAGCCCGGCCTGCAGGTCGTCGGCAACGAGGAGCAGGTCACCGTCGCGGTCGCCAACCTCGTCGCCAACGCCGTCCACTACTCCCCGCGCGGCTCGTCGGTGCTCGTCGCCGCCCGCGCGGACGACGACACGGTCGAGGTCGGCGTCACCGACCAGGGCATCGGCATCCCCGCCGGGGAGATCGACCGGATCTTCGAGCGCTTCTACCGCGTCGACCCCGCCCGCCACCGCTCCACCGGCGGCACCGGCCTGGGCCTGTCGATCGTCAAGCACGTCGCGGCCACCCACGGCGGCGACGTGCGCGTGTGGTCGGTCGAGGGCGAGGGCTCGACCTTCACCCTCAGCCTGCCGCGCGCCGCGACCGCGGGCGCCCCGGCACCCGCACCACCGCACCACGTGCACGACCCCGACCACGCCCCCGCCGACGGCGCGGGCCCCGACCAGCAGGAGGTCATCCGGTGACCCGAGTACTCGTCGTCGAGGACGAGGAGAGCTACAGCGACGCCCTCGCCTACGTGCTCCGCAAGGAGGGCTTCGAGGTGGCCATCGCGGCCGACGGCAACGCCGCACTCTCCGAGTTCGAGCGCAACGGCGCCGACATCGTGCTGCTCGACCTGATGCTGCCCGGCATCCCGGGCACCGAGGTGTGCCGGCAGATCCGGCAGACCTCGTCGGTGCCGGTGATCATGGTCAGCGCCAAGGACGACGAGGTCGACAAGGTGGTCGGGCTCGAGCTCGGCGCCGACGACTACGTCACCAAGCCCTACTCCCCCCGCGAGCTGGTGGCCCGCATCCGCGCGGTGCTGCGGCGCGGCGCCGAGCCCGAGGCCGACCCGGCGGTGCTCGAGGCGGGCCCGGTGCGCATGGACGTCGAGCGCCACGTCGTGACGGTCGGGGGCGAGGAGCAGCGGCTGCCGCTCAAGGAGTTCGAGCTGCTCGAGATGTTCCTGCGCAACCCCGGCCGGGTGCTCACGCGGGGCCAGCTCATCGACCGGGTGTGGGGCTCCGACTACGTCGGCGACACCAAGACCCTCGACGTGCACGTCAAGCGGCTGCGCGCCAAGATCGAGCCCGACCCCTCGACCCCGCAGCGCCTCGTCACCGTCCGCGGGCTGGGCTACAAGCTGGACCTGTGAGGCACCTGCCGCCGCCGGTGCGCGACGCGCTGGCGGCCGGGTGGGCGGCGCGCGGGCTCGACCAGGACGGCGCCGCGGCCGTCGAGCTGGCCGGCAGCCCAGGCAGCCGCCGGTGGCGGGTGACGGTCGGGGACACGGCGTACGCCGTGGAGCTGGGGCCTCCCGACAGTGCCGGTGGCCTCGCCACGGCCCTCGCGGCTGCGGCGGCCGGGGTGCCGGGCGTGGCCGCGCCGGTGCCGACCGTCGACGGCACCGCGCACGTCGCGGTGGCGGGGCGAGCGCTGAGCGTCGTGCCGTGGCTCGACGGGGTGCCGGCGCCCGAGGCCCGGCTCGGACGGGCGCACTGGGTCGCCCTCGGCGAGACCCTCGGGCGGCTGCACGCGCTGCCGGTCGACGGTCTGCCGCCCGTGCCCCAGCCCGACCCCGCAGCGCTCGCGGCGCGGCTGGAGGCGGTGCGGCGTCGCGTCGTCGCGACCCGGACCGGTGGGGCCGCGCTCGGGGCGCTGCGCGACGGGCTGCGCGAGCACCGGCGCGCGCTCGACCGGGCGACGCGCGTGCTGCTGACGCCGCGCGCCGACCGTCCGCTCGTCGCCTGCCACGGCGACCTGCACCTGCGCCACGTGCTGCTCGCCGACGACCGTCCCGTCCTGCTCGGGTGGTGGCGTGCGGGCGCCGCGGCGCGCGAGCGCGACCTGGAGCGGCTGACCGGCGACGGCCTCGGCGTGCACGTCGGGAGCGAGGAGGAGGCGTGGCTGACGCGCGGCTACGGCCGTGTGCTCGCGCCGGACCCCGACGAGCTCGCGTGGCAGCGCACCCTCCGGCTGGTCGAGGCCGTGGTGGGTCCCGCCGAGGTGGCGCTGGCCGGCGCACCCGACCTCGGCGCGCGACTCGCTGCGGCCGGTGACGCCACGGCGGCGCTCGCCGCGCTGGGTTGACCTCGGTGGCCTCGGGCCTCGGGCCTCAGGCCGGGGCGGGTGCCGCCTCGGTGCGGCGCGGTCGGGGGCGCCGGCGGGCGAGCGCGACGCCGAGGAGGGCGAGGACGCCGCCGAGGTAGGCCAGCGGGGGCGGCTGCTCGCCGAGGAGCACCAGGCCGAGCACGATGGTGATCGGCGGGACGAGGTAGGTCGTCACGCCCAGCGAGCTGGCCGACATGTGCCGCAGCGCGTAGGCGTAGGTCGTGAAGGCGATCGCGGTCGGGAAGACGCCGAGGTAGACGACCCACGCGATCGACGACGCCGGGGCGGCGCGTGTCTGGGCGAGGAGTTCGCCGGCGAAGGGCAGGCAGACCACGGCCCCGACCGTGCAGGCGATCCAGGTGACGTGGACGGCCTGGTGGCGCGCCATGAGGGGCTTCTGCAGGATCACGCTGATCGAGTAGACGACCGCCGAGACCAGCACCAGCAGCACGCCCAGGGCGTCGCGACCGCCCGCCTGGTCGCTGGAGAAGGCGATGACCGCGACGCCGGCGAAGGCGACCGCGAGACCGAGCGCGAGCCAGACGGTGAACCGCTCGCTGAGGAAGAGCGCGGCGAGCAGCGCGATCAGCACCGGCGAGACCTGGATCAGCATCGCCGCGGTGCCGGCGTCGACGCGGCGCTCGCCCTCGTTGAGCGCGACGTTGTAGACGCCGAACCACAGCACGCCGATCGTCACGAGCGAGACCCACTCGCGGCCGGTCGGGCGCGGCAGGCCCCGCGGCAGCGCGACGACCGCGAGGCACAACGCCCCGATCAGCAGCCGGCCGAGGCTGAGCGCACCCGGCGAGAAGTCGTCGACGAGGTGCCGGATCGCCACGAACGCGCTCGCCCACAGCAGCAGCGTGGTCGCCACCGCCGCCAGCGGGAGCCACGCCAGCCCGGACGTGGCGGGGGCGGAGGGCTCGCGTACGGCGGGGGCGGTGGTCACTGGCCAAGACTACGGACGCTGGTGACAGCCCGGCGAGCCGATTCCGGTCAGGGCAGCGCGAGATCCTGCCGACCTCGGGCCCGTCGTTCTCGGCGCAATTGTGCGCGACAGAGCGGTTACCGGCGGGTTGCACAGCCCTGCTGGGCACAATTGCGCGGTTGTCGCCCGGCTATCGGCTAGTAGCCGGGCGACAACCCAGCAATTGCACCCCAGCGGGGGGCGGTGCGGCGCGAGGGGGCGGCGGCGGCGCGACGGGCGTACGCCGGTCAGGACAGGTCGGCGAGCGCCTCGCGGAGGGCGCGGGTGGCGCGGGAGCGCAGCTGGCTGACCCGCGACTCGGTGACGCCGAGGACCTGACCGATCTCGGCGAGGGTGAGGCCCTCGAAGAAGTAGAGCGCGACGACCACGCGGTCGCGCTCGGGCAGTGCGTGCACGGCCGGCATCAGCAGCGCACGCACGCCGTCGTCGCCGAAGGCGTCGTCGAGGGCGGGTGAGAGCTCCTCGAGGTCGGCGAGGTCGTCGGTCGAGGCGTAGGAGACGAAGGTGCGCGGCTCGGCGGCCGTGCGCAGCTCGGCCGCGGTGGTGCCGAGCTCGGCGGCGACCTCGTCGTCGGTCGCGGCGCGGCCGAGGCGCTCAGCGAGCTCGGCCCTGGCCCGCTCGACGTCGCGCACGCGGGTGCGCACGGAGCGCGGCACCCAGTCGGCGGCGCGGATGGAGTCGATGATCGCGCCCCGGATGCGCGGCACGGCGTAGGTCGGGAAGGCCAGGCCCCGCTGCGGCTCAAACTTCTCCAGCGCGTCGATCAGCCCGATCATCCCCTCCGACACCAGGTCGGCGTGGTCGACGGACTGCGGCAGGCCGGCACGGACGCGGCCGGCGACGTACTTCACGAGCGGGGAGTATTGCACCACCAACCGGTTGCGCAGCTCGACCTCACCCGTGGCCTTGAACTCGGTCCACACCGCGTCGAGCGCGGGCACGTCGACGGCGCTCTCGGTCTCGGCGGGCACAGGGGTCTCCTCGGGGCGGCCGGCGCGGGGGGAGCGCTGGGCGGGCACGATCATCGCGCCG
This sequence comes from Nocardioides perillae, assembly GCF_013409425.1. Taxonomy (NCBI): domain Bacteria; kingdom Bacillati; phylum Actinomycetota; class Actinomycetes; order Propionibacteriales; family Nocardioidaceae; genus Nocardioides; species Nocardioides perillae. Next base: position 1,197,646 of record NZ_JACCAC010000001.1, on the reverse strand, counting down.
CGGTCGTGCCGCGCGCGTCGCGGCGCGCCGGTCACCGTGCGCGGGTGCGCCGGCAGGGCGAGGAGGTCGGTCATCGCAGGGCCCCGGCCTTCCTGGTCAGGGGTCGTGCAGGGGTACGCCGCGAGGCGGCGCGCCACGGGGGTGGCGCGCCGCCTGGGGTGAATCAAGGGGTCGGCGGGGTGTAACCCGTACAAGTTCCTTCCGCGAGGCCGCCACCGTTGGCGTCGTACTTGAAGTCCTTGCTTCCTTGCGAGTTCACACCCGTGATGCAGTAGGTAGCACCGTCGGACGCCACCGCGAGGGTGAGCGTGATGTCGTCATTCGATTCCGCGAGGTCATCAGAGACCACGCCCGTGTATGTCTGGTTGTCGACGAAGTAGGTCTCGAGGACGGTGGCGGCGTTCTTCAGGTCGGACTTCGTCGCGGCGTCGGCCGCCTTCTGACGCTGGTTCAGGAACAGCGGGATGGCGATACCGGCGAGCGGGTGAGCACGGCGCCACCGACCCCGGGCACGGTGGCGCCGGCAACCGCCAGCGCCGCCTCCCCCAGGGCGCCACGTCAGCCCCCGGAGCCGTCGGCGGCCGCCGACGCGGGCCCGGACGCCTCGTCGGGTGCCGAGGTGGCCGGTGAGGGACGCCTCGACCGCGATCGAGGCGGTCTCGTGGTCGCGGATCTCGCCGATCAGCACGATGTCGGGGTCCGAGCGGGCGCCCGCGCAGTTCGGCCTGGCCTTCCAGCCGCTGCGCGACCTCGCGACCGGGCGGGTGGTCGCCGCCGAGGCGCTGCTGCGCTGGGTGCACCCACGCCTCGGGCCGCAGCCCGCGCTGCCCACCGTCGAGATGGCCGAGCGGTCCGGGCTGATGCCGGCGCTGGGCCGCGTCGTGCTCGACGGCGCGCTGGCGGCGGCGCGCTCCTGGCCGGGCGACGTCGTCGTCCACGCCAACGTCTCGGCACACGAGCTGCGCGAGCCCGGCTACGTCGACGGCGTGCACGCGCTGCTCGCCCGCCACCGCGTCGCCCCCGGCCGCCTGCTGCTCGAGCTCACCGAGTCGGCGCTGGCCACCGGCCCCGACTCGGTCGTGCCGGTGCTCGAGGACCTCGTCGCGACCGGGGTGCGCCTCGGCCTCGACGACTTCGGCACCGGGTGGTCCTCGATCGCCCAGCTGCGGGCCTCGCCGGTCGACACCGTCAAGGTCGACCGCTCCCTCACCGCCGGCATCGGCTCGTCGCCCGAGGAGTTCGAGCTGGTGCGCGCCGTGCTCGCCCTCGTCGAGGCGGCCGGGCGCGAGGTCGTCGCCGAGGGCGTCGAGGACGCCGTCCAGCTCGCCCACCTGCGTGCCCTCGGCTGCCGCGTCGGCCAGGGCCACCACCTCGGGCGCCCCCAGCCCGCCCGCGCGCTGATCGTCGACTGAGCCGGGTCCCCCCAGCGCGGTAGTCCGACACACCTCGGCCCTTCCGGACCGGCTGGAGGGCCGAGGTGTGCCGGACTACCGCCGGGGGCCAGGACGGTTGAGCACCCCCCACCTGGGGGAGCATGGCACCATGCGCCGACCCACGCCGTACGCCGCGGCCGCCCTGCTCCTCGCGACCGCCGCGCTGGGGCTCGTCCCGACCGCCGCCACCGGCTCGGGGACGAGCCCGTCACCCGCCGCCGGCGCGGAGCAGGACGGGACCGGTCGGCTCGTGCTGGTGCTCGACTCGTCGGGCTCGATGGCCGAGCGGGCGCCCGGAGGCGGCACGAAGATCCAGGCGGCGAGGCGGGCGCTGACGCAGGTCGTCGACGAGCTGCCCGACGACGCCGAGGTCGGGCTGCGGGTCTTCGGGGCCACGGTCTTCTCCCGCGACGAGCCCGGCGCCTGCACCGACACGCAGTCGGTGGTGCCGGTCGGCCCGCTCGACCGCGACGCGCTGCGCGACGCGGTGGCCGACTACGCGCCCTACGGCGAGACCCCCATCGGCAACGCGCTCCTGGGCGCCGCCGAGGACCTCGGCGACACCGGCGAGCGCACGATCGTGCTGCTCTCCGACGGTGAGCCCACCTGCGCCCCCGACCCGTGCGCCGTGGCGCGGCGGCTGCGCGCCGACGACGTCGAGGTGCGCATCAACGTCGTGGGCCTCGACGTCTCCGGGGCGGCGCGCCGCGCGCTGCAGTGCACCGCGCGGGCCGGCGGCGGCACCTACGTCGACGCGGCGTCGGCCGACGACCTCGCCACCGGCCTCGTCAAGGTCAGCGTGCGCGACCTGCGCGGCTTCCGCCTGGTCGGCGAGCGGGTGCGCGGCGGGTCGACCCCCGAGACGGCCCTGCCGCTCGAGCCGGGCACCTACGTCGACTCCGCCCGCCCCGGTCAGGTGCTGCACTACCTCGTGGACAAGCCCGCCGGCGGCGGTGTCGCCCTCGCCACGCTGGTGCGCCCGCCCAAGGACGAGGACAACTGGCAGGTGGTCAACCGCATCGGCCTGCAGACCCTCGAGGGCACCGAGTGCTCCTACGCGCTCGACCAGGCCTTCCAGGTCGTCGGCCTCACGCCGCTGAGCACCGCGGCCGTGCAGTTCGACCAGTTCACCCGTGCCGGCTTCGCCGAGGAGGAGTGCCAGGCGGCCGAGCAGCTCGTCGCGACGGTCGAGCTCGACAACCGCGCCGACTTCCGGCTGGAGCTGTCCACCACCCCCGCGGTGACGAACGCGGCCGCCCTGCCGGGGCCGGTCGACGACTGGGTCGGCCCCTGGACCCGCCCCGTCCCGGTGCCCCGCGGCGGTCCCACGACCCCGGTCGCAGGCGGTGTCACCCCCGACGACGCGCCCCTGCTCGAGCCGGGCGTGACCTACACCGACACGCTGCTGCCCTCCGAGCAGCTGGTCTACGCCGTTGCCGCCGACCACGGCCAGGCCGTCCGCGTCACCGCGCGCCTCGAGCCCGAGCCGGTCGCCGGCGGGATGCTCGGCGTCCAGGGCGAGCCGGTGACCTTCTACCCCGTGGGCGCGCTCGGCACCGCCGGACCGCGCCTGACCGAGGGCGACCCGCTCGACGGCGGCGGGTTCTACGACGGCGACGAGGCGCGCGTGCTGACCGCAGCCCTGCCACCGATCCGCGCCCGCAACGCCGAGGCGCCGGACAGCTACCTCGCCACGCACACCCGCGCCGGTCAGGTCCACGTCGTGCTCGGCATGGGCTTCCTGCGCGCCGACGCCCCCGACGCCTTCGCCGTGCCGGTGCGGCTGCGCGTCGAGGTCGTGGGCGAGCCCAGCGGCGTCCCCGAGTACGCCGAGGGGCAGGAGCCCGTCGGCGTCACCGCCAGCTCGTCCCCCAGCACCTCGCCCTCGCCGGGGGCCGACCCGGCCCCGGACGACGACGCCTCCGAGACGGCTGCGGCCACCGACGACGGCCCGGGTGCGCTCGGCCTGCTGCTCGGCCTCGGCGCGCTGCTGCTGGCCGGGCTGGTCGCGGCCCTGCTGCTGCGGCTGCGCCGCCGCGCGGCCTGACGCTGCGGCGTACGGCGTCAGGCCTCAGGCGCCGGGGTCCTCGCCGGCCTCGAGCCAGCCGCGGAAGGCCTCGAGGTTGTGGGTGGGCTCGCCGCGCAGCCGGCGCCACTCCCACTCCTTGCGGATCGAGGTGGCGAAGCCGAGCTCGAGCAGGGTGTTGAACGACTCGTCGGCGTAGGTCAGCACCGAGCCCAGGAGCCGGTCGAGCTCGACGGGCTCGACGGCCGCGAGCGGCAGCCGGGCGTCGAGGTAGACGTCCCCGAGGCGGTCGACGGCGAAGGCCACGGCGTACATGCGCAGGTTGCGCTGCAGCAGCCAGCGGTGGACGCCGGCCTCGTTCTCGTCGGGCCGCCGGCACACGAAGGCGTGCACGCCGAGCGCGTGGGGGCCGACGTCGAGGCGCACGGGGGTCTGCAGCTTCTTCTCCCCGGGCAGCGTGCAGGAGAAGACGCCCGGGGTGCGCTCCTCGAACTCGACTCCGGACTCGACGAGGTGCGCCCGCACCACGTCGGCCACGGCGGGGTCGCCGCCGCCGGAGGCCTGGTCGACCAGCTCCTCGCTCACCGAGCGCTCCTCTCGTGGGGATCCGTGCCGCTCACGAGACGGTCTCGCGCTGCATCGCCGCCGCGGCGCGGCGGTAGACCTCGACGGTCGCCTCGGCCGTGTGCTCCCAGGCGAAGCGCCGCGCCTGGCGCAGGGCGCCGGCGGACAGCCGGTCGCGCAGGTCCGCGTCGACGAGCACGCGGCGCAGCGCAGCGGCCCAGGCACGCGGCTCGTGACCCTCGACCAGCAGCCCGCTGCGGCCGTCGTCGACCACGGTGGTGAGCCCGCCGACCGCGGCGGCGACGACGGGGGTGCCGGTGGCCTGCGCCTCGGCCGCGACGAGGCCGAAGGACTCGCTGTGCGAGGGCACGGCGACGAGCGTGGCCGCCGCGCACCACCGGGCGAGCGTGGCCTGGTCGACGGGCGGCACGAAGCGCACCACGTCACGCAGGCCCAGCTCGTCGGCGAGCTGCGCGAGCGACTCGGGGTGCTCGAGCCCGGAGCCGGACGGCCCGCCGACCACCGGCACCACCAGGCGCGAGCGCAGCGACGGGTCGTCGGCGAGCAGCACCGCCACCGCGCGCAGCAGCACGTCGGGGGCCTTGAGCGGCTGGATGCGGCCGGCGAAGAGCACGACCAGCGCGTCGGGGGCCAGCCCGAGCTCGCGGCGCACCGCGGCGACGGGGTGGGGGCGGAAGACCCCGAGGTCGACCCCGGGGTGGACGACCTCCACGCGGCCGGGGTCGGCGTCGTAGAGGTTGATGAGCTGCTTGGCCTCGAGGTCGGTGTTGGCGATGAGCGCGTCGGCGGCGTCGACGACCTGCTGCTCGCCGATGACGCGGCGCGTCGGCTCGGGGGTGTCGCCCTCGGCGAGGGCGTCGTTCTTGACCTTGGCCATCGTGTGCATCGAGTGGATGAGCGGCACGCCCCAGCGGTCGCGGGCGAGGGCGCCCACCTGCCCCGAGAGCCAGTAGTGCGAGTGCACCGCGTCGTAGTGGCCGTGGGGCTGCGCGGCCTCGGTGCGCAGCACCTCGCGGGCGAAGGTGCACAGCTGCGCCGGCAGCTCGTCCTTGGCGAGGCCCTCGAAGGGACCTGCGTGCACGTGGCGCACGAGCACCCCGTCGGCCGCCTCCACCTCGGGCGGCAGCGCGGAGGAGGTGGCGCGGGTGAAGATGTCGACGGCCGTGCCGCAGCGGGCGAGCCGCTTGGCGACCTCGAGGACGTAGACGTTCATGCCGCCGGCGTCGCCGGTGCCCGGCTGGTCGAGGGGCGAGGTGTGCAGGCTGATCATCGCCACGCGCCGCAGCGGGCCGAGGCTCCGCGCGGGAGCGTCGAGGTCAGGGTGCACGTCGGGCCTTTCCGTCCGGGCCACCCGGCGAGGCCGCGGCCGGGCTCGGGGGACAACCGCCGTCGATCCTCCCCCATTCCCGGTGACGGGCCGCGGTCACCCGCGTGCGCGGCCCCCGGGAGGCAGCGCCGGCAGCCGCCGCACCAGGCCCGTCCAGGCCCGCCAGGCGAGGTGGCCGGCGACGAACGACAGCACGGTCGCGGCCAGCGGCCAGTCGTGCTCGAGGTGCGGGTAGACCTGCCAGTGCACGAGGTAGGTCCACAGCGATGCCCCCGCGAGCGGCACGGCGAGGCGCGCGACGACGTCGGGCACCCGCACCGTCGGCAGCCAGACCAGGGCGAGCACCCCGAGCGCGACGTAGGCGTCGCGGGCCGGGTCGCCGGTGAAGCCGGGCACCGTCGCGACGACGAGCGCGGTCAGCAGCACCCGGTGGGCGTGGGTGCGGGCCCGCGCGGCTGCCCAGCCGAGGCAGAAGAGCCACGCGACGACCTGGGCGCGGTGCAGCTCGTCGCCGTCGGTCGCGACCACGTCGTAGCGGGTCAGCAGCCCCAGCAGGGCCAGCGCGACGGGCAGCCCGAAGGGGAAGCGCCGCTCGAGGCGCTGCACCGGCGGCAGCGCCAGCAGCGCCGCGGTGGCGAGCAGCAGCACGACCACGACCTCGACGAACCAGTAGTGCCATGCCGGCTCCGACCACCCGTGGGCCGTGAGGCTGTTGAGGAGCAGCACCTGTCGCCAGCCCAGGCCGTCGGTCCACAGCGAGACGGTGCCGAGGACGACGACCGACGGTACGGCGATCCGTGCGGCCCCGAGCAGCACCCGACGGGTCCGCTCCCGGGCGGGCCCCGGTGCGAGCGCGAAGCGGGCGAGGTTGGCACCGACGACGGCGAGCAGCAGGTGGGCCCCGCCGAGCAGGGTGACGAGGTTCGCGTGGGTGGCGACGATGGTGAGGATCGCGAGCGCCCGCAGCACCACCCCGGTCTCCAGGTGCCGCAGGCGCAGCGCGCGGCCGAGCGCGGTCGTCGGGGCCGGGCCCGCGGCCCCGGCGGGCCGGCCCGGCGCGGTGCGGCGGGAGGCGCGACCAGCAGCCGTGCGCGTCCGCCCGGTGCGCTGGGCGAGGTCGGCGAGGTCGGCGAGGTCGGCGACCGGGGTGGTGGGCCAGGCGCCCGGGACCCGCCCGAGCAGCGCCTCGAGGCCCACGCTCACCTCGACGTAGGTCAGCGAGTCGCCGCCCAGCCCGACGAAGGTGTCGCGTGGTGACACGTCGTCGCGACCCAGCGCGCGGGCGTAGAGCGCCGCGACCCCCTCCGCCGTCGCGGCCGCTGCTGCCGCGTAGGGCGAGGCGGTCGCGGCCGGCAAGCGGTCCGCACGGCGCTCCCCGGGCGACCCGTCGGTCGCGGCCAGGGCGGCGACGGCACGGCGGTCCGGCTTGCCGCTCGCCAGCCGCGGCGGCTCGGCGTACGTCACGACGGCGACGCGGCCGGGCGGCAGCCCCAGCAGCCGGGCGGCGCGGCCGCGGACGGCCGCGGTGTCGACGGGCCGGGCGCCGTCGCAGACGCCCAGCACGACCCGGTCGCCGCCGTCGGCCGCGAGCGCGACGACGCCCTCGGCCGCCAGGAGCCGCTCGCAGCGGTCGAGGTCGACCCGGAGCCCGAGGACCTTGGCGAACCGCGCGCGCCGGCCGACGACCTCCCACAACCCGTCGGACCGCTGTCGACCGAGGTCGCCGGTGCGCAGCTCGTGGAGCTCGCGGCCGCGGGCTAGGTCGGCGGGGGTGGTGGCGTAGCCGAGCATGACGCCGGGCCCGCGGAAGACCAGCTCGCCGGTGCCGGCCGGCAGGCCGGCGGCCTCGTCGGCGGGCAGCGGCTCGAGGCGGAAGGACGACCCGGCGACCGGGCGCCCGATCGCGCTGGAGGCCGTCGCGGCGAGGTGCGGCGGGAGCCAGGCCATGCGGGCGGTGGCCTCCGTCTGGCCGTACATCACGACGAGGTCGACGCCCGCGCGCGCGCCGCGCTCGGCCCAGCGGGCGACGGCCTCGGGGTCCATCCGGCCACCCGCCTGGGTCAGGGTGCGCAGCCGCAGCCCCGAGGCGGGGTCGAGGAGGCGCTCGGCGGCGCCGCTGCGCTCCAGCAGCTCGAAGGTGTGCGGCACGCCCGCGAGCGAGGTGGCGCCGTGGCGGCGCAGGTCGTCCCACAGCCGCTCGTCGGTGACCGAGTCCTCGGTGAGCAGCAGCGCGGCGCCGACGGCGAGGTGGCTGTGCACGACGGAGAGGCCGTAGCAGTACTCGACCGGCAGGACGGTCGGCGCGACGTCGCCGGGGCGCAGGTCGAGGTAGCCCGCGATCGCGCGTGCGTTGCTCGCGAGGTTGCTGCCCGAGAGCCGCACGAGCTTCGGGGAGCCGGTCGACCCGGAGGTCGAGAGCAGGAGCGCGAGCGCCGGGTGCAGGTCGTGGGCGGAGGTGGGGCGGGCTGCAGCCGGGTCGCGCAGCGCCGCGTGCAGGTCGGCGGTCGCGGCGCGGTCGAGCACGACGTCGGGGTCGTAGGCCGCGCGCAGCGGCGCCAGCGCCGGCCCGCCGGCGAGCAGCACGACCTGGTGGGCGGCCTGCGCGCCGAGGTAGGCGACCAGCCCGTCCACGTCGCGCGCCCCCTCCAGGAGCACGAGGCGGCGCGCGGTCCCGAAGGCCGCGGCCGCGTCGGCCACCCGGTCCGCGAGCTCGGCGTAGCTCAGCGCCGCCCCGGGCACGCCGCGCCCGACCAGCGCCGGCAGCTCGCCGAAGGAGCGCAGGTGCGCCACCAGGCCGCCCGGCGCGGTCACCGGCGGCGCCGCGGGCAGGGCCCCCGGGTGCAGCTCGGGCGAGAGGGTCACGAGCGGAGTGTAGGTGAGGCAAGCCTTACCTGTGTACGGGCTGTGACGTTGCCAACGCCGCCCAGCGCCGTCGACGCCTCCCAGCGCCGTCGAGCGCCGCCCGGATGCTGTCGGAGTCACCGGCTGACCGGTGACTCCTGCACTTGTGGCCCGAGAACTCGGGCCACAAGTGCAGGACCTGGGCCACAAGTGCGGGGCCGGCCTGCGCCCACGGCCCCGCGCCCACCGCCGTACGCCGGTCCCGACGGCCCGCACGCCGCCGGCAGGCAGCGGTGGCTGGACCCGCCGGCGGGACCCCGGACCGACCCCGGGGCGCGACCCAGCGGCGCGGCTGGGCGGTCCGCCCAGCACCAGGGCCCGACGCCCGGGTCAGCGCGCGTGGCTGCCGGCGGAGCGACGGGGCGCGGCGCAACGGGCGGCGGTCCGCTGCTCAGCGGCGGACCCCTCCGACCTGGAGCGCACGCCGCGCACCAGCCGCAGCGCGAAGACGACGACGGCGAGCGCGCCGACGACCCCGTCGACCACGACCCCGTCGCCGTCGCCGTGGAGGACGGCGACCACGGAGCCGGCGAGTGCGACGGACCCGAGGGCGACGACGACGCGCAACCAGACCGGTGCGCGCGGCACGAGCCCGAGCCCGACGTCGAGCACGGCGACGGCGAGCAGCGCGGCCCCGCCCCACAGCAGCGCGTCGGAGGCGGAGGCACCCAGTGAGCCGGTGCGGTCGAGGATTAGCCGGGCCACCCAGGCGAGCCCGCCGAGCAGGCCGGCGCTCCGCGCGAGCACGTGCAGCATGTCGTGTCCTCCTGCGACCCCACCCGGCCCCACGCGGGCCGCTGATCCGTGCTGCGGTCCGGCCGCAGCGGCGCCCAGTGTGCCGCGCCGCCCCCCGCCCGTCGAGTGGCGCCTGGTCCGGACCCGGCGGAGGTCCCGTCAGCCGCAGGCCGACGCGATGCGGCCCGACTCGGTGCCGGGCTGCGAGGGCGGCGTGACGTCGAGGCGGGCGGCACCCGGCTGGTCGGGCCCGGTGCGGACCTTCCAGGTCAGCGTCTCGCTCTCGCCGGGGCTCAGTGCGAACACCGCGATCTGGGCGGGGCGTCCTTCGTGCTCCACGGGCGCCGGGCCCTCCAGGGGCTGCCCGTCGATCTCGAGCTCCCCGATCTGCCCGTTGCGCGGGGCGTAGAGAGTCGCGGTGACCAGCTGCTCACCGGGTGTGGTGCCCGAGGCGCCCCCACCGGTGATGGACGGCGGCAGCGTGGCAGCGTCGGCGGGGGCCACGGAGGCGATGTCCATGCGACCGACGAACTGCTGCACGCCGTCGCTGCACCACTCCGCCTCGACGCGCACGTCGTATTCCAGGTAGTAGGACATCTTCGAGCCCGTGCCGTCGTCGAGGTAGACGCCGATCTGCGGTTGCTCCGGGGTCTCGTCGACCAGAGCGCCGGACACGGCCGTGCCGTCGATCCGCTGCTGCTCCGTGGCGATGAACGAGTGGACGAGCAACCGCCGTTCCTCGGCACCGCGAGCGAGTGCCGCCAGAGTCTGTCGCGGGTCACCGGCCCCGTCGGTCACGGCTCGGAAGACCGTGCGTGCCACCTCCGCGAAGAACACGTCCTGGGCCTCGGGAGTGAGCTCGAGGTAGGGCCGGTTGAGGATCTCCTCCCGCGCGTTGGCGGAGGTGATGGTGCGCCCACCGACCTCGACCGGCCCCGTCGCCTCGAGCAGGTAGGACAGCGCGATCGGGTCGACCGAGAGCACCCCGTCGACCTGGGTGCCGAAGCGCTCGCGCCACCACGCGGCCGCGAGCTCGGCGGTCCGCGGGAAGTCGGGCGTGAAGTTCGCGTCGGCGAAGTACTGCCCCAGCTTCACGTCGAAGAGGGCCACCTCCGCCTCGGTCAGCGGCAGGATGGGTTCGCGCCGGAAGCCGAAGCTGCCCGCGGTCGCCTGCCGGCCCAGCGCGAGCCGACCGTCCTCGGTGCGCAGTTCCGCCAGCGCCCCCGGCAGACCGCCGGTGGCGCGCACCTCGGCGTTGTTCTGGAAGAGCAGCAGGTAGCGCCGCGACCCGTCGGCGCCGAGCATCGACGGCAGCACGGCGGCGGCGGTCTCGGCGGAGCGCAGGACGCGCGCGCCCCGGTCGACCTGGCGGCGCAGGTCCTCGACGGGGGTGCGCAGCGGGTCGACGTAGCCGCTGGTGCGCAGCCCGGCGAGGCCCTCCCCGGCGGCGGCGAAGGCGGCCGAGGCGGAGGCCAGCGGGGTCTGCAGCTCAGCGACCTGCTGCACCGGGACCCGGCCGTCGCGAGGGGTGAAGGACCCGGCGTCCAGCTCCTCCGTGGCCGTGACCAGGGGCGTGAGGCCGTCGCCCGCGAGGTCGTCGAGCACCCGGCTGACGGTGGCCACGCCGTCGGCGTCGTCGCCGAGGACCGGCACCACCCCGAGCACCGCGAAGGTCGGCCCGTCGGTGCGGTCCCGGGCGTCAGCCGCGGCGTCGCGCACCTCGGCCAGCCGCTGCTGGGCGGCCTCCTGGTCGCCCGCCTCGAGGCTGTCCTGCAGGCCGGCCGCGGCGGTGGCGGCGTCGGCGAGGTCGGACTTCACCTGCAGCAGCGTCCACCCGACCCAAGCGCCGGCAGCGAGCAGCAGGACGAGGACGGCGGTGACGACGTGGCGACGACGCATCGGGCGAGTGGCGTCCTTCCTGACCCGCCCACCGCGGTGGGACCGGACTGCGGCTGCGGCCCCGGCGACGGCTGTGACCGGGCCGGACGCCGCCCGACCCTACAGCAGCGAGAAGAGGTCGAGCTCGTCGTCGGGCGGCGCGGCGGCGGGCCGACCGGCGACCTCCTCCACGCGTACGCCGCCCCGCACCGTCGCCGGGCGGGCGCCGGGCCACCCGGGTCCGGGCGCCGGGGCCGCGCCGTCTCGCCAGGCGGTGGCTGCCCCGTTGGCGAGCCGGTCGGCCGCCTCGTTGAGGGGGTGGCCCGCGTGGCCCTTCACCCACTGGAAGCGCGCCTCGTGGCCGCTCGCGCGCCGCGCCACGAGCTCCGCGTCGAGCTGCTGCATCAGCTCCACGTTGAGCACCGGCTTGCCGTCCTTCTTGCGCCAGCCCTTGGCCTTCCAGCCCGGCAGCCACAGCGTCAGCGACTTGATGACGTAGAGCGAGTCGCACAGGACGAGCAGGTCGTCATCGACGTGGGCGGTCTGCTGCAGCAGGTCGAGGACGCCCATCAGCTCGCCCATGTTGTTGGTGCCGTGCGGCCAGCCGCCGCACGCCCACCGCTCCTCGTCGACGAACCACCCCCAGCCCGCGGGCCCGGGGTTGCCGAGGGCCGAGCCGTCCGCGGCGGCGGTGATCGTCATGGCGCCCATCTTCCCACCCGGCGCACGGTGGGGCGCGGTCGGCAGGATGGGGCCATGAGCGACGCGCCGACCTCTGCCACCCCCGCCGCCACCCCCGCCGCCGGCCTGCCGCCGGCGCCGACCGAGGGGCTCGACGCGCGCGCCTACGCGGGCCGCACCGCGGGCCGGGTCGCGGTCGTCACGGGCGCCTCGAGCGGCATCGGTGCGGCGTCGGCCCGGGCGCTCGCGGCCGCCGGCTTCCGGGTCGTGTGCGCGGCGCGGCGCGCCGACCGCGTCGAAGCACTCGCCTCCGAGATCGGCGGGCTGGCGGTGGCGTGCGACGTCACCGACCGCGCGTCCGTCGAGGCCCTGGCGGCAGCCGCCGGCGACCTCGGCGACGGCGTCGTGCACGTGCTGGTCAACAACGCCGGCGGCGCCTTCGGCTCCGACCCGGTGGAGTCGGCCGATCCCGAGCAGTGGCGGGCGATGTACGACGTCAACGTGCTCGGCACCCTCCACGTCACCCAGGCGCTGCTGCCGCTGCTGCGCGCCAGCGGCGACGGGCTGGTGCTCAACATGGGCTCGACCGCGGGCCGCATCGCCTACGAGGGCGGCGCGGGCTACACCGCCGCGAAGCACGGCACCCAGGTCGTCACCGAGACGCTGCGCCTGGAGCTGTGCGGCGAGCCCGTGCGCGTCACCGAGATCGCCCCCGGGATGGTGCAGACCGAGGAGTTCTCGCTGGTCCGCTTCGGCGGCGACGCCGACGCCGCCGCCCGCGTCTACGAGGGCGTGGCCGACCCGCTGCGCGCCGAGGACGTCGCCGACGCCGTCGCCTGGGTCGCCACCCGCCCGGCCCACGTCAACGTCGACGAGATGGTGATCCGCCCCCGCGCCCAGGCCGCACAGCACAAGGTCCACCGCGTCTGACCCGGCGAGGGGTCGCGCGCTGCGCTCGCACCGAGGGGTCACGCGCTGCGCTCGCACCCAGGGGTCACGCGCTGCGCTCGCACCGAGGGGTCACGGACCCGGCCGCCGGCCGGGACGTGGACACGCGGCTGGCCCGAGCGGGCGCGACCCGGCACGATGGGCGCGTGCAGACCATCGGACTCGTGGGCGGGATGAGCTGGGAGTCCAGCGCCGTCTACTACCAGCAGCTCAACGCCGGCGTCGAGGAGCGGGTCGGGGGTCTCTCCTCCGCCCGCACCGCGATGGTGTCGGTCGACTTCGCCGAGCTCACCGCCCGGCAGCGCGCCGACGACTGGGACGGCGTGGCCGAGCTGCTGGTCGGCGCGGCCCAGGGCGTGGAGCGCGCCGGTGCCGACTTCCTGCTGCTGTGCACCACGACCTTCCACCGGGTCGCCGACCAGGTCGAGGCTGCGGTGTCGGTGCCCGTGCTGCACCTCGCCGACGTGGTCGCCGAGGCTGCGAAGGCCCACCGGCTCGAGTCGGTCGGCCTGCTGGCCACCGCCTCGACCATGCAGGCCGACTTCTTCGTCGACCGACTGGCCTCCCACGGCCTCGGCGTCGTCGTGCCCGACGCCCGCCACCACGAGGCGGTCGACGCCGTCATCTACGACGAGCTCGTGCACGGCAAGGTGCTCGACGACAGCCGCCGCGCCATGGTGTCGCTGGTCGACGAGCTCTGGGACGCCGGCGCGGGCGGGGTGATCCTCGGTTGCACCGAGCTCGAGCTGCTGCTCAGCCAGGCCGACTGCGACATCCCGGTGCTGCCGAGCACGACGCTGCACGTCGCCGCAGCGCTCGACCGCGCCCTGGCCTGACGCTCAGCGCGTGCTGCCGAGGTCGAGCACGAGCCCGGCCAGCCGCTGCAACGACGGCGTGAGCGCCTGCTCGGGCAGCACGACCTCCTCGCCGTCGAGCACGAAGGCGTAGGAGAACCGGTCGGGCTGCGGCGCGCCGCCGGCGGCCTCCCGTCCGGCGCCGAGCGCCTCGGCGCGGACGTCGCGCTCGGTCAGCAGCCGCACCAGCTCGTCGCCGCGCGGGTCGCCGGCCAGGTCGGCGAGGTCGACCCGCGCCACCACCCGGGTGCCCGCGAACCCCCCGGAGCGGCGTACCTCGACGACACCGGTCGCCGCCGGCCCCTGCCCGGCGGGCCCGGTCGACGGTCGCCCTGGCTCGACGCCGACGTCTCGCCAGGCCGCCCGCACGGTCTCGACGTGGTCGGGCAGCACGCGCTCGGCGGCGCTGACGGTCGCGGCGGCGAAGCCCGCGAAGTCGGTGCGCGGGCCGAGGTCTCCGCTGAGGAGGGCGGCGTGCCAGACCGCGCCCGCACCCTCCCACGTGCGCCCGCCGACCGCGCGCGCGGCCAGCACGAACGCGCGGTTGGGGATGCCGGAGTTGAGGTGCACCCCGCCGTTGTCGTCGGTCGTCACCACGAAGTCGTCGAGGTGGCCGACCTGCGGGTCGCGGCCGAGGCGGGGGTCGTCGTACGCCGTGCCCGGCGCCGCCATGTCGCGCAGCGCCCGCGCCTGCACGCCCGGCCGGAAGAGCCCCTCCCCCACGAGCCAGTCGGCGTCGGCGGCCGACTCGCCCGCCAGCCACTGCTTGACGCAGGCCGCCACGACGTCGGAGACGGACTCGTTGAGCGCGCCCGGCTGGCCCTCGTAGACCAGGCCTGCGGTCGCCTGCGTGAGCGCGTGCCCGAACTCGTGGGCCATCACGTCGAGCGGCTTGGTGAACCGCTCGAAGACCTCGCCGTCACCGTCGCCGAAGACCAGCTGCGTGCCGTCCCAGAAGGCGTTCGCGTAGTCGCGCCCGAAGTGCACCGTGACCACCGCGGGTGCGCCCGCTCCGTCGTAGGACGCGCGGTCGTGGACCTCGGCGAAGAACCGCAGCGTCGCCTCGATGCCGGCGGCCGCCTCGTCGACGGCCGGGTCGCCGGTCGCGGGCTGGCCGGCCGCCCGCACGGGGGTGCCGGGCAGCTGCTCGAGGCCGCCGGCGTCGTGCACGGTCCACGCGGCGGCCTCGGGCGCGGCCGGGAGGGCGGTGGTGCGGAGCGTCGCGCCGGGAGGCAGGGCCTCGCGGTGCTCGCGCAGCCGCTGGTCGGCCAGCAACGTGCGCGGGCCGCAGCCGTCGGGCCGGCTCGCGGCGAGGTGGCGCAAGACGTACGGCGGGACGAACCCGCAACGGTCGGGTCCGGAGGTCTGCTCCCGAGAGGTGCTCATGCCCCACCTTCCCGCGCGGCACCGACAGTGTCGAGGTGCGGCAGGCTCGTCGGCAGGCGGCCGCCGGCGCGGAGCCGGACGCACAGCGTGTGGATCTGCGGTCACCAGGTGGCTGCGGAGCCACACGTACCGCTCAGTAGCCGACCAGGTTCGGCTCCGCCTCCACCACCTCGAGACTGACGGGGTCGCCCTCGATCGTCACGGTCTCGCCCACCTCCTGCCACGGCCCACCGCCGACGCGGAACCGCGCCGACCACGTCGTGTCGACGCTCAGCGACACCGCGTCGCTGACCCGCGTGTAGGCGTGGGTGACGTAGTCGGCGAACGGCCGGCCCTCGGCGTAGGCCATGCCCGGGCTGCTCGTCTCCTGGCCGGTGCCGTCCCCGTGCGACCAGGAGTACGACGACGGCGAGATGTCGAGCTCCACCCGCTGGCCGAGCAGCGTCACCACCTCGCTGAACCGCTCCGCCTGCGTCCACAGCACGGTGTCGAGACCGACCAGCGTCCTGCCGCCCGGCGGCGCCAGCGTCAGCGTCGACTCCGGCAGCGGCACCCGGCGGAACGCGGCCGCCACCATGCCCGGGGTGACCTGGGGTGGCGCGGCGGCTTCGGGGACCGCGGACGGTTCGATGCACTGGACCCCGAGACTGTTCGTGGTGCCGTCCGGGTAGACGGCGTAGACGACGAACGCCTGACCGTCCTCACCGCAAGCCGACTGGCCGCCACAACCGTAGAAGTCCCCGCCTGTGATTCCGTCGCCGCGTTCGCAGTAGGGAACGTAGGAGAAGGTGACACCCGTGTCTCCAGAACCGGCTCCCTGCGCAGACCCGGCCTCACCGTTACCAGACCCAGGAGCCTCGGCACACACGATCGTGTCGAACGCGTCAATCGAGCCGTTGACTGTGTTGCAGCCACCTTCTGCTGAGGCTGACATGGGCGCAAGCAGAGTGAGGCAACTCGTGAAGAGGAAGCACAGCGAGAGGAGCCGGAGCGCCCTCATCATGTCACCTGATTCAGGTTGGCAAGCGACCATCGCCCGGCCGACCACGAAACGCGTGCGTTGTAGGTCTCAGTGCTCCCTGGAAAGCGTTGGACCGAACCGTCAGCCGCACGCAGTACTTGCGGAGATCGGCGTATACGAACGGCCACGTCGAAGGGCGGACGCCTTTGGCTTGTCGGGATCTGAGCTGCGACGACCTTCCAACCGGCGGAGGTCAGAGTTGAGCCCTGAGCCGACCAGTCATTAATGAGCTGGATTGCCCCGTTACAGGTCACGCAATCGCGCGCGCTAACTAGTTGCAGTTCCTCGGTTTGGCCAGATGCGCCCGCCTCGTTGAACACCTCCACCCAGTGCTCCACGAACGCCACCGCACCCGCCTTGCTCCGCTCCTCCCACGGCTGCGGGGCAGCCGAGGCCGTGGGGGTGGGCGTGGCGGAGGGCGAGGGCGTCGGGTCGGCGACGATCGGCGCGGGGTCGTCACCACCGCAGCCGGCGAGCAGGAGCAGGCAGGCGAGTGCGATGACGGGGGCCGCGCGGAGGCGGCGTACGTGGGTGGTCCCCATGGCGGTCCTCACTTCCCGAGTCGCCCGTGAGGCGGACGCGAGAGCCAAGGTAACCCCCTGCGGGGTGGACGGCAGTCCCTCGCAGCCGCCCTGTGGACAACGCGCGGGCAGTGCGGCAGGAGGCGCCGGGTGCGCGACGTTTCCGCTGCTGTCGGCGGCCGCCCTTACTGGGTGTGTCCCTATTGCCGACCGCCGGGCGCACCGGCACCCCGTTTACCGGATCTGCCGATGACCGTGCCCTCGGGGCATGCGCCGTCGTTGTCTAGGCATGAGGCTGAGGGAGTGGTCGAAGACACGACTTGTGGTGGCCTGGCTTGCCACCATGGCAGCAGCGCTCTGCGCGGCGGTCGTCTGGGTCGTTGGGCAAGCGCAGTACATCAACGACTACTGCACCTCCGACCGTGTGGCACAACCAACACCGGCTGACCCGGAGGCGCTCGGTGGGCGTCCGGCGTACCTGGACGGACCGGTGACGGTGGTGTGTGAGTACGACGGCTACCCAACCGTCACGGTGACAGATCCGGCTCCCCTCCTCGGGGCACTGGTGCTCATCGTCATGGTGGTCGCCGTCGCCGTGGTGATGCTGAGGTGGGCGCGCCGCGACAGGGATACGCGGACGCCTGGAAACGCGGGCGCTCTGTCGCGTTGACGATCCCACGGGGCTCGAGCGCTGCGGGCATCCGGACATGCCGCGTTCCGCGCGGTTCGCGAGTGCAGTCAGGCTGCGAGCACGACTGGTCGCCGGCGAGCTCGTTCCCGTGACAGATGCCGCAGCGTCGTGGCGATGCAGGCGACCTGCAGCCACCCGGTCGCCGAGGTGGTGGTGTTCTCGAACGACTTCGCCAGCCGGCGGGAGCGTCCGAGGCGGCCGTGGGCGACCTCGACGCGCCAGGCGTGCCGGATGGGACGGAAGACCGGCTGCTTGTCGTCCCACCCAACTCGCCGGACCTCAAGCCCGTGGTCTCGGCCGAGGGCGCGAGCGGCGGTCGCGGTGACACCCCGGTCCACCAGAACCAGCTCGAGCCGGTCGGTGACACCCTGACGGGCCAGGAGCTCCAGCATCAGCTCGCTGGCCCGGTTCTCGTGGGTAGAGGCGGGCACGACCACCGCGGCCACCGGGAGGCCGGTCACGTCGACGGCTACGACCCGCTTGGCGCCCTTGGTGCGGCCATAGGGACCGCCCCGGTCGTGGAAGGTGAACCCGCCGTTCGAGGCGCCGCGGGCCAGGTGGGTGTCGATGACGACCATCGAAGGCGTCTCCTCGGCCCTTCCGTCCTCGATGCGCGCGGCCGCGTGCAGCACGGTCAGGGCCTGCGCCCAGGTGCCGTGTGCGCGACCAGCGGCGGAACTGTGACCAGACCCGCGTCCAGGGACCGAACGACGCCGGGAGGTAGCGCCACTGACATCCCGTCTGGGCGATGTAGAGCATGGCGTCCACCACGGTTCGCAGGTCATCGGCATGCTTGCGCCCGCGCTTGCCCGGCGCGTTGAACACCGGCTCGAGCAGGGCCCACTGGTCATCGGCCAGGTCACTTGGGTACGACATGCGGGGCACGGTGCCCACGGTCACGACCCGTGCAATAGGGACACGCCCAGTTAGACTCGCTGGGGCCCTGCAGGGCCACGTGGCCTCCGGCCGCGACCTCTCGCGAAAGTGATGCTGCCTCCGCATGTCTGGAACCACCACCCGCACCGACCTCCGCAACGTGGCGATCGTCGCCCACGTCGACCACGGCAAGACCACGCTGGTCGACGCGATGCTCCGGCAGGCCGGCGCGTTCACGGCCCACCAGGCCGAGAGCGTCGCCGAGCGGGTCATGGACTCCGGCGACCTCGAGCGCGAGAAGGGCATCACGATCCTCGCGAAGAACACCGCGGTGCACTACGCCGGCCCGGCGGCCGACGGCAAGCCGATGACCATCAACATCATCGACACCCCCGGCCACGCCGACTTCGGCGGCGAGGTCGAGCGCGGCCTGTCGATGGTCGACGGCATCGTGCTGCTCGTCGACGCCTCCGAGGGCCCGCTGCCGCAGACCCGCTTCGTCCTGCGCAAGGCGCTCAACGCCGACATGCCGGTGATCCTCGTGGTCAACAAGACCGACCGCGGTGACGCCCGCATCAGCGAGGTGGTCGACGAGACCTACGAGCTGTTCATGGACCTGCTCGACGAGCACCACAGCCAGGACGCGCTCGACTTCCCCGTCGTCTACGCCTCGGGCCGCGCCGGCGTCGCCGGCCTCGAGCAGCCGGAGAACGGCGCACTGCCCGACTCCCCCGACCTCGAGCCGCTGTTCAAGACGATCCTCGAGACCATCCCCGCCCCGACCTACACCGAGGGCGCCCCGCTGCAGGCCCACGTCACCAACCTCGACTCCTCGCCGTTCCTCGGCCGCCTCGCGCTGGTGCGCGTGCACGAGGGCGAGCTGCGCAAGGGCCAGCAGGTCGCGTGGATGAAGCGCGACGGCTCCGTCAACCGGGTCAAGGTCACCGAGCTGCTCGTCACCGAGGGCCTCGAGCGCAAGCCGGGCGAGTCCGCGGGCCCCGGCGACATCGTCGCGATCGCGGGCATCCCCGACATCACCATCGGCGAGACGCTGGCCGACCCGGAGCACCCGGTCGCGCTGCCGCTGATCCACGTCGACGAGCCGGCGATCTCGATGACCATCGGCACCAACACCTCGCCGCTGGTCGGCCGGGTCAAGGGCGCCAAGGTCACCGCGCGGCTGGTCAAGGACCGCCTCGACTCCGAGCTCATCGGCAACGTGTCGCTGCGCATCCTGCCGACCGAGCGCCCCGACGCCTGGGAGGTGCAGGGCCGCGGCGAGCTGGCGCTGGCGATCCTCGTCGAGCAGATGCGCCGCGAGGGCTTCGAGCTCACCGTCGGCAAGCCGCAGGTGGTCACCAAGGAGGTCGACGGCAAGGTCCACGAGCCCGTGGAGCGCCTGACGATCGACGCCCCCGAGGAGTACCTCGGCGCCATCACCGAGCTGCTCGCCAACCGCAAGGGCCGCATGGAGCAGATGACCAACCACGGCACGGGCTGGGTGCGCATGGAGTTCCTCGTGCCCGCGCGCGGCCTCATCGGCTTCCGCACCGAGTTCCTCACCGACACCCGCGGCACCGGCATCGCCCACCACATCTTCGAGAAGTACGAGCCGTGGGCGGGTGAGATCCGCTCGCGCAACAACGGCTCGCTGGTGGCCGACCGCAAGGGCGCCGCCACGGCCTACGCCATGACCTCGCTGCAGGAGCGCGGCGTCCTCTTCGTCGAGCCGACCACGGAGGTCTACGAGGGCATGATCGTCGGCGAGAACTCCCGCGCCGACGACATGGACGTCAACATCACCAAGGAGAAGCAGCAGACCAACATCCGGTCCGCCACCTCCGACAACTTCGAGAAGCTCGTGCCGCCGAAGAAGCTCTCGCTCGAGCAGTGCCTGGAGTTCTGCCGCGACGACGAGTGCGTCGAGGTCACGCCCGAGATGGTGCGCATCCGCAAGGTGATCCTCGACGCCAACGAGCGCGCGAAGATCGCCTCCCGCGCCCGCAAGGCCGCCAAGTAGCCGCACGCCGACCGCCGCGCCGCGAGGAGGGCCCGTGACCGGACGACGTCGTCTGGCCCTCCTCGGCGCGGTCCTCGCAGCCGTGCTGGCCGTCGTCTGGACCGTCGTCGTGCCGGACGAGGCCGTCGGCGCCGACGGGGTCCGCGCGGTGGCGCTGCGGTGGGGTCACCCCGTCAGCTGGGCGGCGCTGAGCGTGCTGGGGCTGCTCGTCGCCGCCGACGCCCCGGGCTGGTCCCGCCGGCTGGCGGGCGGCGTCGCCCTCACGGCGTACGCCGGGTTCGTCGCAGCGCTCGTCCTCTGACGGCCCGCTCCGCTACCGCTCGACGGCCACGAAGAGCGCCTCGGCCTCGACGCACACCTCTCCGCCTGCCTCGATGCGCCCGGTGACCGGCAGCCGACGGCCGTCGCGCTCGCCGAGGGCGGCCGAGACCGTGAGGGGTACGCCGAGCGGCACCCGCCGCCGGTAGCGCACGGTCAGCGTCCCGGTCACCGCGGGCGTGCCCCGCACCTGCACGAGCGTGCCGAGCACGCTGTCGAGCAGCGACGCCGACGTGCCGCCGTGCAGGGATCCGGGCGGGCCCTCGTGCACCGGGCCGGCGGTCCAGGTGGCCTCGGCCGTGTCGGCGCGCACGCTGATCTCGAGCGGCACCGCGCCGGGGTTGGTCGGCCGCACGACGATCGAGCCCGCGTCGGCGGCGCGCAACGCTGCGAGGTCGGCCGGGCCGGGCCGCAGCGCATGGGGGCGGGCCGTGGCGCGCAGCCGCTCGGTCAGCGCTGCGACCTCGGAGCGCGCCTCGTCGAGCACGGTGGCGTCGGCGTCGCTCAGCGCGACGGCCTCGACGAGCTCGCGCGTCGCCTGCGCCAGCGAGGTCGAGGCGGCCAGCCAGTCGGGCGGCACGTCGCCGAGGTGGGTGCGGTCGGTCACGGGGCGATCCTGCCCCTGCACGGGTCGCGTCCCCACCCCGCCGCGCTGCGTCATGCGATCCCGACGCGATCGCGCGCGGACCGAATGACGCTGCGGGGGCTGCGCGGGAGGATGCGCAGGTGCGTCATGCGGGTGCGACGCAGTCGCGTGCGGACCGCATGACGCTGCGGGCGGCGGCGAGGACGTGCGGCGCGAGGGCGCGGCGTACGGCGGGGCGTCGGACTGCCGGGAGCGGGCCACCAGGCCGACGGCGCGGCGCACTTGTGGCCCAGGTCCTGCACTTGTGCCCCGAGTTCTCGGGCCACAAGTGCAGGAGTCACCGGTCAGCCGGTGACTCCGACAGCGGCGGCCGGGAGGTCAGGCGGCGACGGCAGCGCGGCGGAGGACCGGCAGGAGGGCGACGAGGCCGAGGAGGGGCAGCAGGGCGAGGACGGCGAGGGAGCCGTCGATGCCGATGACCTCGCCCAGACCGCCGACGACGGCGGAGCCGACGGAGCCGCCGACGAGGAAGAGCAGGGTGGCGACGCCCAGCGCGACGCCGCGCACGTCGAGCTCGACGGCGTCGCCGACCGACGCGGAGAGCGCGGGCTGGCCGAGGCCGAAGGCGAAGGTCACCAGCACGATCGCCACCACGAGCACCGGTGCGGAGACCCAGTGGGCACCCACGGCAGCGACCACCAGCGCCACCGAGGCGGTGACCCCGGAGACGGCCAGCGAGGGCGCGGCGCCGATGCGCACCAGCAGCGGGCCGGCGACCCGCGGCACGGCCAGGCCGACGGCGGCGGAGGGCACCATGATCAGCCCGACCTGCCAGGCCTCCCAGCCGTTGCCGACGAGCACGGCCGGCATGCCGATGAGCATCGCGAACCACGCAGCGGGGACGGCGGCGGCCGCGAGCGCGGAGCGTACGACGGTGGGGTTGCGCACCACCGAGAGCGGCAGGAAGCCGTCGGGGCGCCGCCGCACCCAGGCGGTCACCGCGGGCACGCCGAGCATGACCAGGGCGGCCCCGACGAGGGCGACGGCGACACCCGTGGAGGGCGACTGCACGACGAGCACGACCCCGGCCGCGGTGACCGCGACCAGCACGGCACCGAGCACGTCGAGGCTGGCGCCCGTGCCCTCGGCGTGCAGGGCGTGCCACAGGAAGGGGATCACCAGCAGCCCCAGGATCGGCAGCGCCATGACCGCACGCCAGCCGAAGGCGTCCTCGACCACGCCGCCGGCCAGCGGCCCGAGGCAGGAGACCGCGGCGGCGATGCCGGCGAGCCGGCCGAGCGCCAGCCCCCGCACGGGCCCGTCGTAACGGCGCGACAGGACCGTGACGCCGAGGGTGGGCACCGCGGCCGCGCCGGCACCCTGCAGCAGGCGCGCCAGCAGGAGCACGGTGAAGCTCGGGGCCAGCGCGGCGAGCAGGGCGCCGGTGGTCATCATCGAGATGCCGACCAGCAGCGGCAGGCGGACGCCGACCAGGTCGGAGACCCGGCCGTAGACCGCGGTGCACACCGCGAGCATCAGCGCGTAGAGGCTGATCGTCCAGGCCGCGCCGCCCACCCCGACGCCGAGGTCCTCGCCCAGCAGCGGCAGCGCGACAGCCGCCGACGACGACCCCATGCCGGCCAGGCCGAAGAGCAGGCCGAGCAGCAGCGAGACGCGGCGGGAGTCGTCAGGGGTCACGACGGGCTTCAACACCGCGCGCGGGCCCGGGCATTCCCCGCGCCCGCCCACGACGACGGGGTCGGCACCGTCCCGCCGCGCTCCAGCGCGCCATCACGGTGCCGACCCCGTCGAGCAGTGGTTCAGCGACCTGGCTCAGGCCATCGGGTCGACCGGGGTCTCCTCGACCGGGGTCTCCTCGACCGGGGTCTCCTCGACCGGGGTCTCCTCGGTCGGGGTCTCCTCGGTCGGGAGCTCCTCGACCGGCTCGCAGACCTCGGCGGCGTCGGCGGCCTCGAGGGCCCCCTCGGCGTCGCGCACCGCGCCCCTGGCGGTGTCCCAGGCGGCCTTGACTGCCTTGAGCTCCGCCTTGAGCGAGGCGAGCAGCGCCTTCGTGCCGCCGGCCAGCATCCGCATCGCGTCGCGCAGCTCGGCACGGTGCTCGGCGATGAGCGCGCGCAGCTCGGCCTTCTCGGCCCGGTCGGCCTTGCCGAACGCCCTGCTCATCTCGCGCAGCTCGTCGCGGTGCGCCTTGACCGAGGCGAGCACCTCGGCGCGCTGGGCCTTGACCTGCGCGACGAGCGGCTTGCGGCTCTGCTTGACGGCGCTGGTGAAGGCGACCTGGGCGGCCTTCGCCTCGACGCGGGCGGCCTCGAGCGCCTCCTCCGCGGCGGCGACGTCGGCGTCGTACTGCTCCTGCGAGACGCAGGTGGTGTCGACCGTGTCGTCGGCGAGCGCAGGGGACGCCGCCGCGGACAGGCCGACCGCGAGCACCACGGAGGTGGCCAGGGTGGCCACGCGGGTGCGTGCAGGGGTGGTCACAGTTCTCTCCCTCTCCGACGGACCCTCCCTGGCCCGTCGAGGAGATCATCGACGTGGGGGGCGCGAACCGCAGGATTTCCGCAAGAACGGGACCTACGGCCTCACCCGTCTAGACGAACCAGCGTCCGAGCAGGGTGCCCTCGTCCTCCAGCAGCAGCCGCAGCGTGAGGTGGGCGTCGAGCGGGGCGCCGACGGTGATGCGGGGGTAGGAGCCGGCGACGAGCCGCGGCACGGTGGTGGCGGTGAGCTCGTCGGCGGCGCCCTGGAAGACCAGGTCGCGCAGCAGGTGCGGGCCGCCCTCGCAGAGGATGTGGCCCCAGCCCCGCTCGGCGAGGCCGGCCTTGAGGGCCGGCAGGTCGACGCGGTGCGAGCCGTAGGTCAGCACGTGCTCCTCCCCGAGGAGCTCGCGTGCCTCCCCGATGCCGTCGGAGAGCGAGCAGGTGGCCATGAGCACCGAGCCGGCGGGCGCACCGCGCAACGACTCGGGCACCTGCGCCTTGCGCGAGACCAGCACGATCGGGGTGTCGGTCGGCGAGTAGCCCTCGGCCTTCGCCGTGCCCGCGCCCACGACGACCACGTCGGCGAGCCGGCGCAGGGTCGCGAAGACGCGGCCGTCGGCGGGGTTGTTGATGGAGCCGCTCAGCCCGGAGTCGCCCGTGGCCGAGCCGTCCACGGTCGACACCATGTTCACGCGCAGCCAGGTCTGCTGCGGCGGCGCGTAGAGCGCGAGCAGGTCCTCGTCGGTGAGGGCCCGCGGGTCGGCGACGCGCGGGGCGTCGGCGGGGGCCAGGGTGTCCAGCAGGACCTGCACGTGCGCTCCTCGGGGGTGCGGGATCGGGCGGCGCGCAGCTCCGGTGGCCTCTCAGCCGGCGGTGGCGCCGACCGTCACGTGACCCGGCCGTCCGGGCCCACGCGGGGCACGGCGTCGTCGGGGTCGTTGCGGGCGGTCAGCAGCACCACCCAGTACTGCACGCCCCCAGGATCCCCTGCCCACCGCACGTCGCTGTCGGCGGGTCGGGTCAGCACCTGGCCCACCTGCTGCAGCGCGCCGATCCCCGCGGCCATCAGCTCCTCCCCGAGGCGCGCGTCGAGCGCCTGCAGGGCGTGGCCGTCGCCGGAGCGCAGGGCCGCCTCGACCTGCTCGTCGAAGCCGAAGGAACGCTCGTCGAGGTGGCCCGGCGCCTTCTCGCCGCGACGGGCGGAGCCGTTGGCCATCACCAGCACGCAGGCGTCGACCACGTCGGGCAGCGGCCACGGCTGCTGACCCCAGACCACCTCGCCGGGGTAGCCGACCTCGTCGAGCAGGTGCTGCGCCACGGTCGCGCCGAGGGGCTCGGGCACGCCCCGCTCGACGTTGGCGGGGTCGGGCGGGTCGTGCAGCACCACCAGCCGCGTGGGCTCCTCGGCCAGCAGGTCGCGCACCACCGCCCGCACCGCCTCGCGCAGCTCGGGCAGCGGGTCCACCTCGCTGGAGTACGCCGGCAGCAGCGCCGGCACGGGCGGCACCACCGCGATGCGCAACCCTGCCCGCCGCTCCGCCGCGTCCTGCAGCGTCGTCACCGCGTCGTCTCCTGCACTGCTCACGCCAACCCCCTGATCGCCCTGGTGGGTCTCCGGTGCCCCGAGATGGTGCGGACCATGTCCACCGTCTGCCGGGTCTCCACCACCTCGTGCACGCGGTAGACCCGCGCGCCCGCCAGGGCGCACACCGCCGTCGCCGCGAGCGTGCCGGTCAACCGCTCCCCCACGGGCAGGTCGAGGGACTCGCCGACGAAGTCCTTGTTGCTCAGGCTCACCAGCACCGGCCAGCCCGTCGCCACCATCTCGCCGAGGCGGCGGGTCACCTCGAGGGAGTGGAAGGTGTTCTTGCCGAAGTCGTGGGCGGGGTCGATGACGCAGCTGCGCGGGTCGACGCCCGCGGCCACCGCCCGCTCGGCGTAGGCGACGGTGTCGCGGACGGCGGCGGCGACCACGTCGTCGTACTCGATGCGGAAGGGACGCGTGCGCGGCGTGACCCCGCCCGTGTGGGTGCAGACCAGCCCGACGCGGTGCGCGGCGGCGACGTCGACCAGCTCGGGGTCGGCGCCGCCCCACGCGTCGTTGAGCACGTCGGCGCCGGCGCGGCACACGGCGTCGCCGACCTCGGCGCGCCACGTGTCGACGGAGATGACCAGCCCGGGGAAGGCCTCGCGCACGCGCGCGACGAAGTCGACGACGCGCGCCTTCTCCTCCGCGGCGTCGACCTCGACGCCGGGGGCGGCCTTGATGCCGCCGATGTCGACCACCTCCGCGCCCTGGGCGACGACGGTCTCGACCCGCTCGAAGGCCTTGTCCTCCCCCCAGGTAGCGCCGCGGTCGTAGAACGAGTCGGGCGTGCGGTTGACGATCGCCATCACCAGCGTCGCGTCGTCGTCGAAGGTGTGGCGGCCGAGCTGCAGCGTCATGCGGGTCCTGCCTGGACGGAGGGCTGGAGGGGGGCGACGAGGGCGGCCGGAGGGCGCTCGCCCACGGGCACGTCGCGGGTGAGCGGGACGACGGCGCCGTCGACAGGGTGGTACTGCCGCAACGGCACGACCGACCCGGGCTCCGGCAGCGCACCGCCCCCGGCGCGGGCGTCGGCCGCGGCGAGGATCTGGGTGGCCATGGCGCCGAGGTCGCGCAGGGCCTGGTGGCGGTGGGCGCGCCGGCCGAGGTCGACCTGGGCGATCGCGTCGACGCCGCGGGTGGCGGCGGTGTCGAGGAGCGCGGCGAGCTCGACGGCGTAGCCGGTCGGCACCGACAGCGTCTCCAGCAGGGTGCGCCGCGCCGCCCACTCGCCGGCCAGCGGCTGCACCAGCGCCGCGAGCTCGGGGTGGCGCAGCGCGAGCAGCGGCCGCGCGACGAGCTCGGTCACCCGGCCGCCCTCGTAGGCCGCCGGCTCGGCCCCGAGGAAGGGCCGCTCGTAGAACCCCTTCACCAGGTCGACGCCCGGCTGGCACAGCAGCGGCCCGAGCAGGCCCGGCACGAAGTGGGTGTCCCAGTCGACGAGGTCGGCGTCCATGAAGACGACGAGGTCACCGCGGGTGACGAAGAGCGACTTCCACATCGCCTCGCCCTTGCCCGGGAAGGAGCCGAGGTCGGGGCGCACCTCCGCCGCGCGGTGCACGCGGGCGCCCGCGTCCTCGGCGACGGCGTAGGTGTCGTCGGTGGAGTCGGAGTCGATGACCACCACCTCGTCGAGCAGCGCGACGGTGTCGACCAGCGCGTCGCGCACCCGTGCCACCACGTCACCGACGGTGGCCGCCTCGTTGCGGGCCGGCACGACGAGGCTGACGCTCACGCCGGCGCGCTGCTTGGCCGCGAGCAGGGAGGCCAGCGGCCAGTCCTGCCAGCGGTGGGTGTGGGAGGCGAACCAGGTCACCTCACGACGATAGCCAGCGCCGCCCACCCCGACGGGTGGACCGACAGGCCGGCCTCAACCGGCCAGCCGCCGGGCGAGGTCGCGCAGGTCGTCGGCGACGACGTCGGCGCTTCGCGCGTACGCCGGGTAGTGGGCCACGCCGCGCCGCAGCCAGGCCGTGCGCAGGCCGGCTCGGGCCGCGCCGTCGACGTCCCACGGGTGCACCGCGACGAGCATCGCGTCACCGGCGTCGACGCCGGTGTGCGCCAGCGCATGGGCGTAGGCACGGGCGTCGGGCTTCCACGCCGGCGCGTCGGCGACGCTCAGGCAGGCCTCCACCAGGTCGAGGGCGCCGGCCCGCTCGAGCAGGCCCTCGGCGATCGAGGCGGACCCGTTGCTCAGCGTCACGAGCCGGCTGCCACCGTCGCGGAGCGCGCGCAGCCCGTCGACGACGTCCGCGTGCACGGCGAGCGAGGTGAAGGCGTCGAGCACCGCGGCCGCGGCGCCGTCGGGGTCCGGGTGGTCGGCCGGCAGCCGCGTCCTCACCCCTTCGGCGGCGAGGTCGGCGAAGGCGGGGTTCTCCCCCACCACCGTGAGCGCGAAGGCGTCGCGCAGCACGCCGGCGAACCACGGCTCGGCCTCGTGGGGCGCGAGCCCCACCTCGGCGAAGCGCTCGCGCAGCGGCGCGGTGTCGGACAGGGTCTCGTTGACGTCGAGGACGACGAGCTCGGGTCGGGCCACCACTTCACTGTGCCCCGCCCGCCCAGCGCCTGCTCATGCCTGCGGCGCTCGTGGGTACAGCGTCGGGGACAGCACGTCCGCGACACGACCGCACCCCGGTCGGGAAGGAGTCGGCGATGAGCACCGACGACAAGGCCGACAACAAGCTGCAGGACCTCGGCGGCAAGGCCAAGGAGAAGGTCGGCGGCGCCACGGGCGACGACGAGCTGAAGAACCAGGGCAAGGCCGACCAGGGCAAGGCCGACCTCAAGCAGGCCGGCGAGAAGGTCAAGGACGCCTTCAAGCACTGACGTCTCGAGCACTGAGGCGTCGGGCGCGAGCCCACACGGCGACGGCCGGCCACCCCACGGGGTGGCCGGCCGTCCTGCGTCCGTAGGCACCGCCGCGAGCGTCATGCGGACAGCACGCAGTCGCGCACCCACCGCATGACGCACCGCCGTACGCCCGTGGGCACCGCCGCGAGCGTCATGCGGACCGCACGCAGTCGCGCACCCACCGCATGACAGCACGCAGTCGCGCACCCACCGCATGACGCACCGCCGTACGCCCGTGGGTCCCGCCGCGAGCGTCATGCGGACGGCACACAGTCGCGCACCCACCGCATGACGCACCGCCGTACGCCCGTGGGCACCGCCGCGAGCGTCATGCGGACCGCACGCAGTCGCGCACCCACCGCATGACGCGCCGACGGGGACCCTCAGTGCGCGGAGAGCCGCCCGCTGAGCCGGTCGTGCATGTGGGTGCTGTGCTCGTCCAACCCCACGATCTCGACGCTCTTGCCCTTTCGCTCGTACTTCGTGGCGATCGCGTCGAGCGCGGCGACGGTGGAGGCGTCCCACACGTGCGAGGCGGAGAGGTCGACGACCACGCGGTCGGGGTCGTCGGCGTACTCGAACTGGGTGTAAAGGTCGTTGCTGGAGGCGAAGAACAGCTCGCCGGTGACGGTGTAGCGCGCGACGGGACGACCGTCGGCGTCCGTCACGACCTCGCGGTGCGTGGCGGCGAGGTGCGCGACGCGGCGGGCGAAGAGGGTCATGGCGACCAGCACGCCGACGCCCACGCCGATGGCGAGGTTGTGCGTCCCGACGGTCACCGCGACGGTCGAGGCCATGACGGTGGTCTCGGACTTCGGCATCCGCCGCAGGGTGGCGGGCGCGACGCTGTGCCAGTCGAAGGTGCCGACGGCGACCATGATCATCACCGCCACCAGCGCGGCCATCGGGATGCGGGCGACCAGGTCGCCGAAGCCGACGACCAGCACGAGCAGCAGCACGCCGGCCGAGAAGGTCGAGATCCGCGTGCGGGCACCCGAGGCCTTCACGTTGATCATCGTCTGGCCGATCATCGCGCAGCCGCCCATGCCGCCGAAGAAGCCGGTCACGATGTTGGCGCCGCCCTGGCCCCACGCCTCGCGGGTCTTGTCGGAGTGGGTGTCGGTGACGTCGTCGACCAGCTTGGCGGTCAGCAGCGACTCCAGGAGCCCGACGAGGGCCAGCGCCACGGCGTACGGCGCGACGATCTGGAAGGTCTCGAGCGTCAGCGGGACGTCGGGGAAGAGCAGCGACGGGAGCGTCTCGGGCAGATCGCCCTCGTCACCGACGTCGGGCAGGGCGAGCCCGGCGGCCAGGGTGACCCCCGTCAGCAGCACGATCGCGACCAGCGGGGCCGGCACGACCGTCGTGATGCGGGGGAGGAAGACCATGACCGCGATGCCGGCGGCGATCATCGGGTAGACCAGGACCGGCACGTCGGTCATGTAGGGCACCTGGGCCAGGAAGATCAGGATCGCCAGCGCGTTGACGAAGCCGACCATCACCGAGCGCGGGACGAACCGCATCATCTTCGCCACGCCTGCGAGGCCGAGCAGCACCTGGAAGACGCCGCCCAGGATGACGGTCGCGACGAGGTAGTCCACGCCATAGGTCCGCGCGACCGGGGCGATCACCAGCGCGATCGCGCCGGTGGCGGCCGAGATCATGGCAGGCCGCCCACCGAGGAACGCGATGGAGACGGCCATCGTGAAGGAGGCGAAGAGGCCCAGGCGCGGGTCCACCCCGGCGATGATCGAGAACGAGATCGCCTCGGGGATCAGGGCCAGCGCGACGACCAGGCCGGCGACGACCTCGCGCCGCAGGACCGCCGGTGAGCGCAGCGCCGTGCGCACGCTGTCGTCGCGCGAGGGCGCGGGGCTGCCGCCGGACGGCAGGTCGGCGGCGGCGGGGTGAGGCAGGCCGGCGAGCTCCAGCTCGTCGACGTCGCGGTCGGCAGGGCGGTCGGCAGGGCGGTCGGCTGGGCGGTCGGCAGGGCGATCGGCAGGGCGATCGGCAGGGCGGTCGGCAGAGGACATGCGCAGGCTCCAGGAGTCCGGGTGCCCGGCTGCCGCAGCGCGCGTCGTCGCGCGCCGGGCCGGGCGGGAGGTACGAGGTCGGGGGGCCGCCTCGCGGGCGGCCGGCACCTGAACCCTAACGCGACGTGAGGGTTGAGCGTGAATCGCGGGCGCGTGCCCTCAGCGCCGCGCGCCGGCGGCTGCCCGCTCGGAGACCTCGCCGCCGGCGGGCAGGGCAGTGAGCTCGAGGTGGGGGTGGTCGCGCTGGACGAACCGCAGCCGCCACTCGTCGGGGAAGAGCGCGAGCAGGGTGCCGTCGCGGCGCGCGAGCACCTCGACGCCGCGCAGCCCCGCGACCTCCTCGGCCTGGTCGGGGCGCACCGTGCGGGCGAGCTCGTAGCCGAGCCGCTCGAGGCGCACCGGCGCCCGGAACTCCGACTCGAGCCGGGCGGCGACCACCTCGAACTGCATCGGCCCGACGGCCGCGAGGACCGGCGCCTGCTCACCGCGCCACTCCGAGCGCAGCACCTGCACCACACCCTCCTCGTCGAGCTGCTCGATGCCGCGGCGGAAGGACTTCCAGCGCCCGGTGTCGGCGACGGTGGCCGTCGCGAAGTGCTCGGGGGCGAAGCTGGTGATGGGCGGGTAGCGCACCGGCTTGCCGGCGTAGACCGTGTCGCCGACCTTGAGCGCGGCAGCGTTGACGAGGCCGATCACGTCACCGGGCTCGGCGGTCTCGACGACGGTGCGGTCGCGCCCGAAGACGGTCTGGGCGTACTTCGTGGCGAAGGGTCGCCCGGTCGCGGCGTGCGTCACGACCATGCCGCGCTCGAAGCGGCCCGAGCAGACGCGGGCGTAGGCGAGGCGGTCGCGGTGCTGGGCGTCGAGGCCCGACTGCACCTTGAAGACGAAGGCACTGAAGTCGTCACCGGGCTCGCGGACCCCGCCGTCGACCGCCGGCGTGGGCCCGGGCGCCGGGGCGACGTCGAGCAGGAGGTCGAGCAGCTGCCCGACCCCGAAGTTCTGGAGCGCGGAGGCGAAGATCACCGGCGTCGTGCGCCCGGCGAGGTAGGACGCCTGGTCGTGGTCGGCGTCGTCGGCGCTCAGCAGCTCGTGGCCCTCCAGCGCCTCCACCCAGTCGTCACCGACCGCCGCCTCGGCCTGTTCAGGGGTCAGGTGCTCCTCCGGCGCCCGGGTGGCCCCGCCGGCGGTGCGGGTGAAGCGCACGAAGTGGCCGTCGCGACGGTCGAGCACGCCGTGGAAGTCGCCGGCCGCGCCGACCGGCCAGGTCAGCGGCGTCGGCTTCAGCCCGATCTGCTGCTCGACCTGGTCGAGGAGCTCGAAGGGGTCGAGCCCCGGACGGTCCCACTTGTTGACCACTGTCAGCACCGGCAGCCCGCGCTGCGCGCAGACCCGGAACAGCTTCAGCGTCTGGGGCTCGAGCCCCTTCGCCGCGTCGACGAGCATCACCGCGGAGTCGACCGCGGAGAGCACACGGTAGGTGTCCTCCGAGAAGTCGGCGTGACCCGGGGTGTCGACGAGGTTGACGACCGTGCCGCGGTGCTCGAACTGCAGCGCGGCCGAGGTGATCGAGATGCCGCGGGCCCGCTCCATCTCCATCCAGTCCGAGACGGTGCCCTTGCGCCCGGCCTTGCCGTGCACCGCGCCGGCCTCCTGGATCACCGCGGCGTGCAGGGCCAGGGCCTCGGTGAGCGTCGACTTGCCCGCGTCGGGGTGGCTGATCACGGCGAAGGTGCGGCGGGGGCGGGGGTCGGCTGTCATCGCCGGCCGAGTCTACCCCTGCGTGAGGGTTGCGGCCCCGACGGCGAGCGCCGGCCCCGAGCCCCGCGTACGCCGGGTCCTCACCGCCGCCTCACGGGCCGGAGGCGGGCGAGCGCTGGGCGGCGATCCGCTCCGACAACCCGCCGGCGAACTCCTCGGCGACGGCCAGCTTGCGCCGCAGCGAGGCGACCCGCTCCTGGGCGGACGCCTCGAGCGCCGCCAGCCGCGCGAGCAGCGCCGCGCGCTCCGTGCCGTCGTCCCCCGGGGCCGGGCGCGGGGTCGCGTCGAGGGCGTCGACGACCGCGAGCAGCTCGCGCATGTCCTCGAGGGAGAAGTCGAGGGGCTTCATCCGCTTGACCAGCTCGAGCCGGTCGACGTCGGCCTCGGCGTAGAGGCGGAACCCGCCCGCCGAGCGCGCCGAGGGCGCGACGAGGCCGACCTCCTCGTAGTAGCGGATCGTGCGCAGGCTCAGCCCGGTGCGGGCGGCGACCTCGCCGATCTGCACGTGCTCGGTCATCGGCTCCGTTCCCAGGCGGTGGGGTGCGACGGGGTCCGACCCTACCCTCACGCCTCGGTAGGGTCGGGGCGTGAACACCCGCCACCCCGAGCTGTCCGCCCCGCCCTCCCTGCCCCGTGACGGCCTGCGCGTCGTGGGCCTCGGCGGCCTCGGTGAGATCGGCCGCAACATGACCGTCTTCGAGCACCGCGGCAAGCTGCTCATCGTCGACTGCGGGGTGCTCTTCCCCGAGGAGACCCAGCCCGGCGTCGACCTGATCCTCCCCGACTTCTCCTGGATCCGGGACCGGCTCGACAAGGTCGAGGCGCTGGTCCTGACCCACGGCCACGAGGACCACGTCGGCGGCGTGCCCTACCTGCTGCAGGAGCGCCCCGACATCCCCGTCGTGGGCTCCAAGCTCACGCTCGCGCTGGTGCGGGAGAAGGCGAAGGAGCACCGGCTGAAGCCGACCTTCGTCGAGGTCGCCGAGGGCGACCGCCACCAGGCCGGTCCCTTCGACTGCGAGTTCCTCGCGGTCAACCACTCCATCCCCGACGGCCTGGCCGTCGGCATCCGCACCGCCGCCGGCACGGTCCTGCACACCGGCGACTTCAAGATGGACCAGTTCCCCCTCGACGGGCGCATCACCGACCTGCGCGGCTTCGCGCGCCTCGGCGAGGAGGGCGTCGACCTCTTCCTCACCGACTCGACCAACGCCGAGGTGCCCGGCTTCACCACCGCCGAGCGCGAGATCGGCCCGGCGATCGCCGAGGTCTTCCGCACCGCGCCGCGCCGCATCGTCGTGTCCAGCTTCGCCAGCCACGTGCACCGCATCCAGCAGGTGCTCGACGCCGCCGCGGAGCACGGCCGCAAGGTCGCCTTCGTCGGCCGCTCGATGGTGCGCAACATGGGCGTCGCCGGCGACCTCGGCTACCTCGACGTGCCGCAGGGCCTCGTCGTGCCGCTCGACGAGCTCGAGCGGATGGCCCCGAGCAAGGCCGTGCTGATCTGCACCGGCTCGCAGGGCGAGCCGATGGCGGCGCTGTCGCGCATCGCCGCGCGCGACCACAAGATCCGCATCCAGGAGGGCGACACCGTCCTCATGGCCAGCTCGGTCATCCCCGGCAACGAGAACGCCATCACCGCCGTCATCAACGGCCTGACCCGCTGGGGCGCGCGCGTGGTGCACAAGGGCAACGCCAAGGTGCACGTCTCGGGCCACGCCAGCGCCGGCGAGCTCGCCTACTGCTACAACATCGTCCGCCCCCGCAACGTCATGCCGGTGCACGGCGAGTGGCGCCACCTGCGCGCCAACGCCGACATCGCGATCGACACCGGCGTGCCGGCCGACCACGTGGTCGTCGCCGACGACGGCGTCGTGGTCGACCTGGTCGAGGGCCACGCGAAGATCGTCGGCAAGGTGCGTGCCCGCAACGTCTACGTCGACGCGCGCACCGTCGGCCAGCTCACCGACTCCCACCTCGCCGACCGGCTCACGCTGGCCTCCGAGGGCGTGGTCACGGTGCTCGTCATCGTCGACCCCGACACCGGCAAGCTGGTCGACCGGCCCGACTTCCTGTGCCGCGGCTTCGAGCTCGAGCAGTCGATCGTGGCCCGCGCCGAGGCCGCGGTCGAGAAGGCGGTCGACCAGGCGGCCGCCGAGGGCGTGGGCGACGTGCACCTGCTCGAGCAGCGACTGGCGCGCGACGTCGGGCGCTGGTTCAGCCGCTCCTACGCCCGCAGCCCGCTGGTCATCCCGGTCGTCGTCGACGCCTGAGCGGGGGCCCGGGGCGGAAGCCGGGCGGCCGGCCCCGCGTCGGGGTCAGGCCGGCGGCACCCGCAGCACCACGAGTGCGGTGTCGTCGTCGTGCTCCCCGGCGAGCTGGTCGAGGAGCAGGTCGGCGACCTCCTCGGCACCGAGGTGCTGCCGTCCGGTGAGGGAATCGGTGAGCCGCGCGAACCCCACGTCGAGCACCTCGCGCGGGCGCTCGACCAGGCCGTCGGTGTAGAGCACCAGCGTCGATCCGGGCGCGAGCTCCACCTCGCCGTCCCGGCGGGTGCCGCTCAACCCGAAGCCGACGATCGGGCCGCCTCCGCCCTCCAGCAGCCGGACCGACCCGTCGGCGCTCAGGAGGACCGGCGGCGGGTGCCCGGCCCGCGACCACGTCAACCGCACGCCACCCGCAGACCGGTCGCGTCCGTCGTCCCCGTGCACGACAGCGACCAGGGCGGTGGCGCTGACCCGCTCCCCCAGGCCCAGGAGCGCTTCGTCGAGCTTGGCGAGCACGACCGAGGGGCGGCGGTCGTCGAGTGCGCAGGCCACCCCGCGCAGCAGTCCGCGCGCCTGCCCCATGACCGCGGCGGCCCGCTCGTCGTGACCGGCGACGTCGCCCACCACGAGGGCGGTGTCGTCACCGAGGTCGAAGACGTCGTACCAGTCGCCCCCGATCCGGGCGGCCTGCACGGCGGCGCGGTAGCGGACGGCGACCTCGAGGCCGGGCACCTCCGCGGGGGCACCCAGGAGCGCCACCTGCATGGCCTCGGCGAAGTTGCGGTGCGCGGATGCGAGCCGGGTCTCCTCCTCGAGCCGCAGCACCCGCACGAGAGCCTCGCCGCACTGGCCGGCGAAGGCCTCGAGGACGGCGAGCTCGTCGGGGTCGAGGGTCTGGGGCGCGTCCCAGCCGAAGCCGACCGAGCCGAGCGGGAGTCCCGCCACCGTCACGGGGAGCGCGACCCAGGCACCCAGCGCGCCGGTGCCGGCGCGCCAGGAGGAGGTGACCGCGGAGGCGTCGCGCACGACGACGCGGCGACCGCGCGCTGCACTGGCCAGTGGCGAGGGGCTGCGACGCGGGAGCTCGTGCTCGCGCGGTGCCTCGCCCGCTCGGGCCTGCACCGCGTGCAGCGGGTGGTCCAGCTGCCCCCACGCGAGACCGACGGCATCGACGCCGAGCGCGCCGGGCGCCTCGGAGACGACGGCCGCCACGAGGGCGGCGTGGGTGTCGACCGCGCCCATCGCGGCCACGACGCGGGCGAGTCCGGCGAGCATCCGGGCGAGGCGCTGCTGCTGGTCGAGCACGCGGCGCAGACGCGCGTTGGCGTCGGCGAGCTCTCGGGCCCGGCGTACCAGGTCGGCCTCGACCTCGTCGACGCGGTCCTGCAGCGCCACCCCGCGCGCGACCGCCTCCCGAGAGGCCTCGCCCTCGCGGACGCGGTCGGTCACGTCCTCGGCGTGGTGCAGGATCGCGACCACGCGGCCGACCTCGTCGAGCACCGGTTCGTTGCGCGGGTTCCACCAGCGTGGCTCGAACGCACCGCTGGCCCCGACCACGTCGTAGCGCTGCACCGGCATGACGTCGGGCCGGCCCGTGGCGAGCACCCGCTCCAACGAGGCGAGCAGGCGCTCGCGACCATCCGCGCCGGGCCGGTCGGGGTCGTCGGGGTGCACCTCCAAGAGCGGTCGCCCGACCTGCTCGTCGAGCGGCAGGCCGGTGACGTCGACCCGGGCGCGGTTGGCGTGGACGATCCGCAGGTCGACGTCGAGCAGGAGCAGCGGGACCGGCACCGCGTCGAAGGCGCGCGCGAGCACCCCGAGGTCGCCCACCGTCTCGCTCGTCGTCATGGGGCTCCTGGCCGCGTGGGCGGCGGGACGGTCCGGCACGCGGGCCCTGGTCTCGAGCCCGCTCGGGGCCACATCGTAGTGGAGGGCATCGGCGCACGCTCGGGTTCCCGGCTTGCCTCCGCCCGGCACAGTGGCGTCGACGCGGGGCGGGCCCGCGCAGGCACCCAGGAGGACGGCGTGAAGGCGGTCTGGAACGGCACGGTCGTGGCCGAGAGCGACGACACGGTGGTGGTCGAGGGCAACCACTACTTCCCCGAGGCGTCCGTGCGCCAGGACGTCCTGCGCCCCTCGAGCACGACCACCCACTGCCCGTGGAAGGGCGACGCGTCCTACTGGTCCCTCGAGGTCGACGGCCGGACCAACCCCGACGCCGCGTGGTACTACCCCGAGCCGAAGCCCGCCGCCAGCGAGATCGCCGGCCGCATCGCCTTCTGGCGCGGGGTCGAGGTCACTGCCTGAACCCCGCCGGGGGCCGGGCCGGCCGCCTCGTGGCGCCGACGCACCCCGACCCGGCGCCTCCCCCGAGAGCGCCGGGCCGCGGTGCGGTGGGACGGGTCACCTCGTCCGGAAGTACGCCGTGCGCGAGGTCACCCCGTCGGCCGCCGTCATCGTCGCCCGGTAGCAGACCCCCGCGGTGCGCGGCGTCTGCCAGTTCTGGACGAACTGGCCGCCCGTGGCGTCGTACCTCAAGGCCGTGCCACCGGTGGTGGTGACCTCCACCTCGTCGGCACGGTCGGTGGCCACCGAGGCGCAGCTCACGACCGCCGTCCTGAACGACGCGACGGCCGACGTGCTCGTGAGCTCGACTCCGCCGGCGAACAGCTCGAACTTGAGCGGCACGGTGCTGCCGCCCTTGACGGTGTTGAGCACACCACCCATGTCGACCGGGCTCGTGAAGCCCGTCGCCGTCCACGGCACGACCGTGTAGGTCAGCGACCTGGTCGCGACGTTCCCCGCCCGGTCACGCGCCGACACCGTCCAGGTGTGCGTGCCGATCGCCGTGCCGCCACCGCTCACCTCGCAGGCACCGTCGAGGCCGGACAGGCCGTCGGAGGCGCGGCAGGTCGGCGCCGCCGGCACCTGACCGAAGGCGTAGGTCGCACCCGCCGCCGGCCCGCCGACCACGTCGAGCACCGGGGCGGACGTGTCGATGCTGATGCCGCTGACCGTCGCCTGCGCCGTGTTCCCGGCGTGGTCGGTCGCGGTGCCGGTGACCGACTGGCCCTCGCCCTGCGCGGTGACGGTGGCCGTCGCCGGGGCGCAGGTGGCGATGCCGCTGCCGCCTTCGTCGTCGCAGGTGAACCGGACCACGACAGGACCGTTGTCCCACCCGTGCTCGTTGGCGGGCGTGGTCCGCTCGCCGGTGATGCTCGGGGCGCCGGTGTCGACCACCTGGTAGGTGGTCCGTGCCTGCTCGGCTACGGCGCCGTCGGCGTCCCTGGCGTCGCAGGTGACGGTCACCGTGCCGAGGCCGTGCACCAGAGCGCCCCGCGCCACCTCGGCGGCCGCGGTCCGGTCGCCGTCCTCGCGGTCGGTGACGGCGCAGCCCACAGTGGGCTCCGAGCCGATCTCGTAGGCCGCGGCACCCACGCCGGTCACGGCGACGCTGGGTGCGCTGTTGGTGATGGCGTAGCTGTGCTGCGCGCGGGCACCTGCCCCGTCCGCGTCGGTCACGGAGCAGGTCACGGTCACCGTGCCGAGCCCACGCGACAGCGCGTCGCGGCTCACCGTCGGCGCGCCAGACGGCAGGCCCGGTTCGTCGGGGTCGGCGACAGCGCAGCCGAAGGCGGAGTCGGCCGGCTGCGTGCCGTTGACGTACGACGCGTCGCTCGGCCCGGTGACCACCACGGTCGGCGCGGTGTTGATCAGCCGGTAGGTCCGGGAGTCGGACGCGGTAGCGCCGCGGTCGTCGGTCACCGTGCAGGTGGCCGTGCGCTCACCGATGCCGCGCTCGTTGAGCACACCGCTGAAGGTCGGCGACGGGTCTGCGACCGGACCGTCCGGGTCGTCGGCGTCGCAGCCGACGACCGGCGGCGTCGCCGCGAGGTAGGTGCCGCCCTGCTCCACACCGGTGACGGCCACGGTCGGCGCGTTGTTGGGCGGGCGCACGACGGTGTACGACGTCGACGCGCTGCCGGACTTGCCACCCGCGTCGGTGTAGCTGCACGTGGCCGTGTGGGCACCCAGCGCGTCGAACGGCGAGGGCACCACCGTCGGCGTCGGCTGCGTCGTCACGGCCTGGTCGTCGGTGACCGAGCAGCCGGGCTGGGGCACGGAGCCCAGGACGTACTCCCGGTCCTGCTGCACCCCCGTCACCGTGACGGTCGGGGCCTGGTTCGGGTCGTCGACCCTGAGCGCGACGTCGGCCTGGGCCGTCGTGTACGAGCCCGGTCCACTGTCGACCACGCCGACCTTCACGACGTACGAACCGGCTCGGTTGCCGGTGACCGTGACGGACGCGTCCGAGGCGGGCCCGCAGTCGGTGAAGGTGAAGCTGGTCGGCGAGAAGGTCAGCCCGGTCGTCGGCGTCGTGCCGTCGGCCGCGAAGGCCTTCAGCGTCACCGTCGCCGGTGAGGCCGGACTGGCGTTGCAGCCCTTCTCGCCGTCGTCGGCGGTCTGCGAGAGGCGGTAGACGATGGTCGACACCTTGCCGGTGTCGATGACGCTCGCGCTCACGGCGTTGTCGAGCACGTTGTCTGCGACGGCCGGCACTGCCCCGGCCACGGCCAGCGGCAGTGCCGCCGCCAGCGTGAGTGTTCTGCGGATCCCCATGGTGCTGCTCTCCCTGTGGGCCCCACGGCCCGTCGGCGTACGCCGGTCCCCCCGGCTCGAGCAACGTATGACCGTGATCACACAGGGCGCGCCCCGCGCAGCCGCAAGGAACGGCAAGGGATGCGCAAGGAACGCTCGGTTCCGCTCAGCCCACCCGCGCCGGCGGTTCGGCGCAGGCGGTCACGGACTCAGCGGAAGGTGCGCAGCCGCAGGCTGTTGCCGACGACGAAGACCGAGGACGCCGCCATCGCGGCGCCGGCGATCATCGGGTTGAGCAGGCCCGCGGCCGCGAGCGGGAGCGCCGCGACGTTGTAGCCGAAGGCCCACACGAGGTTGCCCTGGATCGTGCGCAGCGTGCGGCGCGAGAGCCGGATCGCGTCGGCCGCGACCCGCAGGTCGCCGCGCACCAGCGTCAGGTCGCTGGCCTGGATCGCGACGTCGGTGCCGGTGCCCATCGCGAGGCCCAGGTCGGCCTGCGCGAGCGCGGCGGCATCGTTGACGCCGTCGCCGACCACGGCCACGACGCGCCCCTCGGCCTGCAGCCGCTCGACCACCGCGACCTTGTCGGCGGGCAGGACGTCGGCGACGACGGTGCCGGGCTCGTCGGGGTCGAGGCCGACCTCGCGGGCGACGGCGCGCGCGACCACCTCGTGGTCGCCGGTCAGGAGCACCGGGCGCAGCCCCAGCGCCCGCAGCGACGCGACCGCCTCGGCCGAGCCGTCCTTGACCTCGTCGGCCACGGCGAGCACGCCGCGGGCGCGGCCGTCCCAGCCGACGACGACCGCCGTGCGCCCCTGCTGCTGCGCCGCCGCGAGCGCGGCGGCCACCTCGTCGCCCACCGCGAGCCCACGCTCGGCCAGCAGCCGCGCGCGGCCGACGACGACCGCGCGACCCTCGACCTCGCCGGCGACGCCGAGGCCCTCCAGGTTGGCGAAGCCCTCGACCGCGGGCAGGCCCACGGTCCCGGCCGCCTCGCGGGCACCGGCCGCCACGGCCTGCGCGACCGGGTGCTCCGAGGCGTCCTCGAGCGCGCCTGCCAGCCGCAGCACCTCGGCCCGGTCCTCCCCGGCCGCCGGCACGACGTCGACCAGGGCCATCTCGCCGGTCGTGACGGTGCCGGTCTTGTCGAGCACGACGGTGTCGACGCGCCGGGTCTGCTCGAGCGCCTCGGGACCCTTGACCAGGATGCCGAGCTGAGCGCCGCGGCCGGTGCCGACCATGAGCGCGGTCGGCGTGGCGAGCCCCAGCGCGCACGGGCAGGCGATGATCAGGACCGCGACGGCGGCGGTGAACGCCGCCGTCGCCCCCGCGCCGTTGCCCAGCCAGAAGCCGAGCGTCGCGACGGCGAGCGCCACCACCACGGGCACGAAGACGCCGGAGACCCGGTCCGCGAGGCGCTGGGCGGCCGACTTGCCCTCCTGGGCGCGCTCGACCAGCCGCGCCATCTGCGCCAGCTGGGTGTCGGCGCCGACGCGCGTGGCGCGCACGACCAGCCGGCCTCCGGCGTTGACCGTCGCGCCCACCACGGTGTCGCCGGGGCCGACCTCGACCGGCACCGACTCGCCGGTGAGCATCGAGGCGTCGACCGCCGAGCTGCCCTCCTCGACGGTGCCGTCGGTGGCCACCTTCTCCCCGGGGCGCACGACGAAGAGGTCGCCGACGACGAGCGCGTCGACGCCGATCCGCTCCTCGACCCGACCGCCCGGCCCGTCCCGCAGCACCGCCACGTCGCGGGCGCCGAGGTCCAGCAGGGCCCGCAGCGCGGCACCGGCCTGCCGCTTCGAGCGGGCCTCGAGCCAGCGCCCGGCGAGGATGAACGTGGTGACGCCGGCCGCGGCCTCGAGGTAGATGTTCGCGGAGCCGTCGGTGCGCGCGATGGTCAGCTCGAAGGCGTGGGTCATCCCGGGCTGCCCGGCGTCGCCGAGGAAGAGCGCCCACAGCGACCAGCCGAAGGCCGCGAGCACGCCGAGCGAGACCAGCGTGTCCATCGTCGCGGCGCCGTGCCGCAGGTTGGTCCAGGCGGCGCGGTGGAAGGGCCAGGCGCCCCACACCACGACCGGCGCGGCCAGCGTCAGCGAGGCCCACTGCCACGAGGTGAACTGCCACGCCGGCACCATCGCCATCGCCACGACCGGCACCGTGAGCAGCGTCGAGACGACCAACCGCTGGCGCAGCGCAGCGAGTGCGGCGTCGTGCGGGTCCGCCGCGGCCTGGGCGTCCGCCCCGCCCTCGTCGGCCGAGCCGGCCGGCGTCGGCGGCGGGGCCGGCAGCGACGCGCCGTACCCGGCGGCGACGACGGTCGCGACGAGGTCGTCGGTGGTGACGCCCTCGGCGAAGGTGACGCGCGCCTTCTCGGTCGCGTAGTTCACCGTCGCGGTGACGCCGGGGACCTTGTTGAGCTTGCGCTCGATCCGGTTCGCGCACGACGCGCAGGTCATGCCGGTGAGCAGCAGCTCGGTGTCCTGGGTGCTCACCCGCGGTCCCCCTCGTGCGTGTCGTCCTGGTGCGGTGCGTCGTGGGCGGGCGCCGGCTCGTCGAGCACCGGGGGCACGGCGGCGCCGAGCGCCCACCCGCCGCCGAGCGCGAGCAGCAGGCCCGCGGCGTACGACGCGAGGACGGCGGGGGTGCTCACGCCGCGCGCCTCACGCGACGGAGTAGCCGGCCTCGGCGACGGCCGCGCGCACGGCGGCGTCGTCGAGCGGCTGCTCGGAGGTGACGGTCACGGCGCCGGAGGCGAGGTCGACGTCGACCGCGGTGACGCCGTCGAGCTCCTCGACCTCCTCCGTCACCGAGGCGACGCAGTGGCCGCAGGTCATGCCGGTGACGGTCCAGGTGGCGGTGGTGCTCATCGGGTCTCCTCAAGGTCGCGGATGGATACCCCCCGAGGGTACGCCGCCCGTCCGAGGTGATCAAGTACCCCCTCGGGGTATGCTGTCCTCACCCCACCGACGAGGAGCCCCCGTGACCGAGACCGCCCCGGCCGACGAGCACGCCGCCGACCACCAGCACGGCTACCTCGCCCACGGCAACCGCGACGCCTACCTCAAGCGGCTGCGGCGCATCGAGGGGCAGGCGCGCGGGCTGCAGCGGATGGTCGAGGAGGAGAAGTACTGCATCGACATCCTCACGCAGGTCAGCGCGATGACCAAGGCCCTGCAGTCGGTCGCCCTCGGGCTGCTCGAGGAGCACCTCGAGCACTGCGTCGTCGAGGCCGCCCGCGCCGGCGGGCCGGAGGCCGACGCCAAGGTCAAGGAGGCGGCCGAGGCGATCGCCCGCCTCGTGCGCTCCTGACCTGGCCCGTCGGCTCGGCGGTCAGCCCTTCAGCAGGTTGCGCGCCATCACCAGGCGCTGCACCTGGTTGGTGCCCTCGTAGATCTGGGTGATCTTGGCGTCGCGCATCATCCGCTCGAGCGGGAAGTCGCGGGTGTAGCCCGCGCCGCCCAGCAGCTGGACGGCGTCGACGGTGATCTTCATGGCCACGTCGGAGGCGTAGCACTTGGCGGCCGCGCCGAAGAACGGCAGGTCGGCGTCGTCGCGCTCGGACTTCGCAGCCGCGACGTAGACCATCTGCCGCGCCGCCTCGAGCTCCATCGCCATGTCGGCGAGCATGAACTGGATGCCCTGGTAGTCGGCGATGCGCTTGCCGAACTGCTGGCGCTCCTTGACGTAGGCGACCGCCTGGTCGAGCGCACCCTGGGCGATGCCGACGGCCTGCGCACCGATGGTGACGCGGGTGTGGTCGAGGGTGCGGAAGGCGATCTTGAGGCCCTCGCCCTCCGCGCCGATCAGCCGGTCACCGGGGATGCGGCAGTCCTCGAAGTGCAGCTCGCGGGTCGGGGAGCCCTTGATGCCGAGCTTGCGCTCCTTCTCCCCGAAGGAGAAGCCCGGGTCGGACTTCTCGACGACGAAGGCGGAGATGTTGCGGCCCCGCTCGCCGTCGGGGTCGGTCACCGCCAGCACGGTGTAGAGGTCGGAGACGCCGGCGTTGGTGATCCACGCCTTGGTGCCCTTGAGCACCCAGTCGTCCCCGTCGCGCACCGCGCGGGTGCGCATCGAGACGGTGTCAGAGCCGGCCTCGCGCTCGGACAGGCCGTAGGAGAAGCCGGCCTCGCCGCGCGCCAGCGGCGGCAGGTAGGCCTGCTTCAGCTCCTCCGACCCACCCAGGATCACCGGCATCGAGCCGAGCTTGTTGACGGCCGGGATCAGCGAGGCGCTCGCGTCGACCCGCGCCACCTCCTCGATCACGATGCAGGTGGCGAGCGCGTCGGCGCCCACGCCGTCGTACTGCTCCTCGACGTGCGGGGCGAAGAAGTCGCTGGCGACGAGCGCGTCGTGCGCCTCCTGCGGGTAGCGCGACTGCTCGTCGACCTCCGCCGCCCAGGGGGCGATCTTGTCCTCGGCCACGGCGCGCACGGCCTGGCGCAGCTCCTCGTGGTCGTCGGTCGTGCGGAAGAGGTCGAAGTCGGGGTTGCCG
The DNA here is from genome assembly GCF_013409425.1 of Nocardioides perillae. NCBI lineage: Bacteria > Bacillati > Actinomycetota > Actinomycetes > Propionibacteriales > Nocardioidaceae > Nocardioides > Nocardioides perillae. The sequence goes on along the minus strand of NZ_JACCAC010000001.1, from coordinate 1,154,771 downwards.
GCCATGGGGGGCGCCTCGCAGTCGTGGGTGGGACGGGGTGCGCCCACCACGGTACTCAGTACCATCCGCCGGAGCAACGTGGCGCTAGGGTTCGCGCCGTGCCCGACACCCCCCGTACGCCGCGCCCGACGGCTCGCGAGCGGCTCACGCTCGCGGCGTTCGAGCTGTTCGAGGAGCGGGGCTTCGAGGCGACCACCGTCGACGACGTCGCCGAGCGCGCCGGCGTGGGGCGCACGACGTTCTTCCGGTCCTTCCGCAGCAAGGAGGACGTGATCTTCCCCGAGCACGACGGGCTGCTCGGGCAGATCCGCGACCGGCTCGCCGCCGCCTCTCCCCCGGCCGACCTGGCGACCGCGCGCACCGCGGTCGTCGAGGCCGCCCGCCTGGTGCTGCGCCACTACCTCACCGAGGGTGACCTCGCTCGCGCCCGCTACCGCCTCACCACCACGGTGCCCGCGCTGCGCGCCCGCGAGATCGCCGGCCAGCAGGCCTACCAGCGGCTCTTCGGGGCCTACCTGCACGCGTGGCTCGGCAGCGGACCCGAGACGGCGCTGCGGGCGGAGCTGCTGGCCGCCGCCGTCGTCACGGCCCACAACCACGTGCTCCGCGCCTGGCTGCGCGACCAGACCACCGACCCCGAGGCCGACTTCGAGACGGCCATGGGCGAAGTGGTCGCACTGGTGGGTCTCGCCTCCGGTGCCCGCGCCGCCGGCGACGGGCCGGCCGCCATCGTCGTGGTGCGCACCGGCGCCAGCGACGCCGAGATCGCCGCGGCGCTCGCCCCGCTCGCCGAGCAGTCGTAGTCGGACGGGCACAACGGGCCGGCCGGGGTCTCGACCCCGCGCCACCACGCGGTGCCTGTGCGCCCGGCGCTCGTCGTGCCCGTCGGTCTACGCGCGCCTCGCGCCCTCAGGCCGTCAGCGACTGCTCGACGAACCCCGCCAGCGCGGCGTACGCCTCGGCGTCGGAGAGGCCCAGCCGCGCGAAGAGCCGGCCACGCTGGATGTCGAACATGGTGGCCGCCACCATCTCGGCGGCGAAGGCGGCGTCGACCGGGCGGAGCGCGCCGGCCTCGATGCCCTCGGCGATGAGGGCGCGGATGCGGTCGGCCGCGGCCTCGGTGTTGCGGCGGTAGACCGCGTCCGCCGGGGCGAAGGCGGCGAGGTCGTCGAGGAAGGCGCGCGAGAGCCCGCTGAGCTGGGCGGCCACCGCCTCGAGGTAGGCCGTCACCCGGCGTCCGGGGTGCGGCTCCTCGGCGAGGTGCGCCTCGACCTGCGCCGTCGCCTCGCGGAACCACGCCCGCACCACCTCCACCACGAGCTCCTGCTTGGAGGGCGCGAGCGCGTAGAGGGTCGTCTTGGAGCAGCGCAGCGACCGCGCCAGGTCGTCGAGGGTCGCCTCGGCGAACCCCTCGGCGACCACGACGGCGGTCAGGCGGCCGAGGAGGTCCTGCTGGCGCGGCGTACGACGCACGGGACCTCCTGGTGACGAGCTGGACTCTCGACGATACTGTAGGCCTCGTCTCAGTATCGTCGACCCGCCGGAGGACCCGTGCCCGCCACCCGCGTGATGCCCACCGAGGAGTCCGCCGACCTGCTCAAGCTGGTCCGTGAGCTGGTCACCAAGGAGCTCGCGCCGCTGGTGGCGCAGGCCGAGGCCGACGGCTCCTTCCCCCGCGAGGTCTTCCGCACGCTGGGCCGCGCGGGCATCCTCGGTCTGCCCTACGACGAGGAGCTCGGCGGCGGCGGGCAGCCCTACGAGGTCTACCTGCAGGTGCTCGAGGAGATCGCCTCGGTGTGGTCGAGCGTCGGGGTCGGCACGAGCGTGCACGCGCTGTCCTGCTTCGGCCTGGTCACGCGGGGCACGGCCGAGCAGCAGCAGCGCTGGCTGCCCGACATGCTCGGCGGCGAGCTGCTCGGCGCCTACTGCCTCTCCGAGCCGCACGCGGGCTCCGACCCCGCCGCGATGCGCACGACGGCGCGGCGCGACGGCGACGACTACGTGCTGGACGGCGCGAAGGCTTGGACGACGCACGGCGGCGAGGCGGACTTCTACAAGGTGATGGCCCGCACCGGCGACGGCCGCGGCGACATCTCCTGCTTCCTGGTCCCCGCCGACGCGCCCGGGCTCACGGCCGACACCCCCGAGCGCAAGATGGGGCTCACCGGTTCGACGACCGCGACCATGCTGCTCGACGGCGTGCGGGTGCCGGTCGAGCGGCGGCTCGGCGAGGAGGGCGACGGGCTCAAGATCGCGCTGGCCGGCCTCGACGCCGGCCGCCTCGGCATCGCCGCGGTCGCGGTCGGGCTCGCCCAGGGCGCGCTGGACCACGCGGTGGCCTACGCCAAGACCCGCGAGACCTTCGGGCAGCGGATCATCGACCACCAGGGCCTCGCCTTCGTGCTCGCCGACATGGAGGCGACGATCCAGGCGGCCCGGGCGGTGACGCTGCACGCCGCCCGGCTCAAGGACCGCGGCCTGCCCTACGGCCGCGAGGCCAGCGTCGCCAAGCTGGTCGCGACCGACGGGGCCATGAAGGTGACCACCGACGCGGTGCAGGTGCTCGGCGGCTACGGCTACACCCGCGACTTCCCGGTCGAGCGCTACATGCGCGAGGCCAAGGTCATGCAGATCTTCGAGGGCACCAACCAGATCCAGCGCATGGTGATCGGCCGCTCGCTCGACAAGGGCGCGCCCGGCGAGGGCTCGATCGTCGTCGCCCCCTGACCGCCCTCACCCCCACCCACCCAGGAGACCCCCGATGCAGCTGCAGGACACCACCGCGATCGTCACCGGCGCCGCCTCCGGGCTCGGCGCCGCCACCGCCCACGCGCTCGCCGAGGCCGGCGCGACGGTCGTCGGCTTCGACCTGCCGTCGTCGATCGAGGGCGCCGAGCCGGGCGAGGGCGTGCGCCTGCTCCCGGTCGACGTCACCGACCCCACGCAGGTCGAGGCCGCGGTCGCCGAGGCCGCCGGCACCGGCCGCCCGCTGCGCACCGTCGTCAACTGCGCCGGCATCGGCCCCTCGGCCCGGCTGCTCGGCAAGAAGGGCCCCCACGACCTCGGTCTCTTCGCGAAGGTGGTCCAGGTCAACCTGCTCGGCACCGTCCACGTGATGACCCTGGCGGCGGCCCGCATCGCCGAGACCGAGCCGCTCGCCGACGGCGCCCGCGGCGTCGTGGTCAACACCGCCAGCATCGCGGCCTTCGACGGCCAGGTCGGCCAGGCGGCGTACGCCGCGTCCAAGGGCGGCGTCGTCGGCCTCACCCTCCCCGCCGCCCGCGACCTCGCCCAGCACGGCATCCGGGTCAACACGGTCTGCCCCGGCATCGTCGAGACCCCGATGCTCGCCACCGTGTCGGAGGAGTTCCGCGCCGGGCTCGCCGCGGGCGTCCCCTTCCCGCAGCGCCTCGGTCGCCCCGAGGAGTTCGCCGACCTCGTCCTCACCCTCGTGCGCCACGACTACCTCAACGGCGAGACGATCCGCATGGACGGCGCGCTGCGCATGGCTCCGCGCTGACGACTGCCCTCCGTCGCCTGTCGGAGTCACCGGTCAGCCGGTGACTCCTGCACTTGTGCCCCGAGAACTCGGGCCACAAGTGCAGGACCTGGGCCACAAGTCCGCCCGCGGACGCGCCGGCGCGCGCACCCAGCCCCACGCCGTACGCTCCCCTGCGTGACCGAGGCCCGCTCCCGCTCCGCCGCGGCCCGGGGTGCGCGCGGCGTCGGGCGCGACCCGATCCGGGCGGCGCACGAGCAGTGGCTGCGCCACGGCTGGGACGACGCAGCCGACGGCATGGCGATGGTGACCTCGCTGGTGCGCGCCCAACAGCTGCTGATGGAGCGCATCGAGGAGGTGCTGCGCCCGCACGGGCTGACGTTCGCGCGCTACGAGGTGCTGCAGCTGCTGAGCTTCTCCTCGGCCGGGCGGATGCCGATGACGCGCCTCGGCTCGCTGCTGCAGGTGCACCCCACCTCCGTCACCAGCGCCGTCGACCGGCTCGAGCGGCAGGGCTTCGTGCGCCGCGAGCCCGGCGCCGCTGATCGCCGGGTCAAGCTCGCCGTGCTCACCGACGCCGGGCGCGAGGTCGCCGGTCGCGCCACCGCCGGCCTCAACGAGGTCTTCGCGGCCCCGGGCCTCGACCCGGCGGACGTGCGCGACCTCACCGCGCTGCTGGCCCGCCTGCGCAGCACCGCCGGTGACCCGGTCGACTGACCGCCCGCTCACCCCGCGACGAAGCGCAGCCGCTGCCCCGGCCGGGCCTGGGCCGCGCGGTCGACGTCGGCGCTCCTGACCACGCCGACGACGGGGTAGCCGCCGGTCACCGGGTGGTCGGCGAGCAGCAGGGTGGGGCGCCCGGTCGGCGGCAGCTGCAGCGCGCCCGGCACCGTCCCCTCGCTCGGCAGCTCCCCGTCGCGCACCCGCCGCAGCTCGGCGCCCCCCAGCCGCAGCCCCACCCGGTCGCTGTCGGCGCTCACCTCCCACGGCGTCGCGAGCAGCACCGCCCACGCGCCGGGGTCGCACCAGTCGAGCCGCGGCCCCGGCAGCACCCGCAGCCGCACGTCGCCTCCCGTCGGCGGCGAGACGGGCGCGAGGTCGACGTCGGGCAGCGGCCCGCGCGGGCGACCGACCGGCAACCGCGTGCCCGCCTCGACCGGTGGCGGCCCCACCCCGGCCAGCGTGTCGGTGGCGCGCGAGCCGAGCACCGGCGCGACGTCGACCCCTCCGCGCACCGCGAGGTAGCCGCGCAGCCCCGTCGACGGCGTCCCGAGCCGCACCGTCGCGCCCGCCGGCACGCGCACGCAGGAGTACGCCGGCTCCGCGCGGCCGTCGACCGTCACCGAGCAGGGCGCCCCGGCCACCGCCACCGTGACCGCGGCCGTCGCGACGAGCGTGAGGCCGCCGAGGGTCACCTCGAGGCCGGCGTGCCCCTCGGGGTTGCCGACGAGGCGGTTCGCGAGTCGCAGCGCGGCCCGGTCGGCGGCGCCGGAGCGCCCGACGCCGAGCGCGGCCAGCCCGGGCCGGCCGAGGTCCTGCACCGTCGTCCCGCGGCCGGCCTCGAGCACCTCGAGCACCGGAGCTCCGCCAGGGGCGCCCCCGGTCGCGGGCCCGCTCACGCGACCTCGACGAAGCGCACGCGCACGCCGGGGGCGAGCAGCGCGGGCGGGTCGCGGTCGAGGTCCCAGACCGGCAGGTCGGTGCGCCCGAGCAGCTGCCAGCCGCCGGGCGAGGCGCGCGGGTAGACGCCGGTGAAGCCGCCCGCCAGCGCGACGGAGCCCGCAGGCACCGACGTGCGGGGGTCGCGCCGGCGCGGCACGTGCAGCCGGTCGTCGCCGCCGACGCAGTAGCCGAAGCCGGGCGCGAAGCCGCAGAAGGCCACCGTCCACTCCGCGGCCGTGTGCGCCTCGACCACGCCGCGGGCGCCCAGACCGGTCAGGGCGCCGACCTCCTCGAGGTCCGCGCCGTCGTAGCGCACCGGCACCTCGACGTGGCCGGCGTCGGGGCGCGCACCCGGTCGGGGTCGCGCGGCCAGCACCGCACGGCGTACGCCGTCGAGGTCGGCCCCCGCCTCCGGGTCGGTGCGCAGCAGCAGCGTGCGCGCGGCGGGCACGAGGTCGACCACGCCCGGGGGCGGCGCCGCGAGCAGCGCGGCGTGCAGCGCCAGCACCTCGTCGAGGTCCGCGAGCTCCACGAGGAGCGCGGTGTCACCGCAGTCGAGGAGGCGCACGGCCTAGCCGTCCGCCGCCGCGAACGGGGTGAGCGCCACCCCGGCGTCGGTCAGAGCCGCCCGCACCCGCCGTGCCATCGCGACCGCGCCCGGGCTGTCGCCGTGCACGCAGAGCGAGGCGGGGCGCACCGCCACGACCGACCCGTCGACGGCCACCACCTCGCCGGCGGTGACCATCCGCACGCAGCGCGCGGCCACCTCCTCGGCGTCGTGCAGCACCGCACCCTGCTCCCGCCGGGACACCAGCGTGCCCTCGGGCGTGTAGGCGCGGTCGGCGAACGCCTCGACGACCGGGGTCAGCCCGGCCTCCTCCGCCAGGGCCAGCCAGCGCGACCCGGGGAGGCCGAGGACGGGCAGTGCGGGGTCGAAGCGGCGCACGGCCTCGACGACGGCCGCGGCCTGCGCCTCGTGGTGGACGAGGGCGTGGTAGAGGGCGCCGTGCGGCTTCACGTAGGCGACGCGCGTGCCGGCGACGCGGGCGAAGGCCTCGAGCGCACCAAGCTGGTAGAGCACGTCGGCGGTGAGGTCGGCGGGCGCGACGTCGACGAAGCGGCGGCCGAAGCCGGCGAGGTCGCGGTAGCCGACCTGCGCCCCGATCCGCACGCCGCGCTCGGCCGCACGCTCGCAGACGCGGCGCATGGTCGTGGGGTCGCCGGCGTGGAAGCCGCAGGCCACGTTGGCACTCGTCACGACGTCGAGCAGCGCGTCGTCGTCGCCGAGCGTCCAGGCCCCGAAGCCCTCCCCCAGGTCGGCGTTGAGGTCGACGGTGCGCACCGGCCCAGTATCGCCCACGTCCCGTCGTCGCCGACGCCTCGACACCAGATACTTGGACGTCCTACCATCGAGGGCATGGCCGACCTGCACACGCCCGTCAACCCCGTCCGCCTCGTCACGGCGAGCAGCCTCTTCGACGGCCACGACGCCTCGATCAACATCATGCGGCGGATCTTCCAGAGCCAGGGCTGCGAGGTCGTGCACCTCGGCCACAACCGCTCGGTGCAGGAGGTCGTCGACGCCGCGCTCGAGGAGGACGTCCAGGGCGTGGCCGTCAGCTCCTACCAGGGCGGCCACATCGAGTACTTCGAGTACCTCAAGGAGTCGCTGCGCGCGCAGGGCGCCGACCACGTGCGCGTCGTCGGAGGCGGCGGGGGCGTGATCGTCCACGACGAGATCGAGCGGCTGCGCGCCGCCGGCGTCACGATCTTCTCCCCCGAGGACGGCCAGCGCATGGGCTTGGTCGGCATGGTCAACTCCGTCGTCCGCGACTGCGACTTCGACCTGTGGGAGGCCAAGCAGGTCGACGCCGAGGCGGTGCTCGCCGGCGACCGGTTCGCGATCGCGCGCGCGATCACCGGCGCGGAGCAGGGCCAGCTCCCCGACGAGGTCGTACGCCGGCTCCGCGAGGCCGCCGCGGCCCGCACGGTGCCGGTGCTCGGGCTGACCGGCACCGGCGGCTCGGGCAAGTCCAGCCTCACCGACGAGGTGGTGCGCCGCTTCCGCGTCGACCAGCAGGACAAGCTGCGCGTCGCGGTCGTCGCGGTCGACCCGACCCGCCGCAAGGGCGGCGGCGCGCTGCTCGGCGACCGGATCCGGATGAACTCCATCGACGGCGACCGGGTCTTCTTCCGCAGCCTCGCGACCCGCGGCGCCCACGAGGTGCCCGAGCACCTCGACGACGTGCTGACGGTGCTCAAGGCCGCGGGCTTCGACCTGGTCGTGGTGGAGACCCCCGGCATCGGCCAGGGCGACGCGGCGATCGTGCCCTTCGTCGACACCAGCCTCTACGTCATGACGCCGGAGTTCGGCGCCGCGAGCCAGCTCGAGAAGATCGACATGCTCGACTTCGCCGACGTGGTGGCGATCAACAAGTTCGAGCGCCGCGGCGCGAAGGACGCGCTGCGCGACGTCGGCCGGCAGATGGTGCGCAACCGCGAGGCCTTCGGCCAGCAGCCCGAGGACATGCCGGTCTTCGGCACCAGCGCCGCGACCTTCGACGACGACGGCGTCACCGCGCTCTACCAGCACCTGCGCGACCTGCTGGCCGAGCAGGGCCTGCCGGTCGCCGAGGGCACGCTCGCCCCGGTCGGCGTCAAGCACTCCTCCGGCATCCGGCAGGTCGTGCCCACCGAGCGGGTGCGCTACCTCGCCGAGATCACCGAGACCGTCCGCGCCTACCACGCGCGCACCGAGGAGCTGGCCGAGGCCGCGCGCCGGGTGCAGCGCCTCGAGGCGGTCAGCGCCGAGCTCGCCGACGGCGACCAGGGCGGCGTACCTGCCCTGCTCGAGGCCGCGCGCAAGCAGCTGCCGCACGAGGTCGCCGACCAGGTGGCCGCGTGGCCGTCGGTGGTGGAGGCCTACTCCGGCGACGAGCAGGTCGTGAAGGTCCGCGACCGCGAGATCGTCACGAAGCTGACCCGCGAGTCGCTGAGCGGCAACCAGGTGCGCCGCGTCTCGCTGCCGCGCTGGGAGGACCACGGCGAGCTCGTGCGCTTCTGGCGCCGCGAGAACCTCCCGGGCCACTTCCCCTTCACCGCCGGCGTCTTCCCCTTCAAGCGCGACGGCGAGGACCCGGCGCGGATGTTCGCCGGCGAGGGCGACCCCGCGCGCACCAACCGCCGCTTCAAGGTGCTCTCCGCCGAGGGCGAGGCCAAGCGCCTGTCGACCGCGTTCGACTCCGTCACCCTCTACGGTCGCGACCCCGACCCCCGCCCCGACGTCTACGGCAAGGTCGGCACCTCCGGCGTCTCGGTCGCGACGCTGGACGACATGAAGGTCCTCTACGACGGCTTCGACCTCACGGCGCCCAGCACCAGCGTGAGCATGACGATCAACGGCCCCGCGCCGACGGTCCTCGCCTTCTTCCTCAACACCGTGATCGACCAGGAGGTCGACACGTTCCGCGAGCGGGAGGGCCGCGAGCCGGGCGAGGAGGAGCGCGCGATGCTCGCCGCGCACGCGGTGGCGACCGTGCGCGGCACCGTGCAGGCCGACATCCTCAAGGAGGACCAGGGCCAGAACACCTGCCTGTTCTCCACCGAGTTCTCGCTGCGCTGCATGGCCGACATCCAGGAGTGGTTCATCGAGCACGGGGTGCGCAACTTCTACTCCGTGTCGATCTCCGGCTACCACATCGCCGAGGCCGGGGCGAACCCCATCAGCCAGCTCGCCTTCACCCTCGCCAACGGCTTCACCTACGTCGAGGCCTACCTCGCGCGCGGCATGGACATCGACGCCTTCGCGCCCAACCTGTCCTTCTTCTTCTCCAACGGCATGGACCCCGAGTACACCGTGCTCGGCCGCGTCGCCCGCCGGATCTGGGCGATCGCGATGAAGGAGAAGTACGGCGCGGGCGAGCGCAGCCAGAAGCTGAAGTACCACGTGCAGACGTCCGGTCGCTCGCTGCACGCGCAGGAGATGGACTTCAACGACATCCGCACCACGCTGCAGGCGCTGATCGCGATCTACGACAACGCCAACAGCCTGCACACCAACGCCTACGACGAGGCCGTGACCACCCCCAGCGAGGAGTCGGTGCGCCGCGCGCTGGCGATCCAGCTCATCATCAACCGCGAGTGGGGCCTGGCGATGAACGAGAACCCGCTGCAGGGCTCCTTCGTCGTCGACGAGCTCACCGACCTCGTCGAGGCGGCCGTGCTGGCGGAGTTCGACCGCATCAACGAGCGCGGCGGCGTGCTCGGCGCGATGGAGACCGGCTACCAGCGCGGCCGCATCCAGGACGAGTCGATGCTCTACGAGCACCGCAAGCACGACGGGTCGCTGCCGATCATCGGCGTCAACACCTTCCGCCGCCCCGACGCCGGCGACGGCACCCCCGAGAAGATCGAGCTCGCCCGCGCCACGGAGGCCGAGAAGGAGTCGCAGCTGCGCCGCACCCGGGAGTTCCAGGACGCCCACCGCGACGAGGCGGCGGCCGCCCTCGCCCGCCTCAAGCAGGCCGCGACCAGCGGCGAGAACGTCTTCGCCGTGCTGATGGACGCCGCCCGCGTCTGCACCCTCGGCCAGGTCACCGAGGCGTTCTTCGAGGTGGGCGGGCAGTACCGCCGCAACGTGTGAGGCCGTGCCCCCTGGGACCCCGTGCGCTGTCCACGCCACACCCCGGGTGCGCGTGCCGGTGCCGGCATCGGGTTACCTGACCGCATGACCTCCACGACGTACGCCGCCCCTTCGCAGGCGGGCACCGCACCGTCCGCGGGTGTGCGGACGCACGCCCAGGGCGGGCCGACCGCCCACCTCACCGAGGCCGACGTGGCCGAGCTCGGCCGCGAGCTGGACGCGATCCGGCAGTCGGTGCTGGACTCCCGCGGCGCGCGGGACGCGGCGTACATCCGTCGCGTCATCCTCGCCCAACGGCTGCTCGAGCTGAGCGGGCGCGTGGTGCTGATGACGGGCAGCCGGCGGCGGCCGGCGTGGCTCGCGGGCACCGCGATGCTCGCGACCGCGAAGGTGCTCGACAACATGGAGATCGGGCACAACGTGCTCCACGGGCAGTGGGACTGGATGCGCGACCCGAAGATCCACTCGACCACCTGGGACTGGGACCACGCCTCTCCCACCGAGCAGTGGCAGGAGTCGCACAACCAGCGCCACCACACCTACACGAACATCATCGGCGAGGACAACGACCTCGGCTACGGCATCATGCGCGTCGACGAGGACCAGCCGTGGAAGCCGCGCTACCTCGTGCAGCCGGTCTGGAACTTCGTCAACGCGTGCCTCTTCGAGTGGGGCATCGCGATGTACGACATGGAGCTCGGCGAGCACCTGCGCGAGGGCAAGGGCATGACCCCCGAGCTGCGCAGCCGGCTGCGCGGCACGCTGCGCAAGGCCGGCAAGCAGGTCACGAAGGACTACGTCGTGCACCCGGCGCTGTCGGGGCGCGGCGCCCGTTCCACCCTCACCGCCAACGCGACCGCCAACCTCGTGCGCAACCTGTGGTCGCACTCGATCATCATGTGCGGGCACTTCCCCGAGGGTGTCGAGGCCTTCGAGCTCGACGAGCTGCCCGAGACCGAGACCCGCGGCGAGTGGTACCTCCGCCAGATGCTCGGCTCGGCCAACATCTCCGGCGGCCCGCTGCTGCACCTGCTCGCGGGCAACCTGTCGCACCAGGTCGAGCACCACCTCTTCCCCGACCTGCCCAGCAACCGCTACGCCGAGATCGCGCCGCAGGTGCGCGCGCTCTTCGAGCGCTACGGCCTGGACTACAACGCCCGCCCGCTCGTGCCGCAGGTCGGCAGCGCCTGGCACAAGGTGCTGCGGCTCTCGCTGCCCGACGGCTGGCTCGCCGAGACGCACCGCGGCAACGTCGGCTCCCAGCTGCGCCGGCTCGCGCACATGGTGCGCGCCGGCCGGCAGCTGCCGGCGCCCGCCTGAGGTCCTCACGCGGGGGCGCCGTGGTCACCCTGGCGTGCGTCATGCGCAGGCGACGCGATCGCGTGCAGACCGCATGACGCTCGCGCAGGGCCCTCCCCCGCCCGACCCCGTGCGTCATACGCTCCGGACGCCATGACCTCGCCTCCGCATGACGCTCCGCCGGGCCCCAGGAGGGACGGCGACCCCGCCGACGACCTCGGCCACCCGTACGCCGGTGCGCGGCCGGCGCAGCGCGTCGTCTCGCTGGTCCCGTCGCTGACGGAGGCGATCGCGAGCGTGCGCCCCGAGGCCCTGGTCGCGGCGACGCAGTGGTGCACCCACCCGGGCGACCTCGACGTCCCCCGCGTGCGCGGGACGAAGAACCCCGACACGAAGGCGATCGCGGCGCTCGCGCCCGACCTCGTCGTGGCCAACAAGGAGGAGAACCGCGAGCTCGACGTGCGGAGGCTGCGGGACGCCGGCGTGCCGGTGTGGGTCACCGACGTCGAGACCGTGCCCCAGGGCGTCGCGGCGATCGAGCGGCTCTTCGACGACGCGCTCGGCTGGGAGCGGCCGGCGTGGCTCGCCGAGGCGCGACGGCTGTGGTGCGGTCCGGTGCCACCGGTGTCGCGCCGGGTGGCCGTCGCGATCTGGCGCGACCCGTGGATGGTGGTCGGCGGGCGCACCTTCACCGGTGACCTGGTGCGCCGGCTCGGGTGGGACAACGTCTTCGCGGACCGCCCCGAGCGCTACCCCGCGGTCGACCTCGCCGACCTCGACGCAGCCGGCGCCGACGCGGTGCTGCTGCCCGACGAGCCCTACGTCTTCACGGCCGACGACGGCCCGGAGGCCTTCGCGCGCACCCCGACCGAGCTCGTGAGCGGGCGGCTCCTGACGTGGTACGGGCCCTCGCTCCTCGACGCCGCCCGCCTGCTCAGCGCAGCAGTGGAGCCGACGCCACGAGGCTGAAGGCCATCACCACGGCGCCGAAGAAGAGCAGCGTCAGGAGCTGCTCGGCCTGGGCTCGGCGGCTGAGCGTCGCGTAGCGACGTCGTGCCCGGTTGCGGTGCGGAGCGTGCAGGTGCGTCATGTGGGCCCTCCCCCGAAGGTCGTCGTCCCAGGTTGCACCCGCGACGGTGGCAGTGCAAGGACCCCGCTGCCCGTGTCCCCAACCTGCCACGCGCGCCCGTGCAGGCCGACGGCGGGCACCTCACGTCGCTCTCACGCCCACCTCATCTGCGCCCGCCACGCTCCTCGCGCGCGACCACCACGATCCCCTCGACCCGCCGAGGCCGAGGCAGTCGGCGTCGACCGGGTGCGCGACGCGTGGCTGCACGACGTGCTCGGGCCCTGCACGGTCGTGGCCGACCTGACCCGCCAGGTCGGCAGCGTCGTCGAGGTGCACGACCGCCACGGCACACCGTGGGTGGTGAAGGCCGCCCCGACCCCGGGGGCGTTCGACCGCGAGCAGCACGCGTACGCCGTGTGGGTGCCGCACCTGGCCGACCAGGCGCCGCGACTGCTCGCCGCCCACCGCGACTCGCGGACGCTCGTCCTCGAGCGCGTGCCCGGCGAGGCCGACTGGACCTGGGACCCCGCCCGGCACCGCGAGGCCGGGCAGCTGCTGCGCCGCCTGCACGACGCACCTCCGGGCGGGTCGCCCGGCGAGGCGCACGCCGAGGCGCCCGGGGTCGGGCTCGGCCGGCTGATGCACAGCCGGCTCGACGCGGCGCTGCGCCGGAAGCCGGCAGGCACGACGGTCGACCCGGCGCTCGTGGCAGCGGCCGAGCGGGCCGTCGGGACGCTGAAGCGCGAGCACGCCGACCTCCCCCGCGTGCCGGTCCACGGCGACTTCGGCGGCCACAACTGGGCGCGCGGGCCCGACCGGCTCCGCGTGATCGACTTCGCCGACGCGCGCCTCGCCCCGGCCGCACTCGACTTCGCGCGGCTGTGGGTCGGCCCGTGGTGCGAGCGGCCCGACCTCGCGGACGCGTTCTTCGAGGGCTACGGCCGGCCGATGACCGCGCAGGAGCACGAGGCCGTGCGCCTGCAGCTGCCCGTCTTCGCGCTCAGCCTGGTCTCGCACGGCGCGCGCCACGGCGACCGCGAGATGGAGCGGCGCGGCCGCCACCGCCTCGCCCGGGCCGTGCAGGGCGCCGACCACACGGCGTACCCCACCGGCCCCCGCGGCCTGTGGTGGGCGGCGCGGCGCGCCCGCGACCGCCGCCGCTTCGCCCGCTCCTGACCGCTCCGCGGGGTCAGCTGCGGCGGGTCACCGCGGCGGCACCGACGGCCGCGAGCGCCGCGAGGCCGAGACCGCGCCGGTGCCGGGACGCCACCGCCTGGACCGACCGCCCGTGGGCGACGTCGTCGAAGGCGCCGTGCGCGCCGCGGTCGCTGCCCGGCTCGTCGTCGAGGGGCTCGAAGAGGTTGTCGGGTCGCGACCGGTCGCGCGGCTCACCGGTCTGCTGGTCGTCGACGCCGGTGCGGGCGAGGTAGCGGTCGAGCAGTCCGGGCGCGAAGCGACCGCCGAGGATGGTGCCGACGGTGGCGGCGCCGACCCAGTACTCCCGCCGCTGCGGGTGGTCGGCCGCCCACACCACGGCCTTCGCCGCGACCTCGGGCTGGTAGATCGGCGGCACCGGCTGCGCCTCCTCCGGCAGCCGCGAGCGCACCCAGCGGAACTGCGGGGTGTTGACCGCCGGCATCTGCACGAGGCTGGCGCGCACCGCGCTCCCCTCGTGGCGCAGCTCGGCGAGCAGCGAGTCGTGGAAACCGCACAGCGCGTGCTTGGCCCCGCAGTAGGCGCTCTGCATCGGGATGCCCCGTCGCCCGAGGGCGGAGCCGACCTGCACGACCACGCCGCGGTCGCGCGGGCGCATGTGCTTCAGCGCGGCGCGGGTGCCGTTGACGAAGCCCAGGTAGGTCACCTCGGTGACCCGCTCGAACTCGTCGGGCTCGATCTCCCAGAAGGGCGCGAAGACTGACGTGAAGGCGCTGTTGACCCACACGTCGACGGGTCCGAGCGTGCGCTCGACCTCGTCGGCGACCCGCTCGACCGCGGCGGCGTCCGCGACGTCGACGGTCCACCACGCGGCCCGGCCGCCGGCCTCGCGGATCTCCTGCGCCGCGGCCTCGAGGCCGCCCTGGCCGCGCGCCAGCAGCGCGACGGTGTCGCCGCGCGCGGCGAAGGCCCGCGCGCTCGCCCGTCCGATCCCGGCGCTCGCGCCGGTCACCACCACCACCCGGTTCGTACGTCGTCTCCGCATGGCGGTCCGGTAACCAGCGACCCCGCTCCGCACCCGCCCCGGCCGCGATCCCCAGCGACTTCTCAGCCTGCGCGGCCGCCGCAGGGGTCGTCACCGTGGGGACGCGCCCGGGCGCGTCGTGGCGGTGCCGACCCGCGCCTCAGCCTCGGAAGGTCGGCTCCACCTTGGCCACGAACGCCCGCACGCCCTCGGCGAAGTCGGCACCGGTGTAGACCTCGCGCAGCCGCTCCTCGTCGTCGGCCGGCGCGGCCTCGGCGACCCGCGCGCGGGCGAGCAGCTGCTGCTTGGTCGCCCGGATGGTGACCGGCGAGGCCTGCAGCAGCCCCGCCACGAGCGTCTCGAGCTCGGCGTCGAGCGCTGCGGCGTCGTCGACGACGGCGAGCAGCGCCCCCACGGCGTACGCGCGGACGGCGGTGGTGAGGCGCGAGGTCAGCAGCATCTCGCGGGTCAGCGACTCGCCGAAGACCGCGGCGCAGCGGTAGACGACCGAGGCCGAGAGCGCGTTGCCGAGCGTGCGTGCGATCGGGTAGCCGAAGCGGGAGTGGGCGGTCGCGACGCGCAGGTCGCAGTGGGTCGCGACCGCGAGGCCGCCGCCGACGCAGACGCCGTCGATCGCCGCGACCGTGACCTGCGGCAGCTCGGCGAGGCCCTGCAGCATCGAGCGGATCCACGCCTCGTAGGCGGGCGCGTCGGCGTCGACGAAGTCGCTGATCTCGTTGCCGGCCGCGAAGGCCCGCCCGCCGGCGCCGCGCAGCACCACCACGCGGGCCTCGGCGTCCGCGCGGAGGTCGGAGCAGAGGTCACGCAGGCCGGCGTACATCGCCTTCGTGAACGCGTTGTGGCGCTCGGGTCGGTCGAAGACGACGTGGACGACCGCGCCGTCGCGCGTGACCCGCAGGTGCTCACTCACCGGTGGAGCAGGGCGCGGAAGCGGCGGTTCATGTCCGCCACGGCGTCGGCGGCGGCCGGGCTCCACAGCCCCATGTCGACGAAGCCGTGCACCAGTCCGTCGTAGCGCACGACGTCGACCTCGGTGCCGGCCCCGGCGAGGGCGGCGGCGTAGGCCTCGCCCTCGTCGCGCAGCGGGTCGTACTCGGCGGTGGCGACGACGGCCGGCGGCTGGCCCTCGAGCGCGCCGTGCAGCGGGGAGTGCCGCGGGTCGTCGGCCTGCACGTCGGCGACGCCCTCGAGGTAGCGGCCGGCGAACCACTCCATCGTCGGCATGTCGAGGAAGTAGCCCTCGCGGTTGTCGACGCGCGACTGGTAGCTGCCGAACATGTCGACGGCCGGGTAGGTCAGCAGCTGGGCAGCGACGCGCCCCGGCAGCGCCTGGGCCACGACCGCGGCGAGGTTGCCGCCGGCCGAGTCGCCGGCCACGCCCAGCACGTCGCTGCCGCCGAGCTCGCCGAGGTGCGCCGAGACCCACTCCGCCGCGGCGACGGCGTCGTCCACCGCAGCCGGGAAGGGGTGCTCGGGCGCGAGGCGGTAGTCGACGGCGACGACGACGGCCTGCGCGTCGTTGGCCAGCCGCCGGCAGGTCTGGTCGTGGGTGTCGAGGTCACCGATCACGAAGCCGCCGCCGTGCAGGTGCAGCACCGTCGGGAGCGGGCCGGTCCCGCCGTCGGGGCGAGCAGGGCGGTAGACGCGCGCCGCCATCCCCGCCACCTCGGTCTCCTCGACCGACTCCACGGCCACGACCTGGTCGGGCTGCCCCGCGTCGCAGGTCATGGCGCGGAAGCCCTTGCGGGCGTCCTCGGGGGTGCCCTCGTGCATCGGCGGGTAGCCCGCCTGGTCCACGAAGTCGAGCAGGGCCTGGGTGGCGGGATCGACCGGCATGCGCGTCACCCTAGCCGCGGCGCGGTGCCGCGCCGCGTCAGCCGCGGGACGGGCCGGCGAGCCCCGCGACCTCCAGCACGAAGCGCGCCAGCTCGGGCCCGACGTCCTCCTGCAGGAAGTGCCCGCCGCCGGCCACCGTGGTGTGCGCGACGCCCTGCGCACCCGGGACCAGCGTGCGGAAGGGCGCCTCGCCGCCGCGGGTGATCGGGTCGCCGTCGGAGAAGGCGGTGTGGAAGGGCTTGTCGAAGCGCGCCAGCGACTCCCACGCGCGGCGCTGGTCGGCGGCCGCCGGGTCGTCGGGGCTCGCGGGCACGAGGGTGGGGAAGACGCGCGCGCCGGCCTTGTAGGTGTCGTCGGGGAAGGGCGCGTCGTAGGCGGCCTGCACCGCGGGGGCCGGCGGCGTCGCGCAGCCCATGGCGACGATCGCGCTGACGGAGAAGTCCTCGACCGTCTGGCTGAAGGTGCGCCACTGCTCGAAGGCCTCGCTCATGCGCTGGTCGCCGGTCGGCAGCCCGGTGTTGGCCGCGACCACGCGCGCGAAGCGGTCGGGGTGCTCGGCGACGAGCCGCAGCCCGACCAGCCCGCCCCAGTCCTGGCAGACCAAGGTCGCCTCGCGCAGGTCGAGGTGGTCGAAGAGCGCCTCGCGCATCCACCCGACGTGGCGCGCGTAGGTGTAGTCGGTGCGCTCGGTCGGCTTGTCGGACCGCCCGAAGCCGACCAGGTCGGGCGCCACGACGCGCATCCCGCCCTCGAGCAGGACCGGCACCATCCGGCGGTAGAGGAAGGACCACGTCGGCTCCCCGTGCATCAGCAGCGCCACCGGCGCGTCGGCCGGCCCCTCGTCGACCACGGCGACGCGCAGCCGCCCGCCCTCGGTGTCGTCCACCTCGACGTACGTCGGGTCGTAGGAGAAGTCGGGCAGGTCGCGGAAGCGGTCGTCGGGGGTGCGCAGGCTCTCCATGGCGCCGAACCTAACGGCTCCCGGCCCGGCCGCGGGTGAGGTGTTACCGGCCGGTACGTCGGACGTCCGGCGCCGGCGGGCGGGTCCGCCCAGGTCAGGAGGCCCGGCGACCTCGAACGTCCGACGTACCTGCCAGTAGGACCACGTCGGCGAGGACGCCGCGGACGTAGGCGGGCCGCTCCATCGCGTCCCGCCACCCCACCCGCACCAGGCGCCACCCGCTCCGGACCAGAGCGGTGTGGCGCCGCAGGTCGAGCGCGAAGGCCTCGGGGTCGGTGTGGAACGCGTAAGAGTCGCACTCGACGACGATGCGCAGGCGGCGGTCGGCCAGGTCGACCCGTCCGACGCCGTCCACGTGCACCTGCGGCTCGAGCTGCAGCCCCGGCACCGGGAGAGCGATCGCCCGGGTGACGGACTCGAAGGGGTTGGCCGCCCGCCCGTCCGCGGCCCGCACCACCGCGAGCGCGCGCGACCGGCCGGTGCGGGGCAGCGCCCGGGCGGCGTCGAGCAGGTCGGCGAGGGGCACGCCGCCGCGGAGCGCCGAGTCGGCAGCGCAGAGGGCTTCGTCGAAGGGGAGCCACCGCGCGCAGTCGGCGACGGCTCCGGCCACGGACCTGACGCCCGCGGCGGCCTCCGCGGCCGTGACGGCGCCTCGCCGCACGTGCAGCGGCCCGGGCGGCCGACGCGCGCGCGGCGGCACGAGCAGCCAGGGCCGGCTCGGCGCGTGCTTGAGCTGCAGGCCGTGGTGCATCGCCGCGCTCGGCCCGCTCAGCACGGCACCCGAGGACAGGGCGCGGGCCACGGCGAGGTGCGGCGAGGGCAGCGCGTAGACGTCGCGCCGCAACCGGACCACGGTGCCGTCGACCAGCGCCGCGCGGACGGCGCGGCGTGAGCACGCGGCGTACA
Organism: Nocardioides perillae; assembly: GCF_013409425.1. Taxonomy (NCBI): domain Bacteria; kingdom Bacillati; phylum Actinomycetota; class Actinomycetes; order Propionibacteriales; family Nocardioidaceae; genus Nocardioides; species Nocardioides perillae. The sequence continues at coordinate 1,136,697 of NZ_JACCAC010000001.1, read as the reverse complement.
GCTCGGTCGTGGACGCGGAACCTCCGAGCTGGGCGAGCGCCTGCGCCGGGTCCACCCGACGCAGCCTGCCGCGTCAGCAGGGAGCGTGGCGGCGCCCCTCCACAGGGCTCAGGCGGCGCGCTGGGCGCGGTGGCGCGGGGGCTCGCGGTGGCCGGCGCGGAGCAGGCGGGCGAGGGCGCAGCGGGCCCGCATCGACGCGGCGTACGCCGCTCGGGCCGGTCGCAGGGACCTCGCGGTCGTGCGGCCGGGGCGCTCGCCGGTCGGCAGCGCGACGATGTCGGCGAGGGGGGCGGCGAGGGGGGCGGCGGGGCCGCCGGTCGTGGGTGCGGCCCAGCCGGCGGGGTCGTCGGGGGTGGCCACCGTGAGGCGGAGCATGGGGGTCCTCCTGTCCTGCGACGGACCCCACGGTCCGTGCTGCGCGACGGACCAGTACCCGCCGGGCCCCGTCGCATGCGCCGGGTGCGCGGCGTCACCCCCGCTAAGGTGAGCCGCCGACCGCGGGCCTCCCGGAGCCTGCGGCGAGACGCCTGACGAGGGAGACGCATGAGCTGGCTGGTGACGGGCGGAGCGGGCTACATCGGCTCGCACGTGGTGCGCGCGCTGCGCGAGGCCGAGATGGAGGTCGTCGTGCTCGACGACCTGTCGACGGGCTTCGAGCAGTTCCTGCCGCCGGGTGTCGCCTTCGAGCACGGCAGCGTGCTCGACGCCAAGCTGGTCGACCACACGCTGCACGAGCACGACGTCGACGGGGTCATCCACGTCGCAGGGTTCAAGTACGCCGGGGTCTCGGTCGAGCGTCCGCTGCACACCTACGAGCAGAACGTCTCCGCCATGGTCACGCTGCTCAAGTGCATGGAGGCGGTCGGCGCCGACAAGCTCGTCTTCTCCTCCAGCGCCGCCACCTTCGGCACGCCCGACGTCGACCTCGTGACCGAGGAGACGCCGACGATGCCGGAGTCGCCGTACGGCGAGACGAAGCTGATCGGCGAGTGGATGCTGCGCGCGGCCGGTGCCGCGACCGGGCTGAAGCACACCAGCCTGCGCTACTTCAACGTCGTCGGCTCGGGCACCGACGACCTCTTCGACGCCAGCCCGCACAACCTCTTCCCCTTGGTCTTCGACATGCTGCTGCGCGGCGACACGCCCCGCATCAACGGCGACGACTACCCCACGCCCGACGGCACCTGCGTGCGCGACTACATCCACGTCGCCGACCTCGCGCAGGCCCACGTCGCCGCGGCGCAGCGGCTGGCCTCGGGCGAGTCGGTCGAGCGCGTCTACAACCTCGGCTCCGGCGGCGGCACGTCGGTGCGCCAGATCATGGACACCGTGCGCGAGGTGACCGGCATCGACTTCGAGCCGACCATCGCGCCGCGCCGCGCCGGCGACCCCGCCCGCATCGTGGCCTCCGGCGAGCTCGCCGCCCGCGACCTCGGGTGGGAGATGCGGCACTCGCTGCGCGACATGGTCGAGTCCGCCTGGCGCGCGCGGCAGGCGGCGGGGGCGGCCTACCCCGCGCGCTGACCCGGCCGCCGCCGACCCGCCGCCGCCGACCTGGGCCGAACCCGCCCGCCGAGGCCTCTGCGTCCCTACCCTGGACCCGGGGAGCTCGGAAGGCGGGAGACGCGTCGTGGTGGTGCACGAGCGGTCCGGCGCGCCCGTGGTCGACCCCGGCGTGGTCGACCCCGGCGTGGTCGACCCCGGCGTGGTCGACCCCGGCGTGGCCGACCCGGCGACCGCCGACCCGGCCGAGTCGCTGCGCTCGCTGCACCGCATCGTCGGCCTGCTGAACGAGGACCACGACACCGCCACCGTGCTGCAGCTGGTGGTCGACGGCGTGACGGCAGCCGCCGGCTTCCGGCTGGCGGCGTGCAACCTCGTGCGCGGTGACGGCTCGCTCGAGGTGGTCGCGGTCGCGGGCAGCGAGGAGCTGCGCGCCGAGCTGCTCGGCGCCCGCTGGTCGCGCGCCGAGCTCGACGCCGACTACGCCGTGGCCGAGCGCTGGGGCACGCTGCGCTTCGTGCCGGCCGGGCACTCGACCGCGACGACGGCCGTCTACGTGAGCGACCACCCGGTGCTCGACCGGCCCGACGCCTGGCAGCGCGACGACATGCTCTTCGCGCCGCTGTGCTCACCGACGGGCGAGGTGCTCGGGGTGCTCTCGGTCGACCTGCCGCTCGACGGGGTGCGCCCCGGGCCCGAGCGGCGCGAGCTGCTCGAGGTCTACGCCACCCACGCCGGCATCGCGCTCAACCACGCCCAGCAGCGCGAGCGGCTGCGCGAGCGGCTCCGGCTCGAGCGGGCCACCCGGGCGGTGCTGGAGCAGAGCTCGCGCCTCGACACCGCGAAGGTGGTCGATCGCAGCGCCGACCTCATCACCGACGCGCTCGGCTGCGAGGTGGTGTGGCTGCAGGTCTTCGACGACGAGGAGGCCGGCCCCGGGCGCCGCGCCGTGGGGTCGCGCCACGGCAGCCGCCTCGCGGGCGTCGACCTGGCCGCACTGGTCCCCGCCGACGGCAGCGAGCTGGCGGTGCTCACCGAGCGCACCGCGCGACGGTCGTGGGTGCAGGGCACCTGGGCGTTCGTCGGCGACGACCGGACCGCCGCGGTGCCCGGGGTGCCCGACGAGGTGCGGCACCGCGTCCTGCAGGCCATCGAGCCGCTCGGGGGCGACGCGGTCGTGGTGGTGCCGGTCGGCGCCGGCGCCGACTGCCTCGGCTGCCTGGTCCTGATGCGCCGCCGGGACGACCCCGCCTGGACCACCGCGGAGCTCCAGTCGGCACGCCAGCTCGGGCGCGACGTGGGCCGGGCCGTCGCCCACGCCCGGTTGTTCGAGCGTGAGTCGCGGCTGCGCACCGACCTCGAGGACCTCGACCGCTACAAGAGCGCGCTGATCGGCACCATCTGCCACGAGCTCCGCACCCCGCTCACCTCCATCAGCGGCCACGCGCAGCTCGTCGACGAGCTGCTCGAGCGCGAGGCGCCGCGCAGCCGCGAGGCGCTCGAGCGCAACGTCGCGCGCATGGTCACCCTCGTCGACGACCTGCTGGTGCTGGCGCAGGTCGGCGACCCCCGGCAGGAGGTCGTGCCGCAGCCGGTCGACCTGCTGCGCACCCTCCACGACGCCCTCGACCCGGTCCAGGTGACCGCCGACGCGCGCAGGGTGACGGTGGAGGCGCCCGCTGCTCCCCCGGCGGTCGGGGCGGGCGTGACGGCGACCGGCGCGCCGGGCGGCGACGGGACGGCGTACGTCGTGGCGGGCGACCCCGTCGAGCTCGAGCGGGCGCTGGTCAACCTGGTCGGCAACGCCGTGAAGTACTCCGACGACGGCGGCCGGGTCACCCTCTCGCTCGCGCGGCGCGAGGGCCCCGACGGGCCGGTGGTCGTCTTCACCTGCACCGACCGCGGCATCGGCATCGCGCCGGCGGACCAGGAGCAGCTGTTCACGGAGTTCTTCCGCTCCGGCGACCCGGCCGCGCGGGCGCGCCCCGGCACGGGGCTCGGCCTGGCCATCGTCGCGCGCATCGCCGAGCGCCACGGCGGGCGGGTCTCGGTGCGGTCCCGGCTCGGGGAGGGCAGCACCTTCGAGCTCGAGCTGCCGGCTGCGCCCTAGGGCGTCTCGAGCAGCAGCGTGACCGGCCCGTCGTTGGTGCTGCTCACCTGCATGTCGGCGCCGAAGACGCCGGTCTCGACGCGCGCGCCGAGCCGCCGCAGCTCCGCGACGACCGCGTCGACCAGCGGCTCGCTGACCGGCCGGGGCGCCGCGGCCGCCCAGGTGGGTCGGCGGCCCTTGCGGGCGTCGCCGTAGAGCGTGAACTGGCTGACCACGAGCACCGGCGCGCCGACCTCGGAGGCCGAGCGCTCGTCGCGCAGCAGCCGCGTCTCCCACACCTTGCGCGCGGTCCAGGCGACCTCGGCGTCGCCGTCGTCGTGGGTGACGCCGAGGTAGACGAGCAGGCCCGGGCCGTCACCGGGCGCGACCGCGCCGACGACCTTCCCGTCGACCCGCACCTCGGCCGCAAGGACTCGCTGCACGACGGCTCGCACGCGGAAGATCTCCTGTCCCTCGGTGTCGCCGGACGTCCGGAGTCTGCCACCATGCCGCCATGACCGCCGCGCCTGCCGTGCCCGCCGACCGCCTGCTCGTCACCGTCGCGCCGACGGGCGCGGAGACGAGCAAGGCCGACTGCCCGCAGCTGCCGACCACGCTCGAGGAGCTCGTCGCGGCGGCGCAGGAGTGCGAGGCCGCCGGTGCGGCGGTGGTGCACGTGCACGTGCGCGACGCCGACCACGCGCCGACCCTCGACGCGGGGCTGCTGCGCGAGACGGTCGCGGCGCTGAAGCAGTCGACCGGACTGGTGGTGCAGCTCTCGACCGGCGGCTCGGTGCACGATCCGCTCGAGCAGCGGCTGCGCGTGCTCGACGCCGAGCCCGACTCGTGCAGCATCACGATGGGCACGACCAACTTCGGCGACGACGTCTTCGCCAACCCGTGGCCCTTCGTCTGCGAGCTCTACCAGCAGGCGCAGGAGCGCGGGGTGGCCCCGGAGTTCGAGCTCTTCGACCTCGGTCACGTGCACGCGCTGGGTCGGCTGCTCGACCGCTACGGCCTGCCGGTGGGCGACCGCGTCCACTGCGACCTGGTGATGGGGGTGCCCGGCGGCATGCCCGGCACGGCACCCGCGATGGTGGCTGCCGTCGCCGCGCTGCCGGCGCAGGTGACCTCGTGGGCGGCGACCGGCATCGGCCGCTCCACCCTGCCCGTCGCGCTCGCCGCGCTGTCGATGGGCGCCCACCTGCGCGTCGGCATGGAGGACGTGCTGACCTTGCGCCGCGGCGTACCCGTCGACTCCAACGCCCAGCTCGTCGAGCGCGCCGTCGAGCTCGGCCGCCTCGCCCAGCGCGTCCCCGCCTCCCCCGCCGAGGCCCGCACCCTCCTCGGCCTCCCCCCGGCCGCAGTGTGACGCGGGGCCGCCCGCGACCCGCCAGCTTGTAACGCGCCGTTGCGCGCACTGGTCCACCCACTCGACGGGGGTCGGAGCGCTACCGACGGCGCGTTGCATGCGGCCGGCCGCCGCCAGCCCCTTGCAACGCGGTGTTCGCGTCGCTTCCCCAGGACTCGAGCGCTGGGGAAGCAGCACGGACACCGCGTCACGTCCGGACCGAGCGGGTGTCGTCGGGGTGGCGCACGGTGAGCCGGGCGCGGTCGAGGTGGTCGAGCAGGGGCAGCACGACGCGGCGCGAGGTCGCGAGGGCGACGCGGGCCTCGCTGGTGGTGAAGGGCTGCGGCAGGCCGGTGAGCACCTCGAGCGCGGCGCGGTCGGCGCCGGCGAGGAGCACGACGCCGGGGGCGAGGCGGAGGACGCGGCCGGCCTTGGCGGCGGCAGCGGTACGCCGCGTGTCGAGGCCCAGCTCGACCAACCGGTCGGCGCCGGGGGCGGCGAAGGGCGCGTCGGCCAGCTCCCGCTCCAGCGCCGCGACGGCCCGCTCGAGCTCGGGCGGGAGACCCTCCGGCTCCGGCGCGCGCACCCGACCGCCCTCGACGCGCAGCGGTGCGGCGACCACCGCGGCGACGACCTCGGGCGAGGGCACGCCCAGCCTCTCGGCGAGCACGCCGAGCGGGACGCCCCGGTCGAGCGGCGAGGCTGCGTCGTGCTCGGCGACCGCGGTCGCGACCGCCGCGCCCAGCTCGGACGCGTGGGTCGCGTCGAGCAGCCAGTCGCCGGCCTCGACCGTGCCCGCGGGCACGGGCGCCGCCGGCACGCCGAGGCGCCGCAGCAGGTCGCGGTCGACCACCCCGCGGCGCGCGAGCTCGGCCGCGACCCCGCCACCGAGGGCCACCGACCCCGTCAGCGATGCCACCCGCGCTGCGGCCGCGCCGCGCCGCCGCAGCCCCGGCGGGAGCGGGTCGAGCACCTCGACGCCCCACACCGCCCGGCTCCCCGGGTCGCGCAGCAGCGCCCGGTCGCCCACGCGCAGCGGGAGCGGCCGCGCGAGCCGCAGCCGCACCAGCTCGCCACCCACCGCGCCAGCCGCAGGACCCGCCGGACCGGAGCCGGCGACCCGCCCCAGCGGACGCACCCGCACCGACACCGAGGCCGCGCCGACGTGCAGCACCGGCTGCTCGGGCAGGGTCGGCGGCTCGGCCCGGTCGCCCCGGCCACCACCGGACGCGGTCACCAGCACGTCCACCTGCTCGGCGGCGACGAACGCACCCGGCGTGGTCAGCACCGACCCGCGCTCGAGCATCCCGGCGCCGTCGCCGACGACGTTGAGCGCGACCCGCGCGACCCCGTCGACCGACGCCACGTCGGCCCCGAGCGCCTGCACGCCGCGCACGCGCACCGCGACCTCGCCGCGCGGGCCGGCGACGACGAGCCGGTCGTCGCGCGCGATCCGCCCGGCCGGCAGCGTGCCGGTGACGACCGTGCCGGCGCCCCGCACCGAGAAGACCCGGTCGACCCACAACCGCACGTCGGCCGTCGGGTCGGGCTCGGGCAGCCCCGCGACCAGGTCGACCAGCGCCTCGCGCAGCTCCTCGACGCCGGCGCCGGTCACCGCCGAGACCGGCACGACCGGCGCCCCGACGAGCCCGGTCCGGGCGACCTCGGCGACCGCCCGAGCCACCGCCGGACCGGGGTCCGCGAGGTCGGCGCGCGTCACGGCGACGACCCCGCGGCGCACGCCGAGCGCGTCGAGCGCCGCCAGGTGCTCAGCGGCCTGCGGCATCCACGGGTCGTCGGCGGCGACGACGAGCAGCGCGGCCGGCACCGGCCCGACGCCGGCCAGCATCGTGGTCACGAACCGCTCGTGCCCCGGCACGTCGACGAAGGCGACGGTCTCGCCGGCGAGCTCGGTCCACACGTAGCCCAGCTCGATCGACAGCCCGCGCCGCTGCTCCTCGGCGAGCCGGTCGGAGCGCATGCCGGTGAGCGCGTCGACCAGCGTGGACTTGCCGTGGTCGACGTGACCGGCGGTCGCGATCACATGCACGTCAGCGCGCCCCGGCCACCCCGGCCACCCCCGCCGACCCAGCCGCCCCGGCCACCCGGCGTACGACGTCCACCAGCGCCGCGTCGTCCTCCGGCGCGAGCGCGAGCAGGTCGAGCAGCAGCCGCCCCCGCTCGACGCGGCCGACGACCGGCCGCTCGGCGTCGAGGCGCAGCGGTCGCGCCAGCGCCTCGGGCAGCGCGACGGCCGCGCTCGGCAGGGTGACGCCCGGCGCGCCCCCGCCCCCGACCGCGGCGAGGGAGTCGACCACCTCGGCGGGCACGACGCCGGCCAGCGCCTCCGCGACCGCCACCGCCCGCGCGCGCACGGCCGCGACGTCGGTGGCCAGGGCCGCGGGCACGGGCGGCACCGGACCGCGCAGCGTGGCCTCGAGCGCGGCGAGGGTCAGCTTGTCGACGCGCATCGCCCGCGCGAGCGGGAAGCGGCGCACCCGCTCGACGAGCGCGGCGTCGCCGAGCAGCAGCCCGCACTGCGGCCCACCGAGCAGCTTGTCGCCGGAGGCGGTGACGAGGGAGGCGCCGGCGCGCAGCGCGGTGGCGGCGTCGGGCTCGTCGGGCAGGCGCGGGTGCGGCGCGAGGAGGCCGGAGCCGACGTCGGCGACCACCGGCACCCCGCGCTCGGCGGCGAGCGCGGACAGCTCGCGCACGTCGACTGTGGAGGTGAAGCCGGTGACCTGGAAGTTCGACGGGTGCACCTTCAGCACGAAGCCGGCCTCGTCCCCGAGCCGGTCGAGTGCGTCGGCGTAGTCGCGCGGGTGCACGCGGTTGGTGGTGCCGACCTCGTGCAGCCGCGCGCCGACCGACTCCATCAGGTCGGGGATGCGGAAGCCGTCGCCGATCTCGACCATCTCGCCGCGCGCGACCACGACCGCCTTGCCGGCGGCCAGCGCGCAGGTGACGAGCGCGAGGGCCGCGGCGCCGTTGTTGGTGACGTGCACCCCGCCGGCGTCGGGCACGGCCGCGGCGAGCGCCGCCATCGCGGAGCGCCCGCGCCGGCCCCGCTGCCCGGTGTCGAGGTCGAGCTCGACGTCGGTGGCGCCGGCGGCGAGCGTGAGCGCGTCGACGGCCGCGGGCGACAGCGGCGCGCGCCCGAGGTTGGTGTGGACGACGACGCCGGTCGCGTTCAGCACCGGCCGCAGCGCGGTCGCGGTGCGGGGCAGCGCGGCGAGCACGGTGTCGACGACGGCGTCGGGCGCGACCTCGCCGGCGCGGCAGCGCTCGAGCACGGCGCGCACGGCGTCCTTGACCAGCGCGCCCCCGAGACGGGACGCGGCGTCGGCCAGGCGCGGGTCGGCCAGCACCGCGTCGGTGCGCGGCGTCGCGCGGCGGGGGTCGGCCGTCGTGGTCACGCTCGCAGCCTAGGCGCGACCCCGCAGCAACGACCGGGGCGAGGGCGGCGGGTGGCGGAGGCGGACGGGAATCGAACCCGCCTGACCGAGGTGCTCGGCCACGTCGGTTTTGAGGACCGCGCCCGTCACCAGACGAGGTACGCCTCCCCGGCGCACCCACCGGCAGCGCCACCCTAGACGCCCCCGCCTAGGGTCGGAGCCGTGACCGACGAGCACACCGCCACCACTCCCCACGGCAGCGCCCCGAGCGGCGCCGGGGCGGCGCAGCTCGGCCGCCTCACGTCGTACGCCGCGGGGGGCGGGTGCGCCTGCAAGGTGCCGCCCGGCGAGCTCGAGCGCGTGCTGGGATCGCTGCCCGCGCCGCTGCCGACGTCCGCTGCGCACGACCACGAGCTGCTGGTCGGGCTCGAGCACGGCGACGACGCCGCCGCGGTGCGCATCGACGGCGGCCGGGCGGTCATCGCGACGACCGACTTCTTCACCCCGGTCGTCGACGACCCCTTCGACTGGGGGCGGATCGCGGCGGCCAACGCGCTCAGCGACGTCTACGCGATGGGCGGCGAGCCGGTCGTCGCGCTCAACCTGCTGTGCTGGCCGCGCGACCTCGTCCCCTTCGAGCTGGCCCAGGAGGTGCTGCGCGGCGGGGCGACGGTGTGCGCCGAGGCGGGTTGCCACCTCGCGGGCGGGCACAGCATCGACGACCGGGAGCCGAAGTACGGCCTCGCGGTGACCGGGCTCGCCGACCCCGACCGGCTGATGCGCAACAGTACCGCCGAGGCGGGGCTGCCGCTGACGCTCACGAAGCCGGTCGGCGTGGGCGTGCTGAACAACCGGCACAAGGCGACCGGTGAGGTCTTCGAGCACGCGATCGCGTCGATGACGACGCTCAACCGCGACGCCTCGCGGGCGGCGCTGGCCGCGGGGGTGCGGGCGGCGACCGACGTGACCGGCTTCGGGCTGCTGGGCCACCTGCACAAGATGGCGCGCGCGAGCGGGGTCACGGCCGTCGTCGACGCGGCGGCGGTGCCGGTGCTCGACGGGGTGCGGGAGTCGCTCGCCGCCGGCTTCGTGCCGGGTGGCAGCCGGCGCAACCTCGACTGGGTGCGCCCCCACCTCGTCTCCGACCTCGACGAGGACACCCTCGTCGTCCTCGCCGACGCCCAGACCTCCGGCGGCCTGCTCGTCGCCGGCGAGCTGCCGGGCCACCCCGTCGTCGGCGAGCTGGTCCCCTACCGCGGGCACACCCTCGAGGTCCGCTGACCCCCGGGCCGGGTAGTCCGTCACACCTCGGCCCTTCGGACGCCGCCAGAGGGCGGACCTGTGTCGGACTACCGGTGCGGGGAGGGCGACCCCCCACCGCACCCACCCGCCGTACGCCGCACCCCACCGACCGCTCGTCGACGCGCCACCCCGCGGGGTGGGTGAAGATTGCACCACCTCGGTAACGTGCGTCACGTGAAGGTCGACCTGGGATGGCCGCTGCTGCGGCAGCTGACGGGCAAGGACGCACTCGGTCGCGGGCACGCGGTGCGCTCGAAGCAGACGGAGGCCACGACCTCCCGCACGACGACCGCCGACACGGTGGCGCGCAGCGTCTGCCCCTACTGCGCGGTGGGCTGCGGGCAGAAGATCTACGTCAAGGACGGCCAGGTCACCTCGATCGAGGGCGACCCCGACAGCCCCGTCTCGCGCGGTCGGCTGTGCCCGAAGGGCTCGGCCAGCAAGGACCTCGTCACGAGCCCGCTGCGCAACAAGACGGTGAAGTACCGCCGCCCCTACGGCACCGAGTGGGAGCACCTCCCGCTCGAGACCGCGATGGAGATGATCGCCGACCGGGTGGTCAAGGCGCGGCGCGACTACTGGCAGGAGGAGGACGAGAAGGGCAACGCGGTCCGTCGGACGATGGGCATCGCGAGCCTGGGTGGGGCGGCCCTCGACAACGAGGAGAACTACCTCATCAAGAAGCTCTTCACCGCGATGGGCGCCATCCAGATCGAGAACCAGGCGCGCATATGACACTCCGCCACCGTCCCCGGTCTGGGGACCTCGTTCGGGCGTGGCGGCGCCACCGGCTTCCTGCAGGACCTCGCCAACGCTGACTGCATCGTCATCCAGGGCTCCAACATGGCGGAGGCCCACCCGGTGGGCTTCCAGTGGGTGATGGAGGCGAAGGCGCGCGGCGCCAAGGTGATCCACGTCGACCCGCGCTTCACGCGCACCAGCGCGCTCGCGGACACCTACGTCCCGCTGCGCGCCGGCACCGACATCGCCTTCCTCGGCGGCATCGTCAACTACGTCCTCAACAACGAGCTGGACTTCCGCGACTACGTGGTGGCCTACACCAACGCCGCCCACATCGTCAGCGACGAGTTCGTCGACACCGAGGACCTCGACGGCCTCTTCTCCGGCTTCGACCCGGAGACCAAGACCTACGACCCGGAGTCCTGGCAGTTCGCCACGCAGGAGGACGACGGCGAGGACCGCCAGGACCAGGCCACCCAGCGCGACACGGCCTCGGCGATGGAGCACGAGACCCACGGCATGAGCATCGACGGCGACGCGCTGCGCGACGAGACGCTGCAGCACCCTCGCTGCGTCTACCAGCTGCTGAAGAAGCACTACGCCCGCTACACCCCCGAGATGGTCGCGCGCACCTGCGGCGTCAGCGAGGAGCACTTCCTCGAGGTCGCGAAGTCGTGGGTGGAGAACTCCAACCGGGAGAAGACGACCGCGCTGGTCTACTCCGTCGGCTGGACCCAGCACAGCGTCGGCGTGCAGTACATCCGCACCGGCGCGATCCTGCAGCTGCTGCTCGGCAACATCGGGCGCCCGGGCGGCGGCATCATGGCGCTGCGCGGCCACGCCAGCATCCAGGGCTCCACCGACATCCCGACGCTGTTCAACATCCTCCCGGGCTACCTCCCGATGCCCAACGCCGAGGACCACCAGAGCTTCCAGGCGTGGATCGACGCGATGCGCCACCCGGGCGCGAAGGGCTTCTGGAGCAAGGCGGGCGCCTACGGCGTCAACCTGCTCAAGGCGTGGTGGGGCGAGCACGCGACGGCCGACAACGACTTCTGCTTCGACTACCTGCCCAAGATCACGGGCGACCACGGCACCTACCGCCAGGTCCTCGACATGATCGACGGCGGCAAGATCGCGGGCTACTTCCTGCTCGGGCAGAACCCCGCGGTCGGCTCCTCGCACGGTCGCGCCCAGCGCCTCGGCATGGCCAACCTCGACTGGCTGGTGGTGCGCGACCTCTTCGAGATCGAGAGCGCCACCTTCTGGAAGGACGGGCCCGAGGTCGCCACCGGCGAGATCGTGCCCGAGGAGTGCCGCACCGAGGTCTTCCTCATGCCCGCCGCCTCCCACGCGGAGAAGGAGGGCACCTTCACCCAGACGCAGCGCATGCTGCAGTGGCGGGAGAAGGCACTCGAGGCGCCGGGCGACTGCCGCTCGGAGCTGTGGTTCTTCTACCACCTGGGCCGGATGGTCCGGGAGCGGCTGGCCGACTCCACCGACCCGCGCGACCGCCCCCTGCTCGAGCTGACGTGGGACTACCCCACGCACGGCGAGCACGCCGAGCCCGACGCCGAGGCCGTGCTGCGCGAGATCAACGGCTACGAGGTCGCCACCGGCCGCCCGCTGTCGACCTTCATGGAGATGGCCGACGACGGGAGCACGCTGGGCGGTTGCTGGATCTACACCGGCGTCTTCAAGGACGGCGTCAACCAGGCCGCACGCCGCAAGCCCGGCTCCGAGCAGGACTGGGTCGCCGCGGAGTGGGGCTGGGCGTGGCCGGCCAACCGCCGCACGCTCTACAACCGCGCCTCGGCCGACCCCGAGGGCAAGCCGTGGAGCGAGCGCAAGGCCTACGTCTGGTGGGACGAGGAGCAGGGGAAGTGGGTGGGGCACGACGTCCCCGACTTCGAGCTGACCAAGCCCCCGTCGTACGCCGCGCCCGAGGGCAGCGAGGGCATCGAGGCCATCGGGGGCGCTGACCCGTTCATCATGCAGGGCGACGGGAAGGGTGCCCTCTGGGCGCCGCAGGGCCTGATCGACGGCCCGGTCCCGACGCACTACGAGCCGGTCGAGTCGCCCTTCCAGAACCCGCTCTACGGTCAGCAGGCCAACCCGACGCGCAAGCAGTACGACCGCTCGGACAACCTCACCAACCCCTCGGCCCCGCACCACGCCGACGTCTACCCCTTCGTCTTCACCACGAGCCGGCTCACCGAGCACCACACGGCGGGGGGCATGAGCCGCTACGTCTCCCGGCTGGCCGAGCTGCAGCCGGAGATGTTCGTCGAGGTCTCCCCGGAGCTGGCGGAGGAGCGCGGCCTCGACAACGGCGGGTGGGCCACGATCGTCACGGCCCGCTCGGCCATCGAGGCGCGGGTGCTGGTCACCGACCGGCTCACGCCGCTGCGCGTCGACGGGCGCACGGTGCACCAGGTGTGGATGCCCTACCACTGGGGACAGGGCGGGGGCATCGTCACCGGTGACTCCACCAACGACCTCATGGGCATCACGCTCGACCCCAACGTGCTGATCCAGGAGTCGAAGGTCGGCACCTGCGACGTGCAGCCGGGGCGCCGCCCGCAGGGGCCGGCGCTGCGCGCGCTGGTGGAGGACCACCAGCGCCGAGCCGGCCTGCTGACCGCGGCGGGCGCGAAGGACTTCGACGACGAGGAGGGCGCGTGACCGAGGCCAGGATCTCGCCGAACGCGTTCTGGGGTCCGCTGGACCCCTCCGCCGACGCGGGCTACGACGACGACCGACCCAAGCGCAAGGGCTTCTTCACCGACACCAGCATCTGCATCGGCTGCAAGGCCTGCGAGGTGGCGTGCAAGGAGTGGAACGACGTCCCGTCGGACCACTTCGACATGACCGGCACGTCCTACGACAACTCGCACTCGCTCAACGCCAACCAGTGGCGCCACGTGGCCTTCATCGAGCAGCCCGTCCGGCCCAAGCAGACGGTGGACCTCGGCATGCCCGGCCGCGCCCCGGCGTACGTCCCGGGGCTGCCGGCCACCGGAGCCGACCCGGACCCGGTGGGCGCGGGGGCCCCTGCACCCATCGACACCAGCGACCTGCTGGGCTCGATGCTGGCGGAGGCGCCGGGCTCAGACGGCGGCTCGGCGTCGGCGGATTCGATGGACTTCCGCTGGCTGATGAGCTCCGACGTGTGCAAGCACTGCACGCACGCGGCGTGCCTCGACGTGTGCCCGACGGGCTCGCTCATGCGCAGCGAGTTCGGCACCGTGGTGGTGCAGGACGACATCTGCAACGGCTGCGGCTACTGCGTGGCCGCCTGCCCCTACGGCGTGATCGAGCGGCGGCGCGGCCCCGACGGCCACAAGAACGTCGGCATCGCCCAGAAGTGCACGCTCTGCTACGACCGGCTCACCGCCGGGCAGACCCCGGCGTGCGCGCAGTCGTGCCCGACCCAGTCGATCCAGTTCGGCGACGTCGAGGAGCTGCGCGAGCGCGCCGAGGCGCGGGTGGCCAAGCTGCACGAGGCCGGCGTCATGGACGCCCGGCTCTACGGCAACGACCCGAACGACGGCGTCGGCGGCACGGGAGCCTTCTTCCTGCTGCTCGACGAGCCGGAGGTCTACGGCTTCCCGCCCGACCCGGTCGTCACGACGAAGGACCTGCCCGAGATGGCGCGCAAGGCCGCCACGGCGGCCGGCGTGCTGCTGCTCGGCGCGGCCGTGTCGTTCCTGGGGCGCAAGCCGTGACCGGGGTGGGCCGCGACGGCCAGCAGAGCAGCACCCCGCAGACCGAGGCCCCGACCGACCAGACCGACAGCGCGAGCGCGCTGCGCCACCCGACCGGAGGCAGCGACCGCCTGCGCCGGGGCGGAGGCCGCGGTCGCGGCCGCAAGGGCAAGGTCGAGTCGGTCGTGCCCGAGGCGGAGTTCACCTCCTACTACGGCCGCCCGATCGTCAAGCCGTCGCCGTGGGAGCACGACATCCCGGCCTACCTCTTCGCCGGTGGAGTCGCGGCCGGCTCGTCGCTGCTGGCGGCGGGGGCCGACCTCACGGATCGTCCGTCGATGCGGCGCTCGGGCCGGCTCGGCGCGATCGCGGCGCTCACCTTCTCGATGGTCGCGCTGGTCCACGACCTCGGCAAGCCGTCGCGCTTCCTCAACATGCTGCGCGTGGCCAAGCCGACCTCGCCGATGTCGGTCGGCACCTGGATCCTGTCGTTCTACGGCCCCTTCGCCGGGGCCGCGGCGGCCTCCGAGGTGCTCTCGATGCTGCCGGGCGAGCGCAAGGGCGTGCTGCGCCTCGCGGAGGTGGCCGGGCGACCGGCCGGGGTCGTGGCGGCCGTCGCGGCGCCCGCCGTGGCGTCGTACACCGCTGTGCTGCTCTCCGACACCGCCACGCCGTCGTGGCACGAGGCCTTCCGCGAGCTGCCCTTCGTCTTCGTCGGCTCGGCCGCGGCCGCGTCGGGCGGGCTGGCGATGGTGACCTCCCCGGTCGCCGAGACCGGCCCCGCGCGGCGCCTCGCCGCGGGCGGCGCGCTGCTCGAGCTGGTGATGGAGCAGCGCATGGAGCGCTCGATGGGCGTCACCGCCGAGCCGCTGCACCACGGCCACGCCGGCACGCTGATGAAGGCCGCCAAGGCCCTCACCGCCGCCGGTGCGGTCGGCACGCTGCTGGGCGGCCGCTCGCGCGCGGTCGCGGCGCTCTCCGGCGCGGCGATGATGGCGGGCTCGGCCTGCCTGCGCTTCGGCGTCTTCGAGGCGGGCCAGGAGTCCGCCAAGGACCCGAAGTACGTCGTCGTCCCCCAGCGCCAGCGCCTCGCCGAGCACGGCCCCACCCGCTTCCCCGCCTGACCCCCCTCGGCCGGGGAAGGCCGCAGGCCGGTCCCGAGACCGCGGTGACCGGCCAGTACGTCGGACGTTCGGCGCCGCCGCCCCCGTCCACCCAGGTCGTGCCCGCCCGCCGACCTGGACGTCCGACGTACCCGCCGGTAGCCGGGCCCTCCCCGGGCGCCACCTAGGCTGAGGCGGTGTCGAGCAGAGGAGCGGTCGCGATCGTCGCGATCGCCCTGACGGGCCTCCTCGTGTACGTCGTGCAGCTGCCGCCGGAGCCCGGCGACCCGGGCCGCACGCTGGTGAGCGCCGGGACGCACGGCGTGCACCTCTCGGACCTCCCGGCCCTCGCGCTGTGGGTGGCCGGGATGCTCGCCTGCGGAGTGCTGTGGAGGCGAGCGCACTGAGCCTCGCGCGCCTCGCGCCGTGCTCGACGGTCCTGCTCGGTCGTCAGGCAACCGTCAGCAACACCTCGTGCACCTGCGGGGCGAAGAACCGGCGGTTGTAGGCATTCGGGTCGAGACACTCCAGCACGCCCAGCTCGACGAGCTGCGCCACGACGGCGTTGGCCCGGCCGTAGGAGAGCCCGAGGTCCCTCTCCACCGAACGCACGGTGAAGACCGGGTTCGCCACGGCGTGGTCGATCACGAGGTGCGCAGTGTCCGCTCGGAGCGGGGAGCGCCTCACCACGTCCTTCAATTCGTCCTGCGCCCGCACGAGAGCCAGCATCTGTCGATGGGTCAGGGCGGCGGACTCCGCGATGCCGGCTGCGAAGAACCGCACGAATGCGTCCCAAGCCCCGTGCGCGCTGACCGCGAGCAAGTGGTCGTAGTACTCCGTCCGCCGCGACTCGAACCACGGCGACACTGTGAGGGTCGGTTCGGACAGCACCCCCGCCGCGTGCAGTTGCACGACGATCAGGAGGCGGCCCAGCCGCCCGTTGCCGTCGTGGAACGGGTGAAGGGTCTCGAACTGGTAGTGCGCCATCGCCGCTGCGACTACCGGGTCGATGGTCGCCCGGTGGTCGACTTGCATCCAGTCGACCAGCGCCTGTACGTCCGACCTCAACTGCTCACCTGGCGGGGAGGGTACGAAACGCGCCGCCTGGACGGGCAGCTGGTCCGGCGTGGCGTCAGCCCGGCGGCCGATGACGACGGGGATGTCACGGACGTCGCCCGACGACGTGCTCTCGCCTGGCGTGCCCGCGACGAGCGTCGCCTGGAGGTTGCAGAGCCCGCTGAGGTTCAAGGGACGACCTTCGGCCGTCGCCGCGAATGCCTGCGTGGCGACAGCGACGTAGTTGAGGATCTCGCGCAGGTCTGTCGAGGGCGGCGCGTCCTCGTCCGCCGTGAGGACTGCGCTGAGCGGGGCGTACGTGCCTTCCAGCGCAGACGTGCTCTGGGCTTCGCGTCGCAGCGTGGGGCGCCGCAACAACGTCGGGTTGGGCAACTGCCGTGCTGTGCTGTCCAGAGCTGCCAGCGCGGCGCGGGCGTTCGCGACCCCGAGGTAGGTCTGCGGGGCCAGTGCCGGCATCGACGTGGACAACGGCTCGGGCACGAAGGCGTGGTGTCGCCACGGACCCCGACGTGGGTCGTGACCTTCGATCGGCACCAGGAGGCCTGTGCTGCCGTTTCCGAACATTGCCACGTCCACAATGTCACTGTAGCGGCACTTCACGGACATTGTTGTCAGGCAGTGGCCGTTGTCGGACATGCACGTCCCGAGGGCCTCAGCCGAGCGGCACGTCGACGCGGAAGGTGCTCCCGTGCCCGACGACGGAGTCGACGGTGATCGACCCGCCCATGAGGGTCACCATCTGCCGGGCGACGGCGAGGCCGAGGCCGGCGCCGCCGTGGCGGCGGGTCATGGTGGCGTCACCTTGTGAGAACGCCTCGAAGAGCTGCACGCGCTGGTCGGCCGGGATGCCGATGCCGGTGTCGCGCACCTCGAAGCGCAGCCACGTGCGCCCCTCGCCCGAGGCCGACGCGCCCAGCTCGACGGCGGGCACGAGCCCGACCTCGAGGTCGACGCGCCCCTCGTCGGTGAACTTCACCGCGTTGTCGAGCAGGTCGCCGAGCACCTGCTCGAGGCGGCCGGCGTCGCCGACGACGCGGGCGGGCACGGCCTCGTCGATGGCGCAGTGCAGCTCGATGCCGTCGCGCTCGGCGAGGTCGGCGACGCGGCGGGTGGCCCCGGCAGCGATGCGGCGAGGGTCGAAGGGGTCGGCGGCGAGCTGGACCGTGCCGGCCTCGAGCGCGCCGTAGTCGAGGAGCTCGTCGACGAGGTGCAGCAGGCGCTGGCTGGAGCGGCTGATGGTCTCGACGAAGGTCTGCTGGCAGGGCTCGAGGTCGGTCTCGCCGAGCAGCTCGAGGTAGCCGAGCACGGAGGTGAGCGGGGTGCGCACCTCGTGGTTGACGTTGGCCACGAAGGCCGCCTTGATCGCGCGGGCCTCGGCGGTGGCCTGGCGCAGCGCGGCCTGGCTCTCGGCGAGGCGGCGGCGGGCGTCGTTGCGCTCGGTGACGTCCTCGGCGACGCCGTGCACGCCGACGACCTCCCCGCGCTCGACCACGGGCACGGCGGTGATGGCGAGGTCGAAGACCCGCCCGTCGCGGTGGCGCATGCGGGCGTCGACGGTGCGGTGCCCACCCTCGAGCACCTCGCCGAAGGCGGCGAGCACCTGCGGCAGGTCGTCGCCGTGGATGACGTCGAGGAAGGTCATCTGGCACAGCTCCGACTCGGAGTAGCCGCTGATGGCCGCCCCCGCCGGGTTGCTCGCGAGGTAGTTGCCGTCGCGGTCGAGCCAGAAGGCCGGGTGCGGGTTGGCGCTGAAGAAGGAGCGGTAGTGCTCCCCCACCGCGTCCATCGCGCACACGGTGTCGCAGGCGTCCGCCTCGCTGGTCACTGCTCGTCCCCTCCGCACGCTGCCCGAGATCAGCCGCCCCTCCCCCTGAGGCGCAGCCCCGATGGTGTCACGCGACCCGTCGGACCCGCCGGCGTACGCCGTCACCCGCGGTGTGTGCTGCGCCTCGCCGCGGGCACGGCGAGCGGCAGCGAGGCCACGAGCCACACCGCGAGGGCGGAGCAGAGGACGAGTGCGGTCATGGCTCCAGCATCGGCTCGCCGTCTCACGTCCTGCGGCGCGA
The DNA here is from genome assembly GCF_013409425.1 of Nocardioides perillae. Taxonomy (NCBI): domain Bacteria; kingdom Bacillati; phylum Actinomycetota; class Actinomycetes; order Propionibacteriales; family Nocardioidaceae; genus Nocardioides; species Nocardioides perillae. The sequence continues at coordinate 1,118,363 of NZ_JACCAC010000001.1, read as the reverse complement.
GACGTGCAAGACACTCCGAAGGTTGCCCTCCTCCACCCAGAAGTGGAGTGCCGGAGGTCCCGGCGCCGGGGACCTCCGACCCCGCTCAGCGGGTCAGCGGCAGGCGGAGGCCATCAGCTCGCCGGCCTCGGCGTCGGGGGTGCCCGGCGGCACGACCCGCAACCGCAGCACGCGGGTGGAGGTGGAGAGCATCAGCGTGCGGGTGTCGTCGCGGGGGTAGGAGCCGACCTTGGTCTGCCCGCCGCGGCGGGTGACGCGGCGCGGCAGGTCGTCCCAGTCGGGCGGGGAGACCACCGCGTGCACGACCCGGCCGACGCGGTCGGGCAGGTGGTCGAGCAGCACGGGCAGCTCGGTGGCGAGGTCGCGGCTGCGGGGCCACCAGGCCCCGTCGAGCGCGGCGCGGTCGAAGGTGTCGGCCAGCTGCAGCCGGAGGGTGGTGGGGTGGGGCGTCGTCACGACGGCCGCCTCTCGCGCGGGCCGCAGGGCCGGCGCGGTGCCGGCCGGGGTGCACCCGTCTCCTGCACCGTACGCCGCGGCGGGCCCCCGCCTGGCATCCGCGCCGCGCGCGGCACCTGACAGGATCGGGCGCAGTCGACCTGCAGGAGGACCACTGTGCCCAGCGCGCTCATCACCGGCATCACCGGCCAGGACGGGATGTACCTCGCCGAGCTGCTCCACGGCAAGGGCTACGAGGTGCACGCCCTCATCCGCGGGCAGAACAACCCGAAGCGGGCGCTGATCGAGACCGGCTTCCCCTACGTGCAGCTGCACAACGGCGACCTGACCGACATGTCGAGCCTCATGCGGGCGCTGCGCGACTCGCAGCCCGACGAGGTCTACAACCTCGGCGCCATCTCGTTCGTCGCCTACTCGTGGGAGAACGCCCACGTCACCAGCGACGTGACGGGCAAGGGCGTGCTCAACGTGCTCGAGGCGGTGCGGCTGCACGCGGGCGACGACCCCGGCTCGGTGCGCTTCTACCAGGCGTCGAGCTCGGAGATGTTCGGCAAGGTGCAGCAGGTGCCGCAGGACGAGTCGACGCTGCTGTGGCCGCGCTCGCCCTACGGCGTGGCGAAGGTCTTCGGGCACTACATGACCATCAACTACCGCGAGTCCTACGGCATGCACGCCTCGAGCGGCATCCTCTTCAACCACGAGTCGCCGCGGCGCGGGCCCGAGTTCGTGACCCGCAAGGTGAGCCGGGCGGTCGCGCGCATCCACCTCGGCCTGCAGGACGAGATCGTCATGGGCAACCTCGACGCCAAGCGCGACTGGGGCTTCGCCGGGGACTACGTCGAGGCGATGTGGCGGATGCTGCAGCAGGACGAGGCCGACGACTACGTCATCGCCACCGGCGAGACCCACTCGATCGAGGAACTGCTCGACGCCGCCTTCGGCCACGTCGGCATCGACGACTGGCGCCCGCGGGTGCGGCAGGACCCGCGCTTCATGCGGCCCGCCGAGGTCGACCTGCTGATCGGCGACGCGACCAAGGCGCGCGAGCGGCTGGGCTGGCAGCCGACCGTCTCGTTCCGCGAGCTGGTCGCGATGATGGTCGAGGCCGACCTGGCCGAGCAGAAGCAGCTGGCCGGGCTCTGACGTGGGCGGCGCTCGGGCCTTCGTCACCGGCATCGGCGGGCAGGACGGCTCCTACCTCGCCGAGCAGCTGCTGGCCGAGGGCGGCGAGGTGCACGGCCTGCTGCTGCCCGACGAGCCGCTGGGGTTCACCCCCGCCGCCGTGACGGTGCACCGCGGCGACGTCAGCGACGTCGCGGCCACGCGCGCACTGCTGCGCGAGGTCGAGCCCGACGAGGTCTACAACCTCGCGGCCGTCAGCTCGGTGGCGCGGTCGTGGAGCGAGCCCGAGCTGACCTCGCTGGTCAACGGCCACGCCGCCGCCGCGCTGCTCGAGTCGGCGCGGCTGTGCCAGGAAGCGACGGGGCGGCAGGTGCGCGTCGTGCAGGCCTCGAGCGCCGAGATCTTCGGCGACGCTCCCGGGCCCCACGACGAGTCCACGCCGATCCGCCCCGTCAACCCCTACGGCGCGGCCAAGGCCTTCGCCCACCTCGCCGTCGGCGTCCAGCGCCACCGCGACCTGCACGCCGTCGCGGTCATCCTCTACAACCACGAGTCGCCGCGGCGGCCGCGGCACTTCGTGACCCGCAAGATCACCTCGACCGTCGCCGCCATCGCCCGCGGCGAGGCCGACACTCTCACCCTGGGCAACCTCGAGGCGCGCCGCGACTGGGGCTGGGCCCCGGAGTACGTCGACGCGATGGTCCGCGCCGCCCGACACGAGGTCGCCCAGGACTACGTCGTGGCGACCGGCGAGACCCACTCCGTGCGCGACTTCGTCGCGGCCGCCTTCGCCGCCGCGGGCATCGATGACTGGGAGGGCCTGGTCGAGAGCGACGCCGCCCTCGTGCGAGCCGCCGACGCGGCCGTGAGCGTCGGCGACGCCTCCCGCGCCCGCCGCGACCTGGGCTGGGCGCCCGCCACCACGTTCGCCGAGGTCGTGGCGCGGATGGTGCGGGCCGATCTGGCCTGAACCGATCGGGTCAGCCGAGCAGCCGCAGCAGGTACTCGCCGTACCCGCTCTTGACCAGCGGCTCGGCGACCCGACGCAGGTCGTCGTCGGAGAGGAAGCCCATCCGCCAGCCGACCTCCTCGGGCGAGCCGATCTTGGTGTCCTGGCGGTGCTCGATGGTGCGCACGAAGTTGCTGGCGTCGTTGAGGGAGTCGAAGGTGCCGGTGTCGAGCCAGGCGGTGCCGCGCGGCAGCACCTCGACCTGCAGTGCGCCCTCGTCGAGGTAGGTGCGGTTGAGGTCGGTGATCTCGAGCTCTCCGCGCGGCGACGGCGTGAGCCGCCCGGCCCGCTCGACGACGGTGCCGTCGTAGAAGTAGAGCCCGGGGATGGCGTAGGAGCTGCGCGGGTGAGCGGGCTTCTCCTCGATCGAGACCGCCCGGCCGTCGGCGTCGAACTCCACGACGCCGTAGGCCGTGGGGTCGGCGACCTGGTAGCCGAAGACCGCCGCGCCCTCGATGCGCTCGAAGCGGCGCAGCCGGGTGCCGAGGCCGGGGCCGTAGAAGATGTTGTCGCCGAGCACGAGCCCGACCGGCTCGTCGCCGACGTGGTCGGCGCCGATGACGAAGGCCTGCGCGAGCCCGTCGGGGCTGGGCTGCACGGCGTAGGTGAGCTCGATGCCGAACTGCGAGCCGTCGCCGAGCAGCCGGTGGAAGGCCTCGGCCTCGTGTGGGGTGGTGATGACGAGCACCTCGCGGATGCCGGCGAGCATCAGCGTGGAGAGCGGGTAGTAGACCATCGGCTTGTCGTAGACCGGCATCAGCTGCTTGCTGGTCCCGAGGGTGATGGGGTGCAGCCGGGAGCCCGTGCCCCCGGCGAGGATGATCCCGCGCATGGCGCCCACCCTAGGGGCAGTGATCGGGGCGGCCCGTCCTCACTAGGGTGGCGGCCATGCGACACCTCCTCGTCACCGGCGGCGCCGGCTTCATCGGGTCGAACTTCGTGCGCCACCTCGTCGAGCACACCGACGTGCGCGTCACCGTGCTCGACAAGCTGACCTACGCCGCGAGCCGCGAGTCGCTGGCCGACCTGCCGACCGACCGCGTCGAGCTGGTGGTCGGCGACATCGCCGACGCAGCCGTGGTCGACCCGCTGGTCGGCACGGTGGACGCGGTGGTGCACTTCGCCGCGGAGTCGCACAACGACAACTCCCTGGCCGACCCCTCGCCCTTCGTGCAGACCAACGTGGTCGGCACCTTCACCCTGCTCGAGGCGGCCCGGCGCCACGGCACCCGCTTCCACCACGTCTCGACCGACGAGGTCTACGGCGACCTCGAGCTCGACGACCCCGGGCGCTTCACCGAGGCGACGCCCTACAACCCGAGCAGCCCCTACTCCGCGACCAAGGCCGGCTCCGACCTGCTGGTGCGGGCGTGGGCGCGCTCCTTCGGGCTGCAGGCGACGATCTCCAACTGCTCGAACAACTACGGCCCCTGGCAGCACGTCGAGAAGTTCATCCCCCGCCAGATCACCAACCTGCTCGACGGCGGGCGGGTCAAGCTCTACGGCGCCGGCGCCAACGTGCGCGACTGGATCCACGCCGACGACCACTCCTCGGCGGTGTGGACGATCCTGCAGCGCGGGCGCATCGGCGAGACCTACCTCGTCGGCGCCGACGGCGAGCGCTCCAACCTCGAGGTGGTGCGCCAGGTGCTGCGCCTGCTGGGCCACGACGAGGACGACTTCGACCACGTCACCGACCGCGCCGGCCACGACCTGCGCTACGCGATCGACTCGACCAAGCTGCGCACCGAGCTCGGCTGGCAGCCGACCTACGGCACCTTCGAGGACGGCCTCGCCAAGACCGTGGAGTGGTACCGCGACCACGCGGACTGGTGGCGCCCGCACAAGCAGGCCGTCGAGGCGGCGTACGCCGCGCGGGGCCAGTGATGGCGGGCGGCTCGCCGGCCCAGGAGCTCGCGGTCGAGACGACGGCGATCGACGGGCTGCTCGTGGTGCGCATCCCGGTGCACGGCGACGCCCGCGGCTGGTTCAAGGAGAACTGGCAGCGCGCGAAGATGGTCGACCTCGGCCTGCCCGACTTCGGGCCGGTGCAGAACAACGTGTCCTACAACGCCGCGCGCGGCGCGACCCGCGGCATCCACGCCGAGCCGTGGGACAAGCTGGTCTCGGTGGCGACGGGCCGCATCTTCGGCGCGTGGGTCGACCTCCGCGAGGGGGCGGGCTTCGGCACCGTCGTGACGCTCGAGCTCGGCCCCGACAGGGCGGTCTTCGTGCCGCGCGGGGTCGGCAACTCCTACCAGGCGCTCGAGGACGCGACGGCCTACACCTACCTCGTCAACGACCACTGGCGCCCCGGGCTCACCTATCCCGCGGTGGCGCTCGACGACCCCGCGCTCGGCATCGACTGGCCGATCCCGCTTGCCGAGGCCGAGGTGTCGGAGAAAGACCGGCGCAACCCGGTGCTCGCCGACGTCACCGCCTTCCGCCGGCGCCGCCCGCTGGTCCTGGGCGGGGGCGGCCAGCTCGGCCGCGCCCTGGCCCGCGCCTTCCCCAAGGCGCTGGTCGCCGACCGCAGCGTGCTCGACCTGACCGACGCCGACGCGGTCGCCGCCTGGGCGTGGGGCGACCACGACGTCGTCCTCAACGCCGCGGCCTACACCGCCGTCGACGCCGCCGAGACACCCGAGGGCCGCCGCGCGGCGTGGGCCGCCAACGCCGCCGCCCCCGCACGGCTGGCGGCGCTGGCCCGCGAGCACGGCTTCACGCTGGTGCACTACTCCAGCGACTACGTCTACGACGGCACCGTCGTGGAGCACGTCGAGGACGAGCCGCTGGCCCCGCTGGGGGTGTACGCCCAGAGCAAGGCCGCCGGCGACCTCGCCGTCGGCACGGCTCCGCGCCACTACGTGCTGCGCACCTCGTGGGTGGTCGGCGACGGCGGCAACTTCGTCGCCACGATGGCGCGGCTCGCGCGCGACGGGGTCCGCCCGTCGGTGGTCGGCGACCAGGTCGGCCGGCTCACCTTCACCGACACCCTCGCCGAGGCCACGCGCCACCTGCTCGCGTCAGGCGCGCCGTCCGGGGTCTACCACTGCACCAACGCAGGTGAGCCGACCAGCTGGGCCGACGTGGCACGGCAGGTCTTCGAGCTCCGCGGGCGCGACGGCGGCGACGTCACGACGGTCACCACGGAGGACTACGCCGCGGGCAAGGCCCTCGCGCCCCGCCCGGCCCACTCCACGATGAGCCTGGCCAAGCTGCGCGCGACCGGCTTCGAGCCGGAGGACGCCGCGACGGCGCTGGCGCGCTACCTGACCGACTGAGCCGACCAGCGCTCAGGCGCGGAGCTCGGCGTCGAGGGCGGCGAGGTCGTCGTCCTCGCGGCCGTAGTCGTCCTCGAGGCGGCAGATGTCGTCCTCGCCGGTGTAGGCGCCGTGCTGCACCTCGATGATGATGAGCTCTTCGGAGTGCATGTTGGTGATGCGGTGCGCCTGGCCGGTCTCGACGTCGATCGACTCGCCGGGGCCGGCGACGACGGTCTCGCCGTCGATGACGCAGGTGGCCATGCCGAAGATGACGACCCAGTGCTCCGAGCGGTGCTTGTGGGTCTGGTAGCTGAGCCGCTGGCCGGGCTTCACGTGGATGCGCTTGACCTTGTAGCCCTGGCCGTCGTCGATGACGTGCCACGAGCCCCAGGGCCGCTCCGCCCACTCCAGCCCGTTCACCATGCCTGCTCCTCCGTCGTTCCCCATGTGCCCCTCGACGTTACCCGTGGGTGGGGGGCCCACACCTCAAGATCGGGTGAAGAGCGGGTCAGCGGCGGGTGACGCTCGCCAGCGCCGGGCGCACGTCGGCGAGGTAGACGAAGGCGGCGACGACGAAGATGACCTGGAAGATCCCGAGCGGGGAGCCGGGGAAGAGCACCTGGAAGCCGACCCCGATGCCGAGGATCGCGCACCACGCGGTCTTGGTGAGCTTGCCCGCCGCCTCGTAGGCCTCCGTCGGGAACATCAGCGCGCTGACGAAGGAGAAGACCTTCACGGCCAGCAGCCCGAGCAGGATGAGCAGCCGCACGTAGCCCTCGATGACGAACAAGTCCACGTCCCGAGGGTAGCCGGTCGGGACGCGGACGACCCCCGGACCAGTCCGGTCCGGGGGTCGTCCGGTGCTTCGTCGGTCGAGCAGGCCCGTCAGGGCCGTGCCGAGACCCGCTGAGGTCAGTCGCCGACCTTGGCCGCAGCCTCGGTGGTGGCAGCCGCGGTCTTGGCAGCGGTGTTCTTCGCGGCCGTGGCGGTCGCCTTGGCGCTGCTCTTGGCGGGGGCGGCCTTCTTGGTGGCCGTCTTCTTCGCGGTGGTGGTGGCCTTCTTGGCGGTCGCCGTCGTCTTCTTGGCGGCGGTGGTGGTCGACTTCGCGGTGGCGGTGCCGGCCTTCTTGACCTGGGTGGTGGTGGTCTTCGCCTTGGTCGCGGTGGTGGTCGCGCTGGCCTTGGCCTGCTGGGTCGACTCCTGGCGGCGGATGCGCACGACCAGCTTCTGGCCGCGCTCGGCGAGGTCGGCGTAGGTCGTGGTGACGGTGGTGACGTTGCCGTCGACCACGGTCTGCACGCGGGTCGGGAGGGCCTTGGCCTCGGCCTGAAGCTCGGCGACGCGGGCCTCGATGGCGGCGCGGCGGGCCTTGGCGTCCTCGGTGAGGGCCTCGACGCGGGAGTTGACGACCGTGAGGGCCTGGTCGCGCAGCGCCTTGGGCTCGAGGTCGATCGCGGTGACGCGCTTCTGCACGTCGTTCACGCGGGTCTCGACGTCGCCGCGGACGCCGGCGATCTTCGCCTGCACGTCGGCCACGTAGTCGCGGACGGCCTCGACGGCCAGGTCCGCCACGCCGGCGCCGGCGTAGAAGGTGCGGGTCGCCTCGGTCTTGATGTCGAACTTGGCCTTCGCCATGGGTGATCTCCTTCGGTTTCCCGGCCGGGGCCGGGGTGGGGTTGTCAGGCCTCGTCGTCGGGTGCGGCCGCTGCGTTCATGGCCAGGAACGACGAGTAGACGTCGAGCAACGACTGCTTCTGGCGCTCGGTGAGCGCGGTGTCGCCCAGCACGGCGAGCTCGACGGAGCCGCCGACGCCGTCCTGCGGGTGCACGATCCCGGCGCGGACGTAGAGCTGCTCCGCCGAGATGCGCAGTGCCTTGGCGATCTGCTGCAGCACCTCTGCCGAGGGCCGACGCAGGCCGCGCTCGATCTGGCTGAGGTAGGGGTTGGACACGCCGGTGAGGTCGGCGAGCTGCCTCAGCGAGAGCTGCGCGGAGGTGCGCTGCTCGCGGAGGAAGTCGCCGAGTCCCTCGACGGTCTTGCCTACCTTGCCCTGGGCCATGGCTACTACTGTGCTAGCAACTGCTAGCGCTTGCAAGTGCAAGCGGCGTGTGATGGGTCACGCGTCAGCGGTAGGAGGCCACTTTCTGCGCTGGCACCTTGCTAGCGCCGGCGACCATCAGGCGCCGCGCGTATGCGCGCGCCTCGTCCCCGTCGACGAGGTGGAGCGACGTGCTGACCGCCCGGGGGTCGAGGGCCGGGACGGTCACGTGCGTGATCAGCCCGTGGCGGGTCGGCTCCTCGGGCTCCTGTGCGCCGAAGAGCTGCTCGTGCAGCTTCTCCCCGTCGCGCAGACCGGTGTAGACGATCTCGATGCGCTTGCCCGACTGCGCGATGAGCCGCTTCGCGACGTCCTCGATGCGCACCGGCTCGCCCATGTCGAGCACCATGGTCTCGCCGCCGGACCCGAGGGCGCCGGCCTGGATGACGAGCTGCACCGCCTCCTCGACCGTCATGAAGAAGCGCGTCACTTCGGGGTGGGTCACCGTGACCGGTCCACCAGCTGCGATCTGGGCCGCGAAGGCGGTCAGCACCGATCCCCGGCTGCCCAGCACGTTGCCGAAGCGCACGCTGAGGTAGGCGCCGGGAGCGCGGTCGGCCATGCCGACCGTCAGCATCTCGGCGACCCGCTTCGTCGAGCCGAGCACGCTCGTCGGGTCGGCGGCCTTGTCGGTGGAGATGTTGACGAAGCGCTCGACGCCGACGGCCGCCGCGGCCTCGAGCACGTTGGCGGTGCCGAGCACGTTGGTCTTGACCCCCTCGGCGGGGTACTGCTCGAGCATCGGGAGGTGCTTCAGCGCGGCCGCGTGGAAGACCACCTCGGGCCGGCGCTCCTCGAAGACCGCGGTGAGCGCCGCGGTGTCGCGGATGTCGACGAGCACGACCTCGGGCGAGTCGAGCAGCGCGCGGCCGCGGATGAGCAGCTGCACCGCGTGCAGCGCCGACTCGTCGCGGTCGAGCATGGTGAGCTCACTGGGCCCCCAGCGGTCGATCTGACGGCACAGCTCCGACCCGATGGACCCACCTGCGCCGGTGACGAGCACCCGCTTGCCGGTGAGGTAGTGGGCGATGGACTCGATGTTGGTCTCGACGACGCTGCGCCCGAGCACGTCGGCGAGGTCGATGTCGCGCACGTCGCGGATGTCGACCTGGCTCGAGACCGCCTCGGCGTAGGACGGGAGGATCTTGACGGCCACGCCGAGCCGGGCACCCACGTCGGCCAGGTGGGCCTTCAGCTCCTTCGACGCCTTCGGGATCGCGAGGACCACGGCGATCGCGCCGGTGCGCTCGACGGCGGTCGGCAGGTCGGCGACGGTGCCGACGACCGGGACACCGTGGTGGCGCCGGCGGCGCATCCACGGGTCGTCGTCGAGGAAGCCGACGGGCCGCAGCACCTGGTCGGGCGTGTCCAGCATCGACTGGACGAGCTGGCGGCCGCTCCAGCCCGCGCCGACCACCAGGGCCGGCTCCGCGTCCGCGCTGCCGAGGCCGACGCGGTCGAGCTGCGAGCGCCACACCGCCCGCCCGAGCAGCATCAGGATGAGGCCGACGAACGGCGCCCCCAGCGGCACGCTGCGGGCGATCGGCTGCGGGTCGACGACCAGGTTGGCGATGCCCAGCGCGAGGCCGGCGCCGCAGGCGGTGAGGCTCAGGAGAATGGTCTCCTCGGTGGACCCGACGGCGACGCGGCCGTGGTAGACGCGGACGACCAGCCCGAGGAGCAGGTGGACCGCGACGCCCGCGACGGTGACGACCGCGAGCTCGGCGACCACAACGGCGAGTGCCCCGCGGTCGTAGCGCAGCATCGCGCTCAAGACGTAGGCCGCAGCGAGGGCGGCGGCGTCGAAGACCATCAGCACGGTGGTGCGACGAGTCCTGAGCAACGGCGCGAGCCGGTATCGAAGCATGATCTCCCCCACGATCTGGCCGACCGGCGGCCCCGCGCGTGGCGTGCGAGGACTCCCGACCGAGTGCGAACGTTACGTCACAACGACGACCAGCACGAGATCGTCACGCTTCACGGACCGAGGTCTGGACACCGTAGGGTGCAGCCGTCGTCACCGGCCGTCGAAGAAGAGGATGCTGTGGAGCTGCGCGACTACCTGCGAGTGATCCGCCGGCGGTGGATCCTGATCGCGTTGTGCGTCGTCGTGTGCACCGGTGCCGCGGCTGCCTACACGGCCGCGGCCACCCCGCAGTACCAGTCGACGGCTCGCCTCTTCGTCTCCACTGCGCAGTCGGACACGGCCGACGCCTACCAGGGCGGGCTGTTCTCGGCTCAGCGGGTCACTTCGTACGCCGACCTGGTCTCCAGTCGGCAGGTGGCCACGCGGGTGATCGACGAGCTCGGCCTCGACATGGCCCCGGAGCGGTTGTCGCAGGCGGTGTCGGCGACGGTGACGCCCGAGACCGTGATCCTGGAGATCTCTGCGACGGATCCCGACGCCGAGCGCGCCCAGGCCATCGCCAACACCTACGCCGACGAGCTCACCGAGATCGTGCGCGAGCTGGAGACGCCCGAGGGCGGCGGCGCCGCGCCGATCCGGGCCTCCGTCGTCGACCGGGCCGCCGTCCCCACGAGCCCGGTCACTCCTCAGCCGGTGCGCAACCTGGGCCTGGCCCTCGTCCTGGGCCTGCTGCTGGGCGTCGGCCTCGCCGTCGTGCGAGAGCTGCTCGACACCACGATCAAGAGCAAGGACGACCTCGACGACATCACCGAGGCGCCGACCATGGGGGCGATCGCCTTCGACGCCGCGACCAGCCGCCAGCCGCTGGTCACGGCGCTCGAGTCGCATGCACCGCGGGTCGAGGCGTTCCGCGTGTTGCGCACCAACATGCAGTTCGTCGACGTGGACGCGACGACCAAGACCTTCGTCGTCACCTCGTCGCTGCCGGCCGAGGGCAAGACCACGACCGCCTGCAACCTCGCCATCACGCTCGCCCAGGCGGGCAGCCGCGTGGTCCTCGTCGAGTGCGACCTGCGCCGCCCGAAGGTCGCGGGCATCTTCGACCTCGACTCCGCCGTCGGCGTCACCACGGTCCTGGTGGGCAGGGTCTCCCTGGACGACGCGGTGCAGAAGCACGGCGGCACCGGCCTCGAGGTGGTGACGAGCGGCCCCATCCCGCCCAATCCGGCCGAGCTGCTGCAGTCGCAGGCCATGGCCCAGCTCCTGGTCGACCTGCGCGAGCGCTACGACATCGTCATCCTCGACGCACCTCCGTTGCTGCCGGTCACCGATGCGGCGCTGCTGACGTCGCAGTCCGATGGCGCCCTCGTCGTGGTGCGCCACGGCAAGACCACCCGCGATCAGCTCCGAGGGGCTCTCGACCGGCTCGCCCAGGTCGACGGCACCGTGCTCGGCACGGTCCTCAACATGGCGCCCGTCCGTCGACGCAGCGGCGGTGACGGTGGCTACGGGTACGGCTACGGGTACGGCTACGGGTACGGCTACGGGTACGGCCCGGAAGAGGCGAAGAAGGCCGCCAAGGGCAGCAAGCGCGAGGGCCGCCGGGCCGCGAAGCGCCGCCAGTCCGACTGACGACCGCTGATCGAGGCGCTGGTCGAGCAGCGAGCCCGCCACTGGTTGGTCGAGCAGCGAGCGCCAGCGAGCGTGTCGAGACCACCTCAAGCGCGGCCACGACCCCTAGAACGCCGACCTCACCTCTCCCACCGGCTGCCCACCACCGAGCAGCACGTGCCGCCCGACCCCCTCGACCGCGACGACGTCGACTCCCGGCACCTCGAGCACGCCGCTGCGCCACAACGCCTCGACCATGACGACCGGGCGGGCCCGCTCGCCGCCGTCCTCGATCTTGAGCGCGACGGCCCGCCCGTCGGGCAGCGCGACGACGTGGCACGCCTCCGCGCCGCCCTTGCCGATGGCGCCGGGCACGGCCGCGAGCAGCGCCCGCTCGTCGCGCGTCGAGCCCGACACGAGCTCTGGGTGGGTGCGGATCGCCTCGGCGATCCGCATCGACCGCACGTCGGCCTCGTCCCGGCCGTCGAGGCCGAGGGCCAGCCGGCGGAAGGCGGTGGCGAGACCCGTCAGCGAGGTGGAGAGCAGTGGCGCCCCGCAGCCGTCGGTGGCGATCGTGTCGACCTCCTCGCCGGTCATCTCGGCAAAGACCTCGACGGTCAGCCGCTGCAGCGGGTGCGCGGGGTCGAGGTAGTCGTGCGTCGACCACCCGTTGACGACGCAGGTCGCGAGCATGGCAGCGTGCTTGCCCGAGCAGTTCATGTGAGCCCGCGACCGGTCACCCCTGCGACGCAGCAGGGCCTCCTTGACGGCGGGGTCGAGGGGCCAGTCGGCCGGGCACTGCAGGTGCCCGGCATCGAGCCCGGCGCCGCGCAGGATCGTGTGCACCCGCTCGACGTGCATCTCCTCCCCCGAGTGCGAGGCGCAGGCCATGGCGAGCAGGTCGGGCGGCAGCTCCAGGCCGGCACGCAGCATGGCCAACGCCTGCACCGGCTTGTTGCACGACCGCGGCAAGATCGGCTCGCCCGCGTCACCGACCGACCACGCCACGGAGCCGTCGGCTGCGAGCGACACCACAGAGCCGTGGTGGCGTCCCTCGACGAACCCGGAACGGACGACCTCGGCGACGACCACGTGCGACATGCCTGGCAGCCTAAGCGCCACCGGCTGGCACACTGACCGCCGTGTCGACCGCCCCGCAGCACTGCCCCTCCCCCGCCGAGCTCGACGACCTCGAGCTGCTCCTGACCGGGGCGCTCGCGCCGTTGCGGGGCTTCGGCGAGCCGGGCAGCCCCGTCACCCTCGCCCTCCCGCCCGAGGTGGACACGCAGGCCCGCGAGGCCGGTGCCGTCGAGCTCGTCGACCCCGAAGGCCTCCCCCTCGCCCGCGTGGCGTGGCCGGCCGGCGTGGCGGAGCCGTTGTCGCGGCCCGACTACGGTCCCTTCCGCCGCCTCCACCTGACCCCGGCCGAGGTGCGCGAGCGGTTCGCCGGGCGCGCCGTACTCGTGGTGACCGGCGCGTTGAGCGACGAGCAGCTGGAGGCCGCCCGTGACCTCGGCCCCCTCGTGCTCCTCGCGCTCTGCGGCCACGACCGACACGGTCTCCCGGCGACCGCGTTGCTGCGGGCCGGGCTCGTCGCGGCCGACCTGCTGGACGCGGCCGACGTCGTGGCCGTGCCCCTCACACGACGCGCCGACGACCTCCGCGACCGCGTCGTCCAGGCGTACGCCGGCTCCGACCGCGTCGTCGACCAGAGCGAGCTCTCCCCGCTGCCCGAACCGGCGCCCAAGCCGGGCGAGACCTACTACACCTACGGCACGCACTCCGGCGCGATCGGCGCCATCGTGCGGGCGGCCGACAAGGCACCCGACGAGCGTGGCCTCGTGCTCTTCTTCACCGGCCTGTCGGGCAGCGGCAAGTCGACACTGGCCCGCGCCCTGGTCGACCGCGTGCTCGAGCACACCGCTCGCACCGTCACGAGCCTCGACGGCGATGTCGTGCGCCGCAACCTCTCGGCCGGCCTCACCTTCTCGAAGGCCGACCGCGAGACCAACATCCGCCGCATCGGCTGGGTCGCCGCCGAGATCGCCCGTCACGGCGGCCTTGCGGTGTGCAGCCCCATCGCCCCCTTCGACGAGACCCGCCAGCAGGTGCGCCAGCTCGTCGAGGACGCCGGCGGCACCTTCTTCCTCGTCCACGTCGCCACGCCGCTGGAGGAGTGCGAGCGCCGCGACCGCAAGGGCCTCTACGCCAAGGCCCGTCGCGGGGAGATCCCCGAGTTCACCGGCATCTCGTCGCCCTACGAGGAGCCCCAGGACGCGTCGGTGCGGGTCGACACGACCGGTCGCACCATCGAGGACGCCCTCGATGACGTCCTGCAGGCCCTGGCAGCCGAGCGCCTCCTCGACCTCACCGCGGAACCGGCGGTCGAGCGAGCCCGCCCCCTGTCGGTCGTCGAGCAGGGCCCCACCCCGGTGGTTGAGCAGGGCCGCCCCTCACCGGTGGTTGAGCAGGGCCGCCAGGCCCGTGTCGAAACCCCCGAGGCCGAAGCAGAGGCCCCCCTCCGCATCCTCTTCGTCTGCACCGCCAACATCTGCCGCTCCCCCTACATGGAGGCCGCCGCCCGCCACCACCTCGGCGACACCAGCCGCGTGGTGGTCAGCAGCGCCGGCACCCACGGGTTCGACGCCAAGCCGACCGACGCCGCGATGGCCGCCCAGCTGCAGGCGCGCAGCATCGACAGCAGCGACTTCCGCAGCCGCGCGGTGACCCGCGAGCTGCTCGACGAGGCCGACGTGGTGCTGACCGCCGAGGCAACCCACCGCACCTTCCTGCTCGAGGACCAGCCGGAGGCCTTCCGCAAGGTCTTCACCCTCGGCCAGCTCGCCGCCTACGTCGAGTCGTCCGGCACGACCGCGCGCGGCCGCGCACTGGTGGCCGAGGCCGCGGCCTCGCGTGGCAGCGCTTCGCCCGGCCTCGACGTGGCCGACCCCTACCGTCGGGGCGACGCCGCGGCTCAGGCTGCCGCGGAGCACATCGACCGTCTGCTCGCGACCGTGCTGCCCGCGCTGACCCCAGAGGACTGAGGCCGCCACGCGATGACTAGCGGATCGCTAGAGTTAGCGGTCTTGCTCGTATAGTCCCCGGCATGCTCGATCTCCTCACCGACGGCTTCCTGTCGATCCTCGTCGCCGGGTTCCTCGTCGGCATCGTGGTCGGGCTGACCGGGATGGGCGGCGGCGCGCTCATGACCCCGGCGCTGATCTTCCTCGGCGTGGGCAACACCGCCACGATCGTCACCGCCGACCTCACCGCCGCCGCCGTCTACAAGACCGGCGGCGCGATCGCGCACTGGCGAAGCGGCTCACCCAACCTGCAGCTGGCGAAGTGGTTGATCATCGGCTCGGTGCCGATGGCGTTCCTCGGGCCCTACCTGGTCAAGGTGTTCACCGACCCCGAGAGCATCGACGACGTCCTCAAGGTCGCGATCGGCATCGCACTGCTCTTCGCGGCAGCCACCTATGCGCTCCGGCTCTACATCAACCTGCGTCGCGTGCGCAGCGGCGGCCCCGAGCCCGACGCCGACCCGGCGGTCCGCCCCGTCCCGACGCTCCTCGTCGGTGCGCTCGGCGGGCTGCTGGTCGGCATCACCAGCGTCGGCTCCGGCTCGGTCATCATGATTGCGCTGCTCATGCTCTATCCCGGCCTCTCGGCGGTGAAGCTCGTCGGCACCGACCTCGTGCAGGCCGTGCCGCTCGTGCTCGCCGCCGCGATCTCCAACATCGCCCTGCACGGTCTCGACTGGGGCCTGCTGATCCCGCTGCTGATCGGCTCAGTGCCCGGCACGCTGCTAGGCAGCCGGATCGCCCCGCGAGTCCCGCAGTCGATCATCCGGCGCGGCATCGTGATCGTGCTGACGATGTCGGGGGTGGCGCTGCTCTTCAAGGCTGGCTGGCAGCCGTTCGGGCCCGACCGCGACACCCTCTACGCGCTCATCGTGGCCGGCGTCGGCCTGGCGATGCTCGTCCTCGTCCCGCTGGTGTGGGGCCTGCTGCGCAAGGACCAGGGGCTGCCGATGTTCGGCGCGCCCTACGTCCACGAGCTCGAGGGCCCGCGCTACGACCCGCGCCCCGTCAGGCGCGACCGGGCAGGGGGGCCGAGCGGTCCCTCACACGGCTGACCCAGGGGGCGGCGGCGCCCACAGACCGCCTGGCGCTGCCGGTGGTCGCCGCTGGGCCGTCGCCGGCCTCGCCGTGTACGGCGCCGTGGTCGCCGTTGCCCTGTTGGCCCCCACCCCCCAGCTCGCGACGGCCTCGGTGCAGTGGTTCAGCGAGGCCCTGCGGTCGGTCGGCGTCCCCGAGGGGCTGACGACGCCCGCCCGGGCCGAGCTGGTGGCCAACGTCTTGGTGGTGACGCCGCTGCCGGTGCTCGCAGCCGCCGCCCGGCTCCGTCGTGCTGGCCGTTGGGGGTGGCGCCACTGGACGGCCTGGGCCTTCGTCGCCTCCCTCTCGGTCGAAGCCGTCCAGGCGCTCGTGCTGCCGGCTAGGTCCGCGACCCACGTCGACGTGGTCGCCAACACAACGGGGGGTCTCCTCGGCGGGGTGCTGGTCACGCTCGCGCGGTCGGCGTGGGTCCGCCGACGACGCGATGTCAGGGGCCGGGGTCTTTGATGGCTACGATGCTGGCTGCTGTGCCCCGACGGAAGGTCCACGTTCACCCATGACTGAGACGCACGCCGACTACCGGCTGAGTCAGCTCGACCAGCTGGAAGCGGAGTCGATCCACATCTTCCGCGAGGTCGCGGCGGAGTTCGAGAAGCCGGTGCTGATGTTCTCCGGCGGCAAGGACTCCATTGTGATGCTGCGTCTGGCGGAGAAGGCCTTCTACCCGGCGAAGATCCCCTTCCCGATCATGCAGGTCGACACGGGTCTCGACTTCCCCGAGGTCATGGAGACGCGCGACCGTTGGGTCGAGCGGCTCGGCGTGCAGCTCGTGGTGGCCAGCATCGACGACGCGATCGCTCAGGGCGTCGTGGTCGACGACGGCAAGACCTCGCGCAACCGCCTGCAGATCGGGACCCTGCTCAACGCCATCGAGGAGAACGGCTTCACCGCCGCCTTCGGTGGCGGTCGCCGCGACGAGGAGAAGGCCCGCGCCAAGGAGCGCGTCTACTCCCACCGCGACGAGTTCGGCCAGTGGGACCCCAAGAATCAGCGTCCCGAGCTGTGGAGCCTCTACAACGGCCGGCTTCACGAGGGTGAGCACATGCGCATCTTCCCGATCTCGAACTGGACCGAGCTCGACGTCTGGTCCTACATCGCCCGTGAGGGCATCGAGATCCCCTCCATCTACTTCGCCCACCAGCGCCGGGTCTTCGAGCGCGGCGGCATGTTGATGACCGAGACCCCGCTGAACCCGATGAAGCAGGGCGAGACCGCCGAGGAGCGCACCGTGCGCTTCCGCACGTGCGGTGACATCACCCTGACCGGCTGCGTGGAGTCGGGAGCCAGCACGGTCGAGGAGATCATCGAGGAGATCGCCGTCGCCCGCGTCACCGAGCGCGGCGCCACCCGCGGAGACGACAAGTTCTCCGAGGCCGCCATGGAGGACCGGAAGAAGGAGGGCTACTTCTGATGGCCACCGAGCACACCACTGACACCAGCACCGAGAGCGGCGCCGATGTCGTCGAGACCGTCACCCAGCGCATGGACCTCCTTCGCTTCGCGACAGCCGGCTCCGTCGACGACGGCAAGTCGACCCTGATCGGGCGCCTGTTGCTCGACTCGAAGGCGATCTTCGAAGACCAGCTCGAGGCCGTCGAGGCAACGAGCCAGTCCAAGGGATACGACTACACCGACCTCGCGCTGCTGACCGACGGTCTGCGCTCGGAGCGCGAGCAGGGCATCACCATCGACGTGGCCTACCGCTACTTCGCGACGCCCAACCGCAAGTTCATCATCGCCGACACCCCGGGCCACGTGCAGTACACGCGCAACATGGTCACCGGCGCCTCCACTGCCGACCTCGGCCTCGTGCTGGTCGACGCCCGTCAGGGTCTGACCGAGCAGTCGCGCCGCCACGCGGTGATCCTCTCGCTGCTGCGGGTGCCGCACCTGGTACTTGCAGTTAACAAGATGGACCTCGTCGACTTCTCCCAAGAGGTCTTCGAGCGCATCCACCAGGAGTTCACCTCCTTCGCGACGAAGCTGTCGATTCCCGACCTCGAGATCATCCCGATCTCTGCATTGCAGGGCGACAACGTGGTGACCCGGTCCGAGCACATGCCGTGGTACTCCGGTCCCACGCTCATGCACCACCTCGAGCACGTGCACGTCGCATCCGACCGCGACCTCGTCGACGTCCGCTTCCCCGTGCAGTACGTCGTGCGCCCCAAGTCCGACGCGCATCACGACTACCGCGGGTACGGCGGGCAGGTCGCCGGCGGCGTACTGAAGCCCGGCGACGACGTCGTCGTGCTCCCTTCCGGCATGACCTCGAAGATCGCAGGCATCGACTTGTTCGACCGGGAGATCAGCGAGGCCTACCCGCCGATGTCGGTGACCGTGCGCCTTGAGGACGACGTCGACGTCAGCCGCGGCGACATGATCGCGCGCGTCAACAATGCGCCGAAGCCCTCCCAGGACATCGACGCGATGATTTGCTGGATGACCAACGAGCCGCTGCGGCCACGCCAGAAGCTCGCGATCAAGCACACCACGCGCACCGGCCGCGCCATGGTCAAGGACGTGCAGTATCGCCTCGACGTCAACAGCCTGCATCGCGACCAGGACACGAAAGAGCTCGGACTCAACGAAATCGGCCGCGTCCAGCTGCGCACCACCGTGCCGCTGCTGTGCGACCCCTACTCGAAGAACCGGACGACCGGATCCTTCATCCTGATCGACGAGGCCACCGGGGTCACCGTCGGTGCGGGGATGATCAACTCCGGCAGTTGACCTCGATCGAGAGCGGTCGCGCCCCGGCCGCCACCGAATGAGCGGCAAATGACGAGACGCGCACGGCAAAGGAGGCACGCGTGAACCACCCTCATAAATACGTGTGCATCTTCAGGGGATCTCGGGATCACTATGAGGTGGCAATCGCCCTCCATGAGTCGCGCCGACTGCAACGCCTAGTTACCGACTTCTATTCACCTGACATTTTGCTGCGGTCCATGGATAGAATCGGCGCGACCAAGACGAAAACCTACTTCCAGCGTCGCCATTCAGTGCTGCTTCCGAGCAATCTCGTCCGTAGCACATTTATTGATGCCTTGCCGCTGGGCCGACCGTGGTCCCGCGTAGAAGACGTGGACCCGAGACTAGGGCGCGCGGGTGCGCGTGCAGTGACGGACGCTGCCTTAGTTTACAGTTACTATTGGCAAGGATTTCTCGCCGCTGACGTGGAGAACGTCCAGGGCCCTAGGGTGCTGTTTCAAGTCCACCCGCTTGCTTCCCAGATCCGCGATGAGCTCGCTCACGACCGGGAACTGTCCGGGCTCGAAGTTGGACTTGAGCCCGAGGAATTGTTGGACGAAACTGACGTACAACGCGAGCGTGGCAATCTAGAAGCGGCTCATTCCATCATATGCGCATCTTCTTTCGTTGCGAAGGGACTAAGTGCCTCCGGGGTGCCCTCTGGCCGCGTGCACGTAGCTCCCTACGGCGCGGACCGGGCAAACACGTATCGCGGTGCGGGCACGCCCGCGAGAAGCGCCACGAACCGGCCCCTGCAATTGCTTTGGGTTGGCCAGCTGGCCTACAGAAAGGGCCCTCATTGGCTCGTCAAGGCCATGCGGGAATTCTCCAGCAAGGAGGTCGTCTTGACCATGGTGACCCGGAGTGCTGTGCCGACCTGGTTAGCGCCACTACCCGAGAACGTTCGAATAATAAATAATGCGAGCGCAGAGGATCTCCGTGGGTACTACGCAACCACCGATTTATTCGTAATGCCGTCTATAATCGAAGGGTTCGGCCTCGTCTATTCTGAGGCCCTCGCACATGGTGTCCCGATAGTGGCAACCGCCAACTCTGGGGCCCCAGACGTCGCCCAGCACGGGCGAAACTCGTGGCTCGTCCATCCCGGCACATCGGACGCGATCGTTGATCTGATCGATGCGTTGCTCCTTGACCGTTCACTGCTGACGCACCTCCGCGAAGGTGCCGAGATGCACACCCCGCCAACCTGGCCCGAGTTCCGACATGACGTCAATCTTGCATTGCTAGCGACGGAACGGTCCTTCATAAAAAGCTCTTGATCCGTCCATCCCTAAGGCGCTCGATGGGAACTCTGGCGAAATCAGGCCGTTGCCGACTAACCCTCTGGAGACTGTGTTTTCATCACGTTAGGCACTCGCAACCGGGCCATCCTGCGGTCGGTCCCGCTCACCTCATCGAGAGTGACGCCGAATTCATCGACCCACCTCGCAATGGTCTCCGTTTCAGACGTCCTTTGTGCATCGTCAACGAGGATCACCGCTCCCGGCGCAAGATGTCCGATCAAGGCGGGAAGTAGCCCATACCGTCCGCCAGGCGTCGTTCCGGGAGGGCCGTCGCACAACACAAGGTCGAAACGGGCATCCGGTGTCGGAGCCCAGTCGTACCAACTCCACGGGCCGCGATCCGCCATGCCCACATCCACGACGCGAACGTGATCGGCCCCGATGTAATCCAGACAGCGCCGCACCTTCACGGAGGACGGCCTATGTTGCTCGAGCGAGATCACTGGCCGGTCGGTGACGGCTGCGAGAAGCAGCGTCGTCAGCCCCGTGCCACACTCAAGAATCTGCAGACGCCCGGCACCCGCAGCCGAAGCAACTTCCGCGAGGTAATGAGGATCCGCTTCGTAGCCACCGCCGCTCCAGGCGCGCGTCAATCGTGCGATAACGGCGGTATCTGTCGGGTCGGGCGCTGTTTTGAGGGCATTCAACGCACCCCTGATCCGCAAATGGTGACCAACCACCCCGCTTGCGCTAGACAGGCGGTCTCGCAAGGCCCTATAACTTTTCAATTCGATCTCCCTGTGAGGACCCTCGGGCGTCCAGAACAAACGCCCTCGAACGATTCAAGACATCGGGCCCGTAACTTTGGTGCGGTTGCATAACGATGGCAAGATCGCATTCCCGCAGAGCTAGTTCAACGTCAAGCACACGTGCGAGAGTCACTCCTGGAGCTTTCCATTCCTGGACGAACGGATCATAGAACTGCAGTTCGGCACCAAGGGAGAGCAATTGCCGTGCTAGCGGAATCGCCGGCGACTCGCGTTGATCGGAAATTCCGGCCTTGTACGTCACCCCCAGGATCAGAATCTTAGACCCCCTGATAGGCAAACCGCGGTCGTTGAGAAGTGCTTGGGCACGGTCTCGCACGTAGCGGGGCATCGACCGGTTCACTTCCTGAGCGAGCTCGACAAACCGAAACGGATAACCAAGTTCCGCCTGCACACGGTGGGATAAGTAGGACGGGTCGATGGGGATGCAGTGCCCCCCTACGCCCGGCCCTGGATGAAATGCTTGATATCCGAACGGCTTAGTCGCGGCGCAGGAAATGACGTTCCAGATGTCGATCCCGAGTTCGCGCGAGAACTTGGCCATCTCGTTGACAAGCGCAATGTTCACCTGTCGGTAGGTATTTTCGAGCAATTTCGCCATCTCGGCTTCGCGCGTCCCGGCCGCTGGAACAATAGTGTCGACAAACTGCGCGTAGAAGGCTGTTGCCTTCTCCCGACACTGCGAAGTGACTCCACCAACCACCTTGGGAGTGTTCCTCACGTTGAACGTGGGATTGCCCGGGTCGATTCGTTCGGGTGAGTAAGCCAGGTGGAAGTCCACGCCTGCCTGAGCGCCTCGCGATTCGAGGATCGGCTGCAGCAACTCCTCCGTAGTGCCCGGCCAGGTGGTGGATTCGAGGATCACCAAGGCCCCAGTTCGCAAGTTATCACGCACCATCTCAGCCGCAGCGCGCACCGCGGTGAGGTCTGGTCCGCCCTCGTCGCTCAAGGGCGTGGGGACGCAGATGACGATCACTTCGCACGACGCCAGCGGCGAGGGGTCGACGGTCGCGACGAAGCCCCGACCCAACATCCCCGCGACCTGCGCGTCATCGAGGTCATCGACATGGGATCGGCCGGAGCGTAGGCCATCGACGACGGCCGAAGACGCGTCCACCCCTACGCCGCGCAACCCTGCCTCTACGGCCGCGTGAGCGAGTGGGAGGCCAACATAGCCGAGTCCGACGACCCCGAACTGGTACATGACTCCATCCTTCCATCTCAGCCGCATTACGGAGCGCATTACCCACGACCGCGGCGTCGCCGACGTGCGGGCATCCCCATGCCGTGGACGCGCGGCCATCAAGCCGCTGTCATTGTGTCTCAGTTGATCAGCCCTGCGTAAATCGTCTCCAGAGCACGGGCGTGAGCGTCCCACGTCTTCTCCGACCGCGCCGTTCGCTGACCGGCCTCGGCAATAAGGCGCGAGCTGTCGGGATCAGCGATCACGGCGCGGAGGACCTCCACAATGGAGTCGACGTCTCGTGGTGGCACCAAGTACCCCGTCCTCCCTGACTCAATGAACTCCGACGGGCCCTGCCCGTCCACCCCGATGGTCAGGCAACCAGCGGCCATCGCCTCCAGGTGCGCAACGCCGAAGGCTTCGTAGAACGAAGGGAGGACGAAGACCTCGGCAGACGCCAGACGCTTCATGACAACCTCATGCGGTAGTGGACCGAGGAACGTCACTCGGTCAGCAACACCGAGCTGGGCCGCGAGGGTCTGAAGTCGGGACTCCTCTGGGCCGCTGCCGATGACTTCGTAGGTCCAGTCGAGCCCCGGCCTCAATTGCGCCAAAGCTTGCAGGACAAGGTGCAGGCCCTTTCCTTCGAAAAGCCTCGATACACTGACGAGCCGCATGGCGCCCTGCCACCTGGTCGGATCGGGACCGCTGTCCTTCTCGAGTTTGAAACCATTATGCAGAGTCGTGGTGCTCGCCGGATTCAGACATGGGCCGAAGTAACGCTTAAGCACATCACCTACCAAGACCACGTGGTCGGCGTTTCCCAACGCGCGAGCGAGGCGCCTTCTCTTGCAGTGAACGCGCACTATCTGGGGCGTCGAGTCGGCTGCATGAAGCGAGACCAGAGTCGGTAGTTTCAGAGGTCGCTGGTGCAGGCCAACGGCGAGCGCCATCCGTTCAGTGTGCACGTGCACCACGTCGTACGCCTGCCGTTGCACCACCTGGCGGTAACGCACAGCGACGAACAGGCTCAGCATGGCAAGGGACAACTCCGCAAAACGGAGGCGCGGAACACTCGGGTGCTGAACGAGCTCTGTACTCACACCCGCGGCGATTGGCGGCGACCAGAGCCGGCTGCGCCCCGGGCGCCACGCCTTTACAACAAGCACGTGCACCGTATGGCCTAGCGCTGCCAATGCTTCAGCTCGATGGTACTGAGCCACTCCATCGAAGTCTTGAGGCGTTGATGGGTAGAGCGGGACGACAAAAAGAATTCTCACGGGTTCCTCTGACTGACCTGAAGGGCGGCACGGCGGCGATTGATCGCACCGGCTAGTAGTGCTATTGCTACCCACGGTGAGGCGTTCACAACGGTAAAGAGGAGCAGAGACGGCAGGCCGTCGCGAGCCACTTGCAACAGGACTGCGAAAATCAGGACGTGGAAGAATCGAAGTCCGCTGAGTCGCTCCCTGGAGTACGCGCGCCGATGAAACCGCCCCGTGATGGTGCCAAATAGAAATCCGCCTACGACCACGCCCGGCCATCGGAAGCCGATGTAGAGCTCTCCAACCAGCGTTGTGATCGCCCCCACTTCGATCAGCGGATACGACGGGGTCGAAATGGCGCGTAAGTCCCCCGCAAGAGGTGGCTTGTCGGGCCACAACGGCCGCGGGATGGGAAGAGTAACGAGTGCAGCGTAACTCCGGCCCAGCCCCAGATAATCCTGGTGCTCAGCGAGCATGACGCTAATCGCGCCTTGGTCCAAGAGGGCTTGCTCCGCGTTCCTCCCAGCGCGAGCTGACAGCGTTGACGTCGAGATGGCGTCGAGCACCGATGATGCCGTCGCGTTGCCGCTTCGAATGTCGCGTCCCACCTCTTTGAGCGGCAGGAACAAGGCCACGACGCACAACGCGACGGGAACCATCCACATTCGTGGCCAGCGCCACTCCTTCCGGTCCAAATAGATGATCAGCAGCATTAGGAGGGGAAGCAGGAAGCGATACCGATTGTGCCCCTGAATGCCCATCAGCAGGATGTAGGTGATGAACGGAATAAGCAAGTATGGGCGCATCCCACGCGAATAGATAAAAGCAAGGAGAACGAGCGCTGGCCACAGGATCGCTACCGTTTGATAGCTGGTCTCGATAGCAACGCCGCCCGCGCTGATTCCTGGCACGTACGCCGCCCGCGTCAACGACCAGAGCCCGACTGGTAGTGCCACCACTCCCACCATCATCGCCGCGCGTTCGATCGAGTGCTCGTGCAGGCGGCGTTCGCTGAGCGCGCAGCGCCGGCCTTCGCCCATTGACGTGCCAGCTGCTAACCAACCCAGGGTGGCGGACACGAGGAAGACGTCAGCTAGCAAGATGAATGGAGGAAATTCCTCCAGTGGCAGTCCGAGGAAGGTCGGCGCACCGCGGGCGATGGCCCAGCCGCGGGTTGAAACGATAGCTACGTGCACGCACAAATAAAGAAGGGCCGGGTGAGACGCTCTCATCGCGGGGTGTACAAATAGCACTACGCCACAGGTGAGCACAGCGACCACGTCAAGCCAAAGCGCCAACTCGAGACTCATCGCGCACTGACCTGCCTCACGCCTAGCCAGAGCACAGAAAGGCAAGCGACCTGACCGATGAGGACGGCCGACGCGGCCCCAGTCATGCCCCATACAGGCACCAGTGTCGCCACCAACATCCCGGTGGCGATCAAGGTGCTCGAGTGCGCCAGGCCTAGAAGACGCAACTTGTCGAGCGCCTGCGACTCAGCCGACAAGAATGCGATGCCCACTTTGACTGCGGCAGCTACTAACAAGATGGACAGGGGGTCCGCCGCCGGTACGTATGCTGGCCCGTACACGTGTCGAATCAGCCAGTCACCTCCTGCCGCCACCGGGATGATAGCGATAAGAGTTAGCGCGATAGCAGTAGTTGCGAGCCGTCGCGCTTTGGTCCGCAGCCGAGCGTCCTCAACAAATCGCGGGAACGCCAACTGACCGACCGTCACTGAGACCACGTCCGCGACGGCAGCAACCGAGGCCGCTACGGCATAGACCCCCAGCACCGACGGCGCTGCCACAGCCGCTAGCACCAATTGATCTGTACGGCCGCGAAGCATGGCCGGAAGGGACGACATGAGCGAGCGGCGCCCGTAACTTTTCATCTCGCCTACCGGGGTGGCGTCATCAGGGACCAGCGGTCCACGTTGCCCGACGACGACGAGAACGGCCACGAGGGCCGCAGCGTTCCCGACGGTCAGCGCAACGAGACCAGTGACGATGGAGAATTCTTCTAGGGACAACAACAACAAACTCGCCATCGCGTATGTGGCGGCCGGCACAAGCCGCACCGCGTTCCATACGGAAAGCCGTGCATCCGATAGCAAGCCTGAGAGCAAGGCTTGCACGATGGCACTGATGGGAATAATCGCAGTGGCCAGGAGTGTCAGGATCGCGCGTGAAGAGTGGGCGGAGGTGAGCCACAGGACGATCGCCGCGAGCGCAGCCGAGCAAAGGGCTATCTCTACCCAGGAGGACCGGACGAGAGTCACCGCTCGTCCAACTCCCGAACTCGACTGCCGACCAAAGTAGATGATCGCCTGCTGGCCCCCCAACAACGACACAGTTGAAAGCGTCGCAACCCACAGAACGATCGCCACGAACAAGCCCCTGTCGTGGGGTTCGAGCCCCCGTGCGCTAACGATCCCGGTAACGACGCCGAGGAGGAGGTTTCCAACGTTGACGGCCAACGTGGCGGATGCTCCCGCGAACCGGCGGCTCAACCGGCGTCCTGAGTGGATCCGAGCAGAGCATCGACCACGGTGGTGCCGAAGTGGCGCGGGGTCACTTCGCGCGACGACTCAGGGTCGGGGCGTCTGCTTGTTAGGGCCGCCTCGATCGCACCAATGAGTGCGGCCGGCGATGAGCAATCTGACACGACTGCACCAACGGTGGTCGACGCGTGGCCCGCGTAGGCAATCGTTTCAGACACGACAACACGCAACCCGAGAGCGAGCGCCTCGGAATAGGTCAGTGGCGCAGGATCGACGCGTGAGGGGATAACAAGCACGTCAGTCGACCGTAACATCGGGAGAATTTCCGGCAGCGGCGCGGCGCCGTGAATGGTCACGTCGTCGGCCACCGCTGCCAGCCCTTCGATATCCCGGCCCCATGCGTGGACCTCAATGTCCCTGACCCGAAGGACGGTCGCCGCTTGTAACAGGACGTCGAATCCCTTCCTGCGGGTCAAATCACCCAGGAAAATCACCCGAGCTCCCGCCTCGGAAAATTGGTCTGGCAGCCGCCCGAGGTCAACCGGGTTGAGGAGCAGCCGCGATCGAACGTGGCGGCCCGCGAGCCGATCGACGTGCGCACGACTGGCGTCGGTTGGTACGACGGCGAAGGTCGCGGGCCGCAAGAACCTCCGACGTGCGGCGTTGAGGAGCAAATTGTCGTGTTTACTCGTCAGTGGACTGGACTCCACCCACACGCCCAGGTGCACCCCTGCCCATCGCGCCCACGTCGACGCAGCGAGGGATAGCGGTGTGTCCCACCCTGCGGTGAACACATGAGTGGGCCGGTAGCGGAGCAGGAGGCGTCCTCCGGGTGCAGCTGGCATCTTCCGACCTGCTACGTATCGGAAATCCGGCTGCACAAAGTAGTAGTCGAAAGGGAACTCCGCGTCGGCAGTGTAAAACCACTCAGCCCGCTCCCGTGCCGCGCGTCGCACCTGGTAGCAAACCAGGGTCGATCCGCCTGTCCGCGCGGCAAACTCTTCTGCCATCGCCGCGTATGCCGGAGTTCGGTAGTAGGCGGGCATGTTGTTGACGATGAGAAGACGGGACTCGGGGCTTGACCTGGCGCGCCTGAACATCAAGTCCCCTCCACTGGAAGGGAACCATAGAGGGTGGACAGCAGCGCCATCGCGCGGTCTCGCGCAGTCGGCGCTTTCCCGACACGACGCATGCCGGCCTCGACCCTTGTCCTCAAGTCGCCCGGCCGGTTATGGCCATTGAATACGACCGTTGCAGCCCGTTCACCATCGTGTGGATCAAAATACGCGGCCGCATCCCCGCACACGGTCCGCACGAAGTCCCTGTCGGATGCGAACACCGGCACGCCGAGGGCCATGGCTTCAACCGGGCTCGCCGAGTAGGCCTCAAGCAGGCTGGGGAAGAATAGACCGTCCGATGTCTTCAGTACGGTCGCGACCTGGTCGATCGTAACTTCCCCGAGGTTGACGCACACCGCCCGGAACGCAGGCGTTCGACGGTCCCACTCCTCCGGTCGGAGCGTGACGATGAACCCCGCTTTCACACCAATGCGTGCGAGCTCACCGGCGACAGCGGGGAGGAACTCCAAGTTCTTGTGCGGGTAATCGCGGGTGGGATAGGCGAGGAGCAGGTCGTGATCTTGCCGGGCTTTCCCGATTCGCAAGGCGATTGACTCGTCACGTTGAGCCGACAGCACGCGGCTGTTCACAGCGTTGGGAACAACGTGCATCACTGGAGCATGTCCGGCTAGAACATGCTCAACCCGAGCCCGCATTGCACTTGTCTCTACAATCACAGCGTGCTGTGCTCGTAATTCGAGGCGGGACAAGTGTGCTCGGATCCTGTCCTTGACGCCAGGCGTACCTGTCGGTGATGCGTAGATCGACGTCACGTCGGCGTAGCCCATCAATCGCCGGTCGCAGCGCGGCAACGAGTAAAGCGGACCGAACACCGTCAATGCAGATTCACTTGAGCGCCGCAGGTCGCTCAGAATGTGCGAAGGGGATCCCGGACGCCTGTGCCGCACGGCGTGCCGCACCTTGTTCAGGGTCGTGGGCGAAACGTTGCGTGCGACCGACGGGGACAGCTCGAAATGCGTGGCGCAAACCCACGGAGACCAGTCCGGGTGTGCCGTGAGCCTAGCGGCCTCGTCGAGCAGTGATGCGGCGACCTGCACCCCTCCACCCACATGGAGGTTCGACGCAATGACCCTGAACCTCGTACGCGTCACGCCCGCAGACCCGCCCAGTCGCGGTGTCGTCCCGCCGTGGACGCGATGTACCTGACGACTCGGAGACTTGTGTCGTCCAAGTGGTAGCCAGCTGGGACACTTGGCGTTTCAGTGGCACTCATCACGAGTCCTGTCGCGCGAACGACGTCGTCGGGGTTGAGGCCGGTCATAATGATGCTCCCGGTGTCCAACGCCTCCGGCCGCTCAATGGAGTCCCGCAGCGTGACCGCGGGGAAGCCGAGGATCGACGACTCCTCTGAGATCGTGCCGGAGTCGGAGAGCACGCAAGCGGCTTCGAGCTGCAGTTTGTTGTAGTCGTGAAAGCCAAACGGCTCAAGCCAACGGATCCCGTCGTCGGACTCGACCTCGAACGTGTCAAGTCGTTTGCGGGTGCGGGGGTGCGTCGACACGATGACAGGCAGACCAAACGCATCCCTCACGCGATTGAGGCAGTCGAGGAGTCGGTGAAGCCGGTCGGGCGAGTCGACGTTCTCCTCCCGGTGGGCCGAGACGAGGAAGTAGCCCCGTTGTTGCAGCCCGAGTTTGTCGCGAATAGCGGAGGCATCGATCCGGTCTCTAAAGTGTTCGAGCACCTCCCTCATAGGTGAACCAGTCACGATCACCCGACGGGGGTGGAGCCCTTCGGCCAGCAGGTTGCGCCGCGCGTGCTCCGTATACGCCAAGTTGAAATCCGCGACGTGGTCCACGAACCGGCGGTTGGTCTCCTCGGGCACGTTCTCGTCAAAAGACCGGTTACCCGCCTCCATGTGGTAGGTCGGCACCTTCATCCGCTTGGCCATGAGGGCTGCGATGCACGAGTTCGTGTCGCCCAGGACAAGCACGGCGTCCGGGCGCTCGGCGACGAGCACCTTCTCGGTCTCGACCAGCACACCACCCAGCACAGACCCCAAGCTCGAAGTGTCGACGCCGAGGTAGTGGTCGGGCGCGCGCAGGTCGAGGTCGTCGAAGAACACCTGGTTAAGCTGGCGGTCGTAGTTCTGCCCGGTGTGCACCAGCACGTGGTCCACCCCCGGCGTCGCGTCGAGGCGCGCGATCACCCGCGCCAGCCGAATGATCTCGGGGCGGGTCCCGACGATCGTCATGACCTTCACGGGCGGTGCACCTTCTCTGCGTACTGGTCGGGGGACTCGGGGTCGAGGAGCTGGTCGGCCCAGAACATCGTGACGAGGTCGTCGTCGCCGACATTGCGGATGGCGTGGACCCACAGGGTCGGCATGTCGACGAAGGACGGGCGCTCGCCGCTCAGCCGGAAGGTCACGACGTCGTCGTGCAGCAGCCGACGGAGGCTGATCTCGGCTTCGCCGCGGACGATGAAGAACCGCTCCACCTTGTTCAGGTGGTAATGGTCACCCCTGCTCTGCCCAGGCCTAGTCGTGGAGACGAACGCCTGCCCGGTGCCGCCGTGCGACCGCAAAGTCTCGAAGAGCTCACCTCGGGGGTCGGCGTGTACCTGCGGCGTCAGCGGCCACATCTGCGGGAAGGCGGCCGCACGGTAGGTGTTGAAGAGGTCGACCTCGAACTTGCCCGGCAGCGGCGGCACCTCGCCCCGGGTGGCGTAGAGCGCGTGGGTCTGCTCCAGCAGCCCGAGCACCTCGCTGATGCCCCGCGGCTCCCCCGCGACGGTTCGCCGCTCCGTGCGGCCAATCGACCCGATCAGCTCCGCCGCGGCGCGCTGTGCGTGCAGCAGCGGTACCTCGCGGTCGCCGGTCACCGTGGGGCGCCGGCCGGCGGCGACCTCGTGGGCAAAGGTCGCCACGAACGAGTTGTATCCCGGGCGCCCGTGCTCGCCGAAGAGGTTGGGCAGCAGCAGGTCGGCGAAACGGCCACCGGACGCGGCTACTGCCTGGGACAGGAGTGCTGCTGCTGCGGACTTCCCGCGCCCGTAGGCGTTGTCCAACTGCGCCTGAATTGAGTTGGCGTAGACGACGTCCACCGGTCGGCCGGTCTCCCGAACGGCCGCGGCCAACGACGCAGCAGCGTCAAGGTTGCCCCGCTCGACCTCCGCATCGCTTCCGGCGCGGTTGACACCGGCGACGTGCAGGACGGTGTCCACCGACGCGATCGTCCCCCTCAGCCGGGCCGCGTCAGCCAACTCTGCCCGGCCGAGCCGAACTGGCTCAGTGCCGTGCAGGGCGCGCAGACGGCAAGCCGTGTGCCAACCGAGGAAGCCGTAGCCACCCGTGATCGCAACCTTCACAGCAACTGCCCCGGGTTGCGCCCCACCGCTCGCAGTTCCTCACGGACCGGCTGGAGCTGGAGCAGCAGCCTTTTGGTTGCCTCCACGTCCAGCCGCTCGGCGTTGTGCGACGTGTAGTCGTAATGGACCACTTCCGATTCACCCTGGTCGAAGTAGAGCTCGTACTCAAGAGAACGCGCATCGAGCGGCACGCGGTAGTACCCACCGCAGTCCTCGGCCCGCTGCAGCTCCTCCCTGCTCAACAAGGACTCGTAGAGCTTCTCACCGTGCCTGGTGCCGATGACCCGGATCTCCGGGTCCTCGTCGCCGAACAGCGAGGCGACCGCCCGGGCCAGGTCCTGGACGGTGGCGGCGGGCGCCTTCCGCACGAACAGGTCTCCGGGCTCAGCGTGGTGGAAGGCGTACTCGACCAGGTCGACTGAATCGTCGAGCGACATGAGGAAGCGGGTCATGTGCGGGTCGGTCACGGTCAATGGCAGACCCTGCTTGATCTGCTGAATGAACACCGGGATCACCGAGCCGCGGCTGTACATCACGTTCCCGTAGCGAGTCACGGACACGGTGGTGCCGTTCTCTCGGCGGTTCCGCGCATGGGCCTGCGCGACCTTCTCCATCATCGCTTTGGACATCCCCATGGCATTGATCGGGTAGACCGCCTTGTCCGTACTCAGGCACACCACAGACTCCGCGCCGGCTCGCTCGGCGGCGCGGATGACGTTGTCGCTGCCGTTCACGTTGGTCAACACCGCCTGTTGCGGGAAGAACTCGCAGCTCGGGACCTGCTTCAACGCTGCAGCGTGGAAGACGTGCCGGACGCCGGCCATCGCGTCCTCCACGCTGCGCGGGTCCCGCACGTCTCCGACGTAGAACTTGACGCGACCGTCAGCCAGATCCCGGCGCATGGCGTCTTGCTTGGCCTCGTCGCGGCTGAAGATGCGGATTTCAGGCGCACCGGTCGCCAACAGTCGGCGTGCCATGGTGGAGCCGAACGAGCCCGTGCCTCCTGTGACGAGTACGGGGCCCTCAACGCTGCTCACTGACTGATCCTTCCGCCGTTCGATCGGGGGGTCCGGCGATCGCCGTGCGGCTGCGCCGCGCCGCATCACGTAAAACGGCACGCATGCGCTTAGCGCCGACGTCCCGTGCCATCTGGCTGCGGTAGACCTCGAGGCCGCGCCGTCCCATCAAGGTCAGCTCGTGAAGCGAGGTCGCAGAGAGCTTCGCGACCGCCTCGGCAATCGCGACCGGATCGCTCGGGGCTGCCGCTACTCCCGCGCCCGAACCGGTCACGACGTCGGCTGCGTCGCCGCGCGCAATTACGAGCAACGGGCGCCCGGACGCCAGCCCAGACTGGACCTTGCTGGGCATCGTGACGGCGAACAGAGGCTCGTCAGCCAACGACACCACAGACACGTCTGCGGAAACCATGAGGCGATCCGCCTCGGCTCGCGGAACCGGGTCCAGGAAGTGGATGCGGGCCGACGCGCGGGCGCGGTCGATGAGCCGCGCCTTCTCCACTCCGTCGCCCATAAGCACCAGATGCGCGGGTCGGGTCTCATCGCTCGTGAACGCGTCGATGAGCGCATCGAGCGCCTGCGCCTTCCCGTGGTTCCCGGCATACATGAAAAGGAGCGAGTCGGCCGGGACGCCCAAAGCTCGCTTTAAATCTGCATCGTGATCGGCAGGCTGGGCGCTTCGGTCCTCAGGCAGCCAGTTGTAAATGATGGTGAGCTTGTTCTGCGGAACGCCACGTCGCGCGAGCAGGTCGGCCATCCCTGGAGAAGTGACCACGATGTGCGCCGCGCGCGCGTAAGCCCGCCGAACGAAGACATCGATCAGGTTGTGCGCCTGCCGCCCCCACCGCCCAGACAGGAAGCCCGAGGCAAAGATCGAGTCGGGCCAAACGTCCTGCACCAAGAGAACGTACGGGGTCCGCCAGAGAGTTCTGGCCACCATGGCTGGGAGCGCAGCAGTGGCGGGCGACGAGTAGACGAGCGCCACGTCGGTCTCGCGGAGCACCCGCTGGCCGAACACGGAGCTGCTGATTGCCCAGCTGCCGTAGTTCAGCAGCCGACGGAGTGCGCTCGCGTCGTGGCTGGGGTAAAGAGGCGACCGGATGACCTCGATACCGTCGAGTGTCTCCCTCCGGCGGCTCCAGGGCGCATACCCGTCGTGCACCGCACCGGACGGATAGTTCGGGATTCCGGTCAGCACCCTCAAGACCAGTCCTTGATCCCGAAGCGCTGCTGCTATCCCGGACGGGATCTCTACCGGCTCGGGCGGGTACCACTGACACACGAGCGCCACCACCCTCAAACCGGTCATCGCGCCGGCACACCCTTCACGGTGGCGCCGTCGAGCACGTCTCGCACGACGCAGGCACTCGCCCCGACCGTCGCGTCCTCCCCGACCCGCAACTGGTTGAGGACGACTGCACCGACTCCCACCAGCGACCCTGCTCCGATCACGCAGTCGCCCGAGATCGACGAGGCGGGGTTCAGGCTAACGAAGTCACCAAGCGTCGTGTCGTGCCCGACCGTCGCGCTGGGATTGACGTGCACGTGTCGGCCAACTGCGATGTTCGTCGTCAGCCGGGCGCCCGCACAGATGACCGTGCCCTCCCCGATCGACACCGCGGACCCGATGGTGGCGGCGGGATGCACCAGGGTGGCAGGCACGTGACGGCCGCATCTCAACCGGTCCGCGACGGCCCGGCGAGCGCGCGGGCAGCCGACGCCGATCACGTAGTGCGCGCAGTTGTCGAGGCTGACGAGGTGGTCGGTGCCCCCCAGGAGGTCGTAGCCCCGCGCCGCCAATCGCTCGAGATTGACGTCGGACGGCGCGTCGTCGACGAAACCAAGGAGTTCCCACGTGGGTGCGATGGCGTTGATTGCCTCGACGACGTCGGCGGTCTCGCGGCCGAAGCCACCTGCGCCAACGATAACCAACGGCTCAACCATGGGTCCGCCCCAAGAACTCCGGCATCGTGACATCGCCGTCCGCCGTTATGCCGTGGCGGCGAAAGACCTGGGCGAGCGTCCGCCACACGATCGCCGCGTCGAGGCGGAGGCTCCGATTGTCCACGTACTCAACGTCCTTGGCGAACTTGGCGTCCCACGTCAGCGCATTGCGACCACTCACTTGAGCAAGCCCGGTGATCCCCGGGCGCACCTCGTGCCGACGCGCCTGCTCCGGGCTGTAGCGCTCGAGATACTGCACCAGCAGCGGCCGCGGACCAACCAGACTCATGTCACCACGCACGACGTTCCACAGGGTCGGCAGCTCATCGAGACTCGTCGACCGGAGCAGCGCGCCGAAGGGCGTCAGCCGCTCCGCGTCGGTCACGAGGCCCCGCTGCACGTCCAGCTCCAGCATCGTGCGGAACTTGACCAGCTCGAAGACCTCGCCGTCCCGGCCCGGGCGGGGCTGCCGGAAGAGGACCGGCGAGCCCAGCTTGCGGCGCACAACGACGGCGATGACCGCCTGCAAGGGCGCCGACAGCACGAGCGCGACAGTGCTAACCACCAAGTCGATCGTGCGCTTGACGGCGTCGTGTCGCCTCACGACGCGATCACCGCCCGGACAGCGTCCTCGATCCGGGCGAATTCGTCGTCGGTCATCACCGATCCGGCCGGCAGCGTCAGGCCGTGGGAAAAGATCCGCTCCGAAGTGCCGTTGATCAGACCGGGGAGGTCCCGGCACACGGGTTGAAGGTGCATCGGCTTCCAGAGAGGCCGCGTCTCGATGCCCGCGCCGTCGAGCGCTCCGCCGAGCTGCTGCGCAGACCAGCGTGACGCCGCCTGATCGACCACGATCGCGGTGAGCCAGCAGTTGTCCTCCGCGTCGTCGGCCCCGCCCAGGATGCGAACGCCGGGCTGGTCGGTAAACAGAGCCCGGTATCGCTCGCGCCATCCGCGCCGTCGCTTGATCATGTCGTCGAGGCGAGCGAGCTGGGCTCGCCCCAGCGCGGCGAGGATGTTCGAGAGCCGGTAGTTGTAGCCCACCTCGGTGTGCTCATAGTGCGGCACCGGCTCGCGGGCCTGCGTCGACAGCTTGCGGACGTGGTCGGCTAACCGCCGGTCGTCGGTCAGCAGCATGCCGCCGCCCGAAGTGGTCATGATTTTGTTGCCGTTGAAGGACACTACCGAGGCATCGCCGAAAGAACCGGCGGGCCGGCCGCGGTAGGTGGCACCGAAGGACTCGGCCGCGTCGCCGAGGAGTCGAGCGCCCGCGGCGCCGGCGACGCCCTGGACGGCGTCGTAGTCGACGCACTTGCCGAGCAAGTCGACCGGGATGATCACCGGAACCCTGGCGCCCTGTGCGGTCAGTCCAGCAACCGCTTGCTCGAGCAGGGCCGGCGAGATGTTGCCGGTCTCTTCCTCGCAATCGACGAAGTGCGGGGTCGCCCCCACATAGCGGATTGCATTCACTGTCGCGGCGAAGGTCAAGGTCGACACCGGCACGACATCACCGGGGCCCACACCCCAGGACACCAACGCGAGGTGCAGCGCCGCCGTGCCCGACGAGAGGCCGACCGCGTGGGCGACGCCGACGCGGGCGGCAACCTCCTGCTCGAAGGCCGTGAGGTCGGGTCCCGCGGGAGCAACCCAGCCGGACTGCATCGCGCGCAAGACGTACTGCTGCTCGAATTCGCCGACGTCCGGCGGCGACAGCAAGATGTCGAAACCCATCGCGTCCCCCATCCCGTCGAGCTGTCCGGCGCAGTCTAGGCGTTATGTGGTGCGTCCGATGAACCGAGCCACGCATGCGGACGCCCCCGGAGCGCTGCTCCGGGGGCGTCGTGCGTGCATCAGATGGTGACGGTCACCTCGGCGACGGACCCGACCTGCGCGTGGACCTTGCGGTCGACCGGGTCGGCCTTGGGGGCGAGGGTGCGCAGCGTCCACTCGCCGTCACCGGCGAAGAAGCGGAAGTGGCCAGTCGCCGATGTGGGCACCTCGGCGGTGAACTCGCCGGTGCGGTCGAGCAGGCGCACGTAGGCGTTGCCGACCGGCTCTCCGTCACGCACGACCTGGCCCTGGACGATGGCCTCCTTCGCCACGTCTACGCCGTCGAGCGAGAGGCCGCCCTCAGTGGCGCCGCACATCAGGCCGCACCCGGCTCGTCGCCGAGGACGACGGGCACGCCCACCAGGGAGCCGTACTCCGTCCAGGAGCCGTCGTAGTTCTTGACCGACTCGTGACCCAGCAGCTCCTTGAGGACGAACCAGGTGAGCGAGGAGCGCTCACCGATGCGGCACAGGGCGATGGTCTCCTTCGAGCCGTCGAAGCCAACCTCCTCGTAGAGGGCCTTCAGCTCCTCGTCGGACTTGAAGGTGCCGTCGTCGTTGCAGTTCTTGCTCCACGGCACGTTGACCGAGGTGGGGATGTGGCCGGCGCGCTGGGCCTGCTCCTGCGGGAGGTGCGCGGGCGCCATGAGGCGACCGGCGTATTCGTCAGGGCTGCGGACGTCGACGAGGTTCTTCACGCCGATGGCGGCCACGGCGTCGTCGCGGAAGGCGCGGATCGACAGGTCGGGCTCGGAGGCGGTGTAGGTCGTCGCCTCGCGCTGCGGCAGCTCGTCGGTGAGCTCGCGGGCGTCGAGCTCCCACTTCTTGCGGCCGCCGTCCATGAGCTTGACGTCCTCGTGGCCGTAGAGCTTGAAGTACCAGTACGCATAGGCGGCGAACCAGTTGTTGTTGCCGCCGTAGAGCACGACGGTGTCGTCGTTGCTCACGCCGCGCTCGGAGAGCAGCGCCGAGAACGCGTCCTTGCCGACGAAGTCGCGACGGACCTGGTCCTGCAGGTCGGTCGTCCAGTCGAGCTTGATCGCGTTGCGGATGTGGCTGCGGTCGTAGGCCGAGGTGTCCTCGTCGACCTCGATGATCACCACGCCGTCGTCGTCGAGGTGGTCCTCGACCCACTGGGTGCTGACGAGGGAGTTCTCGCGGCTCATGTGCTGCTCCTTGGGTTGGTGCGGGGTCTGGGTGGGTGGTGCTCAGGCGGTGGCACGCTTGAGCAGGAGGTACATCTCGCAGCCCAGGCAGAAGCCGAAGGCGGCGTTGAGCAGGGCGGCGGCCAGGGCGAAGGCCGTGGCGACCAGGCCGAGCGCCGTGGCGCCGGTCAGGAAGCCGACGAGGCCGACCGCCGCGAAGGCCAGGCCGACGGCCTGGGCGAAGCGCGGGGGCGCGGCGTCCTCGGTCTCGGCCGGCGGGCCGAAGCGGGGGCGCACCACGGTGCGGTAGAGCCAGGCGACCGGGGTGCGCTGCACGCCGAGCGCCACCGCGGTGGCGAAGAGGGCCGCCTGCGCGGCCAGCAGGCCCGTCGCGAGGCCGCTGGGGGCCGTCAGCAGCACGACGGCGAGCACGACGACCGTCAGCGACGCGGCGAACCGCTGGCCGCGGGGGTCGACCTGCGCGCTCGCCTGGGCGGCGACGCGTGGCGCGGACGTGGTGGACATGGTGCTCCTGCTGACGTGGACGGATCAGGCCGGGTGGGCACGGACGTCAGGCTGCGAGCGGTGAAGCCGCGAGAGGGCAGCGTGAGGCGTCCGTCAGGGCTCGCGACACAGCGCCGAGCGCACGCGGCAGTGGTCCACTGCGCGTCGCTTGGTCAGCATGGTCGTCGGCACGGGAGCAAGAGTAGGGGTGGCGCGGCGGCGCACCGAACCGGCGTCTCGCTGCTCGGGATGCGTGTCCGGTTGTCGAGACAGGGTCACTGGAGGCCGGCCTCGGCGAGGGCGGTCAGCACCTGCTCCTTGCGCGGCGCGCCTGCCGCCCGCGTGACCTCGCGGCCGTGCCGGTCGAGCACGACGGTGGTCGGCGTGCGCAGGACGCCGAGCCGGCGGACCAGCTCGAGCTGCTGCTCGGCGTCGACCTCGACGTGGGTCACGCCGGGGACCACCTCGGCGATGTCGCCCAGCACTCGGCGGGTCGCGCGGCAGGGGGCGCAGAAGGCGCTCGAGAACTGCAGCAAGGTGGCGCGCTCGCCGCGCTGGGCGTCGTACGGGGTGTCAGCGAGGAGGGAGGTCGGCGGTGGGGTTGCGGGGGTCTCGACACGGCCCTGGCGGGCCTGCTCGACCAGCGGGGTGGGCTGGCGGGCCTGCTCGGTCTCGACACGGGCCTGGCGGCCCTGCTCGATCAGCGGGTTCGCCTGGCGGCCCTGCTCGACCAACGTGTTCGGGCGGAAGCGGCCGTCGCTGAAGCGTCGCCAGGCGCCGAAGGCGAGGGCCAGGGCGACGGTGGCGAGGAGGATCAAGGCGCCGGGGGTCACGGTGAGCTCAACGACGCGGGAGGCAGCGGCATTCCGTGGCGGAGAACGGCGACGGGCGCGCCACCCGGAGGTGGCGCGCCCGTCGACGAGGCAGGTGCTGGTGTCAGCCGATCTCGAGGGTCGAGGTCTTGGTGCACCACTTGTAGACGTTGCGGTCGGGGTTGAAGACGAAGAACGCGTCGTAGACGCCGTTGCGCAGCGGGCGGTAGCCGAAGGTCTTCGCGCGCTCGCCGCCGATGCGGCCCTTGCGGAAGCGGACGACCTTGCCGTTCTTCTTGACGCGGATCTGCACCTTGCCAGCCGGCTTGCTGTCGACGGTGGGCGCAGTCACGCGGAGGGTCACGCTGTTGCGGTCGCCGGCGATGAAGCAGGCTGTCGGGACCGAGCGCGGGTAGGCAGCGCTGGCCGAGGTCGACGTGGTAGCGACCATGAGGCCGCTGCTGAGCAGAACGGCCGCGATCAGGCCGACGAGGGACTTCACTGAATTCTCACCCCATGTTGCATCGAGTGGACCGTCGCCGAGCCACGTGATTGGTGTAGGTGAGGAGACCGTAGCGGGTGGGTCACGGGTTTGTCTCATCCCATCCCAACATTTCACCCGTTGAGCGCTTGCGAGCCACCGAACCACCGTTGAAACGGGTGGGGCATGCGTCCGGAGAGGCCGGGTACGAGGTCTGGACAGCTCCCCTGACGACAGGACGGAAGATCTATGGACATCGGAGCAAGCTTCCGGAACGCGACGGACTCGTTCTTCGCCTTCCTGCCCAACCTGCTCGGCTTCGCAGTCATCCTGCTGGTCGGCTTCATCATCGCGAAGGTCGTGCAGGCAGCGCTGCGCACGGTCTTCCAGAAGGCCGGCCTCGACCGGCACCTGCACGAGTCGTCAGCACACCAATACGTCGAGCGCGTGATGCCCGGCGCGAGCCCGAGCAACGGCATCGCCCGCGTCGTCTTCTGGCTCGTCTTCGCCTTCTTCGCCGTCGCCGCGATCGGCGCTCTGAAGATCGCCGCCGTCACCGCCTTCATGAACCAGGTGCTGGCCTACCTGCCCAACGTGATCGTCGCGATCGTCATCTTCGTGGTCGCCGCCGCCATCGCCGGCGCGGTCGCCGGTGGCGTCGCCAAGGTCATGGGCGACACCCCGACCGGCAAGGTCGTCGCGACCGTCGTGCCGGCGATCGTCATGGTCATCGCCTTCTTCATGATCCTCGACCAGCTCCGCATCGCCGAGGACATCGTGCGCATCGCCTTCGCCGCGATCATGTTCTCCCTGGCTCTCGGCCTGGCCCTCGCCTTCGGCCTGGGCGGCCGTGAGGTCGCCGCCTCGATGCTGCGCGACGCGCAGTCGAAGGGCCGCGAGGCCAAGGAGCAGGCCAAGCGCGACGCGCAGACCGGTCGCGAGCGTGCCGAGCAGCAGGTCCCGAGCCAGTCGGGCGGCTCGCACGACACCCCGTCGTACTCCACCTCGGGCTCGACCGCCGGCTACGGCTCGACGGGCGGCACGGGTGCCGGCTACGGCACCACGCCGGGCACGTCGACGGGCTACGACAGCGGCTACGACCCCAACGCCACCCAGCCGGTCATCCCGCCGGAGCGGTGAGCCCTCGGGTCACCCCCCGGTGACCCACCAGCTCCACCTCAGCCAACGCCCCGGCCGCGCAGCGGCGGCCGGGGCGTTGCTGCGCCCGGGGTCGGGCTCGATGCGGTGTCGGCGGGGTGTCGGCGCGGGGTGGCAGCATGCGCGCATGACGTCTCGGACCCGACTCGCAGGCGCGGCCGGCCTGCTCGCTGCGCTGGTGCTCAGCGCCTGCTCCGGCGGGGGCGGGCTCGGGTCGCGCAGCGAGCTCGAGGTGGCCGACGACCCGCGGGCGACGCCGGCGGAGATCTTCGAGGTCGGCCGCGCCACCGAGGCCGTGCGGGCGGGTGACGGGCGGGTGCTGGTCGTCGCCCGCGCCACCTCCGACGACGACGAGGGGCCGATCAACGCCGCCTTCCGCGTCTACGACGACTCCGGCGAGGTGGTCGTCGAGGGGCCCGACCGCCCGTCACGGGGGCGCGGCGCGGGACTCCAGGCGTACGCCCTCCCCGACGGCTTCCTGCTCGCTCGCGGCCCCGAGGGGCGGGCGACCTCGTGGGAGGTGCTCACGCCCGACGAGGACCTCGCGCCGGTCACGATCGCGGGCCGTCGGCTGCCGGGGCGGGCGGGCGACGTCGCGCTGCCCAGCTTCCCGCTGCGGCACTTCCGGCCGTCGACGCGCACGCTCTTCCGACCGGCGCTGCCGCCGGGGCGCGCCGAGGGCGGTCCGCTGGTCGACGCGGCCGGCGGGCTGTGGGCGCTCGGCGCGACCACGCGGGCGGGTGAGCCGACGCGGGTGTGGCACGCGCCGACCGGGAGGGCGCCGTGGCGCCTCGACAGCCTGGAGACGCCGGCGGGACGCTCCACGCGCGGCATCGCGCTGACCGAGCACCACGTCGTGCTGACCGTCATCGCGGTCGGGGCCGAGGACACCATCGACTCCCTGTGGGTCCTCGACCGGCGTCGGCCGGCCGCGGGGTGGCAGCGGGTGCCCGAGCGCATCCGCGACGACGGCTACGTCTTCGAGACCCGGGTGCAGCCGCTCGGGGGCGACCTCGCGCTCGTCGACGACAGCGAGCGCGCCTGGGTGGTCGACCTGCGGCGCGGCACGTGGCGCGCGGTGTCCTTCCCCTTCCCGAACCCTCGCAGCCTCACCACCACGCTCGACGGCCGCATCGACCTGGTGGGCTCCGACGGTCGCACCGCGACGTCGGCCGACCTCGGGCGGTCGTGGGAGCCGCTGCCCGGGTGAGGGCGTGCGCTGGGTCGGTGCTGCGCGGCATGGCGCGCGCTCCGGAGGGTACGGAGCCGGCACCCGACAGCGAGAGGTGATCGCGTGAGCACGCAGGACCCGCAGCAGACGGACGGCGCGACCGGTCGCGTCAGCGACTCCGGCGAGCAGGCCGAGCCGAGCTCGACGACCGAGGGGGCCGCGGCCGAGGGGCAGTACGACCCCGCGCAGGGCTCGCCCGCAGGCGGCGCCCACCCCGTGGGCGAGGCCTACCCCGCCGAGGCCACGCGCTTCGACGACCCGCAGCACCGCCGCCCCGACGAGGTGCCCGAGGGCGTGGCCGACGACGTGCTGCTCGAGGACGAGTAGCCCGTCCCTCCCCCAGCTCGCCGCCGTCCGCCCACACGCTGGTGCGGGCGGCGTCGTACGTCGTGGGTGGCCGCTGCTACGCCGGGCCGACTGTCGAACGTGTGTACGGATATGTTGCACTCTCGTGCTGGACATGTCAGAATGGCCCATGGCCATCCGGAGCGGGACGACGTCGCACCACCCGGTGTGCGACGCGCTCACGGAGGCCTCCGAGACCGTCACCCGGGTCGTGGGCTCGCCGACCTGGTCGATGACGGAGACCGACCTCGGCGAGGCGCTGGTCGCCATCGCCGCGCTCGAGGCGCAGGTCGCGGCCCTGCGGCTGCGGGTGACCGCGCAGGCGGTCGAGGACGGCGCCGGTGGCACCACGGGTGCGACGTCGACGGCCGCCTGGGCCGCGTCGCACACCCGCCGCACGCGACCCGACTGCTTCCGCGACGCGCGGGTGGCCGCGACGCTCGCCGAGCCGCGTCACCGGGCGGTGGCCGACGCGCTTGCCGACGGGCGGGTGCACCTCGACCAGGCGCGGGCCATCACCGCCGCGGTCGACGCCCTGCCGACCGACCGGGTCGACGCCCGCGTGCGGGCCGAGGCCGCGACGTTCCTGCTCGACTGCGCGGCCGTCCACGACGCGCTCGAGCTGCGCGCCCTCGGTCGCAAGGTGCTCGAGGTCGTCGCCCCCGACGTCGCCGACGAGGTGGAGCGCGAGCGGCTCGAGCGGGAGGAGCGCGAGGCGCGGCGGGCAGCGACGCTGACCATGAGCGACGACGGCCACGGCACGACCCGGGGTCGCTTCGCGATCCCCACCGAGCACGGCGACCGGCTGCGCACGCTCCTCGACGCGATCGCGGCGCCGAAGCACCAGCGGGCGCGCCGGGCGACGGAGGACGGCGGTGCGGGCTGCGGCTCGGGCGCGGAGTCGGGTGCGGAGCCGGGTGCGGTGTCGGGTGTCGGCTCGGGCGTCGGTTCGCAGCCCGAGTCCGGCGCAGGGGTGGCGGCCGGTGGAGAGCGGCCGTCGATGCCGCTGCGCCGCGGCCAGGCGCTGTGCGAGCTGATCGAGCGCTACCTGGTGAAGGACCTCCCCCGCGCCGGCGGACTGCCCGCCACCGTGACGGTCACGATGTCGCTCGAGACACTGATGGGCGGGCTCGGGGTCGCGACGCTGAGCACCGGCACGCGCATCAGCGCCGGGCGGGCCCGGATGCTCGCCTGCGAGTCCGGCATCGCGCCGGTCGTGCTGGGCGGACGCTGCGAGGTGCTGGACCTGGGTCGCACACAGCGGCTCTTCTCCCCCGCACAGCGCCGCGCCCTCGAGATCGAGCAGGGCGGTTGCACCGCCGCCGGCTGCGACTGGCCACCCGGGATGTGCCACGCGCACCACGACATCCCGTGGAGCAGAGGCGGGCCGACCGACAAGGCCAACGGCCGGTTGCTGTGTCCCCGGCACCACGCCCGCATCCACGACCCGGCCTACGACACGGTCTCGCACCCCGACGGCAGCGTGACGTTCCAGCGGCGGTGCTGAGGAGACGTCCGTCCTGGGACGGGTCTGCCCTGAGGTCGTCGGTGGCTCACGGGGTCCCGACGCGGGCCTGGCGGCTCTGCTCGACCAGCGGTAGCAGGGCCAGCACTGCTCGACCAGCGGTGGCAGGGCCGGCCCCGTCGTGGCAGGCTGCGCGGGTCGAGGACGGGGGGTCCGGTGCGGAAGACGACAGAGCAGCTGCTGGCTGCGGATCCGCGGACTGCGGGCGTGAGCGGCACTCGCCACACGCTCCGCGAGCTGGCTGACCACCACGCAACGCTGCCCCGCTGGCTGGGGCCCGACGAGCACGTACGGCGCGTGCTGCCCTGCTCGAGCACCGTGTCGAGCCTCGTCCTCCTCACCGACGTGGCGGCACTCGTGCTCGCAGCGGCCTACGAGGTGCCACCCACCCGGCTCTGGCTCCCGATCGAGGTCGAGGTCGGCCGACGTGGCCTGCTGGGGCGCCGCGTCCGGGTGCGCGACGCCTACGGCACCACGTGCGACTTCAGCGTCGCCCAGGACGACCTCGACGTGCTGCAGTCCTGGCGACCCCGCGCAACGGACCTTCACGCCGACCGGCGAGACGACGAGGGCGAGGTGGGCCACCGCGGCGAGTCCGAGGACCCCGACGGAGACGATCGGTCCGTCGGGTAGGGGGCGCGACGCCGCACCGACGGTCAGCGTCGCGCGCGGAGGCGGCGTACCTCCTGGCGCAGGGCGGCGACCTCCTCCTCCAGCTCGAGCACGGCGGCGATGCCGGCGAGGTTCAAGCCGGCGTCGAGGAGGGCGCGGATGCGCTGCACCCGCTCGACGTCGGCGGGGTTGTAGAGGCGGGTGCCGCCGGCGGTGCGGCTCGGGGAGACCAGGCCCTTGCGCTCGTAGACGCGGAGGTTCTGCACCGGCGTCTCGGCCATCTCGGCGGCGACCGAGATCGCGTAGACCGCGACGTGGGCGGCGACCCGGGTGGCGGTGGGAGGCGGCGGGGTCACGCGCTTGACTGTAGGTGATCTCCGCGCTACAACAAACCTGTAACCGCAGATACAGGTTCTGCGGTGGTGTCCTGCAAGGGAGTGAGAGAGATGCTGATCCGCACCGCTGACCCGTTCCGCGAGTTCGACCGGCTCGCCCAGCAGCTCATGGGCACCACCAACCGCCCGGCCGTCATGCCGATGGACGCCTGGCGCGAGGGGGACCGGTTCGTGCTCGAGTTCGACCTGCCGGGTGTCGCGCCGGAGTCGATCGACCTCGACGTCGAGCGCAACGTGCTGACCGTCCGCGCCGAGCGCGTCGCGCGCAACGGTGACTGGGAGATGCTCGCCAGCGAGCGCCCGCGCGGCGCCTTCAGCCGCCAGCTCGTGCTCGGCGACAACCTGGACCTCGAGCACATCGAGGCGGCCTACCGCGACGGCGTCCTGCGGCTGCACGTGCCGGTCGCCGAGCGGGCGAAGCCGCGCAAGATCGAGGTGCAGCACCTCGGCTCCAGCGAGCACGAGGAGGAGCGCACCGCGATCGAGAGCTGAGGCACCGACCGCACCGACGAGGGGTCACGACCGCGCACCAGGCGCGCGGGCGTGACCCCTCGGCACGAGCGCAGCGCGCGACCCCTCGGCGTCAGCGCAGCGCGCGACCCCTCGGCGTCAGCGCAGCGCGTGACCCCTCGACGTGAGCGCAGCGCGCGACCCCTCGGCTACTCGGTGGGCGGGAGGTCCTCGAGGTCGGCGACCTCGAAGCCGAGCTCGACGTCGTCGGGGCTGTCGCCGGTCACCTCGACGACCTCCACCTCGACCGAGACGTCCACGACGTCCTCGATCGCGATGAGGCACTCGGTCTGGTTGCCGACCTCGCCGCGCAGCTGGGCGGGGCAGGTCGCCTCGTCGGGGAGCACGCCCGTCTCGGACTCGACGTGCTCGAGCACCCGCTGCTCCAGCTCCTCCTGCTCGACGCTCGGCGGGGCGCCGCCGCAGCCGACGAGGGCGACGGCGAGCAGGGCCGAGGAGAGGGCGGACGGGACGACTGGTGCACGGCGCACAGGGGTGCCTCCGGGTCGGGGACGAGGTCCACCTCCGGTCTAGCACCGCCGTGGGCGCACCCCACCCGCCTCCGACCACCCGCGCGGGGTGACCGGCGCGCCGACCGCACGGAGCGGCGTACGGACGGGTGGGTCGAGTGCTCAGCCGCCGGCGAAGGGCGGCAGGAACTGCACCGTCTCCCCCGGCTGCACGAGCACCTCGGCGGGGTCGTCGGAGGCGACGGGACGGTCCTCCACGAGCACCGAGCAGACCTCGAGCACCCCCGGCAGGCGACCCTCCGGGTGCAGCCGACGGGCCTCGAGCAGCAGCCGCGACAAGGTGACGGGCCCGTCGACGGCGACCTCGTCGGCGTCGGTGCCGGCCGCGGCCTTGGCGGCGGCCCAGTAGCGCAGGGTGATGGTCTGGCTCACGCCCCGATGGTCGCAGACCGCGCGAGCAGCGGAGCGCAAGCGTCGTAGCGCGGTAGAGTCGCACCTCCGAGACCCGGCACGTGGCGCGCGGTCCGACGACGTACGGCGCGCGGCGTGACCCCTCCGAGGGGAGCACGATGAGCCAGCTGCTGCTGCTCACCAGCGCCTTGCAGCCCTCCGCCGAGGTGCTGCCCGGCCTGTCCCTCCTGGGCCACAGCGTGAAGGTGCTGCCCGCCGAGGGCAGCGCGCTGCTCGAGGCCCCCGCCGCCGACCTCGTGCTCGTCGACGGTCGCCAAGAGCTCGCGCTCGCCCGCGACCTGTGCCGGCTGATGCGCACGACGGGCACCGACGCGCCCGTGCTGCTCGTCGTCACCGAGGGCGGGCTGTCGGTCGTCGCCGTCGAC
This sequence comes from Nocardioides perillae, assembly GCF_013409425.1. Classification (NCBI taxonomy): domain Bacteria; kingdom Bacillati; phylum Actinomycetota; class Actinomycetes; order Propionibacteriales; family Nocardioidaceae; genus Nocardioides; species Nocardioides perillae. The sequence continues at coordinate 1,073,715 of NZ_JACCAC010000001.1, read as the reverse complement.
TGGGGCATGGACGACGTGGTGCTCCACACCTGCGGCCCCGCCGAGCTCGAGGCGCGGATCAGGCTGGCGATCGGCCGGCTCGCCGCCGAGCGCGAGGCCGCCGATCCCGAGTCCCACGTGATCCGCTCGGGCGAGGTCGTGGTCGACGACGCGACCTACACCGCGAAGCTCGGCGGGCGCGCGCTCGACCTGACCTTCAAGGAGTTCGAGCTGCTCAAGCACCTCGCGCAGCACCCGGGCCGGGTCTTCACCCGCCAGCAGCTGCTGCAGGAGGTCTGGGGCTACGACTACTTCGGCGGCACCCGCACCGTCGACGTGCACGTGCGGCGGCTGCGCGCCAAGCTCGGCCCCGAGCACGAGACGCTCATCGGCACCGTGCGCAACGTGGGCTACCGCTTCGTGCTGCCGGCGCAGGAGCGCGAGCGCTCGGAGGCGGCCGACGCGCCGGACGCCGAGCGCGAGGACGCCTGAGGCGCGTCGCCCGAGTCGGGCACCGCGGTGCCCGACTCAGCAGACGCTGTCGCTGCTCACCGGGCGCGAGAGGCCGAAGAACGGGCGCAGCCGGATGCCGAACCAGGTGCCTGCCAGCGCCGCGAGGCCCCAGACCCAGCCGTGCAGGCTCTGCGAGCTGATGCCGCCGAGGTAGGCGCCGATGTTGCAGCCGTAGGCCAGGCGCGCGCCGTAGCCCATGAGGATGCCGCCGATGATCGCGCCCGCGGCGAGCTTGAGCGGGATGCGGCGGTGCAGCGTGAACGCGCCGGCCAGCGCCGAGGCGATCAGCGCGCCGACCATGATGCCGAAGTTGGTCAGGCTGGTGGTCTCGGCGAGCACCGAGCCCTCGAGCGTCGCCGAGCGGCTGGCCCAGAAGTCCCACGTCGCGGGCTCGGCGATCCCGAGCGCGCCGGCGGCCTTCGAGCCCCACAGCGCGAACGCGGTCGTCACGCCCCACGGCGAGCCCGAGACCAGCAGGACGCCGAGGTTGAGCACGGCCAGCGCGAGCGCGCCGACCCACAGCGGCCAGGAGCCGCGCAGCACCCGGGCCACCCCGCCGGCGGTGGCCACCGGGGCGACCGGCGGCGGGTTGCGGCGCTTGCCCACGACGTACGTCGCGGCGACGACGAGGCCGAGCAGCGCCAGGGTCACCGCGAGGCCGCCCGCGTGGCCGCCGAAGACCTCAGCGAACGACACCGGGTCCTGGGTGCCCGGCAGGCCCTGCCACCAGCCGAGGTGGGCGGCGCCGACCGTCGCGCCTACGACGAAGCCGAAGAGCGTCAGCAGGATCGAGGTGTGGCCCGAGCCCACGGCGTAGAGCGTGCCGGAGGCGCAGGCGCCGCCGATCTGCATGCCGAGGCCGAAGACGACCGCGCCGAAGACCAGGCCGATGCCGAGCGGGGAGACATAGCCCGACACGTCGACGCCGGTGGGGCTCACACCCGCGGCGAGGAACGGCGCGAAGAGGATCGCGGTCGCGCCGAGCAGCACGGTGTGGGCGCGCAGGGCCTTGCCCTGGCCGACCGCGACGAGCTGGCGCCACGCGGAGGTGAAGCCGAAGCGGGCGTGGAAGAGCGCGAAGCCGAGGCCCGTGCCGAGCAGGAGCAGCGCGGCCTCCCGCCAGCCCTGCGAGGTCAGGGTGACCGCGACCAGGACCGCGGCGATCGCGACGCCGACGGCGGCGACGCCCTTCTGCGCCGGCGGGGCGGGCGGCGGGACCGGGTCGGCGTCGCGACGGGTGATCCGCTCGGGGAGGGTGCGGACGGAGGCGGTGGGGCTGCTCACGAGGACTCCTGCGCGTGGGGGGGACGGTCAGGGGATCGACGGTTGAAGCGTCAACCGGGATGGAACGCCCGAGGGGCCGCGGTTTCTTCCCGCACCTAGGGTGGCGGCGTGCTCGAGCCGGACCTGCTGCCCGCCGACGTCCTCGCCCACGTCGAGGAGGTGTCGCGGGCCGCGGAGGCCGCCGACGGCGCCGCCCCGCTCGACGAGGCGACCTGGCTGGCGTTGCGGCACCGGCCCGCCGCTGACATCGGCTGGTGGCGGGCAGACGAGGCGTTCGCGCTGCTCGTCGACGACGAGCTGTCGGTCGTGGTCGCCCCCGCCGCGCGGCGCCGCGGGCTCGGCTCGACGCTGCTCGCAGAGGTGGCCGAGGTGACGGAGGGCGAGCGGCTCACCGCGTGGTCGCACGGCGACCACCCCGGCGCGGCGGTGCTCGCCGACCGGTTCGGCTTCGCGCGCGTCCGCGAGCTGTGGGTGATGCGGCGTGACGCGTCCGTGCCGCTGCCGGAGGTGGTCGTGCCGGACGGGGTCGCGATCAGCGGCTTCGACGAGAACGCCGAGCGTGACGCCGCCGACGTGCTCGCGGTCAACGCCGCCGCCTTCGCCCACCACCCCGAGCAAGGTGCGCTCGACGCGGACGGGCTCGCCGTACGCCGCCACGAGCCGTGGTGGGACCCCGCCGGCCTGCTGCTCGCCCGCGACACCGCGACCGGCGAGCTGCTCGGCTTCCACTGGACGAAGGTGCACCCCGTCGGCGACGACGGCGTGCTGCGCGGCGAGGTGTACGTCGTCGGCATCGCGCCGGCCGCGCAGGGCCGCGGTCTCGGTGGGGTGCTCACGCTCGCCGGGCTGCACCACCTGCACGGCCGCGGCTTGGGCGAGGTGCTGCTCTACGTCGAGTCCGACAACGCGCCCGCCGTCGCGGTCTACTCCCGGCTCGGCTTCGCGCACGCGGCGGCCGACACGCACGTGCAGTACGCGCGGGGGTGATAGGGCCGATTCGGGTCAATTGCTGAGTTGTGGCCCGCTTACTCGTCGGTAACCGGGCCACAACCCAGCAATTGCACCGGACGCGACGTCTCCCGGTGAGTCGCCGCGGCGGGGGCACGGCGTCGCTAGGCTGCGCCCCGATGGACTCCGCCGCTCCGCACGACGACGCCCCCCGGGACGACCGGGCCACCGGCTCCCCCACCGGCTCCCCCACCGGGCAGGCCGGGCTGCGCCCGGACGACGACGGCGGCACCGCGCGGCGGTGGCTGCGCCGCTCGCGGGCGGGCTACCCGGCGGTGCCCGGGGTCGCCGCGGCCGACGCGACGCCCGACCCGGCTGACGCCCCGCCCGAGACGCTCGCGCAGGCCGTCGCCCGGGCCGACGCCGCCACCGCGGCCGCCACCCGCGCCGAGGAGCTGCGCCGCGCCGCCGAGCTGGCCGCGAGCGAGCAGACCGCCGAGCGGCTCGTGGCCGAGGAGGCCGCCGCCGCTGCCGCGCGCGCCCGCGAGGAGGCCGACCGGCGCGCCGTCGAGCAGGTCGAGGCCGCCCGCGAGGCGATCGCCGCCCGCGCCGAGGCCGAGGCGGCGCTCGCCGCCCTGACCACCCGCACCGGCGAGGCGGAGGAGGCCGTCGCCCGCGCCGTGCGTGCTCGCGAGGAGGCCGAGGGCGCCACCCGCCGCGCCGTCGAGATGGCCGCGTCGGCCGCGGCCGGCCGCAAGGGCGCCGAGGCGACGGCGCAGGCCCGTGCCGAGGAGGCCGCCGAGGCCCAGGCCGCCGCCACCCGCGCGCTGGAGGAGCGCCGCGCCGCCGAGGAGGCCGCCCAGGCGCGCGCCGCCGAGGCCGAGCAGGCCGCCGCCGACCGCGCCGCCGCCGAGGAGGCCGCCCGCACCGCCGCGGAGGAGGCCCGCGCCGCCCACGAGGCGCGCGAAGCCGCCGAGCAGCGGGCCCGCGAGCTGGCGGAGGAGGGTGCGGCGCGCGCCGAGCAGTACGCCGCGGAGCTGGCCGCCGCCTCCGAGCGCTACGTGGGCGACACCGAGGCCGCCGCCGCCCGGTTCGCCGAGGCCGCGCAGGCGGCACAGGCCGAGCGCGAGGCCGCCGAGGCCGCTGCCCGCGAGGCCGCCGAGGCCCGCCGGCTCGCGGAGGAGGCCGCCGCCGAGCAGGCCGAGGCCCGCCGGGTCGCCGACGAGGCCGCCGCCGCGGCCGCAGCCCGGGCCGAGCAGGCCGCCGAGGCGCGCGCCGCCGCCGAGGACGCGGCCACGCAGCAGGCCGAGGCCGCCACCGCCGCGCTCGCCGCACGGACCGCCGCCGAGGAGCACGCGGCGGAGGTCGCCGCCCGGGCCGGGGCCGCTGCGCAGGCGGAGGAGGCCGCTCACCGCGAGGCCGCCGACCGCGCCGCCGAGGCCACCGCGGCCCAGGAGTCGCGCGTCGCCGCCGACGCCGCCGCGCAGCAGGCGGCCGAGGCCCGACGGCTCGCGGAGGCGGCCGCCGCCGAGCAGGCCGAGGCGCGCCGGGTCGCCGACGAGGCCGCCGCGGCCGCCAGCGCGGCAGCCGTCGAGGCCGCCGCCGTCCGCCAGGTCGCCGAGGACACCGCCCGCGCCCAGACCGAGGCGGCCACCGCCGCCCAGGCGGAGCGCACCGCCGCCGAGGAGGCGGCCCGGGCCGCCGCCGAGCGCGCCGCCCAGGCCGCGACCGACGAGGCCGCCGCCCGGGAGGCCGCCGCCGCGCTGGCCGCCCAGGTCGAGGCCGCCGAGCAGGCGCGCACCGAGGCGCTCGAGGCGGCCGCCGCGCAGGCCGAGGCCGCCCAGCAGGCCCACGCCGAGCGGGCCGCCGCCGAGACCGCGGCCACCGAGGCCGCGCAGGCCCGCGCCGCCACCGAGGCGGCCGTGCAGGAGCGGCTCGCTGCCGCCGAGGCCGTCGCCGCCGAGCAGGCCGCCGCCCTCGCGCAGGCCCGCGCCGCCCTCGACCAGGCGGCCGCCGCCGCGACCGAGCACGCCGCCGCGCTCCGCGAGGCGCAGGAGGCCCGCCTCGCCGCCGAGCGCGCCGCGACCGAGCAGGCACGGCTGCGCACGCAGGCCGAGCAGCTCGCAGCCGAGCGGTCGCAGGACCGGGTGGCCGTCGAGGCCGCGGTGCGCCGTCAGGCCGAGCTCGCCGAGGCCGCCCTCGCCGAGCGCAGCGCCGCCGAGCGCCGCGCGGCCGCCCTCGCCGCCGAGCTGGCCGACGCCCGGGCGGCACTGCTCGATCAGGGATCGCGCCGCTTCGGGCGCAAGCGGCGCGGCGACGCGCACGCCCCCGCCGCCCTCGGCACCGGGGCTGGTGAGGACGACCCTCGACCCGGCGCCCTCCCGCTGCTCGGAGCCGCGCCGGCCGGCGCGGTGAACGCCAGCGTGGAGGGCGAGCCCGACGACGTCGCGGACACCCGCGCACCCCAGGCGCCCCGCACCACCTGGGACGAGCTCGCCGCCGAGATGGAGGCGGAGCGGGCGACGGAGCGGGTCGCCGAGCAGCCGGCCGAGCAGCCGGTCGAGCAGCCGGTCGAGCAGCCGGTCGAGGCGGAGTCAGGGACCGCGGCGGACGAGGCTGCGGCGAGCACCGGCGTACGCGCCGTCGCGACGGAGGACGAGCCCCGCGTCGAGACGTTCGCCCCGCAGCGCCGGGTGCGGCTCGGCGGCGGGCTGCTGCTGCTCGGGGCGCTGGCCGCGGCGGTGGGCGTCGCCTACGTCGCCGCCCGCGGCGACCTGCTGGCCCCGCTCGGCATCGGGCTCACCCTCGCGACGGTCGCGCTGGCCGTGCTCGGCGCCCGGGGCAGCGCCCGGCCCACGCAGGTGCGCATCGTCGGCACGGTCGTCGACATCGTGGCCGCCGACAGCCACCACCGCTTCGACCTCGCGGACCGCTCCCACCACGTGGAGATCGAGGGTCAGCCCGGGGAACGCGGCTGGCGGGTGCTGTTCCACCGCCGCAGCCTCCCGCCGTACGTCGTCGACGCCCGCACCGTCGACCCCGTCGCCTTCGACGGGGCGCTGCGCCGGCTGCGCCCCGACCTCACCCCGCCACCGGCCGAGATGTAACGCGCCGTCGGTAGCGCTCCCACCCCCGCCGACGGGGGTAGGTAGTGCGTCCAACGGCGCGTTACAAGTGATCCGTCCGACGCAGGGCGGCCGGCCGGGGCGGAGGGCGTACGCCGCGGCTCAGCGCAGGCGCGGCCGGACGTGCAGTCCGACCTCGGGGTCGACGACGACCTCCTGGCCGGCGGGCATGCCGTCGACGACCAGGGCGGCGTCGACGGGCACGTTGCGCTTGAGCACCGCGAGCGCGATCGGGCCGAGCTCGTGGTGGCGCGCGGAGCTGCCGACGAAGCCGACGGCGCGGTCTGGGGCGTCGGCGGCGAACACCTCGGCGCCGCGCGTGGGCAGCCTGTTCTCGGAGCCGTCGAGGTGCAGCAGCGTCAGCCGGCGCGGCGGGCGCCCGAGGGTGTGGACCCGCGCGACGGTCTCCTGCCCGCGGTAGCAGCCCTTGTCGAGGTGCACCGAGGAGCCGATCCAGCCGACCTCGTTGGGGATGGTGCGGTGGTCGGTGTCGAGGCCGAGCCGCGGCTCGCCGCGCTCGATGCGCAGCGCCTCGAAGGCCCACAGGCCGCAGGCGGGCCCGGCGGCCTCCGCGTAGGCGGTCAGCTGCGCACGCGGCACGAGCTCGTAGGCGTCGTAGGGCCCCTCGCCCGCGCGGCCCGGCCGCCACGTCACCGCGACCTCCTCGGTGACGAGCGCGACCTCGACGCGCATCATGAAGCGCATCCGGTCGAGCCAGGCCACGAGCGCCTCGCCGGCGCCCGGCTCGGTGTGGGCGGTGAACGCCTCGCCGTCGTCGACGCCGACGAAGGCGTGCTCGACGTGGCCCTGCGGGCTGAGCACCAGCGCGCCGGTCCACTGCCCGGGGGCGAGGTCGAGCAGGTGCTGGGTGGTGAGCGAGTGCAGCCAGGTCAGCCGGTCGGGCCCGGAGACGCGCACCACGTCGCGGTGCGACAGGTCGACGAACCCCTCGCCGCCCACCAGCGTGCGCTGCTCGGTGTTGAACGACCCGTAGTGGGCCGGCACCCCGGCGTCGATCCCGTCGCCGTCGACGGCTCCGGGCAGGTCCAGCAGCGGGCTGCGCATCAGCTCTCCTCGCGTTCGGGGTCGGTCTCCGAGGCACCGTCGTCGGTCGGCCCGCACTCCTCGCACCGGCCGAAGACCGTGAGGTGGCCGACGTCGGCGACGAACCCGTGCCGGGCCCGCAGCGCGCCGGTGAACGCCTCGGCCTCCCCTGCCCCAACCGAGGTGACGCGGGAGCAATTCCGGCAGACCAGGTGGAAGTGCTCGTGGTCGGTCACCGAGTGGTAGGTCGGCGCCCGGTCGGAGAGGTGCGCGTGGCGCACCAGGCCGAGCTGCTCGAGCACCTCGAGGGTGCGGTAGACCGTCGACAGGTTCACCGCGCTCGAGTGCCGCTGCACCTCGGCGTGCACCTCGTCGGGCGTCGCGTGGCCCAGGTGCTCCACGGCGCGCAGCACCAGCTCGCGCTGCGGGGTCATCCGGTAGCCGGAGCCGCGCAGCCGCTCCCGCAGCTCGTCGCTCACGCGCGTTGCAGCCGCGCCCACAGGTGGGGCTGCAGCGGCTGACCGACGGCGGCGAGGTCGACGGCGTACAGCAGGTCGCCCTCGACGTTGCCGTAGAGCCGCTTGCCGCCCGTGACCTCCTTGGCCGACTCGGTGCGCACGACCGCGTCGGTGGTGAGCTCGAGCTTGCCGCCGTCGGCCTCGCCGTACCAGATCTCGGCGATGCCGGTGTGGTGGGTGAGCAGCAGCTCCACCTTGCCCTCGCCGCGGCAGCGCAGGAAGCCGGTCTCGATGGCGCCCTCGCGCAGCTTCTGGCCGTCGGCGTCGACGATCCAGCTGCGGGCCATGTAGTGGAAGAACGGGCGCCCGTCGTGGGTGAAGATCAGCTCCTGGCCGTAGTCGAACGCCTCGATCGTGGGGTAGTCGCCCTTGCCGTTGCCGCGCCAGGTGCCGAGCATCCAGGCGACCGGTCCGCAGTCGGGGTGCAGGTTGTCGGGCAGCTCGAAGGGCATGACGACCACCCTAGTCTTTGCCCCGTGCCCCCTCAGACCCCCGCAGCCCGCCGCCTCGTCGTCAAGGTGACCTGCGGCCCGGAGGACGCCGAGCGGTCCAACCAGGGCCTCACCGTCGCCGCCACCGCCGTGCTCGCCGGCGCCGAGGTCTCGCTCTGGCTGACCGGCGAGGCGACGTGGTACGCCGTGGCGGACCGCGACGTCGACCTCGGCCTCGCCGGCGCCACCCCCGCCACCGAGCTGGTCGACGTCGTGCTGGCCTCGGTGGGCGCCGGCAGCAGGGTCGTCGCGTGCACCCAGTGCGCCGCGCGCCGCGGCATCGTCGAGACCGACCTGCGCGAGGGCGCCGTCATCGCCGGAGCGGCCGGCTTCATCGAGGAGGTCCTCGGCGAGGGGGTCCAGGCGCTCGTCTACTGAACGGCGGCGAGGACGGAGGCCGCCCAGCGCCGTGCGGCCTCGCGGGTGGGGTGCACCCCGTCGCGCGACATCTCGGGCAGCCACGTGCCGTCGGGGGCGCCGACCGCGGAGGTGGGGTCGACCCAGGTCGCGCCGAGGTCCTCGGCGAGCGCCTCCTGGGCGTCGCGCAGCGGGCGGGCGTCACCGCGCGCAGGGGCCATCGGCGGCGGGGCGACGACCCACACCCGGGCGCCGGCGTCCTGGGCCGCGGTGACCATGGCCTCGAGGTGCACCAGCGACTCGGCCACCGGCACGCCCTGGAGCACGTCGTTGGTGCCGCCGAGGACCACCACCGCCTCCGGGTCGCGCGCCAGCACGTCGCGCTCGAAGCGCGCGGCCATCTCGTCGAGGCGCTGGCCGCGCACCGCGACGTTGGCGACGAAGCGCCAGGGCGAGCGCTCGTCGGTCACCACGTAGCGCACCCACGACCGGCGGCTCGGCATCCCGCGGAACGACTCCGACCCGGCCTGGGTGATCGAGTCGCCCACGAAGACCGTGGGCACGCCGCTCTCGCTGAAGCTCGGCGCCGTCAGGGTGCGCCAGCCGCCGAGGGCGGCGACGAGCAGGGTCGTCACCACCAGGACGCGCGCTGCTCTGCTCCCCCGGTGTGGCACGCGCGCCACGCTAGAGGCGTGGCAGCCGCACGCCAGGGGTCTTCACCGGATCGTGACCGAGGCCCGCGCCGGCGCTGAGCGGTCAGGAGAGCCCGCGGCGCAGCGCCTCGGCGATGTCCTGGACGGCCGCGCGGGAGGTGCGGCCGACGCCGACGACGTTGAAGAAGCTGTGGATCAGCGCGCCGAAGCGGTGCAGCTCGACCTCGACGCCCGCCTCCCGCAGCTTGGCGGCGTACGCCTCGCCCTCGTCGCGCAGCGGGTCGAAGCCGGCGGTGCAGACGTAGGCGGGCGCGAGGCCCTCGGGCAGGTCGGCGAAGAGCGGCGAGGCGCGCGGGTCGCGGCGGTCGGCCTCGTGGGGCAGGTAGCTCTCCGCGGCGAGGTCCATGAACTCCGCGGAGAGGTAGAAGCCTTGCGCGAAGGTGCGGTGCGAGTCGTGGCTGCGCGTCATGTCCGTCGCGGGGTAGACGAGCAGCTGGAAGGCCAGCGGCAGCCCCTCGCGCGCGGCCGCGATCGCGGTCGTCGCGGCCAGGCAGCCGCCGGCGGAGTCGCCGCCCACCGCGAGCCGGTCGACGTCGGCCCCGAGGTCGGAGGCGTGCTCGACCACCCAGCGGTACGCCGCGACGCAGTCGTCGTGGGCCGCCGGGAAGGTAGCCTCAGGCGCGAGCCGGTAGTCGACCGCCACCACCCGCACTCCCGCCCGCTCCGCCAGCACGCGGCAGGTGGCGTCGTGGGAGTCGAGGTCGCCGTAGATCCAGCCGCCGCCGTGGAAGAAGACCAGCGTCGGGTCGCCGGTCGGCCGCGTGGCGGTGCCCACGAGCGCGCGCGGGACGTAGAGACGGGCGGCCATCCCGGCGACCTGCAGGTCGCGGGTCTCGCCGATCGGCTGCCGCCCGCCCGCGATCCCCGCCCCGTGCGCGAGCGCGACCCGGCCCGCCGGGATCGGCAGCGTCTCGACCGGCTTCTGGGTGGCGGCCTGCAGCCGCAGCATCAGCTGGGTCTCGACGTCCAGCTCCTGGCCCTCCACCACCACCGGCTTGCCGGCGAGGCGGCGCTGCACGGGCGCGGGCAGCGCCATCGCGCCCATCAGCACGCCGGCCTCGACGTGGGTGCGGGCGAGGTGCGCGATGCGGGCCGCGCGGGCCGGGAGGGACGTCGTCGTCATGGGGAGGAAGGTAGCGGCGCTTGCCCCGGCGCTGGCGGGGTACCGCTCAGCGGACGCACGACCCGCACACCCGCTGTGCACACCCGACTCCCCAGGAGGACCCCGTGAAGGGCAAGATCACCCTGCTCGCCGGCGCTGCCGTCGGCTACGTGCTCGGCGCGCGCGCCGGCCGCGAGCGCTACGAGACGATCAAGACCCAGGCCGGCCAGGCCGCCGAGAAGGTCCGCCAGGACCCGCGCGTGCAGGAGAAGGCCGCGCAGGCGCAGGACCTCGCCAAGGAGAAGGCCGCCGAGGCCACCCAGGCGGTCAAGGACAAGGTGGGCGGCTCCGACGGCGGCTCCGACGGCGCCTCCTCGACCAGCACCCCCGGCACCGGCACGACCAGCGCGGCCGGCACCACCGGCACCACGGGCACCGGCACCACCGGCGGCACCGGTGCCTGACCGACCCCACGCCGACCACCCCGCGAAGCCCGACTCCCCGACCGAGCTCCGCGGCCCTGCCAAGGGGTACGTCGTGCGGCGGGGCATGCGAGAGTTCGGCAAGGACCACTGCACCGACCTCGCCGCCGCGCTGACCTACTACGCGGTGCTCGCGCTCTTCCCGGCGACGATCGCGCTGCTGTCGCTGGTCGGCCTGGTGAGCAACCCCACCGAGACGGTCAGCACCCTGCTCGACGTGCTGCGCCGCGTCGGCGCCGGCTCGGCGGTCGACACGCTCGAGCCGACGATCCGCGGGCTCGCCACGGGCGACAGCGCCGGTTTCGCGCTGGTCACCGGTCTCGCGCTCGCGCTCTTCTCCGCCTCCGGCTACGTCATGTCCTTCGGCCGGGCGATGAACCGGATCTACGAGGTCGAGGAGGGCCGCCCGGTCTGGAAGCTGCGCCCGCAGATGGTGCTGCTCACCGCCGTGCTCGTGGTGCTCGTCGCCGCCGTGCTCGTCGGCCTGGTCGTCAGCGGCCCGGTCGCGCAGGCGATCGGCGGCGTCATCGGCCTGGGCGACCAGACGCTCACCGTGTGGAACATCGCCAAGTGGCCGGTCATCCTCGCGGTGGTCGTGCTGATCGTGGCACTGCTCTACCAGTTCACGCCCAACGTGCAGCAGCCGAAGTTCCGCTGGCTCTCCATCGGCGCGGTCTTCGCGATCGTGGTGTGGGCGCTGGCCTCGGTCGCCTTCGGCTTCTACGTCTCCAACTTCGGCAGCTACGACAAGACCTACGGCTCGCTGGCCGGCGTGGTCGTCTTCCTGCTGTGGCTGTGGCTGACCAACCTCGCGCTGCTCTTCGGCGCCGAGCTCGACGCCGAGATCGAGCGCAGCCGCGAGCTGCAGGCCGGCATGGCGGCCGAGGAGTCGATCCAGCTGCCGCTGCGCGACGACCGCAACGTCAAGAAGCAGGAGGAGAAGGAGGCCGAGCTGGTGGCCCGGGCCCGCGCGCTGCGCGAGACCCGCGGCCGCGAGGGCGACCCCGACGACGTCGACGCCGACGAGCGGGCCACTGCCGAGGAGCGCACCGACGTGCCCGCCCAGCGCGGCAGCACCGCCGAGCCCGCGAAGGCGGGCCGGCGCCGGCGCTGACCCCCCGCGGCGCCGCCGCGTGCCGCGCGGCAGCGTGCCGACCGACGGCCGCACCCCACGTCGTACCCACCCCGGGTCGGCGGGTGGTGCGGCCGTCGTGCGTCGCGAGGACACCCCGCGTTCACCGACCGGTGGGAGGATCGGGCCATGAGCGTCCAGGACACCTCGATCGTGCACGCGGTGACGGGCTCGCTCGACGAGGGGCCGCTCGACGGCGCCGCCCGCGCGGAGCAGTCCGACAGCTTCGACGTGGAGCCGCCCTACGCCCCCGACCCCGCCGAGGTGGCCGGGGTGGAGGAGTTCGAGGACCGCTTCCTCGACCGCGAGCTGTCGTGGCTGCACTTCAACCAGCGCGTGCTCGAGCTCGCCGAGGACGAGACGCTCCCGCTGCTCGAGCGGGTGCGCTTCCTGGCGATCTTCACCAGCAACCTCGACGAGTTCTTCATGGTGCGCGTCGCCGGCCTCAAGCGGCGCATCGCGGCGGGGGTGGCCGTGCGCGCCGCCTCCGGCCTGCTGCCCCGCGAGGTGCTCGAGCAGATCTGGCGCACCGCCGGCCAGCTGATGGAGCGCCAGGCGCAGCTCTTCGCCGCCGAGGTGCAGCCGGCCCTGCGCGCGGAGGGCATCGAGCTGGTGCGCTACGACGACCTCGAGCGCGACGAGCAGAAGACCTGCAAGCGGCTCTTCAAGGACCGCGTCTTCCCCGTGCTCACCCCGCTCGCGGTCGACCCGGCGCACCCCTTCCCCTACATCTCCGGGCTCTCGCTGAACCTCGCCGTCGTGGTGCGCAACCCCAAGACCGGCAAGGAGCACTTCGCGCGCGTCAAGGTGCCGCCGATCTTCAGCCGCTTCGTGCCGGTCGGCGGGCAGCGCTTCGTGCCGCTCGAGGACGTCATCCGCGAGCACCTCAAGCGGCTCTTCCCCGGCATGGAGGTGCTGCGCGCCCACACCTTCCGCGTCACCCGCAACGAGGACCTCGAGGTCGAGGAGGACGACGCCGAGAACCTCCTCGCCGCCCTCGAGAAGGAGCTGCTGCGCCGCAAGTTCGGCCCGCCGGTGCGCCTCGAGGTCGAGGAGTCGATGGACGACACCGTGCTCGACCTGCTGGTCTCCGAGCTCGGCGTCACCCGCTCGGAGGTCTTCCGGCTGCCGGGCCCGCTCGACCTGCGCGGCCTGCACGACATCGCCGACCTGCCGCGCGACGACCTCGGTTTCCCCGCCTTCGTGCCCTCGACCCACCGCCACCTCGCGGAGGTCGAGTCGGCCTCGCCCGTCGACGTCTTCAAGGCGGCGCGGCGCCACGACGTGCTGCTGCACCACCCCTACGACTCCTTCGCCACCTCGGTGCAGCGCTTCCTCGAGCAGGCGGCCGCCGACCCGCACGTGCTGGCGATCAAGCAGACGCTCTACCGCACCTCCGGCGACTCCCCCATCATCGACGCCCTCGTCGACGCCGCCGAGGCCGGCAAGCAGGTGCTCGTGATCGTCGAGATCAAGGCGCGCTTCGACGAGCAGGCCAACATCCGCTGGGCGCGCAAGCTCGAGCACGCTGGCTGCCACGTCGTCTACGGCCTGGTCGGGCTCAAGACCCACTGCAAGCTCTCGATGGTCGTGCGCGACGAGCCCGACGGCATCCGCCGCTACACCCACATCGGCACCGGCAACTACAACCCCAAGACCGCCCGGACCTACGAGGACCTCGGCCTCATCACCGCCGACGACGCCATCGGCGAGGACGTCGCCCACCTGTTCAACAACCTGTCCGGCTACAGCCGCAACGCGTCGTACGCCGAGCTGCTGGTCGCCCCCGACAGCGTGCGCGACGGCCTGGTCGAGGCCATCCACGCCGAGATCGCCCACCACGAGGCCGGGCGGCCGGCCCGGATCCGCCTCAAGGCCAACTCGGTGGTCGACGAGGCGGTCATCGACGCGCTCTACCTCGCCTCGCGCGCCGGGGTGCCGGTGCAGCTGCTGGTGCGCGGCATCTGCTCGCTGCGCCCCGGCGTGCCGGGGCTCTCGGAGACCATCGAGGTGCGCTCGGTGCTCGGGCGCTTCCTCGAGCACAGCCGGGTCTTCTGGTTCGAGTCCGGCGGCGAGCCGCAGGCGTGGATCGGCTCGGCCGACCTCATGCACCGCAACCTCGACCGTCGCGTCGAGGTGCTCGTGCGGCTGCCGCACCCCGACTCCGTCGCCGAGGTCGGCGCGCTGCTCGACCTCGCCTTCGACGCCGACACCGACGCCTGGGCGCTCGGGCCCGACGGCACCTGGACCCGCCACCCCGGCCCCGTCCACCTGCACGAGGAGCTGATCGCCCGGCAGCGTCGCCGCCGCCACGAGCGCCGCGAGGCGGCCGGCGGCGCGGTCACCCCCTGAGGCACCGCGTCGAGGCGTTTCGCGACGACACGCCGCACGACACGCAGGGGCCGCGACCGTTCGGCGTACCGGGTGGTCGGGACCGTCGCGCGGACTTGTGGCCGCGGGCCAGGCTGCCCCTAGAGTGAGCGCGGTTCAGCCCCCGCTCACCAGGAGTTCTCCGTGCGTTTCAAGTTCCGCCCGGTCGACGCGTCGTTCTACGACCTCTTCGCCGAGCAGGCCCGCCACCTCGTGCGCGGCGCCGACCTGCTGGCCGACATGCTGGCGGAGGGGGCCGACCGCGACGCCGTCGCCAGCGCGATGCGCGACGCCGAGCACGCCGCCGACGAGACCACCCACGCCATCGTCAAGCGCGTCAACAGCACCTTCGTGACGCCCTTCGACCGCGAGGACATCTACGCGCTGGCCTCGGGCCTCGACGACGTGATGGACGAGATGGACGAGGCCGTCGACCTGATCCTGCTCTACGACGTGCGCACGCTGCCCGCCGAGATGTCGGAGCAGGTCGAGGTGCTGCAGCGCTGCGCGGAGATCACCGCCGACGCGATGCCCAAGCTGCAGTCGTCGCTGCAGGACATGGGCGACTTCTGGATCGAGCTCAACCGCCTCGAGAACGCCGGCGACCGCACCCACCGCAAGATCCTCGCAGGCCTCTTCGACGGCCAGACCGAGCCGCTCGAGGTGATCAAGCTCAAGGACATCGCCGACGCGCTGGAGCGCGCGATCGACACCTTCGAGACGGTGGCGAACCGGGTCGAGCAGATCGCCGTCAAGGAGTCCTGACCGGTGGAGATCGCCATCGTCGTGGCGGTGGTCGTCGTCGCCCTCGTCTTCGACTACACCAACGGCTTCCACGACGCAGCCAACGCGATCGCGACCTCGGTCTCGACGCGTGCCCTGACCCCGCGGGTCGCGCTCGCGCTCGCCGCGGTCATGAACTTCGTCGGCGCGTTCCTCGGCCAGAAGGTCGCCAAGACCGTCGCCGACGTCATCCAGTTCAGCCCCGAGCAGCTCTCGCCCGACGCGGCGACGTCGGTGACGATCCACGCGCTCGTCATCGTGATGTCGGGCCTGCTCGGCGCCATCGCGTGGAACCTGCTCACCTGGTACTACGGCCTGCCCTCGTCGTCCTCCCACGCCCTCATCGGCGGCCTGGGCGGCGCGGCGATCGCGGGCGGCGTCTCGGTCAACTGGGACACCGTGGTCGGCAAGGTCGTCATCCCGATGGTGCTCTCGCCGCTCTTCGCCTTCGCCGCCGGTTTCGCGGTGATGGTCGCGATCATGTGGCTCTTCCGCCGGGCCAACCCCGGCCGGGCCAACCGCGGCTTCAAGGTCGCCCAGACCGTCTCGGCGGCCGCCATGGCGCTCGGCCACGGCCTGCAGGACGCGCAGAAGACCATGGGCGTCATCTTCCTCGCCCTGCTCGCCGGCGGTTACGTCGCCGAAGGCGACGACCTCCCCTTCTGGGTCATCTTCTCCGCCGCCGCCGCGATCTCGCTCGGCACCTACGCCGGCGGCTGGCGCATCATGCGCACCCTCGGCCGCCGCATCATCGACCTCGACCCCCCGCGCGGCTTCGCCGCCGAGTCGGTCGCGGCGTCGGTGCTCTACACGACCGCCTTCGTCTACGAGGCCCCGATCTCGACGACCCACACCATCACCTCCGCCGTCATGGGCGTCGGTGCGACGAAGCGGCTCTCCGCCGTGCGCTGGGGTGTCGCGCGGTCCATCCTCACCGCGTGGGTGCTGACCTTCCCCATGGCCGCCCTCGCGGCTGCGGTGGCGTACTGGATCAGCCACTTCTTCCTCGAGGTCCTGATCTGACGCTCGACCGGGGCTGCTGCTGGTCGGTGGCCCCGGCACGAGCGTCATGCGGTCCGCACGCAACTGCGCCGCCACCGCATGACGCAACGCGGCCGCGACCACGCGCGTACGCCGGGGCGCGCCGGCCCCCCCACGCCGGCGTCATGCGATCCGCACGCAACTGCGCCGCCACCGCATGACGCAACGCGGCCGCGACCACGCGCGTACGCCGGGGCGCGCCGTGTCCTCTCACCCCGCGGCGGTCGCCGGGCGGTGCGGGAGCGGACAGCCGGAGGCGCGTAGAGCGCACTCGATCTGCGCGAAGAACTCGCCGGGCGCCGCGCGGTAGCCGAGCAGGGGCAGTCGCAGCACCACGTGGTCGGTGAGCGTCAGGGCGTTCTGCCGCAGCGCGTCGGCCACGACGTGCGTCGCCCAGGAGTGCTGCACCCCGTCGATCTCGACGACCACGCCCCACTCCTCCCACACCGCGTCGACGACGTGCCGCCCGTCCGGCCCACGCCGCGCGTTCACCACCGGCTCCGGCAGCCCACGCTCACGACAGGCGCGCACGAACTCTCCCTCGCTCAAGGTGCGTGCCCCGTGCAGGAGGTCCAGGACCGTCGCGTGGAGCAGGGCACGTCGCGGGTCCCGCCTCACCCGGAGCGCCTGCTCGGCCACCCGCTCGGCGCTCGTCAGCCCCTGCTGCACGGCCATCGTCAGCAGCAGCGCCCCCTGCGTGTCGCTGCGCGCCCACAACAGTGCCCGGACGGCGGCCACCTCGGGGCGGGTGTGCGGCACACCGGTCGGAGCGACGTCGGCAGCGTCCCAGCGGCGGGTCTGCCGCACGTCGGCCAGGCGAGTGCGCCGCACCCGCGCGCCGCGCGGGACCGACACGCGGATGCGCACGCTCGGCCGCCACCCCTCGAGGCCCGCAGCCTCGAGGCCGGCCTCACCGTCGAGCGCGGCGCGCAGACCACCTTCGAGGACTGCCACCCACTGCTGCGTGTCGCGGGGCAGCGGGCCGCTGAAGGTCACCACGGTCTGAGGTCCGGTGCGCTGCCAGCGCCCGGCGCGCAGCTCGGCGCTGACCTGCGACCGCGTCGACCCCGCGGCGTACACCTGGCGTCGCGACAGGGCGCCCCCTTGCCGCGACGCGAGCTCGGCGAGCCGTCTCCGCCGGGCCGCCCGACCGGCTGCGCGATCGGCCTCGCGCCGCCGGCTGGCCGGGCGCCCGGTCGCAACCGGTCGGGGCCCCGGGCTCGGGGCGGCGTCGGGGGTCGGCGCCGCCGTCGGCGCGGGAGCGAGCAGGTGTCCGTGGTGGTGCCGATCGGGTCGCATGCGTCGACGGTCGCCCGTCGCGACCGGGCAGCGGTGGGCGAACCGCGCCCCCTGTGCAGGACCGAGCGTCTAGGTGGCGTTGTGCACGTCGAGCGGCGCACGGCCACCGCGGTGGCGCGGCCTCACGCCGCGCCGTACGCCCCCCCGGCTCCTCCCCGCAGCGTCATGCGGTCCCGGTGCAACTGCGTCGGAACCGCATGACGCAACCGGCGGCGACCGCGCGCACCCCACCGAGCGTCATGCGGATGGCGCGCAACTGCGTCGGATCCGCATGACGCAGCCGACGGCGACCCCGGGCGTACGCCGAGCGCACCCACCCCGCAGTCGGACTACCAGACGCAGCGGGGCAGGCTCAGCCGAAGCGACCAGAGATGTAGGCCTCGGTGGCCTCGTTGGCGGGGTTGGAGAACATCTGCTTGGTCTCGTCGTACTCGACCAGGTGGCCGGGCTCGCCGGTGGCCTTGAGGTTGAAGAAGCCGGTCTGGTCGGAGACGCGCGCGGCCTGCTGCATGTTGTGGGTGACGATGACGATCGTGTAGTCGGACTTGAGGTCGAAGATCAGGTCCTCGATCGCCGAGGTGGAGATGGGGTCGAGCGCGGAGCACGGCTCGTCCATGAGCAGCACCTGCGGCTGCACCGCGATGGCGCGTGCGATGCACAGCCGCTGCTGCTGACCGCCCGAGAGGCCCATGCCGGGCTTGCCGAGGCGGTCCTTGACCTCGTTCCACAGGTTGGCGCCGCGCAGCGCCCGCTCGACGGCGTCGTCGGCGTCGGACTTCGACATCTTCCGCGCGTTGAGGCGGTTGCCGGCCAGCACGTTGTCGTAGATCGACATCGTGGGGAACGGGTTGGGCCGCTGGAAGACCATGCCGATCTGGCGGCGCACCGCCACCGGGTCGACGGAGGGGTCGTAGAGCGACTGCCCGTCGACCATCACCTTGCCCTCGACGCGGGCGCCGGGGATGACCTCGTGCATGCGGTTCAGCGAGCGCAGGAAGGTCGACTTGCCGCAGCCGGAGGGGCCGATGAAGGCGGTGACCGACTTCGCCGGGATGTGCATGCTGACACCCTGCACGGCGAGGAAGTCGCCGTAGTAGATGTCGAGGTCCGAGACGTCGATGCTCTTGGCCATGGGTCAGTCCTACCTCTCAGCGCCCGCTCTTGGGGGCGAAGTACGTGCCGATCGCCCGCGCCAGCAGGTTGAGCAGCATGACGATCGCGACGAGCACGAGGGCGGCGCCCCAGGCGCGCTCCAGCTGCTCGGCGTCGTAGCGCCCACCCGTGGTCACGGAGGAGTAGATGAAGACCGGCAGCGTCGCCATCCGGCCGTCGAAGGGGTTGAAGTTCACCGTCGTGGTCGTGCCGACGATGATGAGCAGCGGGGCGGTCTCGCCGGCCACGCGCGCGATGGCGAGGGTGACGCCGGTGGCGATGCCGGCCACCGCGGTCGGCAGCACGACCTTGACGATGGTGCGCCACTTCGGCACACCCAGGGCGTACGACGCCTCCCGCAGCTCGTCGGGGACCAGCTTGAGCATCTCCTCGGTCGCCCGCACCACCGTCGGGATCATCAGCACCGAGAGCGCGACCGCGCCGCCGATGCCGAAGCGCACCGACGGGCCGAAGATCAGCGCGAAGAGCGCGTAGGCGAACAGGCCGGCCACGATGGAGGGGATGCCGGTCATGACGTCGACCAGGAAGGTGATGGTGCGCGCCAGGCGGTTGCCCTTGCCGTACTCCACGAGGTAGATCGCGGCGAGCACGCCGATCGGCACGGAGATGACCGTGGCCAGGGCGGTGATGATCAGCGTGCCCATGAGGGCGTGGTAGATGCCGCCGCCCTCGCCGAGCACGCCGCGCATGTCGAAGGTGAAGAACTGCGCCGACAGCACGCCGACGCCGTTGCTCACGACCTCGTAGACCAGGCTCACCAGCGGGATCAGCGCCACGGCGAAGGTCGACCACACGAGCGTGGTCGCGAGCCGGTCGACGGACTTGCGGCGCCCCTCGACCGCCTGCGACCACGCGGGCAGCGCGAGGACGACGAGCACCCAGGCGAGCAGCACGGTGGGCACCAGGCCGAGGCCGCCGATCATGCCGACCAGCGCCGCCAGCGCGACGCTCACCACGGCCGCGAGGGCGGGCGCCCAGCGCGGCAGGGTGGGCGTGGTCAGCGGCAGCGACAGCGGCTCCTCGGGTGCCGGGGCCACGGGACGGGTGTCGAGCTCGGTCACGGTCAGCCCCTCTCGAGCTTCTTGCGGCCCCGGTCGGCGATGTAGCGACCGAGGAAGTTGACGGCGAAGGAGACGACGAAGAGCACCAGGCCGCTGAAGATCAGCGTGTTGATCTTGGTGCCCGAGGCGTTGCCGAAGTCCAGCGCGATGTTGGCGGCGATCGTCGACGGGTTCGAGGTCGAGATCAGGTTGATCGTGATGATGCCGGTGGCGGAGAGCACCATCGCGACCGCGAGGGTCTCGCCGAGCGCGCGGCCCAGGCCGAGCATGACCGCGGAGACGATGCCCGAGCGCGAGTGCGGGAAGACGGTCATCTTGACCATCTCCCACCGCGTCGCGCCGAGCGCGAGGGCGGCCTCCTCGTGCATCTTGGGCGTCTGCAGGAAGACCTCGCGGCAGATCGCGGTCACGATCGGCAGCGCCATCACGGCGAGCACGATGCCGGCGGTGAGGATGGTGCGACCCGAGAGCGCCGGGCCCTCGAAGAACGGCAGCCAGCCGAGGTTGTCGCCCAGCCACTGGTAGAACGGCAGGATCGCCGGCGCGAGCACGGCACGCCCCCACAGGCCGTAGACGACGCTCGGCACGGCGGCGAGCAGGTCGATCACGTAGCCGATCGGCCGCGCCACCCTGCGCGGGGCGTAGTGGGAGATCACCAGCGCGAGGCCCACGGCCAGCGGCGTGCAGATCAGCATCGCCAGCAGCGCGGCGAGCAGCGTGCCGTAGAGCAGCGGCCACACGAAGAGGACGATGTTGTCGTAGCCGTAGGCGTTCTCCCCCGACGCGTAGAGCGCGGGGGCACCCTCGATCGCGAGGAAGATCGCGACCCCGGCGAGGACGACCATGATCAGCACGCCGGCGCTGCGGGCGAGGCCGGCGAAGACGGCGTCGCCGCGGCGGCTGGTGCTGCCGCTCAGCCCGACGGACTCGTCGAGCCCGCCGGGGCCGACGGGGCCGCCGGCGGACGGGCCGGTGGTCAGTGTGGACACGGGTTCCTCTCCTCGTTGCTGCGGTGCAGGCCGGCCCCGGTCGGGGACGGACCGGCGGCGCGCCGGAGGGTCCGGGCCGCCTCGGCGGCCCGGACCCTCGCGGTGCGGTGCGTCTCGATCGTGCTCAGCCGACCTGGATGCCCTCGACCAGCTCGGTGACCTCGGCCTCGAGGTCGTCGGCCAGCGGCGCCGAGCCGGCCTCGGTGGCGCCCTGCTCCTGACCCTCGGGGCTGAGGACGTACTCGAGGTAGGCCTTGGCGAGCTCGCCCTGGCCGTCGCCGTCGTAGGACTGGCACGCCATCATGTAGGACACCAGGACGATCGGGTAGGTGCCGGCCTCGGCGGTCGTGTAGTCGAGCTCGAAGACGAACGACTGGGGCTCGCGGCCCTCGACGCGCGGGGACGCCGACAGGATCGCCGCGGCGGCCTCGGGGGTCGGGCCGACGAACTCGTCGCCAACACCCACGTTGGCCACGGCCAGGTCGCCGGCCTGCGAGGCGTCGGCGTAGCCGATGGCGTTGGTGCCGTTGGTGACGGCTGAGATGACGCCCGAGGTGCCCTGGCCGGCCTCGCCGCCGTACTCGGTCGGCCAGGTCTCGACGACGCCGGCGTCCCAGACGTCGGGGGCGACCGCGTCGAGGTAGGTGGTGAAGTTCTCCGTCGTGCCCGACTCGTCGCCGCGGTGGACCGGGTTGATGGGCTCCGACGGCAGGTCGGCGTCGGGGTTGGTCTCGGCGATGGCCGGGTCGTCCCACTGGGTGATCTCGCCGGCGAAGATGCCCGCGATGGCCTCGGGGCTCAGGTCGAGCTCGTCGACGCCGTCGACGTTGAAGACGATGGCGATCGGGCTGACGTAGTTGGGGATCTCGATCGGGGCGGTGCCGCCGCAGCGCTCGGTGGCCGCGGAGAGCTCGCCCTCGTCGTCGGTGAGGTAGGCATCCGTGCCCGCCGTGGGGTAGGTGCCGTTGATGAAGGACTCACGACCGCCGCCCGAGCCGACAGGGTCGTAGGTCACCGTCACGTCGGGGTTGGCCTCCTGGAACCCCACGATCCAGGCGTTCTGTGCGGCCTCCTGCGAGGACGCGCCGCCGATGGCGAGCTCGCCGGAGAGCGACGACTCGCCGCCCTCGCTGCCGCTCGCGCTGCTGGTGTCGTTGCCGGCGGCGCAGCCGCTCACGGCGAGGGCCAGCGCGGCGACGCCCGGCACGAGGGCCCGGCGGAAGGAAGTGGTGCGCACGTCGTGTCTCCTGGTGTGTGCATGTCTCTCGGGTGACTGACACCGAGGACGCTAAGCACCGCAGGTGACCTGATCCGTGGCCGCAGGTGAACGAGCCGTGAACGTCGACCGCCCGTTCCCCGACCTCGAGGCGGGGGTGAGACGTACACCACGTGAACGAGCCCCGGGGGGCTTGACGAAGCGGTCTGGACCGCCCTCGCGGAGCGGCCCTCAGAGCGGCCGCTGCACCTCGGTGGCGACGACCCGACCCTTGCGGTGGTGCACCACGAGGGCGTCGCCGGGCGCGAGCCGCTGCTCCTCGACCCCCAGCGCGCCCAGCACCAGCGGCAGCACCGGCCGGTGGGTGCACACCACGACGCCGGAGTCGCGGGCGAGCAGCTCCTCGACCACGCCCGCCACCGCCTCGGGCGTCGCGTCCTCCTCGCTCAGCACGTCGTGCGCCTCCAGACCGAAGCCGGTGGTCGCGGCGTAGGGCTCGACGGTCCCCACGCACCGCGCGCTGCTGGAGGTGGCGACCGTCGTCACGTCGTACGCCGCGAGGACGGGCACGAGCGCCTGGGCCTGCAGCGTGCCGCGCTCGGCGAGGGGGCGGAGGCGGTCGTCGCGCTCCCACTCCCGCCGCGGGAAGGCGTCGCCGTGGCGCAGCACCAGGAGCGCACGGGTCTTCTTGCGCACCGCGGCCGCCCGCGCGAGCGTCACGCGGTCGTGGTCGTGGGTCAGCAGCGCGGCGGCGTCGTCCCACGGCACCCAGCGCACCTGGTCGACCTCGTCGGTGGCGCGCCACCCGGAGACGTCGTCGCTGCCGACGACGCGCCCGACCCAGTAGTCGACGTGCTTGCGGCGACCGCCGGCCACCGCGTAGTCCTGCCCGGGCAGGGGCGGGCCGAGCCGCACGTGCAGGCCGGTCTCCTCCTCGACCTCGCGGACGGCGGCGGCGGTGGGGTGCTCCCCCGGGTCGAGCTTGCCCTTGGGGAAGGACCAGTCGTCGTAGCGCGGTCGGTGGATGAGCAGCACCTGGCGGCCCCGCCGGGTGACGACCACGCCCGCGGCGAGGACCTCGCTGCTCGGCATGCCCCGTAGTCTCACACCCGCAGCCCGTCGTGAGGAGAGCCGACCCCCGTGAGCGAGACCGCCCCGCCCGCGCCCGCGCGGCGCCGCGCATGGCCGGTCCTGGCGCTCGTGGTGGTGCTGCTCGCCGGCGCCGCGGTCGCCGGGACGCTGTGGTGGCGCGGCCGCGGCACCGACCTCGAGCGAGCAGCCGCGTGGGCCCCGCCGACCACCGAGCGGCTGTCGTGGGTGGACTGGAGCGGCGTACGCCGCGAGCTGGGCGCCGACCTCGACGCCGACTCCGACGGCGACGCGCTCGCCGACTTCCTCGCGCGGGCCTTCGAGGCCGACCTCAGCGCGACCTCCTCGCTCGTGCAGTCCGCGCCGGCGCTGCAGCGCGAGCTCGGCCTCTCCCCCGCCACGGTCGACTGGGAGGCCTTCACCCAGTCCGCCGAGGGAGCGCTCACCACGCTCGGCGCGGGCGAGGTCGACCTCGACGAGCTCGGCGACGACCTGGAAGCGCTCGGCTGGCGCCGGCCGCCCGACGACGACGGGGTGTGGGTCGGCGGCACCGACCTGGTCGCGGGCATCGACCCCGCGCTCACCCCGCAGGTGTCCTTCGTCGCGATCCTCGAGGACGAGGGGCTGGTGCTCACCAGCGACGAGGCGGACTACCTCGAGAGCGGCGTCGCGGCCGTGCGCAGCGACGCCGAGGCCGGGGTGGAGCCGCTGGTCGACGTCGCCGGGGCCCTCACCGCCGACGGCGCCTCCCCCCTCGCCGCGTCGCTGCTCACGGGCGCCAACGCCTGCGTGGCGCTCGCGATGGCGCAGGCCGACGACGCCGCGCAGGCCGAGGCAGACGCGCTCCTGGCGGCCGCGGGCGAGACCCGGCCCTACGCAGCCCTCGGCACGGCCCTGCTCCCCGGTGCCGGGGAGTCCGGCGAGGAGGCGGTGGGCGCACGCGTGGCGATGCTCTTCGAGACCGACGACCAGGCGCGGGCCGAGGCAGACGTGCGCGCGCAGCTGGCGGTCGGGCCTGCGCCCGGCCAGGGCGGCGACTTCGCCGACCGCTTCGCCCTCGTGGAGGCCCGCGCCGAGGGCAGCGCCGTCGTGCTCGACCTGGACCCCGTCGACGGGGCCTACGTGCTCTCGGACCTGTCGAACGGTCCGGTGCTCTACGCGACCTGCTGAGGCGTCGCCGTCACCCGTCCGCGGGGCGGGTGACGCCGAGGATCTCGTCGATCTGCTGCGGCGTCAGGTGCTCCTCGGCCTCGCTGGCCGCGATGATGAGGTTGGTGGTGAGCTCGACCTCGACGAGCAGGTCACGGTCCTCGAGCGACACGTCGAACTGGTCGTGCACGGCGGCTCCTCGGCTGGTGGTGCGGGTGCAGCGGCGGGGGGTGGCTGCAGGGGACGGCAGCACGGGGTGGTGCCGCCGAGGAGCAGTCTGCCCACGTCGGGCGCGGACGAAACCCCGCTCACCCGCACGGGCCGGTCACGGTCCAGACCGCAGGCGCGACCTCCGCGCAGCGACCCCCTCGACGCGACACGGGGCCGCACCTCGCGAGAGGTGCGGCCCCGTGTGCTCGGTGCCAGAGTCGCCGGACGAGAGGCCCGGCTCCGCCGCCAGCGATCCGTGAGGATCAGGCGGGGCGGACGTTCTCCGCCTGCGGGCCCTTGGGGCCCTGCGTGACGTCGAACTCGACCTTCTGGTTCTCGTCCAGGGACTTGTAGCCCTGGGTCTGGATCGCCGAGTAGTGCACGAAGACGTCGTCGCCGCCGTCCTCCTGCGCGATGAAGCCGAAACCCTTCTCGGCGTTGAACCACTTCACGGTGCCCTGAGCCATCTGCTGTTACTCCTTGATCGGAACGAGGCCCACCACGGCGGTGGACCACACGCGCTGCGGTGACACAACGCTCCGACTTGCAGTTGGCAGGGGCCGTGCGCAAGACAAAACGCCGTTGGATCACAAACTCCGCGGGCGTACCTGCTGGAACTTGCAACGCGTGCGAGCACGACACTACCAACGACGACCCCCTCCACCACCATCCCTGGGGGGAGGTTTGTGGAGACCCGGCGTGAACTCCTGGTGACGACGACGTCACGTCGGGTCCCTAGGAGGCGACCGCGACCTCGTCGAGGCCGGCCAGCGAGGCCCGCATCGAGGTGAGCACCCGGTGCAGCAGCCGGGAGACGCGGGCCTGGGTGAGGCCGAGCTCGGCGGCGATCTCGCGCTGGGTGAGGCCCTCGGCGAAGCGCAGCCGCAGGACCGCGCGCTCCAGCGGGTCGAGCGCGCGCAGCAGCGGCTCGAGCAGCAGTCGCGCGTCGGCGCAGCCCATCGACCGGTCCTCGGCGTCGGCCAGGAACGCGCCCAGGCTGTCGCCCTCGCCGTCCAGGAAGGGGTGGTCGAGGCTCACGGCACGGCGGCACGAGCCGGCGCTCAGGGCCTCGTAGACGGTGGCGGCGTCCTCGCCGACGTCGCCGGCGATGCGGCTGACGCTCGCCACGCTGCAGCGCTCGGGCAGCGGGCCCTGCGCCGAGACCCGGCCGTGGGCGCGCTGCACCTCGCGCGGCGGGCGGACGGCCCAGCCGTGGTCGCGGAAGTGGCGGCGCACCTCGCCGCTGATGCTCGGGACGGCGTAGCTGAGGAGGTCCTCGCCCTTGCTCGGGTCATAGGCGCGCACGACGCGCACCAGCGCGGCGTAGGCGACCTGGTAGAGGTCGTCGAGGGAGGAGCCGCGCCCGCCCAGCCGGCGCGCGACGGCCTCGGCGACCGGCATGTTGAGCACGACGATCCGGTCCCACAGCTCGCGCCGCTCGGCCTCGTCGTCGGTGGCGCGCACCTGCTCGTAGAGCTCGCGGGTCGCGACCCGCCGCTCCTCGCGCTCCGCGGCGCTCGCCATCAGGACACCGCGCCGGCGGCGAGGGGGGTGCGCGCGACCACGGCGGGCACCGACACCGGGGCGACGGCCGCCGCGGCCGCCGGGGCCGGAGCGGCGGTGCGCGCCGGGCCGGTCTCGGCGGGCGGGGTCGTCGCCTGCACCTCGGTCAAGGTGGCGGCGAGGCCGGCGAGGCCGTTCTCGAGGCTCCACGCGACGGCCTGGGCGCGGCGGCTGGCGCCGATCTTGCGGTAGGCCTGGCGCAGGTAGGTCTTGACGGAGTTGACGCTCAGCGTGAGCTGGTCGGCCATCTCGGTGTTGGTCAGGCCGCGGGTGAGCAGCGCCAGCACCTGCTGCTCCCGCGGCGTGAGGCGCACACCACCGGGGCGGCCGCCGTCCTCGGCGACGCGGCGGGCCTCCTCCTCGGCCTCCTGTGCGGCGACCTCCTCGGCCCGCTCGACGGAGGCCGCCAGCAGGTCGGCGACGCGGGGCCGCGGCGCGCGCGGCGCCGGCGGGGGCGCGGGGGTCTCGGCCCACGGGGTGGGCCGGCCCTCGCGCAGCGCCTCGAGGGCGGCGACCAGGCGCGCGGCCGGCAGCGACTTGGGCAGGCAGGGGCCTGCGGTGTGGACCGGCAGCTCCTCGGGACGGGCCCACGACCAGACGACCGCGACCGCCTCGGCCCGCTTCTGCAGGTCGCGCAGCAGCGACCGGCTGAAGTCGGACTGGCGCACCGGCTCGTAGAGGATGACGTCGATGCCCGACGGGTCGCGCAGCGCCTGGCACGGGTCGACGATCTCGACACGCTCGGCGAAGGGGGCGAGCACGGCCTGGAGTCCGGCGATCGAGACCTCGCAGTCGTCGACGAGGGTCAAGGTGAGCGTGCTGGTCGTCATCAGGCCTCCTGGCGTGTCGGATGGCGCAGGGCTCGCGCCGGGCGTCCGGTAACCGGGCAGCCCCCCCTCAAACGCCCGTACGGGTGAGGAAAAATTTTTCCCCACCCGTGTGGCGACCGGCGCCCGTGGTTACCGGTCCTGCGGCCGGCACCCCGACCGGTCGTCGTCCTGTCCGCGGAGGTGTCCCGTGCGCGCTGTCGGTCGAGCGCTCTTCGTCCTGCTGGCGGCCTCGTCCCGCCTCGGCCCGGCGTGCGCCGGCTGCCGCGTGGTGCCGGTCGACCGGGCCGGCGCCACCTGCTCGCCCGCCTGCTGGTCCGCGCGCCACCGCTGACGACGGCGTCGGCCCACCCGCTCCACCCCACGACCGAGGAGGACAGATCGTGGCCTCGCGCCCGCTCGAGCCCCTCCCGGAGACCGTCGAGGCGGTCGGCGAGCTCGGGCCCGGGCCCGACGACGACCTGCTCCCCGAGCTGGGCCGCCTGGTCTCCCGCGCCACCGAGGTCGTGCCGTCGCTGGCCGGGGTGAGCCTGGCGCGCAGCCACGACGGCGTCACGTTCACCCTCGTGTCGTCCTCCGAGCGGGCCGCCGCGCTCGACGCGGTGCAGTACGTCGACGGCGGACCCTGCATCGAGAGCGGCCACCACGCCGAGGTGCACGACCCCCGGCCCGACGACCCGCTCGACGAGGAGCGCTGGCGCCTCTTCGCCGCCGCCACGGCCGCGCACGGCGTGCGCAGCACGCTGACCCTGCCGGTCCTCGCCGAGGGCGACGTGGTCGGCACCGTCAACCTGTACGCCGCCCAGCCGCACGCCTTCGACGACCGGGTCGGCCCGCTCGCCGAGGTCTTCGGTGCGTGGGCGGAGGGCGCCGTCACCAACGCCGACCTGTCCTTCTCCACCCGCGACGCCGCGCGGGAGGCGCCGCAGCGGTTGCGCGACCGCTCGACCTTCGAGGTCGCGACCGGGATCGTCGCGGCCCAGCTCGACGTCGACGTCGAGGCGGCCGAGGCCCACCTGCTCGACGCCGCCGCGCAGGCGGGCGTCGAGCCGGTGGAGCTCGCCCTCGAGGTGATCCGGGTGCGCTGGGGCCGCTGAGGCGGCGACCTGCTCAGACCGAGAGGGCCTCGAGGACTCGGCGGCACGCCGCCTCGCAGCGGCGACACGCCTCGGCGCAGACCCGGCAGTGCTCGTGCATCCCGGCGTGCTGCTCGCACTCGTCGCCGCACGCCCGGCAGGCGTCGGCGCAGGCCTGCACGAGCGACCGGACGAGGCCGAGGTCGCCCGGCGTGAGGCGCGAGAGCACACGGCCGGTGGCGTCGCAGACGTCGGCGCAGTCGAGGTCGGTGCGGATGCACCGGCGCAGCTCGGCGACCATCTCCTCACCCAGGCAGGCGTCGGCGCAGGCCGTGCAGGCCTGTGCACACGTCGTGCAGGCGTCGATGCAGTCGGCCAGGACCTGCGGGTCGAGGCCGAGGCCGCCGCCAGCGGCAGCCGGGTGGGAGCGGATCATCTGGGCGGTGGTGTCGTGGTGGGTCATGCGGTTCCCTCCATCCGCCCCCGGCGGTCGCCGGGGGCTGTCGGTGCGGGCGGTCGACCGGTCCGCGGCCTCACAGCAGCCACGGGATGATCCGGCCGTCGGGCAGGCCGACGGTCTCCTGGGGCGGCGCAGCGGCCACCGCGGCGGAGAACGCCTCCAGGCCGCGCGCGAGCACGGCCAGGTCGTCGGGCGGCACCCGGTCGACGACGGCGCGGAGGAGGTCGCGACGCGCCTCCATCAGGCCGGCGACGAAGGCCGTGCCGCGGTCGGTCAGGCGCAGCCGCACCTGCCGACGGTCGTCCTCGGCGGTCGCCCGCTCGACCTTGCCGGAGGCGACCAGCTGGTCGCAGGTGCGGCTGGCGTTCGAGGGGTTGACGTCGAGGTGCTGAGCCAGGGTCGCGAGGTTCACCGGCCCCCGGGAGTCCAGCAGCACGAGCGCGCGCAGCTGCGGGACCGTGATCTCCTCGGCGACCGCGGACAGGGTGCGGGCCACGACCGCGGTCATGGTGCGCGAGACCGCGAGGAGCGCCTCGGTGGCGCGCGCCGCGTCGTACGCCGTGCGGTCGGGGTCGACGGGGCCGTCGAGGCTGTCGGGGGCGCCTGCGGGGCCGCGGTCGTCGAGCTCGCTCACAGCTGCTGACGCACCCCCGGCTCGGTGGCGACGTCGTCCACCTGGTCGGCGAGCCGCCCGTCGAGGGCGGCCCGGCTCCGGCCGCGGCGCCCGAGCGGCAGCACGGTGCGACCCTCGCTGCCCTCGAGCTCCAGGGCGAGGGCGGCGTAGAGGCTGAGCCCGGCGAGGCCGATCCCGACCCAGCCGGCGGCGTCGAGCCACCCGCGGCCGCCGTCGAGCTCGGCGAGGCCGGTGACGGCGAAGCGGGCCGAGCTGCCCACGATGACCAGGGCCGGCACCGCCTTGGTGCGCGCAGCGGCGGCCGGGACCAGCAGGCAGGTGGCCGAGGCGAGCAGCAGCACGCCCAGGCCCGGGCTGCTGGCACCCGGCGGTGAGGCGAGGGTGGCCAGGCAGGCGGCGGCCCAGGTCCCGGCGAGGATGCCCCTGCCGGTCGCCGCCACGGGGTCGCGGGCGAGGAAGCCCATGACCGCGGCGAGCAGCTGCAGCGGCACGGTGAGGACGAGCACGCCCAGGGCGACCGTGCTGCCCTGCGCCTGCGGCACCCAGCCGAGCTGGACCGCCGCGAAGCAGGTGGTGGCGACCGCCAGCGCCAGGAACCCGAGCGGCAGCGGACTCGCGAGCGGGCGCAGCACCACGCGGGGGGCGGCCTGCAGGTCGGCGCTCACCCGGTCACCATCACCTGGGCGGCGGTCTCCTTGACCTTGCCGTTGGCCCACCGCATCTGCCGCAGGGTCTCGGGGTGGCAGTCCTGCGCCACCGCGAGCAGCTCGGTGTCCTTCATCGCCTGCGCGGTCTGCGCGAGCACCTCCCAGTCGAGCGAGACGCCGGCGGCGGTGCGGTGGATGTGGCGCAGGTCGGCGAGGAGCAGCAGCGTGGGCTCGTGGTGTCGCCCGGCGAGCTCGGACGCCTTCTGCTTGAGCCTGGCGGCGAGCGTCGACTCGTCGGAGGGCTCCGGGTCGAGGTCCAGGTCGTAGTCGCGGCCGATGCGGGCGAGCTCGCGCACGTGCTCCTGCGACCACGCGGCGACGTCCTTCGCGACGTGGAAGACCTCGTGGTCGACCTTCTGCTGGTCGGCCAGGGACAGCAGGGCGGTGGCGAGGTCGTCCTCGGAGCGGTGCAGCTCTTCGATGGCGGCGGCCACCTTGTTGCCGCTGAGGCTGCGCAGGGTGCGCACCACCTGCGCGGGGCTCACGGGGCTCACCGCGCACCTCCCACGGTCTCCAGCCGCTCGTCGGCCTGCGCGGCGTCTCCTCCCCGGGTGTCCGGCACGGGTGGCCCGCCGTCGCCGACCGGTCGCGAGGCGGTCGTGGTGGGCGCGCGCGACGGCTCGCCGTCGGCTCCCCGGAGCCGGGTCGCCGTCGCGGCGGCGGTCTTGAAGAGCGGCTGCTTCGAGGCGGGGTCCCAGTCGGTCATGGTCAGCTCGTTGGCCGCGCGACCACCGTCGCCCGCGTCGTCGCCGGGCTGGTGGCCCGCGCCGGTGTCCCAGTAGCCGTAGTGGAAGGGCAGGAAGAGCACCCCCTGGCGGATGCCGCTCACGCGCAGCCTGGCGGTCACCCGTCCGCGCGGCGTGCGGACCTCGAGCAGGTCGCCCTCGGCCCACCCCTGCTCGGCGGCGTCGGCGGCCGAGCACTCGACCCACACCTCGGGCGCGGCGGCCTGCAGCTGCGGCGCGCGGGCGGTCTTCGTGCGGGTGTGGAAGTGGTAGAGCGTGCGGCCGGTGATGAGCTGGAAGGGGTAGTCGGACGAGGGCACCTCGTGGGGCACGACGTACTCGGCGGCCTTGAGGACCGCCTTGCCGTCGGGGTTGAGCGCCCTGTACTCCGTCGGGGAGACCGGCGTGCCGGTGACGAGGTCGCGACCGTAGGACTCGCAGTAGTCGGGCGCGGACCAGAACTGCCCGTCCTCGTAGATGCGCTCGGTGCCGTCGGGGTGCTCGTCGTTGCACGGCCACTGGATGCCGCTGCCGCCGCGCAGCTCGTCGTAGGACAGGCCGGTGTAGTCGCAGGGCCGACCGCGGGTGCACTCCTTCCACCCCTCGAACGCCTCCTCCGGCGTCGTCCACTTCACCAGCGGCGCCCCGTCCTTGTCGCGCAGGTCGAGGCGGCGGGCGTAGTCGACGAGGATGTCGAAGTCCGAGCGGGCCTCGCCGGGCGGCTCGACCGCCTTCTCGGAGAGGTGCACGGTGCGGTCGACGTTGGTGAAGGTGCCGGTCTTCTCGCCCCAGGTGGCCGCCGGCAGCACGACGTCGGCGAGCTGCGCGGTCTCGGAGAGGAAGATGTCCTGCACGACGAGGAACAACCGGTCCTGGGACAGGATGCTGCGCATCCGCTGCAGCTCGGGCATCGACACCGCGGGGTTCGTGGCCGTCACGTAGAGGAACCGGATCGAGCCGTCCTCGACGTAGCGCATGATCTGCATCGCGTGCGTCGGCGCGGTGTAGTGCGGGATGTCCACCGGGTCGATGTTCCAGACCCGCGCGAGGTCCTCGACGTGGGCGTCGTTGCTCCAGTTGCGGAAGGCGGGGAGGTCACCGTCGGCCCCGCACTCGCGGGTGTTCTGGGCGGTGGGCTGCCCGTTCATCTGCAGGATCCCGCAGCCCGGCTTGCCGAGCATGCCGCGCACGATGTGGACGTTGTTGACCAGCACGGCCGCGGCGGTGGCCTGGTGGGACTGGTAGAAGCCCTGGAGCACCGTGGAGAAGAGCCGCTCGGAGGTGCCGATCAGTCGCGCGGCCTCCCGCAGGTCGGCCTCGAGCACCCCGCACACCTCGGCGGCCCGCTCGACGGAGTAGCCCTGCAGCATCTTCTGCAGCTCGGGGAAGCCGACGGCGTGCGCCTCGACGTAGTCGTGGTCGACCCAGTCGTGGGCGAGCACCTCGTGCAGCAGCGCGTTCATCAGCATCACGTTGGTGCCGGGTCGCGGCGCGAGGTGGACCGTCGCCGCGCGCGCCACCGGTGTCTCGCGGGGGTCGACGCAGACGATCGCGGGCGGGTGGGGCCCCGCGAGGCGGTCGAGGATGCGCGTCCACAGCACCGTCTGCGTCTCGGCCATGTTGTGGCCGTAGAGGCAGATCACGTCGGCGTGGTCGAGGTCGGTGTAGGAGCCCGGCTGGCCGTCGCAGCCGAACGACTCCTTGAGCGCCGCGGCGGCGGTGGCGGTGCACAGCCGGGTGTTGCCGTCGACGTGGTTGGTGCCGATGCCGCCGTGGGCGATGAGCCCGAGCGTGTAGTACTCCTCGAGGAACAGCTGGCCGGTCGTGTAGAAGGCGATCGAGCTGGCGCCGCGCTCGGCGAGCAGCTCCTTCGTGCGGCCGGCGACCGCCTCCATCGCGGTGTCCCAGTCGGTCTCGACGAGCTCGCCGTCGCGGCGGACCAGCGGCTTCGTGAGCCGGTCGGGCGAGCCGTTCGCCTGCCAGCCGTAGAGGTCCTTGGGCCCGAGCCTCCCGTGGTTGACCCGGTCCTCCGCGCGACCGCGCACCCCCACGATGCGCCCGTCCTTGACCGCGATGTCGAGGCCGTCACCGTTGGAGTGCAGGATCGAGGCGGACTGGTGCCAGGCGTCGACGTCGTCGTCGCCGAGCCCCTCGGCGAGGTGCTGGTCGACGCGCACCGGCCAGGTCTCCCCCGGTCCGTACGGCGTGCGGGTGCCCCACGGCTCCGCTATCCGGTCGAGTCGTCCCACGTCGCTCCCCCTCGTCCGGCGACGGCCCGGTCGGCGCGTCCCCCTCGTCCCGTAGCCCGTCAGCCCTGATCCATGCGTGCGCGCAACGAACGCCCGGCGTCGAGCACCGGCCCCACGGCCGCGACGAACCAGCCCCGCTGCTGCGCGGAGCCGCGCGCGGGCTCGGGCGCCGGGGCGGCGGTGGCCTCGAAGTCCGGCACCGGTCGCTCGGCGGCCTCCTCCTGCGTCGTGGCGAGGCCGTGCTGCTCGATGTCCTCGAGCAGCCACTCCATCTCCTCGATCTCGCGGCGTTGGGCCACGATGATCTGGTCGGCGAGCTCGCGGACCCGCACGTCGTCGATGTCGGCGCGCTCGCTCGTGAGGATCGCGATCGAGTGGTGCGGGACCATCGCCTGCATGTAGCGCTCGTCGCCGATGGCCAGCTGGGTGCGGGACGCAGCGAAGGCGCCGAGCCCGACCGCGAGCGCGACGGCCACGACCACCGCGTTCCACACCTTGCTGCGGTACATCATCGAGGCCATGAAGGCGAGCATCACCAGGGCCATCGCGCCGGTGGAGGTCAGCGCCATGTAGAGGCGCTCCTGGCTGTAGTGCACGTGGCCCAGGTCGTAGACGCTGCTGTACATCAGCACGAACATCACGGCCCCGGACGTCGCGATCATCGCGGCGAACCGGGCGTACATCCGCCTCTCGTGTCGCTCCTGCTGCTGCTCCTCGCCCACGTCTCCTCCCGTCGTTGCGCTGACGCACGGACTCCGTCGCGTACCCGACCGGGCGGCGGGGCACACGGGGCCCGCCGCCGACTAGAGTCGCGCCGAGCACGCAGCCGCCCCCGGGTGGTCCAGCGCGCCGGGCCTCTAGCTCAATGGGCAGAGCAGTGGACTTTTAATCCATGGGTTGTGGGTTCGAGTCCCACGGGGCCCACCGACCCGCTACGCGCCGCGCTCCCCCGGGGCGGGCGCGTCGCGGTCGCGTGCCGCGGCGTACGCCGTGCGCCCGGGCGCGCTCGTCAGGCCGTGGACCACGGTGCTCGCCGCGACGACCGCCGTGCCGAGGGCGACCAGCTCCGTGGCCTCGGCCGCGGGCAGTCGGGCGGCTGCGTCGGCGAGGTAGAACACCGCCGAGACGCCGATCGGGCCGAACCAACCGAGGAAGACCGCGTCGCGGCGCCGCAGGCGCAGCGGCCGCGCGAGCGCCAGGAGCCACGGCAACCGGCGCAGCACGAGCACCCCGACCACGACCGCCGCGAGCGCCCAGCCCTGCCGACCCCACGCCGCCCAGGGCAGGGCGGCCCCGAGCACGAGGAAGAACGGCAGGACGGCGTAGCGGTTGAGCGCCTCGTCGACCTGCACCTCGCGGGTGCGGTCGCCGTGGGTCTCCAGCGCGTTCAGCGCGAGGCCGGCGACGAACGACGCGATGACCGCGCTGACGCCGAGCAGTCGGGCCGCCCCGAGGACCCCGAGGGCCAGCACGACGGTGAAGAGCACGACCGAGGCGCCGTCGGCGGAGCCGAACCGCTCGCCGGCACGCACGGCGTACGCCGCACCGAAGCCCGCCGCGAGCCCCAGCAGGACCGCTCCACCGACCTCGCGGAGGACCGCCAGGGCCGTCTCGGAGCCGGTCGGTGCGGCCGCGACGGCCAGCGCGACGAGGACCAGCGGGAGGGCGAGCCCGTCGTTGGCGCCTGACTCGAGCGAGAGCAGCTGGCGGGTGCGGCTCGGGAGGTCGCGCTCGGCGGGGCCGCCGGTCACCACGCTGGACGACAGCACCGGGTCGGTCGGGCACAGGCAGCACCCCAGCACGAGGGCGAGCGACGCGGCGGTGCCGGCCGCGACCGCGATGCCGGTCGAGGCCAGCGCCATGAGGGGCATCACGACGGCCAGGAGGAGCGTCACGGGTGCCCACCGGCGGCGGGCGGTGCCGGCGGCGTAGCGCAGCGCGATCGCCATGACCGAGACGACCAGGAGTGGCGCGGCGAGCTCCTCGAGCAGGGCCGGGTCCGCCACGGCCGTGGGCACGACGAGCCAGCCGGCGACCTGCGGGCCCAGGGCGACCCCGACGAGCAGGGCGAGCAGGGGCTCGGAGACGGGCAGCCGTCGCAGCCGGCTGCCGAGCGCGGCGACGACCACGCCGAGCAGGACGGTCGCGGCGAGGACGGTCCAGACGGAGGTGGGCACGTGGTTGCGTACCCGCAACGGTCGGTCGTCCATGCCCGAACGTTCAGGCTTTCCTCAAACCCCAGCGCTCGACGCGGCCGCTGCCTACTGTCGCGGGCATGACCGCTGCGGCGCCGGGGGGCGCGCCCGCCTCCGACCTGCTCGACCGTTGGCTCGAGCACCGGGTGCTCAGCGGTGCGCCGGCGTCGGGCGCCGCGGCTGAGACCGAGCCGGAGGTCGAGCCGGAGGCCCAGGTGGCGGTGGAGGTGGTCGAGGTCGCCGAGGCCGCCGAGGCCGGTGTCGAGGTCGGTGTCGAGGCCGCCGAGGCCGAGAGACACCGGGAGTTCGCGAGCACCGAGCGCACGAGAACTCCCGGTGTGCACGTGTCGGCGAACCCGGTTGCCCCGCAGCTCGTGCCGCCGGCACCGAAGATCCCGTCGCACACCGACGCCGGCGCCGCCGTGCTGGCGGCGCTGGCCGCGCCAGCACCCACGCCCGCCACGACGCCGGACGCGACCGGCGACGCCCCCGCGGCTGACCCCGGCGCCGCCGACGTCGTCGAGGTGGACGCCGGCAGCCGAGGACCGCTGTGGCGCCGACGAGCTGCGGCGCGACCGACCCCGAGCGCCGGCTTGCCCGTACGGTCCGACGAAGACCATGCGGCTGCTGAGAAGGCGGCTGCTGAGAAGGCGGCTGCTGAGAAGGCGGCTGCTGAGAAGGCGGCTGCTGAGAAGGCGGCTGCTGAGAAGGCGGCTGCTGAGAAGGCGGCTGCTGAGAAGGCGGCTGCTGAGAAGGCGGCTGCTGAGAAGGCGGCTGCTGAGAAGGCGGCTGCTGAGAAGGCGCCGCGACAAGGCCGCCGCCGACAAGGCCGCCGCCGACAAGGCCGCCGCCGACAAGGCCGCCGCCGACAAGGCCGCCGCCGACAAGGCCGCCGCCGACAAGGCCGCCGCCGACAAGGCCGCCGCCGACAAGGCCGCCGCCGACAAGGCCGCCGCCGACAAGGCCGCCGCCGACAAGGCCGCCGCCGACAAGGCCGCCGCCGACAAGGCCGCCGCCGACAAGGCCGCCGCCGACAAGGCCGCCGCCGACAAGGCCGCCGCCGACAAGGCCGCCGCCGACAAGGCCGCCGCCGACAAGGCCGCCGCCGACAAGGCCGCCGCCGACAAGGCCGCCGCCGACAAGGCCGCCGCCGACAAGGCCGCCGCCGACAAGGCCGCAGCCGACAAGGCCGCAGCCGACAAGGCCGCAGCCGACAAGGCCGCAGCCGACAAGGCCGCAGCCGACAAGGCCGCAGCCGACAAGGCCGCAGCCGACAAGGCCGCAGCCGACAAGGCCGCCGCCGACAAGGCCGCCGCCGACAAGGCCGCCGCCGACAAGGCCGCCGCCGACAAGGCCGCCGCCGACAAGGCCGCCGCCGACAAGGCCGCCGCCGACAAGGCCGCAGCCGACAAGGCCGCAGCCGACAAGGCCGCCGCCGAGACGTCGTACGAACCCGTCGTGATCGCGAGCGGATCGCATGACGCTGGCGAGGTGCCGGGGTCAGCTGGGCACCAGCCGCCGCGCCTCGCAGGGCAGACGTCATGCGGAACCGACGCAGTTGCATCGCAGACGCATGACGCAACGCCGGCGCCCTCAGGGGCGCGGGTCGACGCGGGCGCCGCGGGCGCCGCAGTGCTCGCGGCGCTGGCGGGCGGCGACGCGGCCGCCGGCACCGCACCCACCGTACGCACGCCGCGCCGGCGCACGCCGAGGAAGGCGGGCCCGGCCACGCCGGTCACCACCGACGCGAGCACGGAGGCCGCCGCGAGCGCCGTCGCGCGCGCGACGAGCCCCACCCCGACCGTGCCTGCGACTCCGAAGGCCACGGCGCGCCGGGCCCCGGCGTCGGCGCAGCCCCAGCCGGAGCGCACCCCCCGCACCGACACCCCCGACACCACGACCCCCACCGTCGACGGCAGGCAACCGAGAGCCGCACGACCGAGAGCCGCACGACCGAGGACCGCACGACCGAAGACCTCTCGGGCGGAGACCTCCCGCGCGACGGTCCCGACCGAGGCACCGGCACCCCCGCTCCCCGGCGCGGTGCCGGCCGCTGAGGTCGCGGCCCTGGTCGCACCGGCACCCGCACCGGCACCCCCGCCGGCACCGGCGGCGACCCCGAAGCGGACGCCGGAGCCCGCACCGGAGCCGGCGCCGCCCGCGTCCGTCCTGCAGCTGCACCCCCAGCGCAAGGCCCGCCAGGTGCTCGCGACCCTGTTGCTCGGGGCGCTCGCGCTGACCGCGCTGACCGGCTACGTCGCCTACGACGACCCGACGACGGCCAGCCTCGGCGTCGCCGGCGCGTGCGCCGCGCTGACGCTCGTGCTGTGGGCGGTGCGCGCGAGCACCTCGACGGCGACGGTTGTGCTCGACCACGGCGTGCTCGACATCCACGCCCACGGCAGCCACCACCGCTTCGACCTCACCAGCCACTACGCCGTGCTCACCCTGCACGGCGAGCCCGGGCAGCGGCGCTGGC
Source organism: Nocardioides perillae (assembly GCF_013409425.1). Lineage (NCBI taxonomy): Bacteria > Bacillati > Actinomycetota > Actinomycetes > Propionibacteriales > Nocardioidaceae > Nocardioides > Nocardioides perillae. The sequence continues at coordinate 1,036,732 of NZ_JACCAC010000001.1, read as the reverse complement.
AGGCGCGGTTCGAGCGTCGCGGCCTGCCGGCCTACGTGGTGGACCGCAGCATGGTCGACCCCCACGAGTTCGTGGCCGCGGTGCGCCGCTTCCGTCCCGACCTCTGAGCCTCAGCCCTCCGCGGCACCGGCGCGCGCCGGCCCCGACACCGGCCCCGACACCGGCCCCGACACCGTGAGCGCCGCGATGCCGGTGGTGAGCGGCACCGCGAGCACGAGCCCGATGGCGGAGGCGAGGGTGCGCACGACCTCCTCGGCGATCGCCTCCTCGCCGAGCGCGCTGAGCAGCGGCCGGTCGTAGAGCGCGATCAGCATCAGCACCGACAGCGCCGCGCCGGCGTAGACGAAGACGATCGTGTAGATCGTGGAGGCGATGTGGTCGCGCCCGATCCGCATGCCGCTGGTGAAGAGCTGCCGTCGCCCGAGTCCCGGCGCCGCAGCGCGCAGCTCCCACACCGCCGAGGCCTGCGTGATCGTCACGTCGTTGAGCACGCCGAGCCCCGCGATCACGACGGCAGCGGCGAGCAGCCCCTGGTAGTCGAGGTCGGGGGCGTAGAGCAGCAGCTGCTCGCCGCTCTCCCCGATGCCCGCGAGCCGCGCGCGGTCGATGCCCCACAGGCCGATCAGCGCCGTCGCGCCGACCCCGAGCAGCGTCCCGGCGAGCGCCGCGCTGGTGCGCAGCGAGGGTCCGTGGGCGAGGTAGAGCACCACGAACATGATCGCCGACGACCCCACCGCCGCGACCGTGAAGCCGTCGCGCCCGGCCAGCAGCGCCGGCAGCACGAAGAAGGCGAGCACCAGCCCCGCGATGCCGAGACCGAGCAGCGCGAGCAGCCCCCGCAGCCGCGCCACGAGCGCCACGACCACCACGAAGGCGACCGCGAGCACCGCCACCGGCTGGCCGCGGTCGATCGCGACGAAGGCGTACTGCGGCGGCACGCCGTCCTGCGCGGGGAGCGCGAGCAGCGAGACCCCGTCACCGGCCTGCAACCCCGCGCGCGCGACGTACGGCGGGGGCTGGATCGTCACGGGCTCCTCGCTGCCCTCGACGGTCACCGTCACGCTGCCGCAGCCGTCCGGGAAGTCCGGGCGCTCGCCGCCCGGCGGGGTCGGGAGCGCGGGGTCGACCGCGATCACCGGGCAGGGGTCGGCGACGGCGACGACCTCGGCCGAGACCTCGCGCACCCCGTCGCCCGCGAACGGCACCTCCGCCGGTCGCTCGTCGGCCGCCGGCCACAGCGCGACCATCCCGGCGACCGTCAGGACCGCCGCCAGCAGCAGCGACCCGAGCAGCACGAACCGCGCGCGACGGTCGATCCCGACGTCGGGCGCCGGCCCGTGTGCGTGTGCCCCACCCATGGGGTCAATCTCCCACGGCGAGGGGGGAGCGCCACGCTGGGCGGGGTACGCCGCGGCGTCAGGCCCGCTGGTCGACCTTGACGCCGCGCTCGCCGGCGTCGGTGAGCCGCACCTCCTCGGCCGCCTGCGCCTCGAGCTCCTCGCGGCGCCGGGTCACGCCGACCAGGTCGCGGGCGGCCTCGAAGGCACCGGGCTCGCTCACCAGGTCGGCTGCCCCGCCCTTGAGCCGCGACAGCGCGGCGCGGGCGAAGATCTGCTGCTCGGTCATCGTGCGCGAGGCGCGGCCGCGACCGAGGAAGGAGATCGCCCACTTCATGAGCGCGGAGACGCGGTTCTTGAAGCCGGTGATGTAGACGAGGTGCACCGCGAGCCACATCAGCCAGGCGATGACGCCGGTGAGGCGCAGCTTGCCCACCATCGCGACCGCACGGAAACGGCTGATGATGGCCATCGAGCCCTTGTCGAAGTACTTGAACGGGCCCTGGCTGGGCTTGCCCTTGAGCCGGCCGTCGATCTCCTTGGCGGCGTACTTCGCGCCCTGGATCGCCACCTGCGCGACGCCCGGGAGGTTGTCGAGGCTGATCATGTCGCCGACGACGAAGACCTCGGGGTGGCCCGGGAGGGTCAGGTCGGGGTTGACCCCGATGCGCCCGGCGCGGTCGAGGGGGGCGCCGGTCTTCTCGGCGAGCATCGCGCCGAGCGGGTTGGCCTGCACGCCGGCGGCCCACATCTTGGTGACCGCCTCGATGCGGACGGTCTTGCCGTCCTTGTACTTCACCTCGAGGCCGCGCTCGTCGACGTCGGTGACCATCGCGCCCAGCCAGACCTCGACGCCGAGCTTCTCGAGCTCCTGCTTGGACTTCTCGCCGAGCTTGGCACCGAAGGGCGGCAGCACCTGGGGGGCGGCGTCGACGAGGATCACCCGCGCCTGCGTCGAGCTGATCGCGCGGAAGTCGCGCTTGAGGGTGCGGTGGGCCAGCTCCGCGATCTGGCCGGCCATCTCCACACCGGTCGGGCCGGCGCCGACGACGACGAAGGTGAGCAGGTGCTCCACCTCGTCGCCGCGGGTCGCGGCGAGCTCGGCCATCTCGAAGGCGCCGAAGATGCGGCCGCGCAGCTCGAGGGCGTCGTCGATCGACTTCATGCCGGGGGCGAACTCGGCGAACTGGTCGTTGCCGAAGTAGGACTGGCTGGCGCCGGCCGCGACGATGAGGGAGTCGTAGGGCACCGTCGTCTCGCGGCCCAGCACCTGCGAGGTGACGACGCGCCGCTCGAGGTCGATGTCGGTGACCTCGCCGAGCAGCACCCGCGCGTTGTCCTGCTTGGCGAGGATCTCGCGGGTCGGCGGCGCGATCTCGCCGGCCGACAGGATGCCGGTCGCCACCTGGTAGAGCAGCGGCTGGAAGAGGTGGTGGGTGGTCCGGGCGACCATCGTGACGTCGACGTCGGAGCGGCGCAGCGCCTTGGTGCCGAACAACCCGCCGAAGCCGGACCCGATCACCACCACCTGGTGCCGGTGGGGAGTTTCTGGGGCGGTGCTCATGAGGACCTCTCGCGTCGTCGGGTGGTGGGGCGCGGCTCGCGCCCGTGGCCGCTCCCCATTGTCGCGCGCCGCTCGGCCCGACGCACGTCCGGGAGGGTGGGAAAGACGCGCCGGAACGTGGTTTCAGCCACAACTACCCGGGGTAGATCAGGCAGGATGGCTCGACAGCCGCCTCCCCCGGGGCGGCGACGACCTTCGTTGTGGGGATGAAGGGACACCGTGGACGCTCACGCCCTGCCCCTGGAGCCGGAACCCCGGTCCGTCCAGGCGGCGCGACGCTGGGTGGTCGACGTGTGCGCGCGGCTGGGCCGCGACGACCTCGCCGACGCCGCGGCGCTCGGCGTCTCCGAGCTCGTCACCAACGCGCTGCTGCACGCCGAGCCGCCGCTCGCGGTGCGCGTCGGCGGCACCCGCGAGCACCCCCGCGTCGAGGTGCACGACGGCTCCCCCACGCCCCCGACCCCGCCCGACCCGCTGGCCACCGACCTCGACCTCGGGGCCTTCCTCGGCGACCTCGCCGAGCTGGGCGACCTCGGCGACCTCGGCTCGCTCGGCGACCGCACCGACCTCGAGGCCCGCGCCGAGGCGCAGATGGGTGGCTTCGACGGCCTCGACGGCCTCATCGACGACCCCGACCTGGTCGGCAGCGCGCTGCTCTCGACGCAGGGCCGCGGCCTCGGGATCGTCTCGATGGTCTCGTCGGCCTGGGGCGCCTACCTCGTCCCCGACGGCAAGGTCGTCTGGTTCGAGCCCGCGTGCGAGGAGGGCAGCGGCGCCCCCAGCGAGGCCGCCGTCTTCACCACGACCGACGACCAGGCCGCGTCGGGTGCCTCCCGCCGCGGTCCTCGCTTCCCGGTGTTCGTGCAGGGCGTGCCTGTGCGCACCTTCGCCGGCTTCCGCCACCACTTCCGCGAGCTGCGCCGCGAGCTGCGGCTGCTGGCGCTCGCCCACGGCAGCGAGTACCCCCTCGCCACGAGCCTGTCGGTGCTCCTGACCGACTTCGAGTCCGAGCTCGCCCACGCGATCGGCACCGACCAGCTCGAGCAGGCCCTCGGCTCCGGAGCCGAGCAGGTCGACCTCGTCCTCGAGGTGCCGCTCACGACCCCGCCGGTCATCACGCAGATGCTCGAGCTGCTGGAGCTCGCCGACGCGTTCTGCCGGGCCGAGCGGCTGCTGTCGCTCGCCCGCACGCCGCTGCAGCGCGACTTCCAGCGGTGGTTCCTCGGCGAGTTCGTGCGGCAGTCCGAGGGCGCGGCCCCGGTCCCGTGGCGCCAGGTGCGCCCGGTGGTCGAGCGCCCCGCTCCGTGACCCGCGCGGCTCCCCGGGCCGTCCACCCCGCTCCGCTCGCCGTCGCCGTCGTCGTCGTGGCGCTCGGCGGCGCCGTCGGGTCGGCGCTGCGGTGGGGCCTCGCCGAGGCCGTGCCCGACCCCGCGGCCGCCGCCGGTGGCTTCCCCTGGACCACCGCGGCGACCAACGTCGTCGGCTCCGTGCTGCTCGCGCTGCTGCCCGCCGCGCCCGCGGTGCGCGCCCGGCCGTTGCTGGCCCTCGCGCTCGGCACCGGTGTGCTCGGCGGCTTCACCACCCTCTCGCTCGCCGCCGAGCAGGCCCGCGCGCTGCTCGCTGCCGGCGCCGTCGCGACGGCGCTGGCCTACGTCGTGCTCACCGCCGCCGTCGCCCTCGCCGCGGTCGTGCTGGCCGACCGGTGGGCGGCCCGGCGCGCCGACGGGTGGACCGACCGGGCGGGGCCGACCCGGTGACGCTGCTGCTGGTGGCGCTCGGCGGCGCGCTGGGTGCGGTGGTGCGCTTCGGCGCCGGTCTGCTCCGCGACCGTGCGCTCCCCCTCGGCACGCTCACGGTCAACCTCCTCGGCTCGGCCGGCCTCGGCCTGCTCGTGGCCACCGCGCCCGCGGCCCCGCTCGCCGCCCTCCTGGGAGCCGGCGTGTGCGGGGGCGCCACGACGTACTCCGCGGTGGTGCTGCGCTCCGTGCACCTCGGCCCTCGCGTGGGTGGCCTGTACGCCGCGGCGACGCTCGGCGGGTCGCTCGCGGCGTGCGCGGCCGGCTACGCCCTCGGCGCGGCGCTGGTCTGACCCGGTCCGACGGGACCGGCTCAGCCGTAGCCGAGCTCGTGCAGCCGGTCGTCGTCGATGCCGAAGTGGTGGGCGACCTCGTGCACCACGGTGATGCGGACCTCGTCGACGAGCTCGTCGACGCTCTCGCACATCTCCAGCAGCGGGTTGCGGAAGACGAAGATGCGGTCGGGCAGGTCGGGCGGCGCGCCGTCCCACCGCTCGGTGAGGGCGACGCCCTCGTAGAGGCCGAGGAGGTCCGGGTCGTCGGCCGGCGGGTCGTCCTCGACGAGCACGACGACGTTGTGCACCCGCGCGGCCAGCTCGGCGGGGATGCCATCGAGCGCGTGCTCGACGAGGCGCTCGAAGTCGGGGCGGCTCATCTCGACGGGCACGGACCCATCCTGCCGGTCACCGCCACCCCACTGGACCTCGCGACCCCGGGGACGACGAGGACGCTGGAGACGACGACAGCCCCGGACCTGGTGGTCCGGGGCTGTCGCACTTGGCGACCCCGACGGGACTCGAACCCGCGGCCTCCGCCGTGACAGGGCGGCGCGCTAACCAACTGCGCTACGGGGCCAACTGGCGCCCACGACGCGAGCGTCGCGGAGCGGTGGAACAGTAACCCATGCCGGCCCCGCACTCCCAATCGAGGGCGCGGCACGGCGCGGGCCGCACCCCCAACCGGATTCGAACCGGCGCTACCGCCGTGAAAGGGCGGGGTCCTGGGCCGCTAGACGATGGGGGCCCGCGCCGCCGGGGACCGGTGGCCGGTCACCGGCGAGCGCGCGCTCAGCATAGGCCACGGCTCACCAGCGGAAGCGGCTGACCGAGGCCCGCACCTCGCCCGCGATCCGGGCGAAGTCCGCCGCGGTGCGGCTGGTGGACGACGCCGCCTCGAGCGTGCGACCGGCGGTGTCGGCCATCGCCGCCACCGTGCCGGCGATCTCGGTCGAGCCCGACGCCGCCTCCTGCGCCGAGCGGCTCATCTCGTTGGTGGTCGCGGTCTGCTCCTCCACCGCGGAGGCGATGGTGGTCTGGCTCTCGTCGATGCGGGCGATGATCTCGGTGATCTCCGCGATCGCGGCGACCGCGGCACCGGTGTCGGCCTGGATCGTCTCGATGCGGCGGCCGATGTCCTCGGTGGCCCGCGCCGTCTCCTGCGCGAGGTCCTTCACCTCGGTGGCGACGACGGCGAAGCCCTTGCCTGCCTCGCCCGCCCGGGCGGCCTCGATGGTGGCGTTGAGCGCCAGCAGGTTGGTCTGCTCGGCGATCGAGGTGATCGCCTTGACCACGTCGCCGACCGCGGTCGAGGAGTCGCCGAGCTTGGCGACGGCCTCGGTGGCGGAGCCGGCGACGGCGACGGCGCGGTTGGCGACCTGCGCCGCCCCGGTGGCCTGCTGGGCGATCTCGCGGATCGAGGCGGACATCTGCTCGGTGCCGGCCGCTACGGTCTGCACGCTGCCCGTGACGACGCCCGTGCCGCTGGCGACGAGGTCCACCTGGCGGCTGGAGGCCTCGGCGCTGGCCGACATCTCCTCCGAGACGCCGGCGAGCTGGGCGGAGGCCTCCCCGAGGGCGCCGGCCGTGCCGACCACCTGGCCGAGCGCGTCGCCGAGGTTGCCGAGCGCGGCGTCGAGGGCGCGGCCGAGCTGGCCGATCTCGTCGGCGGCGGGGTCGTCGAGGCGCTGCGCGAGGTCGCCCTCGGCGACCGCCTCGAGCACCGCGACGCTGCGCTGCAGCGGGCGGGTGATGGAGCGGGTGACCACGACGACCACCGCGACCGCGGCGAGCACGGCCAGGCCCAGGCTGACGAAGACGCGGGTGTAGCCGGCGGCGGCCATCGCGGCCCGCTCGTCGCGCAGCTCGGCGATCCGCTCCTCGACCGAGGTGGCGAGGGCGGTCATGTCGTCGTAGGTCGCCGACCACGCCTCGCCCGCCGGCCCGCCGTTGACGTTGCGCATGATCTCGGGGAAGGCCTCGAGACCGCGCTCGGCCAGCAGGCCCATGATGACGTCGTCCTCGGCGAAGAGCTGCTCGAAGTTGGCCTCGGTGCTGGTGAGCAGCTCCTGCTCCTCGGCGGTCAGGCCGGAGCGGTCGACGGTGCGGAAGAGCTCGCGGATCGCCTCCTTGCTGGCGAGGTAGCCCGCGCGGTTGTAGCCGTCGTCCGCGGTCGCGGCCTCGACACCGAAGGCCGGCACGTCGGCGAGGTAGAGGCCCTGCCAGCCGGTGATGTCGTTGATGTTGATCAGCAGGTCGTCGGCGATCTGCCCGGCCTCGACCGCGCGGTCGATCTCGACCTGCTTCTCCGCGCCCTCGGCCTGCGCCGACAGGCCCAGCCAGGCGCCGCTCACCACGAAGAGCCCGCAGGCCAGGAAGGCGGCCGTGAGGCGGCGCCCGATCCGCAGCCGGCGCAGTCGTGCCGCCGCGCCGCGCTGCGCGCCGTACGTCGTGTGCCCCGTCGTGTGCCCCGTCGTGCTCGTGCTCGTCCCTGCTGCCCCGGTCACGCCGCCTCCTTGCTGCTCGGTGGTGCGCACGGCGCACCGAGGCACCCCTCCTGGGTGCCCGCACGCCCATCGGTCGCGCTGAGGCGTTCTTGAGCAGGTCTGAGGGTGAGGTGCCCGGGGTGCGGACGAGCCGCCGCGGCCGTGTATCGTCTCCCCCGCTCGGGCAGGTAGCTCAGTCGGTACGAGCGTCCGCCTGAAAAGTGGAAGGTCGGCGGTTCGACCCCGCCCCTGCCCACGAGCACGCAGGGCTCCGACCTGCAGCAGAGGCCCCCGCCGGATCCGGTGGGGGCCTCTCGCGCGTGCGGGTCAGGACGCCGACGGGTCCGGCGCCTCAGAGCGGCGGCGTGCGGTCCCACCACGGGGCGGCGCGCTCGAGCTGCGCGGCGAGCCGCAGCATCACCTCGTCGGCGCCGAGGCGCCCGACGAGCTGGACGCCCATCGGCAGGCCGTCGGGCGTCCAGTGCAGCGGCACGCTCATCGCGGGCCGGCCGGTGAGGTTGGCGAGCTGGGTGTAGGGCACCCAGCCGAGGTTCTCGCTGATCATCTGCTCGACCAGCGGGGTGAAGCGCAGCGCGCTGCCGGCGCGCGCGGTCAGCACCGCCTTCTGCAGCAGCCGCACCGGCGCGGGCAGGTCGAAGGCGCCGATGCGCGGCGGCGGGGTGGCGGTCGTGGGGGTCAGCAGCAGGTCGTGGTCAGCGTGGAAGTCGGCGAGCCGGCGCACGTGCTCGTGGCGGCTCTCCACCGCCCGGACGTAGTCGGTGGCGCTGGTGGCCCGGCCGAGGGCGGCCATCACCCGGGTGTCGGGCTCGAAGGCGTCCTCGCCCGCGCCCGAGGCCTCGCGGGCCTGCTCGAGCGAGACGGCGCAGTGGACGAACCAGGTGGTGAGGAAGTCGCGGGCCAGGCGCGCGTCGTCGAAGGGCACCGGCACCTCGACCACCTCGTGGCCGAGGTCGCTCAGCAGGGCGGCGGCCCGCTCGACCGCGGCCTTGGCCTCGGGGTGCGGGTCGGGCGTGATCGCGCTGTGCCACGTGACACCGACGCGCAGCCGGTCGGGCTCGTGCGCGAGGCGCTCGACCAGGCCGGCCGCGGGCAGCCCGCCGGGCAGGTAGACCGAGGTGCCGGTGGGGCCGGCCAGCACCTCGAGCGCCGCTGCGGTGTCGCGCACGCTCCGCGAGACCACGCCGTCGGTCGCGGTGCCGCCGAGCGGCTCGCCTCCGGCGGGCCCGTAGGGCACCAGGCCCCGGCTGGGCTTCAGGCCGAAGAGCCCGCAGGCGGAGGCGGGGATGCGGATCGAGCCGCCGCCGTCGCTGGCGGCCGCCATCGGCACCACGCCGGCCGCCACGGCCGCGGCGCTGCCGCCCGACGACCCGCCCGGGGTGCGGTCGAGGTCCCACGGGTTGCGGGTGGCGCCGAAGGCGTGCGGCTCGGTGATCCCCTTCGCGCCGAACTCCGGGCTGCTGGTCTTGCCGAAGACGACGAGACCGGCCTCGACCCACCGCTCGACGACGGTGGCGGTCTCGGCGGCCGGGACGTCGCGCATCGACCGGCTGCCGCCGCTGGTGGGCACGCCGGCGAGGTCCTGGTGCAGGTCCTTGAGCAGGAAGGGGACACCGGCGAAGGGGCGCCCACCCTCCGGCTCCGGGCCGGTCGGCGACGGCGGCGCCACCTCGCGCACGAGGGCGTTGAGGTGCGGCTCGACCTCGGCGGCCCGGGCACGGGCGACGGCCAGGAGCTCGTCGGGGGTGGCAGCGCCCTCCCGCACGAGGGCGGCGAGGGCGAGGGCGTCGTGGTCGCGGTAGTCCTGCACGAGGGGCAACCTACGGCCCCGCGGCGGTCGGCGCGGCCGTCCGCCACCGACGGCTCACCGGCCGGACGGCGCTCCCGGCTCGCGGGTGGTGAACTCGCGCAGCAGACCGCAGGCGCGGAGCACGCGGGCCACGATCGAGGTCGACGGCAGGACCACCGTCAGCTCGACGCCACCGCGCTCCGCGGCGTGCTGGGCGGCGAGCAGCCGGCTGATCGCGCTGCTGGGGAAGAAGGTCACCCCGGACACGTCCACGGCGGTCGGCGCACTCCACTGCGCGGAGGCGTCGTCGAGCGCCTCGGAGAACGCGTCGAGCGCGGCTTCGTCGACCGCTCCCGTCACCACGAGCACGCCGTCGGGGGCGCGGGTGGCGGACATCGGCGTCGTGGGCACCCCTGCACGGTAGGCGACCGCGGCGCCGCGGTCACCCCACTGAGCGGTGGGCCACGGTCCGGAGCCGACCTGACGCGAGCCGGCCCCCGCGACCCGCGCGGTGCTCTACCCTGCTCCCGAGGGTCCGTCCAGCCAACCGGCGGACCGCGCGCCGAGGACCGAGGGGACCGACCCGATCCCATGCGCAGCCACCTCTCCCGCGCGTCTGTCTGGCCCGCCGCCGGCCTGCTGCTCCTCGCCGCGCTCGTCGCCACCGACCTGCTGACCGGTCGGCAGGTCAACGGCGTGTACGGCGCGGGCGCGGTGCTCGCGGCCATCCGCACCGACGCCCGCCGCACCGGCGCAGTCGCGGCCGTCGCCCTCGTCGCTTCGCTCGCCTCCGGCGTGTGGAACGACAACGTGGGCAGCGTGGACTGGTCGGTCCGCTTCGCCTCGTGCGCGCTGCTGTGCGGGCTCGCCGTCGCGGTCGCCGGGGCCAACCACCGCCGGCAGCGCCAGCTGGCCGAGACCACCGCCCTCGCCCAGCGGGTCCTCGACGCCCTCGCGGTCGAGCTGACCGGGGCGCGCACGGTGCGTGAGGTCGTCGACGGCTTCGTGGGCCACGCGGTCGCCACCCTGGGCGCGTCGTCGGCCATGGTCTTGACCCTCGACTCCGACGACGTGCTGCGCACGGTCTCGTGGCACGGGCGCGGCGGCGACGGCGCGGACCAGTACCGCGAGATCCCCCTCGCCGCCGACCTGCCGGGTCCGCTAGCCGTGCGTCAGCGCACCGACGTGCACTACCGCTCGGTCGACGAGATCGTGGCGGCCTTCCCGGACCTCGCGGGCTACTACACGGAGGACCGCAGCCTGCACCTGCTGCCGCTCCACCGGGGCGAGACCACCCTCGGGCTGCTGGCGCTCACCTTCCCGCCCGCCCTCTTCCGCCCCGCCCAGGACGGCTTCCTGCACTCGCTCGCGGGCGCGCTCACCAGCGCGGTGCAGCGCGCCGTCGAGCTCGAGGCCGACGACGCGGCGACGCAGCGCACCGTGCTGCTCGCGGAGGCCTCGTCGACGCTGTCCCGGAGCCTTAGCCTGCAGACCACGCTCGACGAGGTCTGCCGGCTCCTGGTGCCGCGGTTCGCCGACTGGTGCTCGGTGCAGCTGCTGCGCGACGGCCAGCTCGAGACCGTCGCGGTGCAGCACCGCGACCCCGACACCACCGCCTGGGCGTGGTCGATGCGCTGCGCCTTCCCGACCCGGATGGACGCGGCCCAGGGCGCCGCGGCCGTCCTGCGCACCGGGCGCAGCGAGCTCTACCCGTTCATCAGCGCCGACCAGGTCGAGAGGGCCGCGACCGGCGAGGAGCACCTCGCCGTGCTGCGCCGCCTGGGCTTGACCAGCGCGGTCATCGCACCGCTGCGGGACCGTGGCGGGACCGTCGTCGGGGTGGTCGCGCTCATCCACGCCGAGTCCGGTCGCCGCTACGGCGAGGAGGACCTGGCCTTCCTGGAGGAGATCGCCGACCGGGCGGCGGTCGCCCTCGACACCGCGACCACCTTCGAGCACCAGACGGAGCGGCTCGCCGAGGTCACCCTGGTCGCCGAGGCCGCGCAGCGCGCGATCCTGGCCCCGCCACCGCAGCGCAGCGGCCCGCTCACCCTCTCGGCGCGCTACCTCTCCGCAGCGACCGAGGCGCAGGTCGGCGGCGACCTCTACGAGGTGGTGCCGTCGGCGACCTCGTCGCGGCTGCTGGTCGGCGACGTGCGCGGCAAGGGCCTCGGGGCGGTCCGCACGGCCACCGTGGTGCTCGGCGCCTTCCGGTCGGCCGCGGCCGACACCGACGACGTCGCCGCCATCGCCCGTGACGTCGACCGCCGGATCGTGCCCTACCTCGCCGACGCCGAGGACTTCGTGACCGCGGTCGTGGTGGCGGTCGAGCACGACGGCTGCTTCCGGGTCGCGTCGTGCGGCCACCCCCCGCCCTACCGCCTCCGGCCCGACGGTCGGGTCGAGGCGCTCGCGGTCGAGCCGTCGCGGCCGCTCGGCCTCGGGGCGGAGCCGGTGGTCGCCGAGGGCCGGCTGTGCGCGGGTGAGCGGCTGCTGCTCTTCACCGACGGGATGCTGGAGGCGCGCACGCCGGACGGCGACTTCGTCGACCCGGCACCTTTCCTCCCCGCCGTCGGCGCGGCGGCCTTCGACACCGCGCTCGACCCGCTCCTGGCGTCGTTGCGCGAGGCCGCCGGGCACGCGCTCGACGACGACCTCGCGCTGCTCCTCGTGGGCTACGACCCGGCGGGCTGACGCCCGCCGGGTCGTCCGGCCTCACTGCGAGAAGCGGTCCTGCAGGTCGCCTTCGAAGTCACGCTGGCACTGCTCGACGGCCGCCTGGTCGTCACCGGCCTGCTGCAGGCACTCCTGGAGGTCCTGGGCCTCCTCGCTGCCGAGGAAGGACAGGCCGAAGGCCAGCAGCGCCCCGCTGAGCACCGCGCCGAGCACGCCGAGCACGATGCCGGCGATCGCGAGGCCCTTGCCGCCGCCCGTGCTCTTGCGCGCCCGGCCGAGCGCCACCAGGCCGACGACGAGCGCGGCGACGCCCAGCACGATCCCGCCGACGATCGTCCAGCAGGTCAGCAGCGCCAGCGCGCCCAGCACCAGCGCGGCGATGGCGAGACCCTTGCGCTGGGAGCCGCCGTGCCCGCCGTGCCCCCCGTAGGGCTGGCTCCCGTACGCCTGGCTCCCGTAGGGCTGACCCTGCTGGCCGCCGTACGGCTGGCCCCCGTAGGGCTGCTGTCCCGAGGGGCCGGGCTGGCCCTGGTCGTACGGCGGTCCGGGCGGCTGCTGGGTCACGTCGGGTCTCCCTCGTCTCGGTGCGGGTGTGCCTCCCTCCGATACCCAGCAGCAGGCCCGGCTACCCCTCGGGGTGGGTGCCGCCTCCCGCGGCGGGTTCGCGCACCAGCACCGCGTCGAGCTCGATCACCCGCAGCGTCGGGCGGTCGAAGGAGACCGGGTAGAGCCCGGCGAGCGCCCAGCCCGACCGCTCCAGCTCGGCGAGGTGCTCGGGCAGCGTGGGCACGCCGTCGTAGATCGGGAGGCAGGCGACCTCGGTCAGCACCGCGGCCACCGGGCCGCCCGACTCGACGAGGTCGCCGGCGCCGCGGAAGGCCGCGAGGTCGAAGCCCTGCGTGTCGAGCTTGAGGAGCACCCGCGCCGCGCCCCGCGCGAGGTCGGGCCACAGCCCGTCGAGGCGCCTGACCTCCACCGTCTCGTCGCGGGTCTGCGCCATCACGTCCTTCCAGGCCCGACCGAAGTCGGAGGCCGCGCGCAGCGAGCCGAGCTCGGACTGGGCGTCGACCGCGTGCAGCACGGCCTCGCCGTCGGCGTCGCCGAGTGCGCAGCCGCGCACCTCCCAGTGCGCGTCGCCCGCGGCCGCCTCCTCGAGCAGGCCGCGCGGGCCCGCCGCCGGCTCGAACGACACCAGCCGCCCGGCGTACCCCCCGGCGCGGAGCGCCTGCGCGAACTGCCCGCGGTTGGCGCCGACGTCGAGCACGAGGTCGACGCCCAGGGCGTCGACGAGCCAGCGCAGGTGGGCGTCGCGGGTCTGCTCGCAACGCTCCCGCTGCTGCACGAGGGGGTCCGCCCCAGCACCGCTCACCGTCTCCTCCTCCGTCACACCGTCTGCGGGAGCAGGGTGCGCTCCGAGCCGCCGCGCCACTCCACCAGCAGCACCGTCGCGTCGTCGTCGAGGCGCACGACGTCGGGCGAGGTCAGGACCTGCTGGAGCCGCCGCAGGGTCTCGGGCGGGCTGCGGTGGGCAGCCGCCTCCCGGGTCACGAAGTCGACCAGGCCCGCCACCCCCAGCATGCCGCCGTCGGGCAGGCGCGCCTCGACCACGCCGTCGGTGTAGAGCACGACCGTGTCCCCGGGCTCGAGCTGCTCGTGGGCCACCGCCGGCCGCGTCCCGAACATGGGCATCCCGAGCGGCGTCGCCGGCGTCGCGGCGAGCTCCTTGACCACGCGGCCGTCACGCAGCAGCAGCGGCGGAGGGTGCCCCGCGTTGACCCACCGCAGCGTCCCCGTGCCGGTGTCGAGCTGGGCCAGGACACCGGTGATGAAGGCGCCCTCCGCGAACGTCTCGGTGACCGCGGCGTCGACGGCGGTGTAGGTCTCGACCAGGTCCGCGCCGGCCCGCCGGCTGTGGCGGTAGGCGCCGAGGGTGAAGGTCGACAGGCCGGCCGCCGCGAGGCCGTGGCCGACCGCGTCGAAGACGGCGAGGTGGGTCGCCTCCCGGTTGACCGCGTAGTCGAAGGCGTCGCCGCCGTTGTCGTAGGTCGGCTCCACCATCCCGCTCACGACGAGGCCGTCGCAGGCGAAGGTCAGGGGTGGCAGCGCCGCCCACAGCATCTCCGCGCCCACCGCGACCGGACGGGTGCGCTGGGCCACCTCGAGGGCGTCGCCGTAGGGGCGCTTCGCCACCAGGACGTGGGCGACCGCGTGCCCGTAGCGCTCGAGCACGAGCAGCAGGCGGTGGGGGAGCTCGTCGGCCTCGCCCACCGGCACCTCGAGCTCCATCGCACCGATGCGGTCCGTGCCGTCCAGGACGGGCACGAACACCCGCCGCCAGCCCGGCTCGGCGCACGCCACGTCGATCACCGTGCCGCTGGTGTAGCAGCGCCCCGCCACGGTGCCCTCGACGTCCTGGGGGCCGCGCGTCGCCGCAGCACCACCCGCGAGCGGCACGAGGGCGTCGCGCTCCCGGTTGACCCAGAAGGTGGTCACTGCGCGGGCTCCGAGGGCGCGCCGGACCTCCTCCGCCACCACGTCGGCGACCTCGAAGGGCCGCGTCAGGTGGGTGCGCCGGAGCAGCTCCTCGAAGAGGGAGGCCGCTACGTCCGCACCGGCGAGGCCTGCCGGGTCGACGCTGGGGTCGACGCTGGGGTCGACGGCGGGGTCGACGGCGGCGTCGTCGTGCTCCGCCACCTCGCCCACCTCCTCAGGACCGCTCGGTGCGTGTCGCCTGCCCCCACTTCGTACCCCTGCCCCGCGGTGCCGACTCACCCTTCGAGGCGCTCATGCCCGTCCGCGGTGCCGGTTACCGGTCGGCGTGACCACAGCGCCCGGAGCCCCGCTGCGCCTGGTCCTGCTCGGCGACTCCATCGCCTGGGGACAGGGCGCGGCCCGACCCGAGGACCGGCTGGCCGAGCGGCTGCGCCGCGGGCTCGCCGACTCCGGTGTGCCCGCCGAGGCGGTGGTGCATGCCGTGCCCGGCGCCCGCAGCGAGCACCTCGGCGAGCAGGTGGAGCGCACTCTCGTCGACCCGCCCGACGTCGCGGTGGTGGTGGTCGGCGCCAACGACCTGACCCACCGGACGCCGGTGACCGCGGCTGGCGCCTCCCTCGGGGCCGCGCTGCGGCGCCTGCGCGACGGCGGCGTCGAGGTGGCGCTGGCACCGGCCCCCGACCTGAGCGCCGTGCCCCACGTGCCGCCCGCGCTCCGGGCTGCGGTGCGCGTTGCCAGCGAGGAGCTGCGCGCCCGGCAGGTCGACGTCGCCCGGAGGCTGGGCGTCCACGTCGCTGACGGCGACGGCGCCACGAGCCGGGCGTTCGCCTCGGACCCGACGCTGTTCTCGGCCGACCGCTTCCACCCGTCCAGTGCTGGGTACGCCGTCATCGCCGCCGCGGTCCTCCCCCACGTGCTGGCCGCGGCCGGCGCCCGCCGCCGGGCTGCGTAGGGGGACCGGCGCGCGACCGAGGTGGGACTCCGGACCGGCCGAGCTGGTGCTGGTGCGCCACGGCGAGAGCGCCGCCAACCTGGCCGACGCGGCGGCACGGGCCGCGGGGGCGGAGGCCCTCGACCTCGCCGACCGCGACGCCGACGTGGCGCTGTCGGAGACGGGGCGCGCGCAGGCCGAGGCGCTCGGGCGGTGGCTGCTCGACACCGACGAGGCACGCCGCCCGACCGTGGTGGTCAGCTCGCCCTACCGCCGCGCCCGCGACACCGCCGCCGGCGCCGCAGACCCCCTGGGGCTCGACATCGAGCTCGACGAGCGTCTGCGCGAGCGCGACCTGGGACTCCTCGACGGGCTCACGCCGGAGGGGGTGCGCAGCCGGCTCCCGAGCGAGGCCGAGCGCCGGGCGCGCCTCGGCAAGTTCTGGTACGTCCCGCCGAGCGGCGAGAGCTGGGCGGACGTCGCGCAGCGGCTGCGCGGCCTCCTGGCCGACCTCCGCCACGGCTTCGACGGCGAGCGCGTCTGGCTGTTCACCCACCAGGCCGTGGTCATGACGTTCCGCTACGTCCTGGAGGACGTGGAGGAGTCCGCGCTGCTCGACCTCGACCGGCAGGTGCGGATCCCGAACGCTTCGGTCACCACCTACCGTCGCGAGGGCCGCTTCCTGGAGCCGGTCGCCTTCGCCGACACCACGGCGGTCCAGGCGCACACCGAGGTCACCCGCGAGGCGCCGGCCGACGGCACCCGCGCGCCGGAGGACGGGGGCAGCCGTGGCCGCGAATGAGGCACCGGTCGTCGTGACGCCCGCGCTGCTGCGGGAGGTCGGCCTGCCCGAGCCCGGGCACGACAAGCACAGCAGCGGCCGCGTCGTCGTGGTCGGCGGCTCGTCGCGGTCGCCGGGCGGGGTGCGGCTCGCGGCGGAGGCCGCCCTGCGGGTGGGCGCCGGCAAGGTGACGGTGGCGAGCACCGCAGCGGTGCTGCGGCTCGTCGCCTCCGACCTCCCGGAGGCGGCGCTGGTGGCCCTGCCGGCCGACCCGGCCGACGACGACCACCTGGACCCCGACGGGGTGCAGGTGGTCGCGGCGGAGGCCGACGGCGCCGGTGCGCTGCTCGTCGGCCCCGGCCTCGTCGACCCCGTCCGCGCCGCGGTGCTCACAGCCCGGCTCGTGCCCGAGGTCTCCGGCCCGGTGCTGCTCGACGGGCTCTGCTCCGCCTTCCTCACCGAGCACCCGGACGGCCTCCACCACCTCGAGGGCAGAGCGGTGCTCAGCGCCAACCCCGGCGAGCTCGCGCACACCGCCGGCGTCGACGTCGAGGAGGTGGCGGCCGACCCGGTCGCCGTGGCGGCCGCCGTCGCGCGGCGCAGCCGGGTGGTGGTGCTCTGCGCCGGCGCCGCGAAGCACGTGGTCGCACCCGACGGCCGCGCGTGGGTGGTCGCGGGCGGTGCGCGGGGGCTGGCCGCCTCCGGGTCGGGCGACGTGCAGGCAGGTGCGCTCGCCGGCCTGCTGGCCCGCGGCGCAGCGCCGGCCGAGGCGGCGCTGTGGGCGGCGTACGCCCACGCCCGCTGCGGCGAGCGGCTCGCGGCCGCCGTGGGCCGGCTCGGCTACCTCGCGCGCGAGCTGCCGGCCGAGCTGCCACGGGTGCTCGGCGAGGTGGGCTGAGCGCCCCACGTCGACGCCGGCGGCAGGGTGCGGTGGCAGGGTGGGGGCGTGAGCACCTCCGACCCCGGGGCACGACCCGACGACGACCGCGGCGAGCGGCTCGCCGCCTGGCTCGAGCGGCTGCACCTCGACGCCCACCTGGCCGAGGCCGGGCTCCCCACCTTCGAGCGCACGCCAGAGGGGCGGGTCGTCTGGACCGACCCGCGCACCGGCGACCGGCTCGACGACGACCAGCTCGCGCAGGTGGAGGCGCTGCTGCGCAGCGAGGGCGACGAGCCCCAGCACGCCGTGCCCGTGCCGCTCGTGCAGCTCGCCCGGCGCGCCCGGGTGCGCGCCGAGCTGCTCGCGACCCCGTGCCACAGCTACGCCTCGCTCGCGCAGCTGCGCGGCGCCAGCACCGACGCCACCCGCTTCGCGGTGCACAAGGCCGCCGCGGCGCACCGGCTCCTCGTGGTCGCGGCCGACGAGCGCACCCTGGTGCCCGCCTTCCAGCTGACCGACGACGGCGAGGTGCGCCCCGAGCTGCTGCCCGCCCTCGAGCCGCTGCTCGCCGCCCGCCTCGACCCCTGGCGCGCCTGGGCCTGGCTCACGCAGCCCGCCGCGCTCCTCGGCGGCCTCGTCCCGGAGCAGGCCGCCGCCGACGAGGAGCACCGCGACCTCGTGCTGCACGCCGCCGTGCGCCTGGCCGAGCGCGTCGGAGCGGGCTGAGGCAGCGAGCGGTGCCGGGACGCCGACCCCGACGTCAGGCGGCCCGCGGCCCCTCGTGCCGTGCGAGCGTCTGCTGCAGGCCGTCGCGTGCCTCGTCCATCAGCCGGGTGAGCGGCAACGTCATCAGGCGGTCGAGCAGCGCCGGCGCGCGCTGGTAGTCGTAGGTCGAGGTGTAGTCGACCTCGGTCCCCCCGGGCACGGCCCGGGCGACGACCCGGTCGGTGGCCTCGACCAGCGAGTTGCGCCCCACCCAGACAAGGCGGCGCGACGACGCGTCGAGCTCGGTGATCGTGTAGCGCATCCGGGTGGTCCGGCCGAGGAACCGCACGTCGGTCTCGTAGGTGGCACCCACGCTGGCTCCCTCCCCCGCCACCAGGCGCGTGCCGCCGGCGCGCGGGTCCCACTCGTTCGTCGTGCCGAAGTCGGCGAGGTAGGCGAACACCCCGTCGGGGTCGAGCCGGGTCGCGACGGTCCTGCGGTAGGTGCGCGCGTGGCCCCCTGGGTCGTGTCGGTGGGACCGGCGGTACCCGCCCCCGCGGACGGCCCCGGCGCGACCGAAGGGGTGAACTTCGATCCGCGGCCTTCCACCGGCCCCAGCGCGGGTGCGACGCTCGTCGAGGAGGGCTGACGAAGGGGACCACCATGAGCGTGGCCAGCAGCACCGACGCGACCACGGCGTCGCTCGCGGGCGTGCCGCCGCTGCGCGACGTCGCCGACCTGGACCGGGTCGCCGACCGCCTCGCCGACCAGCTCGTCGCGGCGAGCGAGGGCATCGACGCGGTCGGCCTCGTCGTGGCCCTGCCGGACAGCCCGCTGCGCTGCCGCGTCGCCACCGACCCGCTGGTGCGCGACCTCCTCCGCCTCGAGCGCAGCACCGGCGAGGGCCCCTGCGCCGACACGCTGCGCAGCGGCCGTCCGCTCTACGCCGAGCGCGGCCTGCTCGCCTCCTGGCCGACCTACGACGCGGCCGCGAGCGCGCGCGGCGTGCGGGTCCAGGCCTGTGCCCCGCTCCTCGCCGGGCCGGACGCGCACGGCGTGCTCACGGCGTACGGCCTGCGCCACGGCGACCTCGACGCCCGCTCCCGCCGACTCGTGCACGACCTCGCGCAGGCCCTCGGGGCGCGCGTCGCGGAGATGGTGGCGCGCGAGCAGGACCGCGTCGCCGCGGCTGCGGCGTCGGCGCCCGCCGCTGCGACGGGGCACCGGTTGCTCGACCGCGCGGTCGGGATCGTGCAGGAGCGCTACGGGTCGTCGGCGGAGCGGGCCGTGGAGCTGCTCGAGGCGAGCGCGACCCGCCAGCACGTCGACCTCGAGGTCGTCGCGCGCCACGTCGTCGAGCAGGCCGAGCGCTGGGGCGGCCACGTGCCGCGCCCGCGCAGCCGCTGAGCGGCTCGTCGCACTCCCCGCTGCGGCGAGCCGGCGGGCGGGGTCGGGCTTGGTCGTCGCGTCAACATGGCGAGGTCGGGTCGCGGCCCGGCGCGTCAGCGGCGGACGAGCGACGAGGAGCAACGGGTGCGAGCAGCGGTCTACGACGAGTACGGCGACGCGGACGTCCTCGAGGTGCGCGAGGTCCCGGACCCACCGGTCGGACCCGACGTGGTGCTCGTGCGGGTGCACGCGACGAGCGTCAACCCGGTCGACTGGAAGATCCGCCAGGGGCACCTCCAGGGGGCCTTCCCGCACCACCTCCCGATCGTGCCCGGCTGGGACGTCGCCGGCGTCGTCGAGGCGGTCGGGCCGGCCGTGCGCTCGGGCCTGCAGCCCGGCGACCCGGTGTGGGGCTACGTGCGCCGCGACGACGTGCACGCCGGCACGGCCGCGGAGCTGGTGCCGGCCCCCGAGCGGACCGTCGCCCGCAAGCCCGAGGGCCTCTCCTTCGCCGAGGCCGCCGCGGTGCCCCTCGCCGGGCTGACCGCCTACCAGGCGCTGGTCGAGGCGCTCGAGGTCAGCGCGGGCGACCGGGTGCTGGTGCACGCGGCCGCAGGCGGCGTCGGCCAGTTCGCCGTGCAGATCGCCCTGTCGCGGGGCGCGACCGTGGTGGGCACCGCGAGCCCCCGCAACCACGACCACCTCCGCGCGCTCGGCGTCTCCGAGGTCGTCGACCACCACGCCGGCCCGGTCTCCGCGCAGCTGTCCGAGCCGGTCGACGCCGTCCTCGACCTCGTCGGTGGTGATGCGCTGGCCGACGCGCCGCAGCAGGTGCGCGACCCTGCCCGGGTCGCCTCCGTCGTGGACCCGGCCGTCCGGGACGCCGGCGGGCGCTACGTCTTCGTGCGCCCCGAGCGCGACCACCTCGACGCCCTCCGCGACCTCGTCGACCGCGGCCGACTGCGCGTCGACCTCGCCGCCACCTACCCCCTCGAGCAGCTCGCCGACGCCCACCGGGCCTCCGAGCAGGGCCGCACCCGTGGGAAGATCGCCGTCACCCTCACCTGACCGGGCAGGCCGACCCGTCGAGGGGTCGCGCGCTGCGCTCGCGTCGAGGGGTCACGCGCTGGGCTCGCGCCGAGGGGTCACGCGCTGCGCTCGCGTCGAGGGGTCACGCGCTGCGCTCGCGTCGAGGGGTCACGCGCTGGCAGAGGTCGGTGGTCGAGCAGCGAGCGCCAGCGAGCGTGTCGAAGCCCGGTGAGTCGCCCGCCGACCCTCGACCCGACCCTCGCCGGAGGCCGTGGTGCGCCACTTCCTGTCCACAGGCAGCCGCCGTGGATCCGTTGTCCACAGCGCAATCCGGACAGTTCTCGAGGCGCGCGGGACTGTCGGTGGCAGGTGGTTGAGTAAGCGGCATGGCAGACCACCGCGACCACCAGCCACAGCACCCGCTGCTGGCTGCGCTCGCCTGCCTCGACACCGACCTGCACCACGCCGCGGGTACGCCGACCTGGTCACTGACCGCGCCAGAGGCGGAGGCGGCGTTGGTGGAGCTCGCCCGGTGCCGTGCCCGCCTCGCCGCGCTCGAGCTCACCACCGTCGCCGCCGCTGACCGGGCCGGTGTCGGCGACGCCACGGGTGCCACCTCCACCGGGGCGCACTGGGCCAGGCTCACCCACCAGACCCGCGCCAAGTCCGTCGCTACCGTCCGCCACGCTGCGGCGCTCGAGGCACGGCACGGCACCGTGCTCGCGGCGATGAGCACAGGTGGGGTGTTGCCCGAGCAGGCGGAGGTCATCGCCCGTGCGGTCGACGCGCTGCCGGCCGATCGGGTCGGGGTCGCAGTGGTCGACGCTGCCCGCGCCCACCTGCTGGAGTTGGCTGCTTCGTTCGACGCCGTTGAGCTGAAACGGCTCGGCGACCGCATCCTCGACGTCGTCGCCCCCGACATCGCCGAAGCAGTCGAACGCGACCGCCTCGAACGCGAAGAAGCAGCAGCAACCGCGGCAGCCTCGTTCACGATGAGCCGCGACGGCCACGGCAAGGCCCATGGCCGGTTCACCATCCCCGCCGCGGAAGCCGACATGCTCGCCGCCGCTCTCGACGCACTCACCGCACCCCGCCACCACCACGCCACCCACGGCACCGACCCGATCCCTTCCGATCAGCACGGCAACCGGCTCCCGCGGCCGCTGCGACGCGGGCACGCGTTCTGCGAGTACGTCCGCACCCGCCACCGCCCCGCCGCCGACGCCGCTGACACCACCACCGCGACCCAGGCCGGTGGGGTCGACGCGACCGTCACCGTCACCCTCGACCTCGCACAGCTCACCGGCACCGGCCCCGGCGCCGACGCACCGGCCACCTTGTCGACCGGCACCCGCATCACTGCCGCGAAAGCACGGTTGTGGGCGTGCGGCGCTGGGATCGTCCCGATCGTGCTCGGCGGGGCATCGCAGCCCCTCGACGTGGGGCGGACCCGGCGGTACTTCACCAAGACCCAACGCCTCGCACTCGCACGCCTCCAAGGCGGCTGCACCGCCGACGGCTGCGACTGGCCGCCCTCGATGTGCCACGCCCACCACCGCACCCCCTGGCATGCAGGCGGCAGCACCGACCTCGACCAGGGCTACCTGCTGTGCCCCAGACACCACGCCAGGGCCCACGACCCCGCCTACGAGACCACCTACCACCACCACCGGATCACCTTCGCCCGCACCCGACCCATGCGGACCTGAGACCAAGCGACGCCACCGGACCCACCCACACCGCCCGGCACGACGTACTCCCACACGTCTGTGCGAACGATCTGACTCGGCACGGGCCGCCGACCCCCTTCGACCACCAGCCCGCTGCCAGCGCGTGACCCCTCGACGCATCCCCAACGCGCGACCCCTCGACGCCAGCCCAGCGCGCGACCCCTCGACGCATCCCCAACGCGCGACCCCTCGACGCATCCCCAACGCGCGACCCCTCGACGCCAGCCCAGCGCGCGACCCCTGGACGCGTACCCAGCGCGCGACCCCTCGCCCGACCCGTCGATCGTGCTGCGCCGATGCCTCAGGGGCGCTAGTGTCGCCGGCAGTCAACGGTCCGCTCGGGGGGCCACCGGTCGAGAGGGACGGGGCACAGCAGTGGGTGGGGGCGGCTTCGCGCGCGCCGTGGGCGAGCCGGAGCTCGCGCAGTTCTGGACGCGCTACCTCGACGACCACCACCAGCGGCTCGCCTTCGTGCTCCACCACCCGTGGTGGACGCTCCTCGCGTGCGTCGCAGCGCTGCGCCTCGCGTGGATCTCCTGCCACGTCGACCCCGCACCCGACCGGGCGCGGGTGCGCGGGGACGGCAGCGAGCGCCCGGGCGACACGGACCACCCCGCCCGCGACGCGGTGCTCGCGGTGCTCGGCATGCGCGGACTAGGCGGGCTGCCCGCCCGCTGGACCGGCCTCGCCGCGCTCTGCGTGCCGGCCGACCCGGCGGCGTACTCGCACGGCGCCCGTCGCCAGACACTGCGGCGCAAGTGCCGCGCGGCCGAACGGCACGGCGTGACCTGCCGGCTGGTGCCGCGCGGTCCCGAGCGCGAGGACCTGCTCGCCCGGGCGCACGCGGCCGAGCGGACCCACCCCGACGACTGGTACCGCAACCCCGCGCCCGACAACTCCGACCTGCTGCGCCACGACCTGTGGCTCGTCGCCGAGGACGCCGACGGGGTGCCGCTCCTGCTCACGGTGGCCCCGGTGTGGGGCGACACGGCGGTGCTGCGCTACTTCCGCACCCTCGGCTGGGAGCGCGTGCACAGCGACGCGCGCTACCTCGCCACCCGCGCCCTCGTCGAGGAGCTGTCGCGACGCGGCGTGCGCACCCTGCTCGACACCGAGCACCCGGGCGAGCAGAGCAACGGCATCCGCCACTTCCAGCGCATGGTGGGCTTCCGCTACCACCGCGTGCGGCGCGCTCCCCTCACCGCCGCAGCCGATCCGGCGGCCGCCTGAGCGCTCAGGTCGCCCAGCCGCCCAGCCACGCTGCGAGCGTGACCTCGTCGGCCGACCGGAAACCGCCCGCGTCCCCGGCGCGCGCGACCGGGGCATCGAGGCCCCAGCGCGCCGCCCGGCGGTCGCGGCGCAGGTCGCGCAGCTCCGCCCACGGCGCCTCGGCCGGCCCGAGCCGCACCGCCGGCGGCGCGGCCGACCCGTCGCAGGCCCGCGCGAGCCGTTGCCAGGCCGCGGGCTCCGCGACGAGGGCGCGGTGCAGCCGGAGCGCGAGGCGCGGGCCCGCCAGCGCGGCGTGCGACGGCTCGGCGGCGAGCCGCGGGTCGTCACCGAGCAGCTCCCGCTGGGCGGCGGTGGCCACGACGCGGGCGCGCGGGAGACCGGCGAGGAGGCTGTCGACGCACGCCACCAGACCGCGACCGGCGAGCGTGGGCTCGAGCAGCACCTCGAGGTCGGCCGGCCCGCGCAGCAGCCCGCGCCACCCCGAGACCGGCGCGGCGACCCGGTCGGCGACCGCCACGGTCTCGGCGAGCGCGCGGTCGTCCTCCTCGCCGGGCGCCCAGGTGCGCGGCTCGGCGCCGGCGTCGGGGCCGTCGTGCCAGGCGACGGCGGTGGGCTCGTGGGCCAGCACCCCGCCGGCGAGACGGCAACGGTGGGCCCACTCCCAGTCCTCGCCGCCGTAGGCGGTGAAGGTCTCGTCGAAGCCCCCGACCAGGTCGAAGAACCACCGCGAGCAGGCCACCACGGCGCTGATGACGAAGCGGAAGGAGGTCTCGTCGGCGTCGCGCAGGTCGCGGCTGCGCGCCCACCCGTCGTCGAGCCAGGCCGGCGCCGACAGCTCGCGTCGCGGCCCGACCTCCTCGACCGGCGCGTCGAGCGGCGCGCCCGCGAGCGCCGCGTGCCGCCGGCGGCCCACCACCACCAGCTCAGGGAGCACCGCCACCCGACGGACCGCCGCGGCCACGAAGCCCGGCTCCGGCACCGTGTCGGCGTCGAGAAGGACGAGCAGGTCGCCGGTCGTGGCGCGCACGCCGAGGTTGCGCGCGGCGGCGGCGCGGAAGCCGCGGTCCTCCTGCCGCACCACCCGCACGCCCGGCGGCACCCGCGGCACCGCCGCGGACCCGTCGTCGGCGACGACCACCTCGTCGGGCGGCCGCGTCTGCCGGCCGAGCGCCGCGAGGGTCCGGGCGAGCTGCTCGGGCTGCTCGTAGTGGGTGACGACCACCGACACCGTCCGCTGCGCCAGCGCCTCGGCCGCCTCGGCGTCCCCGACCTCCGCCCACGCCCCGTCGGGGCCCTGCGGCGGCACCGGTCGCCCCCACGCCGGCGGCCCGACCGCACCCGGCCCGACCGCACACGGACCAGCCGCACGCGACGCGGTCACCTCCTCGCTCACGCCGCTCCCGACCGCGCCCGGTCGAGCGAGCGCCACCACGCGACGTACGCCGCGGCGACGGTCGCGAGGTCCGGACCCGGGGGCGGTCCGGCCAGCCGGGTCAGCGCCGGGTCGGCGAGCGCCGCCGCGAGCCGGTCGGCGAGCTCCTCGTCGCGCCACAGGACGTGGCAGCCCGGGCGCAGCCGCTCGACCTCCTCGGCGTAGCGGCTGCGGCGCACGAGCGGGCGCCGTCCGGCCGCGACCCACGAGTTGACCGACGCACTCGCCGAGACGTTGCGGTGCCCGGCGACCGGCACGTCGGCGTGCTGCAGCCAGGCCAGCGCCTCGTCCTCCCCCAGCCACCCCGTCACCTGGAAGCCGAGCCCTGCGACGAGGGCCTCCTCCCCGAGGGCGGCCACGAGGTCGTCGTGACCCGGCGACACCGCGCCCGCCGAGACCACGGTGAGCGGGGCCGGACCGCGCGCGGACGGTGGCAGCGAGGCCAGCGCCCGCACCACCTCGGCATGACCCTTGCCGGGGTAGAGCCACCCCAGGAGCACCACCGTGCGGCCGGCCGGGAGCCTCGCCGGCGCCGGCAGCCGAGCCGCGGGGGCGGGCTCGAGCGGCAGCGGCAGCACCCGCCCGGGCCGCCCGGTGGCGCCGTCGAGCAGGTCGTGCACCAGCTCCCGCTCGTGCTCCGAGCACACCGCCCAGCCGTCGACGGCGCGCACGATGCGGGCGTACGCCGCTCGTCGGGCCGCGAACGCCGCCCCGTCGGTGGGCTGCGGCACGTCGTGGAGGGTGACGGTGAGTGGGCACCGCGCGGCCCAGGCCTCGACCCGGTCGGCGGCCGACGCGGGGTCGGACGCCACGACCCGGTCGGTCAGGTGCAGGTGCACGGGGTCGCCGTCGGCCAGCGACCGCGGGTCGGTCGCGGTGGCCGCGCCGACCGCGCGGGCCAGGTCGGCCGCGCACCGCCGCACGCCGTGGCCCACCGGCCCGAGCAGGAGGTGCAGCGGCGCGGTCACGTCGACCCCGCCGTCGACCCCGCCGCGGCGCGGCGCCAGCCACCGTCGCCGTCGGGCTCGACGAGCCCCTGCTCGCGGAACGCCTCGAGCCAGCCCGGGTAGGGCCACGCGCCCCACCGCTCGGCGAAGAGCGCACCGTTGCGCAGCAGGTCGTCGAGGTGACGCACCGGCGGCGACTCGACGGGGTGGTGCTGGTGGAAGGCGCGGGCGGAGCCGAGCCACCGCAGGGACAGCCCCGCGCGCTCGGCGCGCCGTCCGAGGTCGGTGTCCTCGGCGCCGTAGCCGACGTAGGCCTCGTCGAAGCCGCCCGTGCGCTGCCACGCGTCGCGGTGCAGGGCCGCGCTCAGCGACCAGAAGAGCTCCCAGCGGTGCTCGTCGCGCACCTCGCCCGGGGCAGGCGCGGGACGGGCGGGGTGGGGGTCGTCGAGGGTGGGCAGGTGGTCGAGGGAGTACGGCCGCTGGTCGGCGCGCAGGTAGGTCACCGGTCCGCACCACACCGTGTCGCGGTCGGCGCGCGCGGCCCCGGCGTAGGACGCGACCAGGCCGGGCCCCGCCAGGCAGTCGACGTCGAGGAGCACGAGCACGTCGGCCCCGGCGGCCAGGGCCGCGCCGACACCGGCGTTGCGCGCGGCGGCGACGGGGAGGTGCCCGGCCTCGCGCGGCAGCTCCACCACGTGCGCGCCGGCCGCCGTGGCGGCCGCGGCCGCCTCGGGGTCGTCGACGGCGACCACGACGTGCAGGTGCGCAGCCTGGCGCGCGAGCGCGCCGAGGTGCAGGCGCAGGTGGTCGTGGCGACCGGAGACCACGGTCACGACCGCGACGAGCCCGGCGCTCACCCGACCGCTCCGACCGGCACCGGACGCGCGGTCCCGGCGGACGCCCCGGTGAGCCTCCCGGCGAGCACTACCCCGAGCACCTCGCCGAAGCGCTCGCCCGCGCGGCCGTCGCACCACCGGGCCCACGCGCCGCCGTCGAGCGCGGCGACCTCGTCGAGCAGCGCGGGCCAGTCGGGGTGGTCGAGCCGGTCGAGCACCCGCACCGGCCAGCCGCCGCCCGCGAGCGCGCGGCCGGTGCTGCGCTGCTCGTCGTGGGGCCGCTCGGCGGGGACCACGACCGCGGGCCTGCGGGCGCTGGCGACCTCGGCGAGCGCGTTCTGCCCGGCGTGGGTCAGCACGACGTCGGCGCCGGACAGCGCCGTCCACGGGTCGTCGACCCAGGCGCCGCCCGACCCCAGGACGGTCAGCTCCCACGCGTCGCCCAGCGCCGCGGTCAGGCGTTCGACCTCGTCGGACGTCCAGGCGTCGCCACCGCGCCCGCCCAGCAGCGTGGCGCGCCGCGGTCCGCCGGCCGCCCGCGCAGCCGCGGCCGGCCGGTGCGGGTCGAAGCGCGACAGGGCGCCCACCTCGGTCAGGCGGTCGGACACCCCGGCAGGCAGCCGGGCCAGCCCGGCCCCCGCGGGCCAGAAGCCGACGAGCGCGTCGCTGACCCCGAGACCCAGCGCGTGGGCGGCGTCGGTGCGGTCGCCGGGCAGCACGGTCGACACGACGGGCACGCCGTGCAGCCGGGCCAGCAGGGCCACCTCCTGGCTGACGTCGACCACCATCGCGCGGGGGCGGTGCTCCGCGATCCAGGCCGACACCGCGGCCGTGCGCTCGCGCAGCCCGTCGTGGTGGCGCGGCACCCAGTGCAGGTGGCCGTGGGCGGTCGGGTCCACGGGCCCGGCTCCCGACCCGCCACCCGACCCGCCGACCGGCCGGCCACCCAGCCCGCCGTCGAGCCCGCCGTCGAGCCCGTCGTCGTCGCGCGGCAGCTCCACCCACGCCACGGTCCCGGGGGGCGCGTCGGCGGGGCGGGGGGTCGAGGAGAGCACGGTGACCTGCTCGCCC
The DNA here is from genome assembly GCF_013409425.1 of Nocardioides perillae. Taxonomy (NCBI): domain Bacteria; kingdom Bacillati; phylum Actinomycetota; class Actinomycetes; order Propionibacteriales; family Nocardioidaceae; genus Nocardioides; species Nocardioides perillae. Next base: position 1,009,337 of record NZ_JACCAC010000001.1, on the reverse strand, counting down.
GCACCGGCCAGGTGCGCGGCCAGCGCGAGGGCGCGGTGGACGTGCCCGCGGCCGTGGTGGTGGGCGTACCAGCCGATCACGCGGCCTCCAGCCGGCGCCGCCTCACGTCGGCGTAGACCTCCTCGTAGCCGGCGACCATCGCCTGGGCGCCGAAGCGCGCGACGGCGACCGCCCGCACCGCACCGCGGTCCAGGCCGCGGGCCCGCACCATCCCCCGCGCCAGCCCGTCGACGTCGCCCGGCGCGACCAGCACGCCGCAGCCGGGGCCGACGATCTCCGGCAGCGCGCCGCGGGCGTAGGCGACGACAGGGGTGCCGCAGCTGAGGGCCTCCGCGGCGACGAGGCCGAAGGGCTCGTCCCACTGCGGGGTCACGACGGCCGCGGCGGCCCGGCCGACCAGGGCGCGCAGGCCGTGCTGGGAGAGGTGGCCGACGTAGCGGGCCCCGCGCGGGCCGTCGTCGAGCAGCGGCGCGACCTGCTCGTCGTAGTAGCGCTGGTCGGTCACGGGCCCCACCAGGTCGAGCGGCAGCCCGGCCCGCCGGGCGGCGAGCACGGCCTCGTGGGGCGCCTTCTCGGGGACGATGCGGCCCGACCACACGAGCCGGTCGCCGCCGCCGAGGTCGCGCCACCCGTCGGTGTCGACCCCGTTGTGCACCACGTCGGCCTCGACGCAGTGCGACCACTGCTCGGCCATCGCCCGGCTCACCGCGACGAAGCGCGCGCCGGGCCGCGCGAGCGCGACGGCCGACTCGATCCACGGCAGCGGCGGGGTGTGCAGCGTGGTGACCAGCGGCGCGTCGAGCACGTGGGCCATCGCGATCGGCAGGTGGTGGAGGCTGTTGTTGTGGACCACGTCGAAGCGGCCCTCCTCGCGCTGCAGCGCGAGCATCAGGTCGAGGTAGGCGTGGTGCTCCTGCATCCACCACTCCGGCGGCGCGGCCACGTCGGCGCGCGCGAGGTCGCTGCTCGCGAAGGGCGCGACCGGCAGCAGCTCGGCCTCGAGGTCGGGGTCGGAGCCCGGGGCGGCGAAGAGCGTGACGTCGTGGCCGCGGGCCCGCAGCAGGCTGGCGAGGGCGTGGGTGTGCGCCTCCAGACCGCCGGCGAAGGGCTCGGCGACCGGGTAGCGGCACGAGGCGATCAGGCAGAGACGCACCGGCGGACCTCCCGAGGGTCGTGGTCGAGGGCGGGCCGGGTGCGACCGAGCGCCGAGAGGTACGCCGTGAGGTGGGCGTCGGCGACCTCGGCGCGCTGGGCGACCCGCGCCGCGGGCGACGGCCCCGGCAGGCGCTCGTCGGCGCGCAGCGCGGCGAGCGTCGTCGCCACGCGGTCGGCCAGCACCGACCGGTCGGCCCCCTCGGGGTAGGTCGCCTCGGCGCCCTGGTCGGCGTAGTGGCCGAAGCCCGGCGCGAGGACCGCGGTGCCGACGTCGTGGCACGCCTCGAGCCAGCCCGAGTGGGTGCCGTGGGTGTAGGGCAGCACGGCGAGGTCGAGGCCGGCGAGGTAGGCGTGGAGGTCGGCGTCGTCGCGCGGGTCGTGCTCGACGAGGTCGACGTCGGGCTCTCGGGCGTGGTCGTCGACCCACCGCAGCAGCGCCTGCTGGGCGGGGGTCCGGTCGGCGGCCGGGGTCGCGCGCACCTCGCGGTGCAGGTCGACGCGCAGCCGGTCGCCGCTCGCGCGCACGCCGTCGAGGAGGCCGGGGAGGACCCGGGCAGGGTCGGTGTTGCGTCGGACGCCCTTGGCGGCCACGCCGACGACGAGAGGACGTCCGGCGCGCGGTCGGCGGGCGGCGCGGAGCGCGGCCGCCTCCTGCGGCTCGACCAGGTGGGGGTGGGGCACGACCGTCGGCCGCACGCCCCACCGGGCGGCGACCTCGTCGGCCGCGCTCGCGGTGAGCGTCAGCACGGCGTCGGCGGCCGGGAGCAGCACGTCGAGCTGGGCCTCGAGGAGGGCCGGGTCGTCGTGGTGGGGGTTGCGCAGGTCGTGCACGGTCACGACCAGGGCCGTGCCGACGGCGCGGCAGGCGCGGACGAGCGCGCGCAGCTGCGCGGGCGAGCGGTCGTCGTAGCCGAAGTGCACGTGCAGCACGTGCGGGCGGGACTGCTCGACCCACCACGGCTCGAGCTTCACCGCGGGCCACCAGCGTGGGCCGGCCTGCCGGGTCGGGTCGTGCGGGTGGTCGGGGTCCGGGTCGGGCAGGTGCACGACGATGCCGGCCGCAGGGTCGTCCGCTGCGGGCAGCGTGCGCCGGACGTAGGGGTGGCCGGCCGGCACGGGCGCGACGACGATCGGCTCCAGCACGGTCCCTCCCTCGGTCCTCTCGGCAGCGGCGGTCACGGCCTGGCGGCCCTCCGGGCACGGTGCCCGGTGGCGGCTCGCCGACACGGGCCCCCACACCCCGAATCTGGGGGTCACCCGGAGGGGTGATCCCACCCGTAGGGGCGTGCCCGGCTCCCCGCGGTCGGCGTGGGGAGCCGGGCAGTCGCCTCGGCGGGGGCCGCTCAGAGCAGCAGGACGAGCAGCAGGATGACGGCGATGACGAGCGCGAGGATGGCGATGGTGCGGGTGTTCACAGGGTTCTCCCTCATCCGGGCGGTGCACGGTTGCGCCGCGGCTGACCGGTATCCGGACGACAGCGGCTCATTCACGCACCCGCGCGACACAGCCGGCGGCGGCACGTTCGACCGCACCGTCGTGGGGTACCTGCGCGCGTGCCTGCTCCTCGCCTGCCCCGCGCCCTGACCGACCTCCTCGACGACCTGGCGACCGACGCCACCACCGTGCTGGGCCGCGCGTTGCCGCGGCGCCCCGAGCTGCGCGGCAAGGTCGTGCTCGTGACCGGGGCCTCGAGCGGCATCGGCCGTGCGACCGCCCAGCGCGCCGCGCTCGAGGGCGCCCACGTCGTGCTGGTCGCCCGTGACCGCGCCAGCCTGCAGCTGGTCGCCGACGAGTGCGACGGGGCCGCCAGCACGACGGTCCTGCCGGCCGACGTCGGCGACGACGAGGCCGTGCGCCGCGTGGTCGAGACGGTCCTCGACCGCCACGGCCGCCTCGACGTCGTCGTCAGCAACGCCGGCGTGGTGGCCTACGGCCGCTTCGAGTCGGTGCCGCCCGAGGTCTTCGAGGGCGTGCTGCGCACCAACCTCCTCGGCAGCGCCAACGTCGCGCGCCACGTGCTGCCCGTGCTGCGCCGCCAGCGCGCCGGCGACCTGGTGCTCGTCGGCTCGGTGATCGGCCACCTCGCCGTCCCGCAGATGTCGGCCTACGCCACCAGCAAGTGGGGCGTGCGCGGCCTGGCCCGCCAGCTGCAGGTCGAGAACCGCGACCTCGCGCACGTGCACGTGCACTACGTCGCCCCCGGCGGCGTCGACACCCCGATCTACCAGCAGGCGGCCACGTCGTCGGGCCACCTCGGTAGCCCACCGCCGCCGGTGGCGACCCCCGAGCGGACGGCCCGGCAGGTCCTCGACCGCGTCGGCAACCCCCACGTGCGCTCGCAGCTGGCCTGGTCCAACGAGGCGATCCGGTTCGGCGCCGCCTACCTCCCCGGCGTGTACGGCGTGCTCGTCGGCCCGCTCTTCCGGCTCCTGGCCACCGACCGCGACCACCTCGTGCCCCCCGGCCCGGGCAACGTGCTGGAGTCGAAGCCGACCGGCAACGCACTGCGCGGTCGGCCCCGCGGCCCGCTCGGCGGCACCCTCAGCGGCACCCTCGGCGGGACCCTCGGCGGCGGGCTGCGGCACCTGTCCAGCGCGCTGCGCGGCGGTCGCTGACGCGCCCCGCCGCACCTAGCCTGACCCGGTGCCGCCCGCCACCCCCGCCTCGCCTCCCTCGCCGCGCCCGGCCGGCGCCGCGCCGGTCGCCGGGTCGCGCGACCGCGTCGTCGACTGGCTGCGCGGGCTGGCGATCTGCTTCGTCGTGGTCGACCACCTGCCGGTGCCGAGCGCCTACCAGGTGCTCACCGAGGAGGCGATCGGGCCGGTGTCGAGCGCGGAGCTCTTCGTCGCGCTCTCGGGGGTGGTGCTCGGCTCGGTGCACGCGCGCCGCGTCGCCGACTCCGGGTGGGGAGCGTCGGCGCAGCAGATGTGGTCGCGCGCCGGCACCCTCTACCTCACCGCCGTCACCCTGGTCGTCGTGACCTGGCTGCTCACGCTGGTGCCGGGTGTCGACGGCCGCTTCGTCACCACCTTCACCGACCAGGGCACCGGCGCCGCGGGTGCCGAGGGCGCCGGGCAGGTCTACGACCTCTACGGCTGGTTCCGCGGGGTGGCCGACGGCACCGTGCCGTTCCCGGAGGCGATGGAGGCGCTCTTCCTGCTCCGGATGGGCCCGTGGCAGGCCAACATCCTGGGACTCTACGTCGCGCTGCTGCTCCTCGCCCCGCTCGTGACCTGGCTGCTCGCCCGCCGGCTGTGGCCGGTCGTCGTGGTGCTCTCGCTGGCCGGCTGGGGCGTGGCGCTGGTCGAGCCGGTGCGGGTGCTCCCGAGCCAGTTCGAGGACGCCTTCCCGCTGCTGAGCTGGCAGGTGCTCTTCGTGCTCGGCACCGTCGTCGGGTGGCACCGCAGCGCGGTCCTCGCGGCCGCCCGCACCCGCGCCGGCCGCGCGGTCGTGGTGCTGCTCGTCGTCGCGTGGCTCGCAGCCGTCGCGTTCTCCTGGGCCAACCCCTACCTCAGCAACGCGCTCGACGTCCGCTGGGTGCTCCTCGACGACGCCACCTACACCCAGGTCTACGCCGAGTGGTTCGCCCGCACCGACCTCCGTCCCGGACGGCTCGCCGCCACCTGGGCGTTCCTGGTCGCCGCCTACGCCCTGCTCACGGTCGCCTGGCGACCGGTGTCGGCCGCCACGTCCGCCGCACTCGAGCCGCTCGGGCGCGCCACCCTCTACGTCTTCGTCGTGCACGTGCCCGTGGTGCTGCTCGTCGCCCAGCTCGGCGACCGCGACACCTCGCTCGGCGTGGGCACGCTGCTCGCCACCGCCACCCTCGCGCTGCTGTGGCTGATGGTCCGCACGCGGTTCCTCTTCGGCATCGTGCCGCGCTGACCCGGCCCGACCCGGCCCGGGCCGGGACCGGTCAGCGCCGCGGGTCGTCCTGGCGCACGACGGGGACGCTGCCGGTGCCCATGCGCTGCGCGCGGGCCTCGGCGGCGGCGTCGCCGTGGAAGAGCCCGGCCTGGTCCCCGGCGGGGCCGCGCTGCGGGCGCGCGGGCGGCTCGCCGACCAGCTCCACGCGCTGGCGCGGCAGCCCGGCGTCGGCGTGGTCGCGCACCCACCCGACGAGGTGCTCGCGCACGTGGCAGCGCAGGTCGAAGAGCGACGGCGCGTCCTGCGCGGTGACGAGCACCCGCACCCGCACCCAGCCGCCCACGGCGTCGGTCACCTGCAGCACCTTCGCCCGCCCGTCCCACAGGTCGGTGGTCTCGAGCGCCCGGTCGAGCTCGCGGCGCATCGCGTCGGTGTCGACGCGCCAGTCGAGGTCGAGCTCGACGGAGCCGAGCAGCTCGGAGTGCTCGCGCGTCCAGTTCTGGAACGGCGTGGTCGTGAACCACGTCGAGGGCAGCACGAGGCGACGGTCGTCCCAGATGCGCACCACGACGTAGGTCAGCGTGATCTCCTCGATCCACCCCCACTCCCCCTCGACGATGACGGCGTCGTCGAGCCGGATCGCGTCGTTGAAGGCCAGCTGCACCCCCGCGAAGACGTTGCTGAGCACCGACTGCGCGGCGAGCCCGGCCACGACCGAGATCAGGCCCGCGGAGGCCAGGACGCTGGCGCCGACCACCCGCACGCCGGGGAAGCTCAGCAGCACCGCACCCGCGGTCACGACCACCCCGGCCGCGACGGTGAGCCGGCGGATCACCATCGTCTGGGTGCGCCGCTGCCGCGCCAGCCGGTTGTCGGCGACGTCGGTGCGGTAGCGCCGCAGCCCCTGATCGGCGACGAAGAGCGCCACCGAGGTCACGAACCACCCGGTCGCCACGATCGCGAGCACCTGCGCGGCCAGCGCCGCCCACCCCCACCACGCCGCCTCGTCGGCGCGCGGCCGGAGCGCGGCCACGGCAGGGTTCAGCGCCACCAGCACCACCAGCACCCGGAAGGGGATGCGCGCGGCCCGTGCCAGGTCGCGCAGCGGCGGCCAGCGCCGGCTCGCGACGCGCACGAGCAGGTGCACGCCCACCACGACCGCGAGGGCGCCGAGCACCGCGGGGGCGAGCGCCGGCACCACGTCGGCGGCGTCGTCGACGACGAGCGGGAGGGGCGCGGGGCCGGCGGGCACGGCGTACGACGGGAGGTGCGGGAGGAGGGTCGGTGCCATGCACCCAGTCCACCGGGTCGAGGCCGCGCGGCCAAGCGCAGGCCCGGGTGGGCGGCATCACCGCCGTCGGCGGCGGGTACGCACCACCATGACCCACCACCCCCGCCTCGCGATCGTCACCGGCTCCGACTCGGGCATCGGCCAGGCCACGGCCCAGCTGCTCGCCAGCGAGGGCTTCGACGTCGGCCTGACCTGCCACGAGGACGCCGAGCGCCTCGCCGACACCGTGCGCGAGGTGGAGGCGCGCGGCCAGCGGGCCTTCGTCGAGCGGTTCGACGCCGCCTCCCCCGACGCCGGCGAGGTGGTCGACCGCCTGGTCGCCCAGCTCGGCGGTCTCGGCGTGCTCGTCAACTGCGCCGGCACCGGCCACTCCTCGACGGTGCTCGACACCGACCTCGAGACGTGGCGGCACGTGCTGGCCACCGACCTCGACGGCCCGTTCCTCGCCAGCAAGGCGGCGGCGCGCCACCTGGTCGACGCGGGGCACGGCGGACGCATCGTCAACGTCACGAGCGTCCACGAGCACCTGCCGCGGCTCGGCGCCGCGGCCTACTGCTCGGCGAAGGCGGGGCTCGGCATGCTGACGAAGGTGCTGGCGCTCGAGCTCTCCGAGCACGGCATCACCGTCAACTCCGTCGCCCCGGGCGAGATCAGCACGGAGATGACCGGGCAGGACGAGTCCGAGGCCTACCACCAGGAGCGCCCGGGCAACCCGCTCGGCCGTCCGGGCCACGTCGCCGAGGTGGCCTCGGTCATCGCGTTCCTGGCCTCGCCCCGCTCCGCCTACGTCACCGGCTCGTCCTTCACCGTCGACGGTGGCCTGAGCCTCATGGCCGCCCACGGCCACGACCAGGCCGGCAGCGGCTGGCGCACCCTCTGACCACCCCTCGGCGGTTCAATTGCTGAGTTGTGGCCCGGTTACCGATCAGTAACCGGGCGACAACCCAGCAATTGCACCCGGGTCCGGCCATTCCGCTGAGCGTGCCGAGGGGCCACGAGCGCAGTGCGCTCGCGACCCCTCAGCGTTGGTGCAGGTGGCTCAGCCGGGCTCAGCCGTTCCAGGACGGCTGCGACTGCGGGTTGAACTCGTCGAACTCGCTCTTCGCGGCGGTCTTGACGATCTTGTCGTCCAGCGTCAGGACGTCGAAGCCCTGCTGGATGTCGTTGCTGTAGATGTGGCCGCGGTACCAGTAGGCCGACCAGGAGCCGCCGAGCACGAGGCGCTCGTCGGAGATCGGGCCGCGGTCGAACCACGCGATCTCGCGCGGCCTCTTCGCGTTGGTGAAGTCGAAGACGGAGATGCCGCCCTGGTACCACGCCTGGACCATGATGTCGCGGCCCTTGACCGGGATCAGCGAGCCGTTGTGGGCCACGCAGTTCTCGGTGTTGGAGTTGGTGCGCGGGATCTTGTAGTAGCTGGCGAACTCCAGCTGGCCCCCCTGCAGCCGGTAGATCGCGTCCGCGCCCTTGTCCGGGCCCACCGTCGGGTTGCAGGTGGCCGCGCCGCCGCCGCCGAGCTCGTCGGTGAAGACGACCTTGGTGCCCTCGTTGTTGAACGTGGCGGAGTGCCAGAAGGCGAAGTTCTCGGTGTCGCGGACGGTCTCGGTCACGACCGGGTTCTCGCGGTCGCTGATGTCGAGGATGACGCCGTCACCCATGCACGCGCCGGCCGCGATGTCCTTGGAGGGGTAGGCGGTGATGTCGTGGCAGCCGCTGGTCGTGCTGGAGCCGTTGCCACCCGGGTTGCCGCCCTCGGGGAAGAGCACCGGCTCGCTGACGAGCGCGGCCTGCGACGGGTCGTCGAGCGGGATCTCGACGACGCTGATCTTGTCGTGCGGCGGCTGGCAGTCCGGCGCGTTGACGTTGGGGCTGTAGGACGAGGCGTACGCGTAGAGCGTCTGGCCGTCCTTCGTCGGCGCCAGCGTGTGGGTGTGCGAGCCGCAGTCGGTCTCGACCGCCGCGACGTACTCCGGGTTGGCCGGGTCGCTCACGTCGAAGACGCGCAGGCCCTCCCACGACGACTTCACGAGGGACGACTGGCTGCCGGCCTCGCACGAGGAGCTCGCGCGGCTGGAGTCCACCGACAGCACGAGCACGTCGCCGTAGACGGAGATGTCGTTCTGCGAGCCGAGGCACACGACCTGCGCGACCTCCTGCGGCTCGGCCGGGGCCGAGATGTCCCAGACGGTGAAGCCGTTGTAGTTGCCCGCGAAGGCGTGGTCGCCGCTGAAGGCCAGGTCGGAGTTGTACGCCGTCTCCGCGGCGAACGCGCCCGACTTCGGGCGGTTCGCGAGCAGCGAGAGGTTGTCGCTCGAGGCGGTCTCGCCCTCGGCGAGCTGGGTGCCGGAGTCGTCCATGGCGCCCAGGTCACCGCCGGCGATGTCGCAGCCGGCGCCGAAGCGGTCGCCCGCACCGCGCGCGAGCTGCTTGGCCAGGCCGGGCGGACAGTTCTGCGGCGCCTGGGCGGAGGTGGCCTCCTCCTGCGAGGAGTGCGAGCCGTCGTGGGCGGTCGCGGTGGCCGGCACCAGGGCCGCGGCCACGGCGAGGGCGAGGCCCGCGGCGGCGAGCGGACGGCGTACGGCGGAGCGGGTGCGGGTGCGCAAGGACAGCGCTGAGGGGTCCCGAGACAAGAGATGTTCCTTCCGAGAGGTGGGGGTCGCACGAAGTGCTGCACCTGTCGTACCGTGCCGAGCACGATGAAGGCAATGACTCGGGCACCACGACTTCTGACCGTCTCGGCTCTGCTCCTCGCCGGCTCCGGCGTGCTCGCGGGCTGCTCCGCCGTGGGCGACGACACCGCCGCCGAGCACGCAGGGCACGGCTCGGCGCAGCACGCCGACGCCTCCGGCGGCACCGCGGACGACCCCTCCGGCGAGGGCGTCACCGTCCTCCAGCCCGGCGCGCCGGGCGAGCCGGCCGAGGTCGGCGGCGACGTGCCGCCGCCGGAGCCGACGCCGTGGAACCACTCCGACATCGCCTTCGTGCAGATGATGGTCCCGCACCACGCGCAGGCCCTCGAGATGGCGCGGCTCGCCGACACCCGCGCCCGCGACCCGCGGGTCCGCAGCCTCGCCGAGCGCATCGCCGCCGCGCAGGGCCCCGAGATCCTGCTGATGGCCGCGTGGCTCGAGGAGCAGGGCGTCGACGTGCCGTCGGCCTCCGACGACCCGCTCGACTACGACCACGGCGCCCACGGCCACGACGGCATGGAGGGCATGCTGACGCCGGAGCAGATGGCGCAGCTGCGCGCGTCGCGCGGCACCGCCTTCGACCGGCTCTTCCTGCGCGGCATGGTCGGCCACCACCGCGGCGCGTTGACCATGGCCGAGACCGTCGCGACGTCGGGCACCGCCCTGCAGGTCAGCGAGCTCGCCGCCGACGTCGCCGTCGGCCAGTCCGCCGAGATCGCCCGGATGCAGGAGCTGCTCGCCGACCTCTGAGCGCACAGCGTGCCCACAGCCGGGTCTCACGGAGTCCTCACCGAGGCTGCCTAGCGTCGGGGCCGTGCCCCCCCACCTCCCGCTCACGCCCCTCCACCCCGGCGCGGCCGTCGCGCTCGTGGTCAACGCGGGTTCCCGGCGCGGCGCCGCCGCCCTGCCCGACGTACGCCGGCTGCTCGCGACCGCGGGCCCCCGGCGGCTCGACGTGCACCCGGTGGTGCGGGGTGCCGACCTGCGCCCGGCACTGGAGGCAGCGGTCGCGGGCGGGCCCGACCTCCTGGTGGTCGGCGGGGGCGACGGCACCGTCGGGTGCGCGGCCGACCTGGTCGCCGGCACCGACGTGCCGCTCGGCGTGCTGCCGCTCGGCACCGCCAACGACTTCGCCCGCACGCTGGCCGTGCCGACGGACGTGGCGAGCGCCGTCGACGCGCTGCGCACCGGCCACGTGGTCGACGTCGACCTCGGGCGCGCCGACGGTCGCGTCTTCCTCAACGTCGCCTCGCTCGGGCTGTCGGTCGGGGTGACCCAGCGCCTGACGGCACGGGCCAAGCGGTGGCTCGGACCGGCGGCCTACCCGGCGGCGACGCTCGCGGCCTACCGCCACCACCGGCCCTTCGCCGCCCGCCTGGACTTCCCCGGCGGCGACCACGCCCCGCTCGCGCTCGACGACCTGCTGCAGGTGGCGGTCGGCAACGGCGTGCACTACGGCGGCGGCAACGCGGTGTCGCCGACCGCCTCGGTCGACGACCACCTGCTCGACGTCTACGCCATCGTCCGCGGCCGCCTGCGCGACCACGTCTCGATCGCGCGGTTCCTGCGCGACGGGTCCTTCGTCGAGCACGAGCGGGTGGTGCACCTGACCACCCGGGCCGTCACGGTCAGCACCGACCGGCCGATGCCGGTCAACCTCGACGGGGAGCTGGCCGCCGGCACCCCCACGGCGTTCGCCGTCGAGCGCAACGCGCTGCACGTCGTGGTGCCGGCGCACAGCACCGCGGCCCGCCTCGACGGACGAGACGGGCCGCGGTGAGCGTGCCGGTGGTGCAGGTGGTGCCGGTGCTGCGGGCTCAGACCTCGAGCTCGCCCTCCGCGTGCTTGGCCACCAGCGTCGAGCGGCCGGGGAAGCGGATCTCCTCGACCAGCTCCTGCATGACGGGCGACGGCTTCGGGGTGAACTGCGAGACGATGATCGTCACGGCGAAGTTGATGAGCATGCCGATCGTGCCGAAGCCGGTCTCGGCGATGCCGAAGATCCCCTCGCTGTTGCCGTAGATGTCGATGGTCCACAGCATGTAGGCCATCGTCACCACCAAGCCGGTCACCATGCCGGCCGTGGCACCCATGGCGGTGCAGCCCTTCCAGAAGATGCCGAGCACCAGCACCGGGAAGAAGCTGGCGGCCGCCAGTCCGAAGGCCAAGGCGACCACCTGCGCCACGAATCCCGGCGGGTTGATGCCGAGGTAGCCCGCGACGAGGATCGCCGCGCCCATCGCGATGCGGCCGACCATGAGCTGGCGGGCCTCGGTGGCCTGGGGGTTGACCTTCTTGTAGTAGACGTCGTTGGCGACCGACGACGAGATCACCAGCAGCAGGCCCGAGGCCGTCGACAGCGCCGCGGCGAGCGCGCCCGCCGCCACGAGGCCGACGATCGGCGCGGGCAGGCCGCCGATCTCGGGCGAGGCCAGCACGATGATGTCGTTGTTGATCGCGACGTCGGTGTAGTTGAGCGTCGTCGAGGCGGCCAGCTCGGAGATCGGGCTGCCGTCGGCCTGGGTGATCAGCCCGACGTCGGCCCAGGTGTTGAACCAGCCCGGCACGTCGGAGAGCGCCGTGCCCTGCAGGTCCTGGATGATCTGCAGCTTGCTGAAGGCCGCCACCGACGGCGCGGTCGTGTAGAGCAGGGCGATGAAGAACAGCGCCCACAGCGCCGAGTAGCGCGCGGCCCGCACCGACTTGGCGGTGTAGAAGCGGACGATGACGTGGGGCAGGCCCGCGGTGCCGAACATCAGCGCCGCGGTGATCAGCACCATGTTGAGCATGTTGACCTGGGTGAAGGCCCCGCTGTAGGCCGAGAGGCCGAGGTCGGCCTGGAGGCCGTCGAGCTCCTCGAGGATCTGGCCGAAGCCGACCTGCGGCAGCGGCACGCCGGTGACCTTGGTCGAGACCGCGACCGCCGGGATCAGGTAGGCGATGATCAGCACGGTGTACTGCGCCACCTGGGTCCAGGTGATGCCCTTCATGCCGCCCAGCACGGCGTAGAAGAAGACGATCGCCATGCCGATGACCACGCCGGTGGTGGTGCCGACGCCGAGGAAGCGCTGGAAGACCAGGCCGACGCCGGCCATCTGGCCCGCGACGTAGACGAAGGACACGACGATGGCCGCCACGACCGCGACCATGCGGGCGCTCTCGTTGTAGCGGTCACCGACGAAGTCGGGGATCGTGTACTTGCCGAACTTGCGCAGGTAGGGCGCCAGCAGCAGCGCCAGGAGCACGTAGCCGCCGGTCCAGCCCATGAGGTAGACGGACCCGGCGTACCCGTTGTTGGCGAAGGCGACGATGCCGGCGAGCGAGATGAACGACGCAGCGCTCATCCAGTCGGCCGCGATCGCCGCGCCGTTGGCCGGGGCCGGGATGCCGCCGCCGGCGACGTAGAAGCCCGAGGTGGTGCCGACGCGGCTGGCGTAGGCGATGTAGATGTAGATGCTGAAGGTGACGATCGCGAAGATCAGCGTCCACAGCTGGATGTCGCTCACGAGTGGTGCACCTCCTGCTCGTACTCGTCGATGCCGTACTCCGCGTCGAGCTTGTCCATGCGCACCACGTAGATCGCGATGAGGGCGACGAAGACGAGGATCGAGCCCTGCTGGGCGAACCAGAAGCCGAGCGGGAAGCCCGCGACGACGACGTTGTTCAGCGGCTCGACGAAGAGGATGCCGGCGCCGAAGGAGACGATCGCCCAGACGGCGAGCAACGACGCCATGAGTCTGAGGTTCTTGCGCCAGTACTCCTGGCGCTGTCGCTGGTCCATGGGTTTCCTCCTGCATTCCTGCGGTCAGGGGTCCGGGCCGCTGGCGGGCCGCGGCACCCCTGCCGCACCCGAGCGGACGACGCTGCGGACACAGCGCCTCGGGGCTCAGCGAAGCGCTGCGGGAGGCCGCGCAGCAAGGCCTGCTTGTGAGCGCGGTCACAGTTTGCGGTGAGCGGTCGCGACCGCGCGACGAACGGGCGTCGGGGGTCTGTCGTGGCGGGCGCCGCGCTCCTACGCTCGGGGCATGGCCACCGCAGGCACCCGCCCCACCCCTCCTCGGGCCGGCTCCACCCGGCGTACGGCGCGTCCCCGCCGCCGCGCCGAGCCGGGCCGCAACGCGCTCCTCGGCGCGTCGGTGATGGTGGTCGTCGGGTCGTTCATGACGTGGTTCGACACCGGTGTGGGCGCCGTCGCCGGCTCCCGCGGGCCCGGGTTGTGGACCTTCTACGCCGCCGTGCTCGGCCTGGCCGGCGCCCTCGTGCCCTTCCGGCGCGCCGCGGCGGTGCAGGGCGCCGTGCTGGCGGTCGTCGCCGTCGCGCTGCCCGTGTGGCAGGTCGCGCGGCTGCTGTCGCTGGTGGGGACCACTGGCTGGTTCCCCGGCCCCGGGCTCGTGCTGGTGCTGGGCGGCGGCGTCCTCGCCGGCAGCGCGGCCTGGCGGCTGTGGCGCGGGGCGAGCGCGGCGGCCGACGCGGGCTGACCCTTCTGTCGGGCGGCCGGGCCATGGTCGGGCCGCTGTCGGGCCGCTGTCGGGGTGGCCACACCCCGCGGGGGGTGTGCCTACGGTCGACGGTGGGCACCGTGGGTGTCCGCCCGCGAGGGCCCACGAGCGAGAGGACCACCGTGACCGAGCAGCAGGACGCCGACACCTACGGCGACTACAGCGTCGACGCCGAGGACCAGCCGCAGAGCGGCGGCGACGACCTGACCGCCGACCGCGGGCTCGAGGACCCGATGGACGAGGGTTACTCCCCGCCCGAGAAGTGGTCGGCCGGGCAGCGCTTCGGCAACACCCCTTACGAAGAGGCCACCGGCGAGACGCTCGACCAGCGCATCGCCCAGGAGGAGCCCGAGCCCGACCCGTACGCCGAGGCCGGCGCCGTCGCCGAGTCCGTCGGCGGCGAGGTCGGCGACGAGCGGGCCGGCCGCCTCATCGACACCGACGAGGGCGCGCGCACCGACACCGAGAAGGACCTCGTCGCCACCGACGTCGGCATCGACGGCGCCGGCGCCGGCGCCGAGGAGGCCGCCGTCCACGTCATCGACGAGGACGACGTCCAGGCCTGACGCTCCCAGCGCTGCCCCGCTGGTCGGGCAGCGAGCGCACGTGCGCCGGTCGAGATCCGGCGAGCCCGAGGGGTCACGCGCTGCTCTGCGGTCGAGGGGTCACGCGTTGCGCTCGCGCCGAGGGGTCGCGCGCTGCGCTCGCGTCGAGGGGTCGTGCGTTGCGCTTGCGTCGAGGGGTCGCGCGCTGCGCTCGCGCCGAGGGGTCGCGCGCTGCGCTCGTGTCGAGGGGTCGCGCGCTGCGCTCGTGTCGAGGGGTCACGCGCTGGGGCACTCGGGTGGTCGGGGAGGCTCGTCAGGACCGTCTCGAGGCGGAGATCCCGGCGGACTGTGGGCCGTTGCTCGTGCACAGGTCGACGGGCTGGATCCGTTGTCCACAGCCAGATCCACGCTGGCGGCGACTGTCGGTGGTGGGTGTTTGACTTCTCTCATGACGACCAGCCCGGCGCCCGAGCTCGACACCGCGGTCGCGGTGCTCGACGCCGCCGTCGGTGCGGTCATGGACCAGCGCACAGCGGATGCCCGGCTGATGTACGCCGCGTGTGCATGGGCGGACCTGCACCCCGCCGACGCCCTCGACGAAGCGACGGTGGCCGGCACCTACGGCGACACCGCACTCAAGGTCGCTGGCGCCTATGGGCCGGGGGTGACGGAGTTCGCGGTGGCGGAGTTCGCCACCCGGCTGGGGCGTTCCACCACCGCGGGTGCCGCCTACCTCGGCCAATCCCTGGTGTGCCGCCACCTCCTGCCCCGGTTGTGGGATGCGGTGCAAGCGCACCGGGTGGACGGGTGGCGTGCCCGCCTCGTCGCCCGCATGGTGCTCGGCAAGGACCTCACCCCCGAGGCAGCGGGGTGGGTCGACCGGCACGTGACACCGGTGGCGCAGACCATCGGCGCCACCACCCTCGAACGCCTCGTCGCCGAAGCACTCGCGCGGTTCATGCCCGACGAGGCCGAGCTCGCCCAGGCCGAGGCACGGGAACAGCGGCGGTTCGAGGTCCACCTGCAAGGTCGCCCTGCGGATGACCTGACGGGGACGGTGGACGCGAGTGGTTGTTTCGACCTGCCCGACGGGCTCACCATCCACGACGCCGTGGTCGAGGAGAAGCAGCGGCTGCGCGCCCTGGGCGCCACGGCCGAGTCGGGACCACTATCGGCGCAGGCCCTGCTCAACCTCGTCGTACGGGGCTCCGACGGCGCGTCGACGCAGGGCACCCTCGACCTGGTGACCGCGGACGGAGGTCGAGCAGCGAGCCCCGACGAGCGTGTCGAGACCCCCGAGGCCGGGGCACCGCAGCCCGGCTCACCGGGCCGGTCTCGGCAGCGGCGGAGGTATCTGCTGCACCTGCACCTGTCCGACGCCGTCCTGCGCACCTCGATGTTCCCCGGACGGCTACGGGCTGGGGACGGCGCGGTCGGGCGGGTCGAGGAGACCCGAGCCCCGGTGTCGGCGACCGCGATCCGCGACTGGCTCACCACCGCCGGCATCGACGGCGTCGCACCCCACGTCACGGTGCTGCCGGTGATCGACCTCGCCGAAGCGGTGCACACCGAGGCCTACGAGGTCCCACGCCGACTACGGACCCAGACAGCTCTGATCCACCTGGCGTGCGTGTTCCCGTGGTGCGGCCGCGCCGCACGCAGGTGCGACCACGACCACACCGTCCCCTACAACCCCACCGACCCCGCTGGCGAGGCGGACGAGGCAACTAACGGGCCGGTGGGTGGGCCGACCTGTTCCTGCAACATCGCGCCGCTGTGCCGGCCGCATCACCGGTTGAAGACCCACGGCCACGCCGCCACCCGGTGGACCCTCACCCCCGCAGGCGCCGGCGCCTGGCTGTGGAAGTCACCGCACGGGGCGCACTACCTGCGTGACCACACCGGCACCCGACCACTCGACGGACCACTCGCCCACGAGACCGGCCCGCCCGACACCGCACCACCCGACACCGGGCCGCCGCCCGGCTCTGGTCCGGCGCGGGAGTGCGACACCGGGCCGCTGCCCCCTGATGCGGCCCCGCCGCACGAGGCCGACACCGGTCCACCCGCACCCGCGGACTGACGACACGCGCGTACGTCACCGGGCCTCGACACCGGCCCGACGGCCCAGCTCGACCACCGGACGAGGGGGCCCGTTCCTCGTCAGCCATCCCGTCGACGACAGCCCGCACCCAGCACCGGGGTGACGGGCTCGTCGTGCTGCCCCGACCACCGCGGGAGCCCGGGGTGCAGGGGTCTGGCACGGGCCTGACGGCCCTGCTCGACCGCGGGCCGGACGGGCGTGGTGGCCCGCCCGGCCACCGTGATCGCGGGCGGCCGGGAGGATGGGGGCGTGCTGCCACCCTTCGAGAGCGTCCACCGCCTGCGGACGGTCGAGCCGCTGGGCCCTCACGGGGTGCAGGTGGACGAGGTCTCGCCGCGCTCGGGGGCGAGGTGGGCGGTGCCGCTGCCCGCGCCGTACGCCGCTGTGGTCGTCGACCTGCCACCCGACGGCGACGGCGCGGTCGGCATCGAGCTGCGCAGCGGCCCGGTGCGGTTGTCGGGCACCCTCGACGCGGCGGGCCGGACCGCCCTGGCCGTCGCGACCGGACGGGGTGGTGCCGACGGTGCCAGCACCCACCGCAGCCGCCGCCACGGTCGTGCGCGCGAGCGCCCCCGCCGGGTCGCGCTGACGCTGACGGGCGCGGTGCTGGCGTGCAGCACCGACGCGACCGGCGCCGACGACGGCAGCGGCTGGCGGGTGCGCGCCCGGGTGGACCTGCAGGCGTTGCCGCGCCCGCTCGACCTCGGCCACCCGGGGACCTGCGCCGGCCTCGAGGTCCACCTCGTCGCCGGCACGGTCGAGCGCCTGAGGGCCGGCGCCGCCGGGCACTGGGGCCTGCGCGACGTGCGGGCGGTGACCCAGGCCGACGGCACCCCGCTGCGCGATGGCCGTCGGGTGCCGCTGACGGCCACGTGCGCGGGGCCGGGGTTCGCCGACGCGGCGCACTGCGGCACCTTCCTGCTCGACCCGGTGGCCGGCTCGCTCGTGCGCACCGGCTCGCTCTTCACCACCCGCGCCGGGGACGACCGCGTGCACGGCGACCACGCCACCCACCTCCTGCGCGCCCCGGACGACGCCGACGCGTGGTTGGTGGCGACCAGCACCTGGGGCGGTTTCGTGGCCGGTCGCTCCGGCGCGCGCGTGGACGCGACCCTCGGCCACCTGCGCGGCGACGCGCTGCACGGCACGCACGTGGTGCCCACGACCGCGCTGCGGCTGCCCGTCGACGACCTGGCGTCGGTGGGCACGTGGGACCCCCACCTCGTACGTCGCGACGCCGGGTGGGAGGTCGGCTTCGTGTCGGCGCGCCGCTACTTCGACTTCCACCCCGCGTGGGCCACCGGCCCGACCCTCGACGCTCTCGTCCTGCGCGGAGCCGACCGCAGCCGCACCGCCACCGAGGGCACGACGCTGGTGGACCTCGGCCCCGACCTCGGCCTGGACCTCGGCCCCGACCTCGGTGCCGCCCACGGCGGCCTGCGACTGCTCGCCAGCGACGGCCGCGACGGGCCCCGCGAGCGCCGTGCACGCTTCCCCGTGCTCGACGAGCAGCTGCACGAGGTGGGCGCGCTGGACGCGGCGTACGCCTCGAACATCCCGTGGCCCACCCTGCTGCCCGCACGGGCGGACCGCGACGGGCACGACGGGTGGTGGCTGGTCACCTTCGACGGGACGCCGAGCGGAGGCCGACTGCCGGGCTACGGCACCCACGGCGACCTGCTGGTGCTGCGCGCCCGCGCGGGCGGGCGCGCAGCACCCTGAGCGAGAGGTCAGCCGCGCCCGTTGTCGCGGGTGCTCGACTTCACCCGCGGCTCGAGGACGAAGAGGCCCTCCTCGATCCCGGTGACCAGCACCTTGCCGGAGTCGAAGAAGGGGTAGTTGCCCCAGGTGCCGGCGAAGGTGGTGGCGTCGTCCGCGGGGTAGACGTCGAAGAAGCCCCGCTCGGTCAGCCGCCCCTGGTCGACGCGGAAGGTGTCGTTGACGCGGAGCCCGGAGGTGTAGTTGCTCTGGTAGGCGAGACCTTCGTGGATGAAGATGTTGTGGTCGATCGACGGGTTCCCGTCGTTGTCGGCACCCTTGAGCACCGGCGCGTCGAGGTCGGTGAGGTCCCAGACGTAGGTCGTGGTGCCGTCGACCGTGCCCTCGAGCTCGTCGAGCTCGTCGCCGAGCAGGAAGGTGCGCTGGTCCTCGGTGAACCAGCCCTGGTGGGTGTAGGCCGAGGTCTCGTACGGCGCGCGGGCCAGCATCTCGACGTCGGTCGGGTCGCTGGCGTCGAGCACGGTGACGGTGTCCTCGTTGGAGGCCACGCAGACCTCCTTGCCGCGGTGCTCGGCGTCCGGGCCTACGTAGTCGACGCACTGGATGTCGTGCGTGTAGCCGTCACCGCCGTAGCAACCCGCGAGGGTCGGGTCGGCCGGGTCGGAGAGGTCGTAGACGATCGGGCCGCCGCCGACGGTGGCGCAACCGGGAGCGGTGACACCTCGCGTGGCCCCGATGACGTAGGCCCGCCCGCTGTCCTCGTTGATCGCGAGGTTGTGCGACTGGCCGAACTGGTCGACGACGGTGTCGGGGGTCCAGGCCCGTTCCGAGGTCACGCCGCGCAGCCGGGTCAGGTCGAAGACCTGCATGCCGTGCCCGCTCGCCTCGGCGACGACGTAGGCGTGGTTGCCGTAGGTCTTGATGTCGCCCCAGATGTTGCCGGAGTCGCCAGGGTTCTCGCTCGGCATGGTCCCGAGGTAGACGGGCGCCGAGCCGTCGGTCACGTCGACGAAGGCCGTGCCCTCGAAGAGGCTCACCAGCGCGTACTCCCGCCCGGTGCTCGGGTCCTCCCAGCCCCAGACGTCGTTGGCCCACACGCTGTCCATCGAGCTCAGCGGCAGGAAGGACGCGAGGTCGATCTTGTGGCACGGGAAGATGCCGGCCATCCCGTCCTCGCAGCGGACGTCGGACTGCGGCACCTGCGGCACGCCGCCGGGGCTGACCGCCTCGGCGACGCGGTCGAAGCCGGACTCCTTGCCGGAGCCGTCGTGGGTGGGGTGCCCGAGGGCAGGGAGGGCGGTGGCGGCCAGGACCGCCGAGACCGCGGTGGCGAGGGCTGCACTGCGTAGTCGCACGAGTTGTCTCCGTCTGTGGGGTGGTGGGACGGAACAGGCGGAGGCCGGTGGCTCGTGGCGCCCGATCGCCGCAGAGTCCCGCGAGCACCAGACCACGCCCCACCCGACCAGCGCAAGGGTGGCGCCCGACGTCAGGGCGACGCGCTGCCCGACGGTGACGCGGTGGGCGACGAGGCCCCCGACGAGGCGGTGGTGCTCGGGCTCGGCGACGAGGAGGACCGGTCGGACGCGGACGGAGCGGACGAGGCCGAGCCCGACGGCGAGGCCGTTCCCCTCGGCTCGACGTCGGAGGTCTCCCCCGGCGCCGGCGTCCCGCTGGGCGTGCCGGACGGGGTCGTGCCCGGCTCCGGCGAGGCGGACCCGCTCGGCGAGCCGGAGCCGCCGGGCGACGCCGAGCCGCTCGGGTCGGCCGGCCCGGTCGACGCCTCCTCGCCCGGCGCGGGGCCGTCGACGTCGGGCAGCAGCCCCGGTTGTGCGGCGAGGACCGCCAGGAGCTGCCGCTCGTAGTCGGTCAGCCGGTCCTGCAACTCGTCGAGCGGCGTCCGCCCGACCTGCGCCCCGAAGGCCGCGATCTCCTCCCACAGGCGCGCGACCTCGGCACGCGTCGCCTCGGTCGGCTCGTCGGCGAGGGTGACGAAGAGCTGCACCGCGAGGGAGAAGGTGAGGCACGAGGTGCACTCGTAGGTCGCGGAGACCGCGGTGTTCTGCGGCGCGACGGTGTCGACCTCGCCGACGACCAGGACGACCTGGAAGGCGACGGCGACCGCGGCGCACTCGCGGCAGCTGGCCGCCGCGAACGACTCGTTGGCCTGCGTCGCGGGCGCCTCCCCGTCGGCCCACACCAGCGCGAAGGCGACGTCGTAGACCACCGAGCCGTCCTCGGTCGCGACCGCGACCGCCTGGTTGTCGCCCTCCTCGGGCGCGAGCGGCTCGTCGAAGGGGAAGACCCAGGTCTGCGGCGCGGCACCCGAGCCGGCGTCGGCGTCGGACGTCGCACCCGCCGGCACCACCTGCTCCTCGCCCGGCACCGCTCCGCCGGCACCTCGCGGCACGAGCACGAGCGCCAGCGCGGGTGCGTCCTCGGTCGGCGTGCCGGCACCCGCGGGCAGCAGCACGGTGCCCGCGCCGCGGCTGCCCACTGCCAGGCCGGCGTCGCCGGCCGTCGGCAGCGCGTCGAGCAGGGTGCCGCCCTCCCACGGCCGCACCGGCCGGTAGCGGTCGGCGTCGGGCCACCAGGCCCAGGCCAGCCCGGCGAGGAGCGCGAGCGCCGTGGCGACGGCGAGGGCACGCCGGGCGGGGCGGCCCGCCGTACGCCGCCACCCGAGGACGGCGACCTGCCGGCCGAGGCGGACCAGCAGGTAGCCGAGCGCGACGACCGGGAGCAGCACGACCAGCGCGCCGAGCGCCCGCCCGGCCGCGGCCACCGGGTCGCCGGCGGCCGCACCCGTGGTCGCCTCCGCCCACTGCGCGCCCGCGGCGGCCCAGGCCGTGGCGACGATGCGCGGCAGCGACAGCACCAGCAGCACCAGCGCGGCCGCGAGCAGCGGCACCACGGTGAGCACCCAGGTGGTGACGACCGCGCGCGCCCAGGGCTTCAGCGCGGCCGCACGCGGGTCGCTGCGACCCGGCACCAGCGAGGCGAGGGTGGGGCCGATGCGCTGGAAGAGGTCGGGCACGCCGGTGAGGTCGGCGAGCACGTGGTAGCCGTCGAAGCGCACGAACGGCAGCAGCTGGCGCAGCATCTGCAGCAGCTGGGTCGCCACGACCAGCAGCACCGCGTCGGCGCGCGTCAGCCACCACACCGCCGCGGTCGCCACCACGACGAGCGCGTTGAAGTAGAGCCCACCGAGGTCCGTGCGGATCCGCCCGCCGCGCCCCAGCCGGTAGGAGTCGGTGACGTCGGTCCAGAAGGCCGGCCAGATCAGGTAGAACCCCGCGCCCATGGCACCCGGCGTCGCGCCGCCGCGCCGCGCCGCCGCCGCGTGCCCGAACTCGTGGAACCCGCCGGAGAGCACCGTCACCGCCAGCACCACCACCAGCAGGCCCGGGCTCGCGAACGCCTCGTAGGTCGCCGACGCCAGCCCCCGCTCGAGCAGCACCCAGCCCGAGACGAACGCGAAGAGCGCGAGCACCGGCACCGCCACCACCGGGTGGAAGAGCACCGCGAACGGCGTGGTCAGCCGGCGCGTGAGGGCGGGGTCGGCGACGGTGAGCTTGCCGCGCAGCCCCAGCAGGGGCGTACGCCGCTCCACCTCCGGCTCGCTCCCGTCGGCCCCCGTCGCGAGCCCGAGGGCACGGAGTCGGTCGAGCAGGGCGACCACGTTGTCGGCCGTGACGGTGCGCCCCGCGGCCGCGGAGACCGCGGCGGCCAGCTCCTCGGGGCCGCGCTCGCCGTCGACCTGCTGCAGCAGCAGGTGCAGGAAGGGGGTGAGCTGGACGACCTGCCCGTCGGCGCGGCGGGCCAGCGCCGGCGGCTCGCGGTAGCCCGAGCCCGGCACCTCGCCGAGCAGGTCGACCCCGGCCGCCCGGCGGGGAGCGGTCGCGAGCGGCACTACGGCTGGGCGAGGTCGGACTGCTGGTCGGAGGTGGCCTCCGCCGAGCCGGTGATGTCCTGGCTGATGATCGCGTCCTGCTGGGCCACCGCGACCGCGTCGCTGTCGACGGAGCCGACGTTGGCCGCCACGGCAGCGTCGATCGGGGCCGCCACGTTGGCGTTGGCCGCGACCGCACCGTTGATCGGGGCGGCGATGTTGGCGTCGGCCGCGAGGTCGACGTCGACGTCGAGCAGGTTGCCGGAGGCGACGTCCTCGAGCGTCGGCGCGGTCACGCCGTCGGTGGCCCCGTCGGTCGCCCCGTCGACGGCGTCCGTCACCCCGTCGGTCACGCCGTCGGTCGTCCCCCCGGTCACGCCGTCCGTCACGCCGTCGACGGTGCCCGTGACGCCGTCGACCGTGCCGTCGAGGTCGGTGCCGGTCGCGTCGGTGGTGCCCGTCCCGGCGGCCGTGGTCGCGTCGGCCGTGGTCGCGTCGTCGGGGCTCGCGCCCTGCTCGATGGTGGAGTCCTGGGTGGCGTTGGCGACCGCGTCGGCGTCGATGCCCTGCTGGATCACCACGCCCTGGTCGGCGAGCGCCTGCGCGGTGGAGCCCTCGGAGAGGACGTTGGCGCCGACGGCCGCGTCGATCGGGGCGGCCACGTTGGCGTTTGCGGCCACGCCGAGGTCGATCGGGGCCGCCGCGTCGATGGCGAGGTCGAGGTCGGCGTTGAGGTCGAGGATCGAGACGACCTCCTTGTCGGGCAGGGCCACGCCCTCCTCGGCCGCCAGCTCCTCGGGGCTCAGGCCGCGCTCGGTCACCACGTGCTCCTCTCGACGGGGCCGCACCGTCGGCGGGGGCGACCAGGTTGCCAGCCGGGGTACCCAGCCCCGCCCCCCTCACACCCCGGCGCGGCTAGGCTGGTGACCCGGGCCACACCACCCCCGTGACCCGGCCACGACACACCCGCCACCGACCACCACCCACGTGGTCGCTGCAGAGAGTTGGACCACCATGTCTGAGCTGTCCGCCCACCCCGACGTCGACGTCACCGAGGTCACCGAGGCCACCGACGTCGCCGACGTCCTCGACGCCGCCACGGAGCACGAGCAGGTCGTCTTCTGCCACGACCGCCCGACCGGCCTGCGCGCCGTCGTCGCGATCCACTCCACTGCCCTCGGCCCCGCGCTGGGCGGCACCCGCTTCCACCCCTACGCCAGCACCGGCGAGGCGCTCGCCGACGTGCTCGCGCTCTCGCGCGGCATGACCTACAAGGCCGCGCTCGCCGGTCTCGACCTGGGCGGCGGCAAGGCGGTCATCGTGGGCGACCCGCGCACCTTGAAGTCCGAGGCCCTGCTGCGCGCCTACGGCCGTTTCGTGCAGTCGCTGGGCGGCCGCTACTACACCGCCTGCGACGTCGGCACCTACAGCGCCGACATGGACCTCGTCGCTCGCGAGTGCGACTTCGTCACCGGCCGCACCGTCGCCCACGGCGGCGCCGGCGACAGCAGCGTCCTCACGGCGTACGGCGTGTTCCAGGGCATGCGCGCCGCCGCCGAGGCGACCTGGGGCTCGCCGACCCTGGAGGGCCGCACCGTCGGCGTCGCGGGCGTCGGCAAGGTGGGCCGCCACCTGGTGCGCCACCTGCTCGAGGACGGCGCCCGCGTCGTCGTGACCGACGTGTGGCAGCCCGCCGTCGACCGGCTGCGCGAGGAGCACCCCGAGGTCGAGGTGGTCGGCTCCGCCGACGAGCTGGTCGCCTCGCCCCTCGACGTCTACGCCCCCTGCGCCCTGGGCGGCGCGCTGAGCGACGAGGTCGTCGAGGTGCTGTCGGCACGCGTGGTCTGCGGGGCGGCCAACAACCAGCTCGCCCACCCCGGCACCGAGAAGCTGCTCGCCGAGCGCGGCATCCTCTACGCACCCGACTACTGCGTCAACGCGGGCGGCCTGGTGCAGGTCGCCGACGAGCTCGAGGGCTTCTCCTTCGAGCGGGCTCAGCAGCGCGCCGCGGGGATCTTCGACACCACCCGCACCGTGCTGGAGCTGGCCCGCACCGACGGCGTGCCGCCGGCGGTGGCCGCCGACCGGCTCGCCGAGCGGCGGATCCACGAGGTGGGGCGCCTGCGGGGCGTGTGGCTGCCGGCCCGCTGAGCGACCCGGTGCCCGCACGGCCGGGGCCGGGTCACCGCGAGGTGGCCCGGCCCCGTCCGTGGACGCGTCGTCGTGCGCGCCGGTGCGTGCGTGAGGTCAGTCGCGCGAGCGGTCGGCGTAGTCCGACCACGGATCCGGCTCGTCGGACTCGACCTGCTCGCTCTCCACGGACTCGGACCCGTGGAGCTCGCGTGCGAGCGCTCCCAGGTCGGTCTCGTGGGTGCGGTACTTCAGCTCGCGAGCAACCTTGGTCTGCTTCGCCTTCGCTCGGCCGCGCCCCATAGGGTCGACCCCCTCGCATGTCGGCCGGGGCGCTGTGGCCGCCGGGCTGTCCTCACCGAATCTCGTGAGGGCAACGCTACCTGCTGGGTGGGTGCTTCCGCACACTCGGGGCCGGATCCGGGACCTCCGGCAGGGAGGTGCCCCGGCCCGGTCCGCACAATTGTGCGGAAGTCGACGGTGCTACCAGCCGGTAACCGTCGAGTCCCGCACAATTGCGCCCGACTCGACCTCAGGCCCAGCCGGGGTGCTGCCCGTCGAGCAGCACGCGACCGGCCTCGGCGGCGCTGCCGTCGGCCGCGCGGACCTCACCGGCCACCCAGGCGCGCAGGCCGTGGGCGGCGAGGTCGGCGACGGCGGTGTCGACCGACTCGGCGGGCAGCAGCGCCACCATGCCGACACCGCAGTTGAGGGTGGCCTCGAGGTCGGGCTGCGCGACCCCGCCGACGCGGCGCACCAGGTCGAAGACCGGCTGCGGGGTCCACGTCGCGCGGTCGACGCGCGCCACCAGCTCGGCCGGCATCACGCGCTCGAGGTTGGCCGCGAGGCCGCCGCCGGTGACGTGCGACATCGCGTGCACCTCGGTGGCGTCGGCCAGCGCGAGGCACGCCTTGGCGTAGATGCGCGTCGGCTCGAGCAGCTCCTCGCCGAGCGCGCGACCGAGCTCGTCGACGTGGCGGTCGAGCGCCCAGCCGGCACCGCCGGCGTCGGGCGCGCCGAGCAGCACGTGGCGCACCAGGGAGTAGCCGTTGGAGTGCAGGCCGCTGGACGCGATCGCCAGCACCACGTCGCCGGGGCGCACCCGACCGGGGCCCAGCAGGCGGTCGGCCTCGACGACGCCCGTGGTCGCGCCTGCCACGTCGTACTCGTCGGGGGCGAGCAGGCCCGGGTGCTCGGCGGTCTCGCCGCCCACGAGCGCGCAGCCGGCCTCGGTGCACGCCTCCGCGATGCCCTTGACGATCGCCGCGATCCGCTCGGGCACGACCCGGCCGGTGGCGATGTAGTCGGTCATGAACAGCGGCTCGGCGCCGCACACGACGAGGTCGTCGACGACCATGCCGACGAGGTCGAAGCCGATGGTGTCGTGGCGGTCCATCGCCTGCGCGATCGCGACCTTGGTGCCGACGCCGTCGGTCGAGGTCGCCAGCAGCGGCCGCTCGTAGCGCTTCAGCGCCGAGGCGTCGAAGAGCCCCGCGAAGCCGCCGAGCCCGCCGATCACCTCGGGCCGACGCGAGCGCTCGACCCACCCCTTCATCAGCTCGATGGCCTTGTCGGCGGCCTCGATGGAGACGCCGGCGGCGGCGTAGGCGCCACCCTGCTCAGTGGTCAACGCACGACTCCTGCGGTGGTGGGGTTCTGACGCCGGCGGCGACGGGGCGCGCGGCTCACGGGCGGTCGAGGGCGTCGGCCGCCCCGCCACCGGCGAGCGACGCGGCGAGACCGTCGACGTCGGTGGGCCGCACGTCGCTGAGGCCCGGCGCGGGCTGGACGGTCTCGAGGAGGTCCTTGCCCAGGACGGCCGGGTCGGGCAGCTCGATCGGGTAGACGCCGTCGAAGCAGGCCCGGCACAGGCTGTCCTTCGCCACCGACGTCGCCTCGACCAGGTCGTCGAGCCCGATGTAGCCCAGCGAGTCGGCGTCGATGCTGCGGCAGATCTCGTCGCTGGTCAGCCCGTTGGCGATGAGCTCGGCGCGGCTGGCGAAGTCGATGCCGTAGAAGCACGGCCACTTCACCGGCGGCGAGGCGATGCGCACGTGCACCTCGCGGGCGCCGGCCTCGCGCAGCATCCGCACGAGCGCGCGCTGGGTGTTGCCGCGCACGATCGAGTCGTCGACGACGACGAGCCGCTTGCCCTCGATGACGTCGCGCAGCGGATTCAGCTTGAGGCGGATGCCGAGCTGCCGGATGGTCTGGCTGGGCTGGATGAAGGTGCGCCCGACGTAGGAGTTCTTGACCAGGCCGGTGCCGTAGGGGGTGCCGGAGGCCTCGGCGAAGCCGATCGCGGCGGGCGTGCCCGACTCCGGCACCGGGATCACCAGGTCGGCGTCGGCCGGGAAGGCCCGCGCCAGCCGGCGACCGATCTCGACCCGCACGCTGTGGACCCGCTGGCCGGTGATCAGGGTGTCGGGGCGGGCGAGGTAGACGAACTCGAAGAGGCAGTGCTTGGGGGCGGGGTCGGCGAAGCGGGTGCTGCGCAGGCCGTCCTCGTCGACCGCGACCATCTCGCCGGGCTCGACCTCGCGGATGAAGGAGGCGCCGACGATGTCGAGGGCGGCGGTCTCCGAGGCCACGACCCAGCCGCGCTCGAGGCGGCCGAGCACCAGCGGCCGGATGCCTTGGGGGTCGCGGGCGGCGTAGAGCGTGTGCTCGGTCATCCACACGAAGGAGTAGGCACCCTTGACCTGCGGCAGCAGCTCGGCTGCGCGCTCCTCCACGCTCTGCCCGGGGTGGTCGGCCAGCAGGGCCGTGACCACGCTGGTGTCGTTGGTCGAGGCCGGCTGGGCGCGCAGCTGCAGGTCGAGCTGGCCGTCGAGCCCGGCCCGGTCGGCGACCATGCCGAGCAGCTCGGCGGTGTTGATCAGGTTGCCGTTGTGCGCGAGCGCGATCGAGCCGGTCTCGGTCGGGTGGAAGGTCGGCTGGGCGTTGTGCCAGGCGCTCGCCCCGGTCGTGGAGTAGCGCGAGTGGCCGACCGCGAGGTGGCCCTTGAGCGCCTCGAGGGTCGACTCGTCGAAGACCTGGCTGACCAGCCCCATGTCCTTGTAGACGAGGATCTGGCGACCGTTGCTGACCGCGATGCCGGCCGACTCCTGACCGCGGTGCTGCAGGGCGTAGAGGCCGTAGTAGGTCAGCTTCGCGACGTCCTCGCCGGGGGCCCACACGCCGAAGACGCCGCAGGCGTCCTGGGGTCCCAGGTCGTGGGGGTCGAGGGCCGCGGTCAGCCGACCGTCGCCCCCCTTGCGCGCGCTGTGGGGCTGGGGCACCCCTCGATCGTAGTGCCCGCGGCCCCCGGCGGCCGACCCGCCGCCGTCACCGGACGCCCGGACCGCCCCGCGACCCGGGACCTCCGTCCCGACGGCCCGGATCGGCCTGCGGCCGGCGGCGCGCCCGTCCTACCCTCCCGAGGGGGAGGACGGCGGGGGCCGGGAGGACACGTGCCGGTCGAGACGACCGAGGCGCAGGCGGCGCGTCCGCCGCTGCCGGGAGCGACGGGAGGGCCGGGTGCCCTGCCCGGGCCCGACGTCGCGCGCTTGCTCGACCTCGCCTGGGCACAGCCCGCCGCCCACGACGCGCTGCAGGCGGTCGCCGAGGCCGTCACCGAGGTCCTCGGCTTCGGCGTGGCCGCGGTCAGCGTGGTCCGCGAGGCGCGCAGCGTCGAGGTCGTGGCGGTCGCCGGCGACCCGTCGGCCCGCGCCGCGCTGCTGGGCACCCGCACCCCGCTCGCCGACCTCCGGCTCGAGCTGGCCGTCGCCGAGGAGTGGGGCACCCTCCGCTTCCGGCCGCACGACCCCGCGCTGCCCGCCGCCCGCAGCGAGGGGTGGGTCCCCGACGTCGAGGTCGCCGACCACCCCGACGCGTGGCACCCGCTCGACCTGCTCGTCGCGCCGCTCGTCGACGGTGCCGGCACGCTGCGCGGCCTGCTCTCGGTGGACCTGCCCGCCGGCGGCCGGCGACCCGACGTCGAGGCCCGCGCCCAGCTCGAGCGGTACGCCGCGCAGGCCGGACGCGCCCTCGTCGCCGCCCTGGAGCGGGAGGCCCTGCACGAGGAGGTGCGGCTCGCGGCGGCCACGCGCACCGTCGCCCGCGCCACCAGCGCCGCGAGCGCCCGGCTCGACCTGCCGGGCACCCTGCGGCGGTGCCAGCGGGCGATCGCCGACGGCCTGCGGGTCGACGGGTCGTGGCTCCTCGTCCCCGACCCGGAGCGCCCCGACCCCGAGCGGAATGCGGACGGCGTCGCCGGCGACGGCGTGCCCGGGGACCTGGTGCTGCGCGACGGCGCCGCCGCGGAACGGCCCGATGACCTGCCCGACGACCTGCTCCGGCTCGCCCGGGAGACGGCCGGGGCGGCGTGGCGCGAGCAGGAGGTCGTGGTGGTCGCGCCCGGCCGCCCGGGCCCGGGGCTGCTCGCA
Source organism: Nocardioides perillae (assembly GCF_013409425.1). Classification (NCBI taxonomy): domain Bacteria; kingdom Bacillati; phylum Actinomycetota; class Actinomycetes; order Propionibacteriales; family Nocardioidaceae; genus Nocardioides; species Nocardioides perillae. Next base: position 981,024 of record NZ_JACCAC010000001.1, on the reverse strand, counting down.
CCCGAGCAGCACGCCCGCGTCCTGGGGCACCTGGCGCGCACCGGGACCACCTCGCTCGCGCTCGTGCCGCTGGGCGCCGGCCCCGAGTGCCTCGGCGCGCTGGTGCTGGCCCGTGGCGCGGCGGCCGGCGACTGGACCGACGCCGAGGCCGCCGCAGCGATCGACATGGGCCACGACCTGGGCCGCGCCGTGCTCGACACCCGCCTCCTCGAGCGGGAGCGACGCCTGGTCGCCGAGCTGCAGGCCGTCGACCGCTACCGCGCGCAGCTGGTCTCGACCGTCGCCCACGAGCTGCGCACCCCGCTGAGCGCGATCGTCGGCCACAGCGAGCTCGCGCTCGACCGCGACGGCCTCGACGCAGGCACCCGGGACGCCCTCACCGCCGTGCAGCGCTCGGCGGGGCGCATCGACGGCCTCGTGCGCGACCTGCTCGCCCTCAGCCGCGCCGGCGACCCGCAGGCGGAGGTGGAGCGGCTGCCGGTCGACCTGCGCGCCGTCGTCGACGACGTGCACGACCTGCTCGGGCTCGCGGCCGCGGAGCAGGGTGTCGAGCTGGTCGTCGAGGGCGACCCGGCCGCGGTGGTCCCCGGCGACGCCACGCTGCTCGACCGGGTGGTGCAGAACCTGGTGGGCAACGCCGTGAAGTACTCCCCCGGCGGCGGCCGCGTCACCGTCTCGCTGCGCCGCGGCGGCGGCGAGGTGGCCCTCGCCGTGGCCGACGAGGGGATCGGCATCGCCGCCGACGAGCTCGACCGGCTCTTCGGGGAGTTCTACCGCTCCGGCGACCCCGCGGCGCGCGCCCAGCCCGGCACCGGCCTCGGTCTCGCGATCGTCGAGCGCATCGTCGCGCGCCACGGCGGCCGGGTCACGGTGACCTCGCAGCCCGGGCGGGGCAGCACCTTCACCGTGCACCTGCCCGCCGCGGCCTGAACCCGCGCGCCCACCGCACCCACCGGCGTACGACGGGTGGAGGACGCCGGCGGCCCCGCACGGGGGACCAGGACCGCCGGCGCCGGCTCACATGTCCCGCGCGCCCTGCTTGATCGCCTCGCGGATGCGGGTGTAGGTGCCGCAACGGCAGATGTTGCGGATGCCGTCGAGGTCGGCCTCGGTGAGGGAGCGGCCCTCGCGGCGCACCTTCTTCACCAGCGCCACCGCGGCCATGATCTGGCCGGGCTGGCAGTAGCCGCACTGCGCGACGTCGCGGTCGAGCCAGGCCTCCTGCATGGGGTGGAGGCCGTTGGGGCCGCGCTCGGAGTCGCGGACCTGCTCCGGGAGGCCCTCGATGGTGGTGATCTTGTCGCCGGGCTTGAGCGCACCCACCGGCACGGCGCACGGGTTGAACGCCTTGCCGTTGATGTGGGAGGTGCAGGCCTTGCACACGTTGATCCCGCAGCCGTACTTGGGACCGGTGACCCCGAGCAGGTCACGCAGCACCCACAGGAGGCGGACGTCGTCCGCCACGTCGACCGTGACGGTCTTGCCGTTGAGCACGAAGGTCTGGCGAGGCATCGGGGGCTCCTCAGTACGTGAAGTTCAGGCCGTTGGTCGGCGAGGCGGGCACGGGCGGCACGTAGGACTTCACCTCGAAGGGGAAGGGGTCCTGGTGGTTGATCGGGAAGTAGGTCGGCTGGCGCCCCGTGGCCCGGGTGAACGCGCAGGCGACCGCGGCGAAGGTGGCCGCGACGCCGGCCTCGCCGGCACCGCCGACCTGGCCGCTCTCGGACGGCATGATGATCACCTCGACGTCGCGCGGGGTGTTCCACTGCCGGGTGTAGAAGTAGTTGTCCCAGCTGGCCTCGACGAAGTGGCCGTCGCGCAGGTGCAGGCTCGAGGTCAGCGCGAGTGCGATGCCGTCGTTGATGCCGCCCTGCATCTGGGCCTCGAGGCCGCGCGGGTTCACCACGAGGCCGGCGTCGATGGCGTAGACCACCTTGGTCACGCGGGGCCCGGTGACGGCCTCGCGGATCTCGCGGTTGACGGTGGCCGGGCGGCAGTCGATCTCGACCAGGCAGGCGCTGACGCCCTTGTACTCCTTGTGCACCGCGATGCCCTGGGCGGTGCCCGGCGCCATCGGTCGACCCCAGGTGCCGGCCTTCGCGACCGCGTTGAGCACGTCGCGCAGGCGCTGCTCCTTCGCGAACTCGAGGCGGAACCTCAGGGGGTCCTTGCCCATCGCCTTGGCGAGCTGGTCGACGACCAGCTCGGAGGCCGCCCGGACGTCCGGGGAGTAGATGTTGCGCATCGACCCGGTGTTGAAGCGGTCGTCCACCTCGACGAGGTTCTGCGCGACGACCCCGAAGTTGTAGGGGATCTCCTGCGTCATCGTGAAGATGCTCTCGGCGAACCCGAGGTTGCCCAGCCCGGCAGGGAGGTCGGCGGCCACCGAGGTGAAGTACTCGCCCAGGCCGTGGCGGTAGTCGGTCTCCACGCTGGTGTGCACCTGCTGGAAGGACAGCACCTGGCCCGCGAGGTAGGTCGCGTTGATGCGGCTGGTGCACATCGGGTGGGCGCGGCCCACGCGTGCGTCGTCGGCGCGGTGCCACATCAGCTTGACCGGCACGCCCATGGCCTGCGACACCTCGGCGGCCTCGAGGGCCCCGTCGGAGAAGAGCCGGCGGCCGAAGGAGCCGCCGGCCTGCACGACGTGGCAGGTCACCTGGTCCTGGGTCATGCCGAGCAGCTCGGCGATGCGCTGCTGGGTGTAGATCGGGGACTTCATGCCCGACCAGATCTCCGCCCGGTCCTCGCGCACGTCGGCGATGGCGGAGTTGGTGTCCATCGCGGAGTTGCTGCGGAAGTAGAAGGTGAAGTCGGCCGAGACGGTCTTGGCGAGCAGCGGCAGGTCGGGCAGCTTCGGCATCGGGACCTCGGCAGCGCGCAGCTCTGCGACGATGTCCTCGTCGGACTGGCCCGCGACGGGGCCGTCGTTCCACTCCGCGCGCACGGCGCGCACGGCGTCGATCGCCTGGCCGAAGGTGCGGGCCCGCACCGCGATGCCGGTGCTGACCACGGCGACGTGGGTGACGCCCGGCATCGCCTTGACCTCGCCGGGGTTGAGCAGGCGCCGCGGCGTGCCGTTGAGCGTGGGCGCCCGGCAGATCATGGTCGGCAGCGCGCCCGGCACCTGCAGGTCGGTGGTGTAGTCCTTGCGACCCGTGACGGCGGCGAGGGCGTCGATGCGGTTGCGCGGCGTGCCGATCACGCGGAACTCGCTCGGTGCCTTGAGCTGGACCTCGCGCTGCTGCACCCGATCGCTGGCCGCCAGCGTCGCCAGCTCGCCGTAGGTGATCGAGCCGCTGGGGCCCGTGATCACGCCCTCCTTGCTCTGCAGCAGGGCCACGGTGTCGCCCAGCACGATCGCGGCGGCGTCGAGCAGGGCCCCCTTGGCCACGGCCGCCGCGACCCGGATCGGCGTGAAGGTGGAGATGGTGGTGTTGGAGCCGCCGGTCAGCTGGTTGTAGAGCAGCTCGGGGCGGGCGTCGGCCAGGCCGATGCGCACCTTGGACAGCGGGAGGTCGAGCTCCTCGGCGATGAGCATGGCGGTCGAGGTCGTGACGCCCTGTCCCACCTCGGCGCGGTGCAGGTCGAAGCTGGCCGTGCCGTCCTCGTTGATCGTGACCGTGATGAGGTTGGCCGTCGCCCGGTTGGAGTCGGTGAGGAAGTCGTTGAGGTCGTAGATCTCGGGCACCTGCGGGGCCGACGGGACGGCCGCGTGCGCCGGCGTGCCGGCGAGCGCCATGTCGGCCGCGGCCACCAGCGTCGCGCCGCCCAGCACGTAGCCGATGAAGCGGCGCCGGCCCACGTCGTGGGCGGCGAGGTCGCGGGCCAGCGAGGCCGGCACTCCGGGGGTCAGCTGCTCGGTCACGGGGGCACCTCCGAGATGCGGCGCCGGGGGGTGCGCCGCGTCAGATGGGATGGGACGCTCTCATCGTGATGGGCGTCACCGTCGAACACCACCCGTTCGACGCCCAGCGTCGGCCGGATGGGTCTGTGCACCATGCACAACCGGTCCAGACCGGCGGGCCCGACCCGCGCGGACGCTGGGCCGCCGTCAGACCGCGCCGAGCCGGTGTGCGCGCAGCGCGAGCGCGAGCTCGACCGGGGCGGGTCCCGAGAGCTCCTGGCCCAGCAGCGCCTCGAGGCGGCGCACGCGGTTGAGCACCGTGTTGCGGTGGCAGTGCAGCGCGCTCGCGGCGGCACCCGCCGATCCGGCGGCGGCCACCCACGCCTCGAGGGTGTCGAGGAGCAGGTCACGCTCCGGGGCGGGCAGCGCGAGCACCCGACCGAGCCGCTGCTCGACCAGGCGGACGGCCAGGGCGGGCGCCGTCAGCAGCAGCACGTCGGGCAGCACGTCGTCGAGCAGGGTGGCCCCGGGGCGGCCGGCGGCGGCGCGGAGCGCCAGGCCGGCCTCGACGTGACCGCGCTCCACCTCCTGCAGCCGCCCCGCGACGGCCAGGCCCGCCCGCGAGTCCGGCGGCGTCCCCCACAACGTCGCGACCCGTCGCGCGGTGCCGCAGGGGTCGTCGGGGGCCGCCACCACGCCCACGGCGCCGCGGCCGCGCGGCGTCCACGCCGAGGCGATCCCGTCGACGGCGAGGCCGGCCTCGACCCGCGCCGGCGGGGGGCCGTCGGAGACCACCACGACCAGCGGCGTGCGCGGGGGCACCCCGAGCACCCGGGCGGTGTCGACCTCGTCGGCGCCGCCGCGCAGCCGGCCGGCCAGCAGCGCCTCCCAGAGCTCGGCGCGCAGCTGGGCGTCGGCGCGCACGGTCGCGGCCTCCGCCTCGTGGTAGGCCGCGGCCACCTGCGCGGAGCTCTCGTCGACCACGACCCACAGCCGGGACCCGAGCTCGCGCAGCTCCTCGGCCGGGAGCCGGTCGCCGGCGAGCTCGTTGAGGTCGTCCCAGACCAGCCGCCCGCCGATGCGGAAGGAGCGCAGCACCACGTCGAGCGGCAGGCCCTGCTCGGCGCGGCGTCGCCCGGTGGCGCGGGCGGCGTCGAAGTACGGCGAGGCCTGCGGGTCGCGCCCGTCCGCGGAGACCGCGAGCAGCTCCAGCACCCGCTCGACGTTGGCGCGGCACGACTCGCGCAGGTCGGCGGGCGGGACGACCCCGGTGCCGCGGTAGCCGGGGTTCTCCTCCACGATCGTCGCCACCAGGACCTCGGTGATCGGCTCGACCCGCCCGGCGCGCACCTCGGCGAGGAAGGACCGCGTCTCCCCTCTCACCGCGACCTCACCGCGCCGACCACGCCGCGCCGACCACGCTGGCCGACCTCAGGCGCCGAGCCGCGTGAGGAGCAGCGCCTCGGCGAGCAGGACCCGCTCGAACTCCGCGAGGTGCAGGCCCTCGTTGGCGCCGTGGGCGCGGGTGTCGGGGTCCTCCACGCCGGTGACCAGCACGCTGGCCTGCGGGAAGGCCTCGAGGAACTCCGCGATGAAGGGGATCGACCCGCCCACGCCCATGTCCACCGGCGCGGTGCCGTCCCAGGCGTCGCGGAAGGCGCTGCGCGCCGCGTCGTACGCCGGTCCGGTGGCGTCGATCTGCGTGGGCTCGCCGCCGTCGGTGACGGTGAAGGTGAGCTCGGCGCCCCACGGCACGTGGGCCTCGAGGTGGCGGCGCAGGCAGGCGACGGCGTTCTCGGTGGTGTCGCCCGGCGCGATGCGCATCGAGACCTTGGCCCGCGCGTGCGGCACCAGGGTGTTGGAGGCGCCCTCGACCTGCGGCGCGTCGAGGCCGGTGATGCTGAGGGCGGGCTTGGTCCACAGCCGCTCGACGACCGAGCCGGTGCCGATCCACTGGGTGCCCGGCGCGGCGCCGGACTCGGCGCGCAACCGCGCCTCGGGGTAGTCGACGTCGGCGGCGGGGCCCGCGTGCAGGCCGGCCACGGCGACGTCGCCCGCGTCGTCGTGCAGCGTCGCGATGAGTCGGGAGAGGGTGATGAGGGCGTCGGGCACGAGCCCGCCCCACATGCCCGAGTGCACGGCGTGGGTGAGGGTGCGGACCTCGACGTCGGCCCGCACGAGACCGCGCAGGCTGGTGGTGAGGGCGGGCACGCCGATGTCCCAGTTGCCGGAGTCGGCGATGACGATGACGTCGGCCGCGAGCGCCTCCCTCTCCTGCGCGAGCAGCGCGGGGAGGGTCTCGGAGCCCACCTCCTCCTCGCCCTCGACGAAGACGGTGACGCCGACGGCGAGGTCGTCGCCGAGCATCCGCAGCGCGCCGAGGTGCGCGACGATGCCGGCCTTGTCGTCGGCCGCGCCGCGGGCGTAGAGCCGCTCGCCGCGCTCGGTGGGCTCCCACGGCGGGCTGTCCCACAGCGCGTGGTCGCCCTCGGGCTGCACGTCGTGGTGGGCGTAGAGGAGCACGGTCGGGGCGCCCTCGGGCCCGGGCCGGTGCGCGATCACCGCGGGGGCGCCGCCCTCGGCGCTGGTGATGCGCACGTCCATGCCCTCGGCGCGGAAGAGCGCCGCGGTCGCCTCGGCGCTGCGCTGCACCTCGGCGACGCGGGCCGGGTCGGCGCTCACGGACTCGATGCGCACGAGGTCTTCGAGGTCGCGGCGCACACCCGGGAGCACGTCGGCCAGGCGGGGTCGGAGGTCGTCGGGGGTCAGGGCCGGACGGGTCATGGGCGCGAGGCTAGCGCCGGACCGTCGCGAGGAAGTCGGCGATGCGGCCGATGGCGTCCTCGAGCAGGTGCACGTCGGGCAGCGTCACGAGGCGGAAGTGGTCGGGGCGCGGCCAGTTGAAGCCGGTGCCGTGGGTGACCAGCAGGTGCTTGGCGCGCAGCAGGTCGAGCACGAACTCCTGGTCGTCCTCGATCGGGTAGACCTCCGGGTCGAGGCGCGGGAAGCAGTAGAGCGCCCCCCGCGGCTCCACGCTGGAGACGCCGGGGATCTCGTTGAGCAGCCGGTGGGCGAGCATGGCCTGCTCGTGGAAGCGGCCGCCGGGGACGATGAGCTCCTCGATCGACTGGTAGCCGCCGAGCGCCGTCTGGATCGCGTGCTGCGCGGGCACGTTGGGGCACATCCGCATGTTGGCGACGAGCGTGAGGCCCTCGAGGAAGTCCTGGGCGAGGTGACGCGGCCCGGAGACGTAGACCCAGCCGGAGCGGTAGCCGCAGACGCGGTAGGCCTTCGAGAGGCCGCTGAAGGTCAGGCAGAGCACGTCGTCGCCGGCGAAGGTCGCGGCGTGGTGGTGCACGGCGCCGTTGAAGAGGATCTTCTCGTAGATCTCGTCGGCGAAGATGACCAGGTCGTGGCGGCGCGCGATGTCGACGAAGGCGCGCACGACCTCCTCGCTGTAGACCGCGCCCGTCGGGTTGTTGGGGTTGATGAGGACGATCGCGTGGGTGTTCTCGGTGATCTTGGACTCGATGTCCTCGAGGTCGGGCGCCCAGCCGTCCTCCTCGTCGCACAGGTAGTGCACGGGGGTGCCGCCCGACAACGTCACGGCACCGGTCCACAGCGGGTAGTCGGGCGCCGGCACGAGGATCTCGTTGCCGTCGTCGAGGAACGTCTGGAGCACCATCGTGATCAGCTCGGAGACGCCGTTGCCGATGAAGACGTCCTCGACCGTCGCGTCCAGGCCGTGCGACTGGTAGTACTGCGCGACCGCGGTGCGGGCGGAGTAGATCCCGCGCGAGTCGGAGTAGCCCTGCGCCTCCGGCAGGTTGTGCACCATGTCCTGCAGGATCGCGTCGGGCGCCTCGAAGCCGAACGGGGCGGGGTTGCCGATGTTGAGCTTGAGGATGCGGTGGCCCTCGGCCTCGAGGCGCTGGGCCTCCACGAGGATCGGCCCCCGCACGTCGTAGCGGACGTTCTTCAGCTTCTGGCTCTGACGGATGCGGCGCACGGGGTCATGGTGGCATCCGGGGTCGGGCCGGCGCCCGCGAGTTCCACGCCTCAGCCGCGGGCCACCACGTGGGCCGGCGGGTCGCCGGCGGCGAGGCGGCCCAGCTGGTCGTGCACGAGCGCGGCCATGCGGGGCAGCATCGCGGTGGTCCCGCCGGCGACGTGCGGCGTGACGAGGACACCCGGCGCCGACCACAGCGGGTGGCCGTCGGGCAGCGGCTCGGGGTCGGTGACGTCGAGCGCGAAGCGCAGCCGGCCGGCGTGCGCCAGCACCGCGTCGGTGTCGACGACCGCGCCCCGGGCGACGTTGACGACCAGCGCGTCGTCGGGCAGCTGCGCGAGGAAGGCGTCGTCGACCGTGCCGCGGGTGTCGTCGGTGAGCGGCAGCAGCACCACGACGACGTGCTGGTGGGGCAGCAGGTCGGGCAGCGACTCCGGCCCGTGAACCTGCCCGAGCACCTCGTCGGCGCGGGCTCGCGAGGCCACGCCGGTCACCCGCGCCTCGAGGGCGAGCAGCCGCCGCGCGAGCGCCCGCCCGATCGAGCCGGCTCCGAGCACCAGGACGGAGGAGTCCGCCAGCGCGCGTCGCCCGGGCATCGGGCGCCAGGTCGCGTCGGCCTGCGCGTGCACCGCCTCCGGGATCCCCCGCAGCGACGCGAGCACCAGACCCACGGCGTGCTCGGCGGTGGCGGCGTCGTGCACGCCCGAGGCGTTGGCGAGCACGGCGCCGGGCGGCACCAGGCCCGGCAGGCCGTCGTAACCGGCCGACTGCAGCTGCACGAGCCGCAGCGCCGAGAAGCGCTCGACCTCGGTGAGGGCGCCCGCGGTGGCGTACGGCGCGACCCAGGCGGTCACCTCGGCGTCACGGCCGTGGGGCTCCTCGTCGCAGAGCAGCGCGACGCCCGCGGGCACCCCGAGGGCGCGGACGGCCTCGTGCAGCTCGCGCGTCGGCACGAGGGCGACCACCTGCTCGCCGCGGGCCCGGGCGTCGACCGCGCTCACGCGGCACCTCCGGCGCCGCCGGCGACGAGGGGCAGGTAGGGCGCGAGGTCGGCCCGCTCGCCGCTCGCGCTGACCCGGCCCGCGCCGACCGCCTCGGCCCACGTGGTGGCACCGGTGGCGAGGTCGAGCCAGGTCGCAGGCGCCATCTCGACGACGGCCGGCGGGGTGCCGCGGGTGTGGCGCACCCCTGCGACCACCTGCACCGCACCCCACGGCGGCACCCGCACCTCCACGGAACGGCCCGGCGCACGGGTCTCGAGCGAGGCGAGGAAGTGGCGCACGAGCAGCTTCTGCTCGGCCGGCCCGGCGGACCCGGCGGCCAGGGCGTCCAGGGCCGCGGCGAGCGCGGCGGGGTCGGTGGGGCGGCGACGGGGCGGCACGCACCCATCAGACCACCCGGCACGATGGAGCGGTGCCGGAGGGGGACAGCGTCTACAAGCTCGCGCGGCGGCTCGACCGGCCGCTGCTCGGGCGCACCATCACGCGCTCGGACTTCCGCGTGCCCCGGCTGGCCACCCGCGACCTGGCCGGGCGCACGGTGCTGGAGCACGTCACCCACGGCAAGCACCTGCTGACCCGCTTCTCCGGTGGCGTCACCCTCCACAGCCACCTGCTGATGGACGGGTCGTGGAGCGTGACCGGGCCGGGCAAGCGGCTGCCGCGCCGGATGCTGCCCGACGTGCGGCTGCTGTGGGAGACCGACAGCGGCCACACGGCGTACGGGCTGAAGCTGCACCAGCTCGACCTCGTCGCCACCGCCGACGAGCACCGCGTCGTCGGCCACCTCGGGCCCGACCCGCTGCGCGCCGACTGGGACGCCGCGGAGGCGGTGCGCCGGCTGCGGGCCGACCCGACCACGCCCCTGGTCAGCGCCCTGCTCGACCAGACCCGCATGGCCGGGCTGGGCAACCTGTGGGCCAACGAGCTCGCCTTCCTCGTCGGTCGCAGCCCGTGGACGCCGATCGGCGACCTCGACGTCGAGGCCCTCGTGCGGCTCGCGGCGAAGGCGCTGCGGCACTCGGCACTGGTGGAGGGCGCCTACCAGGTGACGACCGGCGTCGGCACCCGCGGCGAGGACCACTGGGTCGCGGGGCGCGCCGGCAAGCCGTGCCGCCGGTGCGGCACCACCGTCCTGCGCGACGTGCCGCTCGTCGAGGACCCCGCCAACCGGGTCACCTGGTGGTGCCCCCACTGCCAGCCGGGGCCGGGCCCCGAGGCCCGGCTCCCGCACGCCGCGACGCGCCGCGAGGTCTAGCGGCGTCGCGCCACCAGGACCGAGTCGCGGACCTCGGTGGCGCCGTGGACGCCCCCGCGCCCGTGGCCGTCCTCGACCCGGGCGCGCACCTCGGTGCGCACGTCCCAGTCGGCGGGGTCGAGCGCGGGCAGCAGGTCCTCGGGCGCGAAGAGCCACTCGGCGCGGCCCTGGCGCAGGCCGGTCGCGAGGTCGTCCGGGTGGTGGCCGACCACGAGCAGGGTGCCGCCGGGGGCGACGGCCGGGGCGAGCAGGCGCACGAGGTCGACCATGCCGCCGTCGGGCAGGTGGATGAACTGCGAGCTGACGAGGTCCCACCGCTCCTCGCCGGGCTCCAAGGTGCGGGCGTCGGCCCGCCGGAAGTCGGTGCGCTCGGCCAGACCCCGCTCGTCGGCGGCCGCGCGGGCCTTCACCAGGGCGGCCTCGGCGAAGTCCAGCGCGGTGACCTGCCAGCCCTGCTCGGCCAGCCAGAGCGCGTCGCCGCCCTCGCCCGCGCCGACGTCGAGCGCCCTGCCCGGGGCGAGGCGCCCGGCCTCGGCGGCGAGCTGGGCGTTGACGTGGCCCGACCACACCGGGCCGCGCGCGGCGTAGCGCTCCTCCCACCAGTCCCGCTCGAACCAGTCGCCGCGCGCCTGGGCCAGCGCGGCGTCGGTGTCCTCCTCGACGAGCGAGGCGTTGGCCGCGGCGCCGGCCTGCAGGCCCTGGCCGGCGGCCACGACCACCTGGGCGGCGAGGTCGGAGACGTTGCCGGCGACGAAGACGCCGGGGACCGAGGTGCTGCCCATCGGGCCGGGGGTGACGACGCAGCCGAAGGAGACGCCGCCGCGCTCGAACTCCTCCGCCGGCACGCCGAGCTGCGCGAGCAGGTCGCTCCGCGCGACCATCCGGCCCGCGCAGACGACGGCGTCGGCCTCGAGGAGCCGGCCGTCGGCGAGGCGCACGCCGCGCAGCGCGCCCGGCTCCCCCGCCACCTCGACGACGCCACCGGGCTCGGTGTCGACGACCTCGACGCCCCGGGCGGCGAGGCGCGCGCGGTCGTCCTCGGTCGGGGCGGGCGACAGGGTGGGGTCGACGACGAGGGTGAGGCGGTCGGTCCACTGGCGCCACAGCAGGGCCTGGTGCGTCGCGAAGCCGCTGCTCGCGACGACCACGAGCGCGCGGTCGCGCACCTCCCAGCCGTGGCAGTAGGGGCAGTGCAGCACGCCACTCCCCCAGTGCTCCCGCACGCCGGGCACCTCGGGCAGCTCGTCGACGAGACCCGTGGCGACCAGCAGCCGCCGCGCCTCGACGCTGCGGCCGTCGTCGGTGGTGACCACGAAGCCGGTGCCGGGGCGGTCCCAGGTGCGGGCGGTGACCACGCGGCCGGTCTGCACCCGCACGCCGTACGCCGTGGCCTCGGCCCGCGCGTCGGCGTACAGCTCGGCGGGGGCGGCGCCCTCGCGGCCGAGGTAGCCGTGGACACCCGCGGCCGGCGCGTTGCGCGGCTCGCCGGCGTCCAGCACCAGCACGTCGCGCCGGGCGCGGCCGAGGGTGAGGGCGGCGGAGAGGCCGGCGGCACCGCCGCCGACGACGAGGACGTCGACGGACGTCCGGGCGTGGTGGTCGGCGTGGTGGTGGGCGTGGTGGTGGGCGTGGTGGTGGGCGTGGTGGTGAGCGGAGGCGGGAGACGAGGTCATGTGCCCAGCGTGCGTTGTGGTCGCCGTCTTGACAACTACCGTTGCCGTTCTGGCAAACTCCGGCGGGTGAGCCACGCACACCCGCAGTCGACCGACCCCGTCTCCGAGCCTCCCGCCGACCTCGACGACGCCCTGGCGCGGGTCGGCCCGCGGCTGCGCCAGCTGCGCCTCGAGCGCGACGCCACCCTGGCCGACCTCGCCGCCGAGACGGGCATCTCGGTCTCGACGCTGTCGCGGCTCGAGGCGGGGCAGCGCAAGCCCACCCTCGAGCTGCTGCTGCCGCTCGCGCAGGCCCACCGGGTCGCGCTCGACGAGCTGGTCGACGCCCCCGAGACCGGGGACCCCCGCGTGCGGCTGCGGCCCGTCACCCGGCACGGGCGCACCTTCGTGCCGCTGACCCGTCGCCCCGGCGGGCTGCAGTCCTACAAGGTCGTCTTCCCGCCGGAGCCGGGCGCGCAGCCGTCGCTGCAGACGCACGAGGGCTACGAGTGGCTCTACGTCCTCTCCGGTCGGCTCCGACTCCTCCTCGGCTCGCAGGACCTCCTGCTCGAGCCGGGCGAGGTGGTGGAGTTCGACACCCGCACACCCCACTGGCTCGGCAACCCCGGCCCCCACCCCGCCGAGGCGCTCGCCGTCTTCGGACCCCAGGGCGAGCGGATGCACGTGCGGGCGAGGCCGCGCGGCTGAGGAGGGCCGGGCCGTCAGCCGCGCAGCTCCTCCAGCAGCCGCAGCTGCACTCGCCAGGCCTCGGAGGCGGGGTCGATGACGACGAAGTGGTCGCCCTCGACGACCTCGAGAGCCGCGTCGGCGCCCGCCGCACGCGCGGCCTCGACGTAGGTCTCCGACTGCCCGAGCGGCACGATGTCGTCGCCGCTCCCGTGCACGCAGCGCACCGGCACGTCGAGCGGGAGCTGCTGCAGCGGGTCCACGAGCCGCCACTCGTCGCTCGGCGGGCCGCCGAGGAACTGCTCGACCGCACCACCGCCGAGCCCCGCCTCGTGCGCCCCGACCAGGTCGAGCACGCCCGCCTGGCTGACCGCGCCGGTGATCGGCACCCGCACGGGCCGCCACGGCTCGAGCCGCGGGCGGGCGGCCAGCCACACCGCGAGGTGGCCGCCGGCCGAGTGCCCCAGCGTGAGCACCGTCGAGGTGTCCACGTCGTCGACGCCGGCGAGCGCGTCGACGGCGGCCGCGACGTCGTCGAAGGTCTCCGGCCAGCCGCCGCCGTTGCCCACGCGGCGGTACTCCACGTTGAGGGCCGTCCACCCCTCGTCGACGAGGGCCGCGGAGAGCGGCTGCCCGAGCGACAGGTCGTACTGCGAGCGCCAGAAGCCGCCGTGGACGATGACGACCACGCCCTTCGACGGCCCGTCGGTGCGTCGCAGCTCGGCGAACTGCGTCTCGCGGTCGGGACCGTAGTCGAGCCGCTGCACGCGGTCGGGCCCGAAGCCGGTCGGGAGGTCGTCGGGCACGGGCGTCTCCAGGGCACTCGGGGCCGACGAGCCGCTCGGCCCGTCGGGGCTGCACGCCGCACCGACGCCGAGCGCACCGGCGGCGAGACCGCCGCCCAGCAGCGTACGGCGGCCCAGGACCGGGCGGGGTGGGCGCGAAGAGGGGCTCACGCGTCCCAGTCTCCCCGACGGCCCCGCTTGACCTGCCCGCGCTGCTTCTTGGCCTCGAGGCGCCGGCGCTGCGAGCCGCGCGTCGGCCGGGTGGCACGGCGCGGGGCGGGCGGGGCGGCCGCCGCGTCGCGCAGCTGGGCGACCAGCCGCTCGCGCGCCGCGCGGCGGTTGGCGAGCTGCGCGCGGTGCTCGCTGGCTCTCACGGTCAGCACGCCGTCGACGAGGCGCCCGGCGAGCCGGGTCAGCACGCGGTCGCGCAGGTGGCCGGGCAGGCTCGCCGACCCGGCGACGTCGACGGAGAGCTCTACCCGACTGTCGGTCGTGTCCACCCCCTGCCCGCCCGGCCCCGAGGACCGCGAGAAGCGCTCGGCCAGCTCGGCCGCGGACAGCGTCCAGCCCCCGACCACGTGGAGGTCGGCACCGGGGTCGAGGTCGCGGGGCGAGGCTCAGCCCAGCGCGGCCGGCAGGGTGGCCGTCCAGGCGTCGCGCAGCTCGGTGACCGGCACCGCGAAGGCGCCCTCGACGACGAGGTCGGTGCCCCCGGTGGCGCCGAGACGGGTGAGCGCGACGCCGTGAGCACCCGCCAGCGCGACGAGGCCGTCGACCTGGTCGGGCGCGACCGTCACGACCGCGCGCGAGGCCGACTCGGAGAAGAGCGCGACGAAGACGTCGCCGCCGGCGACCTCGGCGAGGTCGACCCGCACGCCGACGCCGTGGCGCATGGCGGCCTCGGCGAGGGCCTGGGCGAGCCCGCCCTCGGAGAGGTCGTGGGCACTGGTGACGAGGTCCGAGCGCGACGCGTCGACGAGCACGCGACCGAGCGCCCGCTCGGCGTGGAGGTCGAGCCGCGGCGGCAGACCGCCGAGGTGCCCGTGCACGACGTGGGCCCACTCCGAGCCCGACAGCTCCTCGTGGGTCTCGCCGAGCAGGAACACCTCGTCACCCGGGGTCCCGTCAGCCACCGGGCGGAAGCCCGACGGCGTGCGCTGGGTGACGTCCTCGATGACGCCGAGCGTCGCGACCACGGGCGTGGGCAGGATCGCGGTGTCGCCGGTCTGGTTGTAGAGGCTGACGTTGCCGCCGGTGACCGGCGTGCGGAGCGTCGCGCAGGCGTCCTTCAGCCCGCGGCACGCCTCGGCGAACTGCCACATGACGCCGGGGTCCTCCGGCGAGCCGAAGTTGAGGCAGTCGGAGACCGCGAGCGGGGTCGCGCCCGCGGTCGCGACGTTGCGGTAGGACTCCGCGAGCGCGAGCTGCGCGCCGGCGTAGGGGTCGAGCTTGGCGAAGCGGCCGTTGCAGTCGGTCGCGACGGCGACGCCGAGGCCGGTCTCCTCGTCGACGCGCACCATGCCGGCGTCCTCGGGCTGGGCGAGCACGGTGCCGCCGCGGACGTAGCGGTCGTACTGGTCGGTGATCCACGACTTGTCGCAGAGGTTGGGGCTGGCGACCATCCGCAGCAGCGTCGCCCGCAGCTCCTCGCCCCCGGCCGGTCGCGGCAGCGCCTCGGCCACGTCGGCCTGCAGGGCGTCCTGCCAGTCGGGGCGGGCGTACGGCCGCTCGTAGGTCGGCCCGTCGTGCGCGACGGAGCGCGGGGGGACGTCGACGACGCGGCGCCCGTGCCAGTCGATCTCGAGGCGGCCGGTGTCGGTCACCTCGCCGACGACCGCGGCCTCGACGTCCCACTTCGCGCAGATCGCCAGGAAGGCCGCGACGTCGTCCGGCTCGACGACGGCCATCATCCGCTCCTGGCTCTCGCTCATGAGGACCTCCTCGGGCGAGAGCGTCGAGTCGCGCAGCGGCACGCGGTCGAGGTGGACGTGCATGCCGCCGTCGCCGGCGCTCGCGAGCTCGGAGGTCGCACAGGACAGCCCGGCGCCGCCGAGGTCCTGGATGCCCGCGACCACGCCGGCCGCGAAGAGCTCGAGGGTGCACTCGATGAGCAGCTTCTCCATGAAGGGGTCGCCGACCTGCACGCTGGGGCGCTTGGCGGGGCCGCCCTCGTCGAAGGTCTCGCTGGCGAGCACCGACACGCCGCCGATGCCGTCGCCGCCGGTGCGCGCGCCGTAGAGCACCACCTGGTTGCCGACGCCGCTCGCCTTCGCCAGGTGGAGGTCCTCGTGGCGCAGGACACCGACGCAGAGCGCGTTGACCAGCGGGTTGCCGAGGTAGGTCTCGTCGAAGACCGCCTCGCCGCCGATGTTGGGCAGGCCGAGGCAGTTGCCGTAGCCCCCGACGCCCGCCACGATCCCCGGCAGCACGCGCTGGGTGTCGTCGGCGTCGAGGGGGCCGAACCGCAGCGGGTCCATGACCGCCACGGGGCGCGCGCCCATCGCGAGGATGTCGCGCACGATGCCGCCGACACCGGTGGCCGCGCCCTGGTAGGGCTCGACGAAGCTCGGGTGGTTGTGCGACTCGACCTTGAAGGTCACCGCGTAGCCCTGGCCGATGTCGAGCACGCCGGCGTTCTCGCCGATGCCGGCCAGCATCTTGCCGGCGGTCGTCTCCTGCGCGAGCTCGCCGAACTGCTTCAGGTGCACCTTGGTCGACTTGTAGGAGCAGTGCTCGCTCCACATCACCGAGTACATCGCCAGCTCGCTGCTGGTCGGACGGCGCCCGAGGATCTCGCGGATGCGGGCGTACTCGTCCTCCTTCAACCCCAGCTCGGCCCACGGCTGGACGCGGTCCGGGTCGGTCAGCGCCGCCTCCACGGTGTCGAGGGCGTCGGTGGGCGTCGTGGGGGTCGGCACGGCGGCAATCTACCGGCGCTCGGACCCCGGCCACTGAACCGGTCGCGGCCGCGGACCCACCCCTTCGTGAACTACAGCGCGGTAGTTCACCGGGTTCGCTGTGACAGGTGTGACAGGTGTGCTTATCGTGACCGGGCCGTCCACCCCGCCGCTCGCCCCCGCCGCTCGCCCCCGCCGCTCGCCCCCGCCGTCACCCAGCGCCTCTGGAGACCCCGTGCCGACCCGCCTCACCGCCGCCCTGACCGCCCTGCTCACCGGGCTCACCGTGGCGCTCACGACCACCGCACCGGCCCGGGCGGCGGACGTCGTCACCCCCGGCGACTTCACCGGCTACGGCTTCGACCAGTGCCTCGCGCCGACGCAGGAGAAGATGACCCGCTGGCTCAACTGGTCGCCCTTCCTCGCCGTCGGCATCTACACCTCCGGGAAGTCCCGCGCCTGCCGCGACCAACCGAACCTCACCCCGGCCTGGGTCGACCGGCAGCTGCGCGACGGCTGGCGGCTGCTGCCGATCACGCTCGGCCCGCAGGCCTCGTGCGCCACCCGCTTCCCGCGCTACGGCAACGACCCGCTGATCGACGCCACGCCGGGCTCGAACGGCCGCTACACCAGGGCGCGCGCCCAGGGGCAGGCCGAGGCCGTCACCGCCGTCGAGGCCGCCGAGCGGCTCGGGATCCCCCGCGGCAGCACGCTGTGGTACGACCTCGAGGGCTACCGCACCGACCGCCCGGCCTGCCGCGAGTCGGCCCTCGCCTTCCTCTCCGGCTGGTCGGCGAAGCTGCACGCCCTCGGCTGGGTCTCGGGCGTCTACTCCAGCGCCGGCTCGGGCATCCGCCACCTCGACGAGGCGCGGCGCAGCGGCCGCACCGACCTGGTGCTCCCCGACCAGCTGTGGATCGCGCGCTGGAGCGGCACGCCGGGCCGGATCAACGACAGCAGCACGACCTACCTCGCCGACGACGGCTGGGCGCGGGCGCGCGTCCACCAGTACCGCGGCGGCCACGACGAGACGTGGGGCGGCGTCACCATCAACATCGACAGCAACTGGCTCGACCTCGGCCGCGGCTCGGTCGCCGCGCCCGAGCGGCGCTGCGGCGGCGTCCGCATGGACTTCCGCCGCTTCGACACCCTGCGCAAGGGCGTCGCCCGCCCCGGCCAGGTCAGCGCCCTGCAGTGCCTGCTGACCGAGCGCGGCACCTACCGTGGGCCGATCGACGGCACCTGGGACGGCGCGACCTGGAAGGCGGCCGACACCTGGCGCCGCTCGCGCGGCATCCTCGACGGCGGGCCCTTCACCCCGACCCACTGGGTCGCGGTGTGGGCGCAGGGCGGGCGGC
Source organism: Nocardioides perillae (assembly GCF_013409425.1). Taxonomy (NCBI): domain Bacteria; kingdom Bacillati; phylum Actinomycetota; class Actinomycetes; order Propionibacteriales; family Nocardioidaceae; genus Nocardioides; species Nocardioides perillae. Next base: position 963,533 of record NZ_JACCAC010000001.1, on the reverse strand, counting down.
CGGCGCTCAAGGTCGGCTCGAGCGGCCCGGCGGTGCGGCGCCTGCAGCGCGCCCTCACGGCGGCCGGCCACCGCACCGGCGGCAGCACCGGGGTGTTCACCGCCGCGGACGCCGACGCCGTCACCCGCTGGCAGCGCAGCGTCCGCAAGCCGCGCACCGGGGTGTTCGCGACCTACCACTGGGCCCCGCTGCAGCGCGGCCGGCACTGAGCCCGCCGGCCCGGCCGGTCGGTCGGCTCAGCCGACCGGCGGGCCGACGGCGAGCGCGAGTGCGGTGAGCCCGGCGAGCAGGAGGAGGCCGACGAGGGCGCCGCGCGCGGGGTGGCGCAGCAGCCAGGCCGCGACCTGCTCCACCGGACCGGACGGCGGCTCGTGGCGCAGCCGCCAGCGGCCACCGCGAGCGCCGAGCAGACCGCGCCGCTCGGCGTACGCGTCGAAGGGGATCGTGGCGAAGGGCGGCACCGCGCTGGCGAGGCCGAGGAGGCCGTCGCGCGGCGTCCAGCGCTGGTCGACCCACACGAGCAGGGTCACCAGGCCGTAGGCGAGGAAGACGACGCCGTGCAGCATGCCGCCGACGCGCACGCCGAGCTCGGTGGTCTCGGTGACGTACTTCAGGACCATGCCGGTGAGCAGCAGCGCCCACGTGACGGCCTCGGCGACGGCGACCCGGCGGAAGAGGACGAGCGGCGACACGCGGCGCCTCAGGCGAAGGCCGCGGCGACCAGGCTGGTGAAGAAGCCCAGCCCGTCGGTGCCGGACCCCGTCAGCTCCTCGACCGAGTGCTCGGGGTGCGGCATCAGGCCCACGACGTTGCCGCGCTCGTTGCAGATGCCGGCGATGTCGCGCAGCGACCCGTTGGGGTTGGCGCCGAGGTAGCGCGCGACCACGCGGCCCTCGCCCTCGAGCCGGTCGAGCGTCTCGGTGTCGGCGACGAACGAGCCCTCGCCGTTCTTCAGGACGATCGTGACCTCGGCACCCTCGTCGTAGGCCGAGGTCCACGGCGTGCGGTTGTTCTCGATGCGCAGCGGCTGGTCGAGGCAGAGGAACTTCTGGCGCTGGTTGCGGATCAGAGCGCCGGGCAGCAGGTGTGACTCGCACAGCACCTGGAAGCCGTTGCAGATGCCGAGGACCGGCATGCCGCGCTCCGCCGCGGCGACGACCTCGGTCATCACCGGGGAGAAGCGGGAGATGGCGCCGCAGCGCAGGTAGTCGCCGTAGGAGAAGCCGCCCGGCAGCACCACCGCGTCGACGCCGCGCAGGTCGGCGTCACCGTGCCACAGGGCGACGGCCTCGTGACCGCCGAGCCCGACGGCGCGCTGCGCGTCGACGTCGTCGAGCGAGCCGGGGAAGGTGACGACACCGACCTTCACGCGGTCACCTGGCCGGTGACGGTGCCGGCGGCCTCGGCCACCGTGTGGTCGACCACGTGGACCTCGAAGTCCTCGATCACGGGGTTGGACAGCAGCACCTCGGCCATCCGGCGCACCTCCTCGAGGCGCTCGGGGGTCGCCTCGCCCTCGACCTCGAGCTCGAAGCGCTTGCCCTGGCGCACCTCGGTGACGCCGCTGAAGCCGAGGCGCGGGAGCGCGCCCTGCACCGCCTTGCCCTGCGGGTCGAGGATCTCGGGCTTGGGCATGACATCGACGACGACGCGGGCCACGGACGGCTCCTTCTGACAGGCGTGAGGGCGGGGCCCATCCTAGGAGACCGCGGCAGACTGGGCGGCATGAGCACCTCTCCTGGACCTGCCCCCCGCGGGCCCGCGGGCCCCGGACGCGCGGGCGCCCGCGCGCCGCTCAGCCTGGAGTTCCCGCAGTCGCTGGCGACCTACGACGAGTACGCCGCGGCGCAGCGCACCGTCGACCACCTCTCCGACGCCGGCTTCCCGGTCGAGAACTGCATGATCGTCGGCACCGACCTGCGCCAGGTCGAGCGCATCACCGGCCGGTTGACGACGCCCAAGGTCGCGGCCGCGGGCGCGCTGTCGGGGCTGTGGTTCGGCGTCTTCGTCGGGCTCGTCTTCGCCCTCGTCGGCGAGGGCTCGGCCCTCTCGCTGGTGGCGTCGACCGCCGCCTTCGGTGCGCTCTTCGGCGTCGTGTGGTCGATGGTCGGCTACGGCCTGACCCGCGGCCGCCGCGACTTCTCCTCCGTCAGCTCGGTGGTCGCCACCCGCTACGAGGTGCTGGTCGAGCACCGCCACGCCGCCCGGGCCCGCGAGCTCCTCGCCGACCTGCCCGGCGCGCTGCCGAACCCCTTCGCCTGAGCTGGGCGGGGCCTTCCGCCGAGCGGGTCAGCCGCGGCGGGCCGAGCCGACGACGCTGATCGCGAGCGCGACGCCGAGGCCGGCGAGCAGCGGGCCCCAGAGGGCGGCGGAGGTCTGCTCACCCCCGCCGCCGCCCAGGCCCCCGAAGGTCGCGAGCGCGCCGGCGACCACCATGGTCGCGGCGAGCAGCAGCCCGAGGGCCCGGGCGGGGGTCACGCGAGCTCGCGCTTGAGGATCTTGCCGGTGGCGGTCATCGGCAGCTGCTGGACGAACTGCACGATGCGGGGGTACTTGTAGCCCGCCATCTGCTCCTTGCACCAGGCGACCACCTCGTCCTCGGTCACGGTCGCCCCCTCGTTGAGGATGAGGACGGCCTTGACCTCCTCGCCGTGCGACTCGTGCGGCACGCCGATGACCGCGGCCAGCGAGACGTCGGGGTGGGTCATGAGGACCTCCTCGACCTCGCGCGGGTAGACGTTGTAGCCGCCGCGGATGATCATGTCCTTGGACCGGTCGACGATGTAGTAGTAGCCGTCCTCGTCCTTGCGGCCGAGGTCGCCGGAGCGGAACCACCCGTCGCGGATGGCCTCCTCGGTGGCGTCGGGGCGGCCGTAGTAGCCCTTCATGATGTTGTGGCCCTTGATCGCGATCTCGCCGACCGCGTCGGGGCCGCCCTCGACCTCGCTCCAGTCGCCCGGCTCGGGGCTGATGAGCTTCATCTCGACGCCCGGGATCGGCAGCCCGATCGAGCCGACGCGCGGCGGCTGGCCGTAGGGCGAGAACGACGCCACGGGCGAGGTCTCCGACAGGCCGTAGCCCTCGAGGATGGTCACGCCGAAGCGCTGCTCGAACTCGCGGTGCACCTCGACCGGCAGCGCCGAGCCGCCGGCGGCGGCGATGCGCAGGTTCTTCGCCAGCGTCGCGACGTCGACGCTCTCGTCGAGCGCGCCGAGCAGGCCCCAGTACATCGTGGGCACACCCGCGAAGAAGGTCACCCGCTCCGAGAGCATCAGCTGCAGCGCGGGCTCGGCCTCGAAGCGCGGCAGCATCACCACGGTGCCGCCGAAGGCGAAGCCGCCGTTCTGGATGACGGTCTGCCCGAAGGAGTGGAAGAGCGGCAGCACGCACAGGTAGGTGTCGGGCGACTCGGGGTCGGCGCCGAAGAGGTCCTTGCCGCTGAGCGCGTTGTCGCGCATGTTGCGGTGCCGCAGCTCGGCACCCTTGGGCTGCCCGGTGGTGCCGGAGGTGTAGAGGATGACCGCGGTGTCGTCGTCGTCGGTCTGCACCGTCTCGAAGGTCGGCGCCTGGCCCGCCATCGCGCGGCCCATCGTCTCGGTGCCCTCGATCGGCGACTCGGCCGCCGGGTCGGCGGTGATGACGAAGAAGTGCTCGCAGCCGTCGGCCTCGTCGAAGCCGGCCTTGCCGTCGGTGCCCGTGGGCAGCTCGGGGGTGCCCTGGAAGCAGAAGTAGGCCTTCGCGTCGGAGTCGGCGAGGTGGTAGGCGACCTCGCGGCCCTTCAGCAGCACGTTGAGCGGCACGACCGTGGCGCCGGCCTTGAGGATGCCGTAGTAGATGATCGAGAAGTACGGCAGGTTGGGGCAGGTCAGCGCGACCTTGTCGCCCGGCTGCACGCCGCGGGAGACCAGCAGGTTGGCGACCTGGTTGGCGGCGCCGTTGACCTGGGCGTAGGTCAGCCGGGTGGCGCCGAAGACGATGGCGTCGCGGTCGGGGTAGCGCTCGACGGAGCCCTCGAGCAGGGCGGACAGGTTCGACATGGCGCCAACCTACTCACCGGTCGTGAGCCGGGTCACGGTCCTGGCGGGTGACCGCGGTCACGCCTTGCGGAGGGCTCCGCGCAGGTCGGCCCGCACGGCGTACGGCGCGACGAGGCGCAGCCCCCACGCGACGGGTGCGAGCGGGCCGGGCAGCTCGAGCCGCACGTCGGCGACGACCGCGGTGCCGCCGGCCGCGGTGGGCGTGAAGACCATCCGCAGCTCGGCGCGCACCGCGCGCCAGCGACCGACCTCGGTCCAGACCCGGTCGGTCTCGACCTCGGTGATCTCCATGCGCGGGCGCACGCCCGCGGTCGTCACGTCGGTCCAGGTCGTGCCGACCTCGCCGTCGCCGCGCAGGTCCTCGATGCGGCGCAGGCTCGACTGCCACTCCGGGCGGGTGCGCGGGTCGGCGAGGTAGGCGTAGGAGCGGGCGACGGGCGACGGCCCCTCGGCGCGCACCGTGAAGACGACGGTGCCGGCGCGGGAGCCCACGCTCACCACCGCTGCCCGGTGAGGCGCTCGTAGGCCTCGACGTAGCGCGCGCGGGTCAGCTCGACGACGTGGTCGGGCAGCGGCGGGGGCTCCTCGCCCGAGGCGCGGTCCCAGCCGGACTCCGGCGAGGTGAGCCAGTCGCGCACGACCTGCTTGTCGTAGGACGCCTGCGCGCGACCCGGTGCCCAGTCGTCGGCCGGCCAGAAGCGGGAGGAGTCGGGGGTGAGGACCTCGTCGGCCAGCACGACCGGGCCCCGCTCACCCTCGCCGGCCCGGCGGCGCCCGAACTCCAGCTTCGTGTCCGCGAGCAGGATGCCGCGCTCGCGGGCGACCTCCTCCGCGCGGGCGTAGATGCCGAGCGTGAGGTCGCGCAGCACCCGGGCGTCCTCGGCGCCGACGGTGGCCTCGACGGCGGCGTAGGAGACGTTCTCGTCGTGGTCGCCGACGGCCGCCTTCGTCGCCGGGGTGAAGACCGGCTCGGGCAGCCGCGACCCGTCCTCGAGGCCGGCGGGCAGCGCGATGCCGCACACCTCGCCCGTGGCGCGGTAGTCGGCGAGCCCGGACCCGGTGAGGTAGCCGCGCGCCACGCACTCGACGGGGAACATGTCGAGCGCCTCGACCACCACGGCGCGGCCCGCGACCTCGGCCGGCACCTCGGTCGACAGCACGTGGTGCGGGACGACCTCCGACAGCCGGTCGAACCACCACAGCGACATCCGCGTCAGGATCGCGCCCTTGTCGGGGATGGTCGAGGCCAGCACGAAGTCGTAGGCCGAGATCCGGTCGCTCGCGACCATCAGCAGCGCGCCGGCGTGCGGCCCGTCCGTGAGCCGGTAGAGGTCGCGGACCTTGCCGGAGTGCAGGTGCTCGGCGCCGGCGATCGCGGGCGCGGGCGGGAGCAGGGGTGCGGCGGCCATGGCGGGGAGCCTAGCCAGCGCGGCCCGCGGTCTCCCGGACGGCCGACGGCCCCGGCCCGCGCAGGGCGGGCCGGGGCCGTCGGTGGGTGTGCAGCGTCAGCGGCGGGCGCCGTCGTGCGCGTGGTCGTGCGCGTGGTCGGGCGCGTTGCCGGCGGCACCGTGGTCGACGTGGCCGTGCTCGTCGGGCCGCTTCGCGGCCAGGCGGGCGGCCTTGGCGCCCCGGGCGTCACGGGCACCGCTCGCGGCGACCTCGTCGCCGGACAGCGAGGCCGTGCTCACGGCGTACGTCGCGACGGCGTGGGCCAGCGCGTCGGACATCTCGTCGAGTGCCTGCGGGTCGACGTTGTCGCGGTCGTCGCACTCCTGGTGGTAGCAGGGGTCGTAGGCCACGCCGGCCTCGCCGCCGTAGACGGCCGCCTGCTCCGGGGTCTTCACGCCCTCGGCACCGGTGAAGAGGCCACCGGCCGGGATGCCGACGCCTTCGGCGATGAACGGGCCGTAGTCGGAGCGGCCGTTGAAGGGGCTCGGGTCGGAGGCCAGGCCCTGGGAGGAGAAGTACTCGACGAAGGTGCGCTCGATGTCGGCCGAGCCGTCGGGGCCGACCGCACCGGTGCCCGTCGAGTTGTCGCCGTCGTAGACGAAGCGGACGTAGTTGGGCGAGCCGACCATGTCGAAGTTGAGGTAGAGCGCGATCTCCTCGACCTGCTCCGGGCTCAGCTCGGCGACGTAGTGCTCGCTGCCGAGCAGGCCGAGCTCCTCGGCGCCCCACCAGGCGAAGCGCACGGCGTTGGTCAGCCGCGAGCCGCCGGCCCCGTTGCCGTTGCCCTTCTTGTCGTACTTCGCGAGCTGGACGGCGGTCTCGAGCAGCGCTGCGGAGCCGGAGCCGTTGTCGTTGATGCCGGCGCCCTCCACCACGGAGTCGAGGTGGGCGCCCGCCATGACGACCTCGGAGGCGTCGCCGCCGCGGGTCTGGGCGGTCACGTTGTAGGTCTCGCGGATCTCGGAGGTGGTGTCGGTGACCAGGCGCACGGTGGTGCCGGCCGGGTCGCCGAGGTCCTGGCCGACGGCGAAGGACGTGCCGACGACCGGGATCGTGGAGTCGGGAGCGCCCAGCGTGCCCGCGAACGAGTCGATCGCGCCGGCCGCACCGCTGTTGAAGATGACCACGCCCGCCGCTCCGGCGTCCTCCGCGTTGGCGGCCTTCTGGCCGAAGGGGCAGCTGCCGCGCTGCACGAGCGCGACCGAGCCGGCCGGGAAGCCGGCGAAGTCGGCGGCCTCGCAGCCGCTGGTGTTGGCACCGCCGGGCGTGAAGGTGGTGTCGACCGGGACCACCGCCGCCGTCACGTCGCCCGAGCCGGAGTAGGTCATGGTCGAGAAGTCCTCGGGCGAGGTGTAGGTCGTGGCCGTCGGGCTGACCTGGGCGAAGCTCGCCGGGGAGTTCTCGACGTAGAACGGGAAGTCGAAGGCCTGCACCTCGGGGGTGTAGCCCGCGGCGGTGAGGGTGTCGACGACGTAGTCCACCGAGGCGTCGTAGCCCGGGGTGCCGGAGGCGCGGTTGCCGTCGTGGGCGGCGGCGACGGCGGCGAAGGCGTCGAGGTGCTCCCCGATCGCCTCGGGGCCGACCTTGCCGCGGAGCTTCTCGGACAGGTCGAAGCCGGGGGCGCCGGCGGCAGGGCTGGTGGACCCGGAGCGGTCGGCGGCGGGGCCGGCGACGGCGCTGGAGCCGCCGGCCACCACGCCGAGGGCGGTGACCCCGGCGAGGGCCGGGAGGGCCCAGCGGGTCAGGGATGCGGGCAGGGGTGCAAGGCGCACGTGTACCTCCTCGAGAACGGGCCCGACCCGGGATCTCCGGAGGCCCACGACACGTGCCGGGCACAGTAGGGCGGGCCGCCGACGGTGGCAAGGGTCACCTCGGGGCCCCGCCACCGCTCACCTCTCAGGTCGCGCGTGCCCCGGTGGCGCCGCGCCGCCAGGGCGCCGGGCGGCCCTGCAGCCACCACTCCATCCGGCGGGTGATCCACGGCAGCGCGGCGTAGGTCATCACCGGGGTCATGACGAGGACGCTGAGCAGCACGCGCAGCGGCAGCCACACCGCGGCCAGCCACTGCCCCGCGGCGGCGTTCACGAGCAGGCTGAGCGGGAAGAAGACGAGGAAGATGACGCACGCCTGCTTCCACCGCGGCGGGGTCGCCGGCATCGGCCGGAGGTCGGCGACGTCGTAGGTGGACGGCTCGTCGAACCACCCCTCGATGCCGGTGCGGCGCTCGATGCGCGACTCCCCCACGATGCCCTGGGCGGCGCCGAGCCACCACTGCCGCTGCGAGGAGGCCTCCCACGCGGCCAACGAGTCGGCGTCGGCGAAGCGGTAGAGCATGTGCCACTCGTCGCTGTCGCGACCGGGGCGCACCCAGCCGGTGCCGAGGAAGCCCGGGAAGCGCACGGCCAGGGCGCCACCCGCACGGATCCACGCGAGCATCTCGTCGTGGTGGCCGGGCTCGACGTGGCGGGTGATCGAGACCGTCACCGGTCCGGTGGTCGCGCCGGGGCCGGAGGTGGCGTCGGCGGTGGTGCCGGCGGTGGTGCCGACGGTGGTGCCGGCGGTGGGGACCTCGCTCATGACCGCAGGATCCCACCGCGTCGGCGTTCGCCGGACGTTCACCCCGGGGGGTGGGCTGCGTCGGTGTGGCGTGCCACACTCGCCGCCATGCCTCCAGGCGCGAGCTCGGTCCTCCGCCCGGCGCGGGACGACGTCCCCGCCGCCGGTCTCGACGCGGCCGCGGTGCACGGCTGGTCGGCGCGGGTCTGCTTCAAGACCGGCCCACCCCGCCTCGTCGGCGCCGAGCTCGAGTGGCTGGTCGCGCGCCGCGACGACCCCACCCTCCCCGTCCCCCTCCCCCACCTCCGCGCTGTGTGCGAGGCCGCCGGCCCGCCTCCTCGCGGCAGCCGGGTCACCTTCGAGCCCGGCGGTCAGGTCGAACTCAGCTCCCTGGCCCACCTCGGCCCGTCCGCCTGCTGGCACGCGCTCGCCGAGGACGCCGCCCACCTGCACCGCGCCGTCACCGACGCCGGGCTGCGGCTGCTGCCGACGGGCCTCGACCCGTGGCGGGCGCCGCACCGCCAGCTGCAGCACCCCCGCTACGACGCGATGGCCGGCTACTTCGCCGCCGTCGGCGGCGCGACCGCCGAGCTCGGCCCGGTCATGATGACCGGCACCGCCTCCACCCAGGTCAACCTCGACGTGGGTCGTGACGCTCCCGACGCCGCGCGGCGCTGGCACCTGCTGCACACCGTCGGCCCAGCGCTCGTGGCGGCGTTCGCCAACTCGCCGCGCCACGCCGGGCACTCCACCGGGTGGGTCTCCGGGCGCCAGCGGGTGTGGCAGGGCCTCGACCCCCGGCGTACGTCGCCGGTCACCACCGGCGCGGCGGGCGACCCCGTCCGGGAGTGGGCCGACTACGTCCTGGACGCGCCGCTGATGCTCTCCGAGCGGGCCGGCGACGACTGGTCGGCGCCGGCCGGTCTGACGCTGCGGGGACGGCTCGACGAGCAGGCTCCCACCACGACCGCCGAGCTCGCCACGCACGCCTCCACCCTCTTCCCGCCGGTGCGCCCGCGGGGGTGGTTCGAGGTGCGCTACCTCGACGCCCAGCCCGACGGCTGGTGGCCGGTGCCGGTCGCGGTGCTCTCGGCGCTCCTCGACGACGAGCGGGCCGGCGAGGCGGCCGCCGAGGCGTGCACCGGTGCCGCCGACTGGGCGGCCGCGGCCCGCGACGGGCTGGGCGCTCCGGGGCTGCAGGTCGCGGCCCTGGCCTGCCTCGACGCCGCCGTCCCGGCCCTCGCCCGGCTCGGCGAGCACGACGCGCTCGCCGACCTGGTGCGCGCCTTCCGCGACCGCTGGACCGCCCTCGGCCGCTGCCCGGCCGACGACCCCCTGGAGCCCTGAGTGACCACGACCCCCGAGCGCCCCCGCCCCGGGACCGACCCGCGCACCCTCGCCCCGGACGCGCTGCGCCAGCACCTGGCCGACGAGCTCGAGCGGGTGCGTGGGCGCAGCCGCGGGCTCACCACCGACGTGCTCGACGAGGCCGAGCTCCTCGCCCAGCACTCCCGGCTGATGTCGCCGCTCGTGTGGGACCTCGCCCACGTCGGCAACTACGAGGAGCTGTGGCTGCTGCGCGAGGCGGCCGGCGTCGAGGCGGTGCGGCCCGAGATCGACGACCTCTACGACGCCTTCGAGCACCCCCGCGCCACCCGGCCGCAGCTGCCGCTGCTGCGACCCGACGAGGCCGGCGACTACCTCGCGCTGGTGCGCCGCAAGGTGCTCGACGCGCTCGACGACCTGCCGCTCGAGGCCGAGCCCGACGACCCGGCGGTGCCGCCGCTGCTGCGGCACGGCTTCGTGCACGGCATGGTGCTGCAGCACGAGCACCAGCACGACGAGACGATGCTGGCCACCCACCAGCTGCGCCGGGGCACGCCCGTCCTGCCCGCGACCGACCGGCTGCCGGCGCCCGCGGCGCTGCTGCGCTCGGCCGAGGTGGTCGTGCCCGCCGGACCCTTCACGATGGGCACCTCCGACGACCCCTGGGCCCTCGACAACGAGCGACCCGCCCACGTCGTCGAGCTCCCGGCGTACGCCATCGACACGGTGCCGGTGAGCAACGCCGCCTACCGTGCGTTCGTCGAGGCCGGGGGCTACGACGACGAGCGGCTGTGGAGCGAGGCCGGCTGGCGCTGGCGCTGCGAGAGCGGCAAGCGGGCGCCCGCCTTCTGGTTCCGCGAGGCCGGGCAGTGGCTGCGGCGCCGCTTCGGCCGCGTCGAGGAGCTGCCCGACGCCGAGCCCGTGCAGCACGTCTGCTTCCACGAGGCCGAGGCGTGGTGCCGGTGGGCCGGACGGCGGCTGCCGACCGAGGCCGAGTGGGAGAAGGCCGCCTCGTGGGACCCCGACGCGCAGGCCAAGCGCCGCTTCCCCTGGGGTGACGAGCCACCCGGCGAGGAGCACGCCAACCTCGGGCAGGTGCGCTACCGCCCGACCGAGGCGGGGTCGTGGCCGGCGGGCGCCTCGGCCTACGGCGTGCTGCAGCTGCTCGGCGACGTGTGGGAGTGGACGTCGACGGAGTTCACCGGCTACCCCGGCTTCCGCGCGTTCCCCTACGCGGAGTACAGCGAGGTGTTCTTCGACGACGGCTACCGCGTGCTGCGCGGCGGATGCTGGGCCACCGACCCGCAGGCCTGCCGCACCACCTTCCGCAACTGGGACCACCCGATCCGGCGGCAGGTCTTCGCCGGCTTCCGCTCCGCCCGGGACGCCTGAGGTGTGCCGACACCTGGCCTGGCTCGGCCCGCCACGCGCGCTCGACGACCTCGTGCTCGCGCCCGAGCACGGCCTGCTGACGCAGTCGTGGGCGCCACGGCGCCAGCGCCACGGCACCGTCAACGTCGACGGGTTCGGCGTCGGGTGGTACGCCGCCGCACGGCCCGCGCCCGTCCGCTACCGCCGTGCCCAGCCGATCTGGACCGACGCCTCCTTCGCCTCGCTCGCGCCGACGGTGGCCTCGTCGTGCGTGGTCGCCGCCGTGCGCTCGGCGACCGTCGGCACCTCGGCCGACGAGTCCGCCGCGGCGCCCTTCACCGAGGGCCGGTGGCTGCTGAGCCACAACGGCCGCCTCGAGGACTGGTCGGGGGCGCGCAAGGCGCTGCGGGAGCACGCCGCCGACGTGCCCGACGCGCGCACCGGCGTCGACTCCGCGCTGCTCTTCGGGCTCGCGGTGGCGCGCTGGCAGGGCGGCGCGTCGCTCGGCGAGGGTCTGGCCTCGGCGACGACGGACCTCCTCGCGCACGGCGGCGGGCGGCTGACGACCCTGGCCGCCGACGGCGAGTCGGTGGCCGGCGTGGTCTGCGGGGAGCCGCTGTGGTGGCGCCGCGAGGCCGGCGGCGTCGTCGTCGCCAGCGAGCCGCACGGGCCCGACACCGGCCCCGACGACGACCTCGACGAGAGCGGGTGGCGCGAGCTGCCCGACCGCACGGTCTTCGTGGTGCGACCCGGCGCCGAGCCCGAGACCGCGCCGCTGTGACCTCCCGCGGGCGCACGTCCTCCCGCACCACCCGACGTACCCACCGAGCCAGGAGCCAGCCGTGAGCACCGAGAGCACGACCACCACCCCGCGCACCACCCCGCGCACCACCCCGCGCACCACCCCGCGCGTGGACCGCCACCTCACGCCCGCCGACCTGGCGGCCGCGCTGCGCGACGACGTGCGCCGCGGGCTGACCGCGACGCCGAAGGAGCTGCCGCCGAAGTACTTCTACGACGGCCGGGGCAGCGAGCTCTTCGAGGAGATCACCCGGCTGCCGGAGTACTACCCGACCCGCGCCGAGCGTGCGGTGCTCGAGGCGCGGGCCGGCGAGGTCGCGCGGCTGACCGGCGCGCGCACGCTGGTCGAGCTCGGGTCGGGCTCGTCGGAGAAGACCCACCTGCTGCTGCGGGCGCTGCGCGACGCCGGCACCCTCGAGCGCTACGTGCCGGTCGACGTCAGCGTCGACGCGGTGGAGGGCGCGCTGCCGGGGCTGGTCGAGGCCTACCCGGGGCTGGAGGTGCACGGGGTGGTGGCCGACTTCGACCGGCACCTGCACCTGCTGCCGACCGAGGGGCCGCGACTCGTGGTCTTCCTGGGCGGCACGATCGGCAACTTCGCGCCGGCCCACCGCGCCCGGTTCCTCGCCGCGGTCGCCGAGACGATGCGCTCCGGCGACCACCTGCTGCTCGGCACCGACCTGGTGAAGGACCCCGAGCGCCTCGTCGCGGCGTACGACGACGCCGCCGGTGTGACCGCCGACTTCAACCGCAACGTCCTGCGCGTGGTCGACGCCGCGCTCGACGCCGACCTCGACCCCGACGCCTTCGAGCACGTGGCGGTGTGGGACGCCGACGAGGAGTGGATCGAGATGCGGCTGCGCTCCACCCGCGACCAGGTCGCGCACGTCCGGGCGCTCGACCTCACGGTGCACTTCGAGCGGGGCGAGGAGGTGAGGACGGAGATCTCCGCGAAGTTCCGCCCCGAGCGGGTGCGCGCCGAGCTCGAGGACGCCGGGCTGCGCCTGGTCGAGCTGTGGACCGACGAGCCCGGCGACTTCGCGGTCTCGCTGGCGACCGTGTGACGGCGGCGGGCACGCTCGTAGGCTCGTGGCATGGCCATTGTGAAGATCAACGCCATCAGCGTCCCGCCGCAGGCCGGCCCCGAGCTGGAGAAGCGCTTCGCGGCGCGCGCGGGCACGATCGAGCACACCCCGGGGTTCCTTGGTTTCCAGCTGCTGCGGCCCACCGCGGGCGAGGAGCGCTACTTCGTCGTGACCCAGTGGGAGGACGAGGAGTCCTTCGCGGCCTGGCGCGACGGGGGCGCCCAGGCGGCCCACGCGGGTGAGCGGGCGAAGCCGGTCGCCTCCGGCGCCGACCTGCTGGAGTTCGACGTCGTCCTCGACGTCACCCCCGCCTCCGCCTCGGACTGACGCCGAGGGGTCATCGACTGGGCTCACGCCGAGGGGTCAAGCGCTGGGCACACGCCGAGGGGTCAAGCGCTGGGCACACGCCGAGGGGTCGTCCGCTGGCCAGCGCATGACCCCTCGACACCACCCCAACGCGCGACCCCTCGACACCACCCCAACGCGCGACCCCTCGACACCACCCCAACGCGCGACCCCTCGACACCACCCCAACGCGCGACCCCTCGACGCCACCCCAACGCGCGACCCCTCGGCACTTGGGGTGGCCACGCATGCTCGACGGGTGAGCGAGGAGACGGCGGAGCGGTCCGCACCGGCGGGCGGCGACGCCGGCACCGACGACGCCCCCGACCCGCGGCGCTGGCGGATCCTGGGGGTCTCGCTCGTCGTCGGCTTCATGAGCCTGCTCGACGTCACGATCGTCAACGTCGCGATCCCCTCGATCCGCGCCGGCCTCGAGACCACCGCCGGGGCGGTGCAGTGGCTGGTGTCGGGCTACGCCCTCGCCTTCGGGCTCACCCTCGTCACGGGCGGTCGGCTCGGCGACGCACTCGGCCGTCGGCGGCTGATGGCGATCGGCCTGGTCGGCTTCGTCGTGTCGTCGGCCGCCGTCGGCCTGGCCCCCAGCATCGAGCTCGCGATCGCGGCTCGGCTGCTGCAGGGCGCCAGCGCCGGTCTCCTCACGCCGCAGAACTCCGGGATCATCCAGGACCTCTTCCGCGGCCCCGAGCGCGGCCGGGCCTTCGGCCTCTTCGGCCTCACTGTCTCGGTCTCGTCGGCCGCCGGGCCCATCCTGGGCGGCGCGATCATCGCACTGCTCGGCGAGGAGCAGGGCTGGCGCTGGCTCTTCCTCGTGAACGTGCCGATCGGGCTGCTCGCCCTCGTCGGCGTCCTGCGCCTCGTGCCGGGTCGCCCACCCGAGGACGGCGCCGACCCGCAGGCCGACGGCGACCACGCGGGGCGGCGTACGCCCGTCGACCTCGACCTGCGCGGCGCCCTGCTGCTGGGCGGCGGGGTCCTGGCCGTGCTCTACCCCCTCGTGATGCTCGAGGGCGGGGCCCTGTGGCCGCTCGCGCTCGTGCCGCTCGCGCCGGCGCTGCTCGTCGCCTTCGCGCGCTGGGAGCGCCGCGTGTCCGCAGCGGGCCGCGCGCCGCTGCTCGACGTGGGGCTGCTGCGGCGCACGCCGGGCTACGCCGACGGCATCGCGGTCGGCAGCCTCTACTTCACCGGCTTCACCGGCATCTTCCTGGTGCTCTCGGTGGTCTCGCAGGAGGAGCTCGGCTACTCCGCGCTCGAGGCCGGGTTGCTCTCGACGCCGTTCGCGCTCGGCGCCGCCCTCACCGCCCGCCCGGCCGGTCGCCTCGTGTCCTCCGTCGGGCGTCGCCTGACGGTGCAGTCGCTCGCGGTGATGATGAGCGGTGTCGCGCTGCTGGCGCTGCTGCTGCCGCTCGCCGACGGCGCCGCGCTGTGGTGGGTGGTGGTGCCGACCCTGCTGCTCGCCGGGCTGGGCGCCGGCGGCGTGATCAGCCCCAACTTCACCCTCACCCTCGCCGACGTGCCGCCGCGCATGGGCGGGGCCGCCGGGGCTGCCCTGCAGACCGGTCAGCGCATCGGCTCCGCCATGGGCGCGGCCCTGCTGATGACGACCTACCAGGTCGTGCTCTCGACCACCGACGACCCGGTGCGCGCCTTCCAGGGCGCGCTCGCGGCCGCGCTCGCCGTGCTCACCCTCGCCCAGGTCTCCGCGGTGCGCTCGTGGCGCCGCGACGACTGAGCGCGGGCTAGAGGATCGCGCCGGGCGAGTACGCCGCGGCGTCCGGGTGGCGCACCGCGAGCGCCTCGACCCGCGCGACGACCGAGCGCACCTGCTCGACCGCCGCGCCGGTGAACTCGATCGGCTCGGCCACCAGCGTGGCGATCTGCTCGCGGGTGAGCCCCAGCCGCTCGTCGGCGGCGAGGCGGTCGAAGAGGTCGTTGTCGCTGCGGCCCTGGCGCATCTCGAGCGCGACCCCGACCGCGTGCTCCTTGATCGCCTCGTGCGCGGTCTCGCGGCCGACCCCGTTGCGCACCGCGGCCATGAGCACCTTCGTGGTGGTGAGGAAGGGCAGGTAGCGGTCGAGCTCGCGCTGGATCACCGCCGGGAAGGCCCCGAACTCGTCGAGCACGGTGAGGAAGGTCTGGAAGAGCCCGTCGGCGGCGAAGAACGCGTCGGGCAGGGCGACGCGGCGCACCACCGAGCAGGAGACGTCGCCCTCGTTCCACTGGTCGCCGGCCAGCTCGCCCACCATGGAGAGGTGGCCGCGCAGCACGACGGCGAGGCCGTTGACCCGCTCGCAGGAGCGGGTGTTCATCTTGTGCGGCATCGCCGAGCTGCCGACCTGGCCCTCGGCGAAGCCCTCGGTGACCAGCTCGATGCCGGCCATCAGCCGGATCGTGGTGGCGAGGTTGGAGGGCGCGGCGACGAGCTGGACCAGCGCGGAGACGACCTCGAAGTCGAGGCTGCGCGGGTAGACCTGGCCGACGCTCGTGAGGGTCTGCTCGAAGCCCAGGTGCGCGGCGACGCGGTGCTCGAGCTCGCCGAGCCGCGAGGCGTCGCCGTCGAGCAGGTCGAGCATGTCCTGGGCGGTGCCGACCGGGCCCTTGATCCCGCGCAGCGGGTAGCGCGCGAGCAGCTCCTCGACGCGCTGGACCGCGACCAGCAGCTCGTCGGCGACGGTGGCGAAGCGCTTGCCGAGCGTCGTCGCCTGGGCGGCCACGTTGTGCGAGCGCCCGGCCATCACGGTCGTCTCGTGCTCGGCGGCGAGCCGGCCGAGGCGCACCGCGGCGGCCACGGCCCGGTCGCGCAGCACCTCGAGCGAGCGGCGCACCTGCAGCTGCTCGACGTTCTCCGTCAGGTCGCGCGAGGTCATGCCCTTGTGCACGTGCTCGTGCCCGGCGAGGGCGCAGAACTCCTCGATGCGCGCCTTGACGTCGTGGCGGGTGACCCGCTCGCGCGCCGCGATCGAGTCGAGGTCGACCTGGTCGACGACCGCCTCGTAGGCCTCGACCACGCCGTCGGGCACGTCGATCCCGAGGTCGCGCTGCGCCTTGAGCACCGCCACCCACAGCTGGCGCTCGAGCACCACCTTGTGCTCGGGCGACCACAGCGCGGCGAGGTCGGCCCCGGCGTAGCGGGTGGCGAGGACGTTGGGGTGGCTCACGGCTGGGTCGCCTCCTGGGCGGCGGTCGGGTCGGCGGTCGGGTCGGCGGTCGGGGCGGCGGTCAGGTCGGCGGTCGGGGCAGCGGACGGGCCAGCGGCCTGCGCGGCCGCCTGGGCGATGTCGGTGCGCCACTGCGCCCCGGGGAAGGCGACGTGGTGCACGCCCTCGTAGGCCTTCGCGCGCGCGTCGGCGAGGTCGGAGCCGACCGCGGTGACGGCGAGCACGCGACCGCCGGCGGTGACCAGGCGGCCCTCGGCGTCGCGGGCGGTGCCGGCATGCACGACGTGCACGGCCGGGTCGGCGGCGAGCGTCTCGGTGCCGACGACCACGTCGCCGCTGGACGAGGAGGCGGGGTAGCCCGCGGAGGCCATGACCACCGCGACGGCCGCACCCGGCTTCCACACCGGCGCCGGCACCTCGTGCAGCCGCCCGGTCGCCGCCGCGTGCAGCAGCACGTAGGGCGAGGAGTCGAGCAGCGCCATCAGCGCCTGGGTCTCGGGGTCGCCGAAGCGGGCGTTGAACTCCACGACGCGGGTGCCGCGCGAGGTGAGCGCCAGCCCGGCGTACAGCAGGCCGCGGAAGGGGGTGCCGCGCCGCGCCATCTCGTCGACGGTCGGCTGCAGGACGTCGCGGTGGACCTCCTCGACCAGCCCGGCCGGCGCCCAGGGCAGCGGCGTGTAGGCGCCCATGCCCCCGGTGTTGGGCCCGGTGTCGCCGTCGCCGATGCGCTTGAAGTCCTGGGCGGGCTGCAGCGGCACGACGGTGGTGCCGTCGGTGACGGCGAAGAGGGAGACCTCGGGCCCGTCGAGGTAGTCCTCGACGACGACCTGCTCGCAGCCCGCCGCGTGGTCCAGCGCCTCCTGCCGGTCGGAGGTGACGACGACGCCCTTGCCGGCGGCGAGGCCGTCGTCCTTCACGACGTACGGCGCACCGAACGCGTCGAGGGCGGCCGCGACCTCGTCGGGGGTGCGGCAGACCCGGGCCTCGGCGGTGGGCACGCCGGCGGCGGCCATCACCTCCTTCGCGAACGCCTTCGAGCCCTCGAGCCGCGCGGCCTCGCGGGACGGTCCGAAGCACGGGACCCCGGCCGCGGTGACGGCGTCGGCGACACCCGCGACGAGCGGGGCCTCCGGGCCGACGACGACCAGGTCGGCGCCCAGGCGGGTGGCGAGCGCGGCGACCGCCGTGCCGTCGAGGGTGTCGACGGCGTGAAGCGTCGCCACCTCGGCCGCGCCGGGGTTGCCCGGGGCGACGTGGACCGCGGCGACGAGCGGGTCCTGGGCCAGCGCCCGGGCGAGCGCGTGCTCACGGCCACCGGGGCCGACGACGAGGACGGTCGCGCCGCCCTCGGGCCGCGCCGTCGCGTCGGTCGCGGCGCGGTGGTCGGTCGGGGCGTCGGGCGGCAGGGTGTCGCTCACGGGCGGCCATGCTATCCGCGCCCGGCGCCCGGACCGACTCAGCCGACGCGCGCGGACGCCTCCTCGCTGGTCTCCTCGCTGGCCTCCCCGCCCGACACCTCGCCCGGCACCGCAGCGGGCCTGCTGCCGCGGGCCCGGGCCTCGTAGGCGGCGCGCGCCGCCGGGTCGGCGTCGGCGAGCACGTGGTCGGTGCCGAAGGCCCGGGCCATCGCGTCCTGCACCGGCCGCGGCAGCGCCTGCGTCGTGCGGGTGAGGTGGCGGGTCCAGCGCGGCACCCACAGCTCGGGCTGCGGGCGCCGGATCGTCGACTCGACGACCTCGGCGACGTCGTCGGCGGTGACCGGCTCGATGCCCTTGGCCGCCTCGACCCCGGCCGAGAGCTCGGTGAGCACGACCGTGGGGAGCACCAGCGAGACGTCGACGCCGTGGGGGCGCAGCTCACCGCGCAGCGCCTCGCTGTAGCCGACGACGGCGAACTTCGACGCCGAGTAGGTCGCACCACCCGGGGCCGCGATCCGGCCGACGGCGCTGGCGACGTTGACCAGCTGGCCGCGCCCGCGCGCGACCATCGCCGGGCCGACGGCCTTGGTGCCGAGCACGACGCCGAGCACGTTGACGTCGAGGATGGTGCGGCTGACGGCGTCGGCCTCCTCGAGCGCGGGGCCCAGCGGCATGACACCGGCGTTGTTGACGAGCACGTCGACCGGTCCGAGGTGGGCGACCGCGTCGGTGAACGCGGCCCACGAGGCCTCGTCGGTGACGTCGAGCGGCGCCGCCACGACCTGCCCGCCTCGCCCGGCGCGCCGGGCGGCGGCGTCGAGCTCCGAGGCCGTCTCGCTCGCCAGGTCGGCGTCGCGGTCGCCGATCGCGACCCGGGCACCGGCGGCCGAGAGCCGCGCGGCGGTCGCGGCGCCGATGCCGCGGGCGCCGCCGGTCACCAGCACGACGAGGCCGGCGAGGTCGCGCTCGGGGCGGCGGCCGGGCACGTGGGCGGCGAGGCGGGAGAGGGGCGAGCGGGTCATGCGGGCACTCCTTGCGTCGGGCTGGCGGGTCGGGTCGGGCTGGCGGGTCGGGCGCGACCGAGCGGCTGCAGGTCGAGCGGGAGGCCGTCGAGCGGCACGGGCAGCGAGAGGTAGCTCAGCGGCGTCGGGGTCGCTCGCGGCGTGGTCCAGCGCCACCGGCGCAGCGCCTGGTGGACCAGCAGCTTCACCTCGAGACCGGCGAAGTGGAGGCCCAGGCACTTGTGCACCCCGCCGCCGAAGGGCTCCCACTGGGCGCGGTGCCGCTTGTCCTCGCGCCGGCCCTCGGCGAAGCGCTCGGGGTCGAAGCGGTGCGGCTCGTCCCACAGCGCGGGGTCGTGGTGGGACAGGTGCAGCATCACCGCGGTGAGCCGGCCCGCGGGCACCCGCTCGCCGAGCACCTCGGTCTCCTCCACCGTCTTGCGGGCGAGCACCGGCACGGGCGGCACGAGGCGCAGCGCCTCGCGGAAGACCAGGTCGAAGGAGGGCAGCGCCTCGACCTCGGCCAGCGACGGCCGGTCGGGCAGGTGCGCGGCCTCCTCCCGCAGCCGCTCCTGCCACCCCGGGTGGCGCCCGAGCTGGTCGAGGACGGTCGAGGTGGTGAGCGTCGAGGTGTCGTGCGCGGCCATGAGCAGGAAGACGAGGTGGTCGACGACCGCGCGGTCGTCGAAGGTGGCGCCGTCGTCGTCGCGCGCGGCGAGCAGCGCGCCGAGCAGCGTGTCGTCGCCCTCGACGCCCGCCGCACGGCGCGCGGCGACCTGGCGCCCGGCGTACTGCTCGAGGAGGCGGCGGCCCCGCAGCGCCCTGCCCCACCGGGTGCCGGGCACAGGCGCGCGCACGAAGGCGGTCGCGGCCTGGACGCAGTCGACGAAGGCGCGGTTGACCGCGGTGAGCTCGGCGCGCTCGGCGGCGCTGCGCTGCTCGACCGGCGGGGCGCCGAGGAGCACCTGCGTCGCGAGCTCGAGCGTGAGCTGCTTGAGCGCGGGGTAGGCCGGGAAGCCGCGGGCGCCGGCCGCGACCGGCCACGCGTCGAGCCCGGCGGAGACCGCCGGCCCCAGCGCACCGGCGTAGCCCTCGAGGCGCTGGCGCGTGAATGCCTGCTGCATGAGCCGGCGGTGGCCGAGGTGCTCCTCGAAGTCGAGCAGCATCAGCCCACGGTCGAAGAACGGGCCGACCAGCTCGCCCCAGCCCGGGCCGCTGGCGAAGGCCTTGTCGGGGTTGCGCAGCGCGTGGTCGCAGGCGTCGGGGCCCACCAGGATCGTCCACGGCTTGCCGAGGAAGCGGGCGTGGCTGACGGGGCCGTGCGTGTCGTGGCGGCGCTGCATCATGCCGAGCGGGTCGGCGAGGTACTCCAGCGTGGGGCCGGCGTAGGGCACGCGACCCACCACGGTCGGCGGGAGGGCGGCGACGAGGCGGGGCAGGACGGGCACGGCGGCTCCTGATCTGACAGGCGACTCTGTCAGATGCAGTCTGTGACCGGGGCCACGCCGGTGTCAACGGGCGCGCGTCTGCGACCATCGGCTCGTGCCCGACTCCCCCACAGCCCCTCGGCAGTACGCCGGGCGGTCGGCCGCGGAGCGCGCGGCGGAGCGGCGGGCCCGCCTGGTCGCGGCCACGGTCGCGGTGCTGGGCGAGCAGGGCGAGGCGGCGGTGACGATGACGGCCGTGTGCGCGCGGGCGGGGCTGACCGAGCGCTACTTCTACGAGTCCTTCCGGGGCCGCGACGAGGCGTTGGTGGCCGCCCTCGACGCGGTCAGCGACGAGGTCGCGGCGGTGGCGCTCGACGCGATCGCGTCGTCCGACGGGGCGGGGGCCGCCGACCGCGTGCGCGCCGGGCTCGCCGCGGTGGTCGACCTGGTCGCCGACGACCCCGCCAAGGGCCGGGTGGTGGTCGTCGAGAGCGCGGCCAACGCGGCCCTGCGCGCCCGGCGCCACGAGCTGCTCGGCACCTTCGCCACGCTCGTCGCGGACGAGGCGGCCCGGCTCTACGACCTGCCGACGGGCTCCGAGGGCGCGCGCCTGCGCGGCCTGGTGTACGTCGCGGGGCTGGCCGAGCTGGTCGCCGCCTGGCTGCTCGGCGAGGTCGACCTCGACCGCGACGGCCTGGTCGCGACCGGCGCGGAGCTCTTCGGTGCGGTCGTGCAGCCGCGCTGAGCGGACCTCGGGCGGCGGCGACCCCGGTCAGTCCGGGTGCACCAGCAGCGTCTGCTCACGGCCGGGTCCGACGCCGACCCCCCAGATGCGGGTGCCCGACATCTCCTCGAGCGCGAGCACGTAGCGCTGGGCGTTGACCGGCAGCTCGTCGAAGGTGCGGCAGCCCGAGATGTCCTCCCACCAGCCGTCGAGGTGCTCGTAGACGGGCGTCGCGTGGTGGAACTCGGTCTGGGTCATCGGCATCTCGTCGTGGCGCACGCCGTCGACCTCGTAGGCCACGCAGACCGGCACCTTCTCCCAGCTCGACAGCACGTCGAGCTTGGTGAGGAAGAGATCGGTGAGCCCGTTGACCCGGGACGCGTAGCGGGCGACGACCGCGTCGTACCAGCCGCAGCGGCGGTCGCGACCCGTCGAGACGCCGACCTCGCCGCCGATCTTCCAGAGCTTCTCGCCGTCCTCGTCGAACAGCTCGGTCGGGAAGGGGCCGGACCCGACGCGGGTGGTGTAGGCCTTGATGACGCCGATGACCCGGTCGATGCGGGTCGGGCCGACGCCCGCGCCCACGCACACCCCGCCGGCCACCGGGTTGGAGGAGGTGACGAAGGGGTAGGTGCCGTGGTCGACGTCGAGCATCGTGGCCTGCGCGCCCTCGAAGAGCACGGTCTCGCCGCGGTCGAGGGCCTGGTTGAGCAGCAGCGAGGTGTCGCGCACCATCGGCTCGAGGCGCGGGGCGTAGGAGAGCAGCTCCTCGACCGCGGCGTCGACCTCGATCGCGCGGCGGTTGTAGACCTTGGTGAGCAGGTGGTTGCGCACGTCGAGGGCGGCCTCCACCTTGGCGCGCAGGATGCCCTCGTCGAAGAGGTCGGCGACGCGCACGCCCACCCGGTTGACCTTGTCGGCGTACGCCGGTCCGATGCCGCGGCCGGTCGTGCCGATCTTGTTCTTGCCCAGGAAGCGCTCGGTGACCTTGTCGATCGTCGAGTGGTAGGAGGCGATCACGTGGGCGTTGGCGCTGACGACCAGGTCGGCGACCTCGACGCCGCGCGCGAGCAGGGCGTCGAGCTCGCGGAAGAGCGCCTCGGGGCTCACCACGACGCCGTTGGCGATGACGGAGGTCGCGCCCGGGGTGAGGATGCCGCTGGGCAGCAGGTGGGTCGCGAACTTCTCGCCGTCGACCACGATCGTGTGGCCGGCGTTGTGGCCGCCGCTGGTGCGCACGACGTAGTGGATGGTCTCGGTGGTGGCCA
This sequence comes from Nocardioides perillae, assembly GCF_013409425.1. NCBI lineage: Bacteria > Bacillati > Actinomycetota > Actinomycetes > Propionibacteriales > Nocardioidaceae > Nocardioides > Nocardioides perillae. The sequence continues at coordinate 941,549 of NZ_JACCAC010000001.1, read as the reverse complement.
GCTGATCGGTGGCCTTGCCCTTGCCCTCGTCGCCCCACTGGGCGCCGAGCACGACGATCGCGGGCATGGTTCCTCCTCGGGAACGACACAGCCCCGGCGCGGCAAGGCGTCGGGGCTCTTGCGGCCACACGCTACCAACCGCCGCGCCGACGCGCGCCCGCGCTAGGGTCCGCTCGTGGACCCGCTGCTCGTCATCACCAACAGCGGTGCCGGGACGGCCGACGAGGACAACCTCGAGCAGGCCCTGCAGGTGCTGCGGGCGAAGACCTCCGTCGAGGTCGCCGCGACCTCCAACCCCGGTGAGCTCGACGGCGTGCTGCACCGCGCGGGCTCGCGCCGCGTCTTGGTCGCCGGCGGCGACGGCAGCCTGCACGCGGTGGTCACCGCCCTGCACCGGCGCCGCGAGCTCGACGAGCGCGTCCTCGGCCTGATCCCGCTCGGCACGGGCAACGACTTCGCACGCGGCACCGGCATCCCCCTCGACCCCGCCGACGCCGCCCGCACCGTGCTCGGCGGCGAGGTGCGCACGGTCGACCTGGTCGTCGACGAGCTCGGCGGCATCGTGGTCAACAACGTGCACATCGGCGCCGGCGCGCAGGCCAGCCGGCGGGGCCACCGCTGGAAGGAGCGCCTCGGCGCGGTCGGCGTCGGCAAGGTCAACCTCGGCCGCCTGGGCTACCCCATCGGCGCCCTGCTCGCCGCGACCCAGCCGCCCGAGCTGCGCCTGCGCGTCGAGGTCGACGGCGTCGTCGTCAACGACCTCGACCGGCCCGTGCTCATGGTCGCCGTCGGCAACGGCTCGCGCGTCGGCGGCGGCACGGAGCTCAACCCCGACGCCGACCCCGAGGACGGCCGGCTCGACGTGGTCGTCTCCCGCTCGGTCGGCCCCCTCGCCAAGTTCGGCTACGTCGCCCGCCTGCGCACCGGCTCCCACACCGAGCGCGACGACGTGCTGCACCTCAGCGGCCGCGAGGTCAGCGTGTCGGGCGAGGACTTCTGGTGCAGCGCCGACGGCGAGCTCTCCGGGCCCGAGCGTCGCCGCACCTGGCGCATCGAGCGCGACGCCTTCTCGATGGTGCTGCCGCGGGAGCGGCGCGGTCGCTGACCCCGCGCGCCCACCCCCACCAGCACGGCGTACGCCGGGTGGTCGCGGCGCGCGTCGCGCTCACCGACCGCGTCACAGCCAGCCGCGGCGCACCGCCTCGACCCCGAGCTGCAGCCGGGTGTCGGCCCCGACGTCGCTCATGAGCCCGGCGATCCGCCGGCGCACCGTGCGCAGGCTGACGCCCAGCGTGCGGGCGATCTGCTCGTCCTGCTGCCCGGCGGCGAGCAGCTGCAGCAGCGAGCGGCGCAGGTCCGGGCGCGCCTGGCCCCGGTCGAGCTCGGGCACCGTCGCGGCGCGCTCCCACAATGTCTCGAAGAGCCAGGTGCCGAGCTCGACGAGCCCCCGCTGGCGGGTGAGGGTGCGCGGCTCGTCGGACATGCCGAGCGGCTCGGGGAGGATGAGGTGGGTCGTCCCGATGACGAACATCCGCGACGGCAGCTCGGGCACGACCCGGATCTCCTCGCCGGCCTCGGCGCGGTGGCGCAGCGTGTGGGGGGCCTCGGTGAGCGCACGGGCGGGGTAGATCGCCCGCGAGCGCCGCCCCGAGCGCACCACCTGCCGCACCACCTCGGCCATGAGGTCCTCGCGCGGAAGCCGCCAGGCGTCGGGGCGCAGCCACATCAGTTCGCCCTTGCCCCGCATGATGAGGTCGGTCAGCAGCGCCACGGGCTGGCCGCCCGAGCTGACCTCGCCGTCGATCGGCTCGACGCCGTGCACCTGGCCGGGCGCGGGCTTGGCGCCGAGGGCGGCGACGAAGGGCAGCGCGCCCGCGACCAGGTCGAGTCCCTGGCGCACCCGGGCGGTGGCCTCGGCGTGCTGCTGCAGCACGACCGCCACCGCGCCGAGCGGGTCGAGCACGTGCACGCGGTCGTCCTCGAAGCGCACGATGCCGTGCTCGACGAGCGGCGCGAGCTCCTCGACGACCTCCTCGGGCGTCGACCCCAGGCTCGCGGCGACCGAGACCAGCTCCCGCCCGCTCTGGCCCTGCAGGCGCTGGTAGAGCCGGTCGATGGCGGCGGAGAAGCCCAGCGCGGTGAGCGCGGAGACGGGTTGCGGGCGCGGCGGCATGCCGCATCATATGGCAACTTCGTGACAGAGGCTTGTAGGAACCACCTGGCCGGGACCGGCCACACCCAGAATGGTGGCCGCACCAGCGCACCAGCCGCACCGCGGGGGATGCGACGTGCTGCGAGACGGACTACCGGGGGGTGGGACGTCGAGCTGGTGCACACAGGGCGCCGGAACCGCCGCAGGGGACGGTTCCGGCGCCCTCTCCCGTGTCGGGCCCCTCAGGGTCGAGCGGTCGGGTCGCGCTGCGGTCGTCGTCGGCCCCACCCGGTAGCGTGGCCGACCGCCCCGTCCCCCAGCCGCAGGAGCCCCACGCGCATGCCGTCGCAGGACCGACGCCCGCAGGAACTCACCGACTGGGTCGTGCGCGCCGCCGACGACGCGGTGCGCCACGCCCGCGAGCACGGCGACGCCGACCGCCCCATCACCTGCGCGTCCGGTGCGAGCCCGTCGGGCCCGATCCACCTCGGCAACCTGCGCGAGTTCCTCACGCCCCACCTCGTCGCCGAGGAGATCCGCCGGCGCGGCCTGCCGGTGCGCCACCTGCACAGCTGGGACGACTACGACCGGCTGCGCAAGGTGCCGGCCGGCGTGCCGGAGTCGTGGCGCGAGCACATCGGCCGCCCGCTGTCGGCCGTGCCGGACCCCTGGGAGTGCCACCCGTCGTGGGCCGAGCACTTCAAGGCCCCGCTGCGCGACGCGCTCGCCGAGCTCGGCGTGGAGATGGAGGAGGTCTCGCAGACCGAGCGCTACCGCGCCGGCGCCTACACCGAGCAGGTGCTCCACGCGATCCGCCACCGCGACACCGTCGAGGAGGTGCTCGCGAAGCACCGCACCAAGAAGGCCGAGCCGGTCACCGACGACGCCCAGGAGGCCGCGGCGCTGGCCGACTCGGTCGCCGACGACGACGAGGGCCTCGACGCCGTCGCGGACGGGGCGGGGGCCGGCGGGGCCGCCGGGCTCGCACGCTTCCCCTACAAGCCCTACTGCCGCCAGTGCGGGCGCGACACCGTCGAGCTCACGGCCTACGACGACGAGACCACCGACCTCGACTACACCTGCGCCTCCTGCGGCTTCACCGGCACCACCAACGTCGCCACGCAGCACGAGGGCAAGCTGGTGTGGAAGGTCGACTGGCCCATGCGCTGGTCGGTCGAGGGCGTCGACTTCGAGCCGGGTGGGCTCGACCACTCGACGCCGGGCTCGTCGTACACCGTCGGCAAGGAGCTGGTGAAGCGGGTCTTCGGCTTCCGCGCGCCCAGCTACGTCGCCTACGCCTTCGTCGGCTTCGCGGGCATGCAGAAGATGTCGTCGTCGAGCGGCGGTGTGCCCACCGCGGCCGACGCGCTGCGGGTGCTCGAGGCGCCGATCCTGCGCTGGCTCTACGCCCGCCGCCAGCCCAAGCAGGCGTTCACGGTCGACTTCGGCCCCGAGGTCGTCCGGCTCTACGACGAGTGGGACGCGCTGACGAAGAAGGCCGGCGACCCCGCCAAGCGCGACGCCCAGGTGCTGGCCTGGGAGCGCGCCACCTCGACGTCGACCGCGGGTCGGCTGCCCACGCCGCCGGTGGTCGTCCCCTTCCGCGTGCTGTCGTCGGTCGCCGACGTCACCGCCGGCTCGGCCGAGCAGATCAGCCGGATCGTGGCCTCCGTCGGCCACGACCACGACTCGGTCGACGACCTCGAGCCGAGGCTGACCCGCGCGATGACCTGGACCCAGGACTTCGTGCCCGCCGAGGAGCGCACGACGGTGCGCAGCGAGCCCGACGCGGCACGGCTCGCGGCCCTCGACGAGGACGAGGAGCTCTGGCTGCGCATGCTGCTCGACCGCATGCCCGACGAGCTCGACCTCGAGGAGACCACCGCGCTCGTCTACGGCGTGCCGAAGCTGTGCCGCGGGCTGGGTCTCGACGACGCCCCGACCGACGAGGTCAAGGCCGACCAGAAGCGGTTCTTCCGGCTGCTCTACCAGCTGCTCGTCGACGCCGAGCGCGGGCCGCGGCTGCCCACGCTCTTCCTCGCGCTCGGCGCGCCGCGCGTGCGCACGCTGCTCGGGGGCTGAGCCGGTCGGGGGGGCCGTCTGGTTCGTGGGCCAGCGGGTCGGCGCCCGAGCGCCCACCCGCGTCGGCGGTCAGAAGACCAGGATCAAGATGATGATGATGACGATCAGGGTGCCGATGCCGATGTACACGCGCTCCACCTCCTCCTGAGGTTCCCTCCCCCGCCGCCGGGGTGCCGACGGCCTGTTCTGAGGGCGGTACCCGGCAGCCCGGGGTCGATGCGCGGCGTCCACCCGCGCCCCCGTGCTGCGCGGCTGCGATGATCGGGGCATGGCACACCTCGACCTGATGGCCCAGCCGCCCGCGACCCACCTGCCCGAGGACCCCGCTGCCGCCGACCTCGCCGCCGGCACCGCCCCGGCCGCGGTGGTGCGCGCGCACCCGTCCTCGCCGACCGCCTGGGCCACCCTCGCCGAGCAGGCGCGCGACGCCGGCGCCGACGACGTCACCGTCTACGCCTACGCGCGGGTCGGCTACCACCGCAGCCTCGACGCCCTGCGCCGCAACGGCTGGAAGGGCCACGGCCCGGTCCCGTGGGAGCACGAGCCCAACCGCGGCTTCCTGCGCGCCCTCGCCCTCCTCGCCCTGAGCGCCCGCGCGATCGGCGAGACCCCCGAGTGGGAGCGTTGCCGCGACTTCCTCCGCGACTCCAGCCCCACGGCGTACGACGCCCTCCTCGCCGACGCCGACACCCCCGCCTGACCTCACCCCCCGCCCCCCAACCCCCCTCACCCAACCCCCCGGCCCCTTGTAACGCGCCGTCAGAAGCACTACCTACCCCCGACGACGGGGGTAGAGGTGCTACCAACGGCGCGTTACAGGCGCTCCGTCGGGCGGGCCGAAGAACGCGCACAGGCATCCGGGCCGGGGCGGACATCCACAGGCGTGGCCGATCCGACCCGCGACCACCGAGACGTCCGCGACGCTGCGGCCGTGGACCTCACCGCCTACGTGCCCGCCGTGCGGCAGCACGGCCTCCTCACCTGGACCCAGGCGCTCGGCGCCGGGCTCGACCCCCGCGACGTACGCCGACTGGTGGCGGCCGGCGCCTGGCTCAAGGTCCGACGAGGCGTCTACACCGACCGAGAGTCCTACGAGGCCCTCGATCCCTGGCGAGCGGCGCCGCTCCTGCGGGTGCGGGCGGCGGCCCTCGTCCTGGCGACCGACGGGGTCTTCAGCCACGACTCGGCCGCGCTGGTCCTCGGGTTGGGCGTGCCCGACGGGCGCACCGCGCTCGTGCACCGCACCCGGGCCCGGGTGTGCGGGACCCGCCTGAAGGCCGGCATCAAGCACCACGGGGCGCCCTACCACCCTGGCCAGGTCACCGTCGTCGACGGACTGAGCGTCCTCGACGGACCGCGGACCGCGCTCGACACGGCCCGCGAGCACGGCTTCGGCCCCGGCCTCGCAGCGGCGGACGCCGCCCTGCGGCTCGGCTCGTCACCCGCCGCCCTGCGGCTCGCGGCCCGAGCGATGCGGAACTGGCCGGGCAAGTCCGTGGTCGACAGGGTGGTGGACCTGGCCGACGCCGGGTCGGAGAGCTGGTTGGAGTCACTCGGTCGGGCACTGGTGCTCGACCTCGGCATCGGGCGACCCGAGACGCAGGTCGGCTTGTCCGACGGGCACCGCACGGTCTTCTGCGACTTCGGGGTCGGGCGCCACATGTTCGAGGTCGACGGCCGCGTGAAGTACGCCGCCGGCGGGCCCGACCACCGCGGTCCCGACGAGGTGCTCTGGGAGGAGAAGCGTCGACAGGACTTCATCGCCGGGTTCGGGCTGGGGGTCTCGCGCATCACGCAGGAGGACTGCGGCTCAGGTCGTCCGGCCGCCCTGCGCCGCCTCGCCCGGGAGTTCGCCGCCACCGAGGCGAGGTGGGGACGCGACGTCAGCGACCTCGCGCCGTACCGCGTCGACCGCCGCCCACTCCGCTCCGGGAACATGTAACGCGCCGTCAGCAGCACCACCTACCTCCGTCGACGGGGGTAGAGGTGCCACCAACGGCGCGTTACAAGAGCCGGGGGCTGAGGCGGGAGCCGGGACTGGGCGGCGGGCCGGTGGGGCGGGGTCAGGAGGCGGAGAGGGAGGTGCCGGCGGAGCGGAGGTGCTCGCAGGCCTCGACGATGCGGGCGGCCATGCCGGCCTCGGCGGCCTTGCCCCAGGCGCGGGGGTCGTAGGCCTTCTTGTTGCCGACCTCGCCGTCGACCTTGAGCACGCCGTCGTAGTTGCCGAACATGTGCGCGGCGACCGGGCGGGTGAAGGCGTACTGCGTGTCGGTGTCGACGTTCATCTTGATCACGCCGTAGTCGACGGCCGCGCCGATCTCCTCGGCCGTCGAGCCCGACCCGCCGTGGAAGACCAGGTCGAAGGGCTTGGCACCGGCGTCGAGGCCGAGCTCGGCGACGACGGCCTCCTGCGCGGCCTTCAGGATCTCGGGGCGCAGCTTGACGTTGCCGGGCTTGTAGACGCCGTGCACGTTGCCGAAGGTCAGCGCGGTCAGGTAGCGCCCCTTCTCGCCGACGCCGAGGGCGCGCACGGTCGCGAGCGCGTCGTCGGGGGTGGTGTAGAGCTTCTCGTTTATCTCGTGGGCGACGCCGTCCTCCTCGCCGCCGACGACGCCGATCTCGACCTCCAGCACGATCTTGGCGGCCGCGCACGCGGTGAGCAGCTCCTCGGCGATCTGCAGGTTCTCCTCCAGCGGCACGGCCGAGCCGTCCCACATGTGCGACTGGAAGAGCGGCGCCTCGCCGCGGTCGACGCGCTCCTGCGAGACCGCCAGCAGCGGACGGACGAAGCCGTCGAGCTTGTCCTTAGGGCAGTGGTCGGTGTGCAGCGCGATGTTGACGGGGTAGTTCTTCGCCACCTCGTGGGCGTAGGCCGCGAAGGCGACCGAGCCGGCCACCATGTCCTTGACCGAGGGGCCGGAGAGGTACTCCGCGCCGCCGGTCGAGATCTGCACGATGCCGTCGGAGCCGGCGTCGGCGAAGCCCTTGAGCGCGGCGTTGAGGGTCTGCGACGACGACACGTTGATCGCGGGGTAGGCGAAGGCCTGCGCCTTGGCCTGGTCGAGCATCTCGGCGTAGACCTCAGGGGTGGCGATGGGCATCGTCGGGCTCTCCTCGGGGCTGCGGTGCGGGTGCGCGCGGGCGTGCGGCGTACGACGCGGCTCACCCTAGACCCCGCGGCTCACCCGCTGCCTCACGCATCCGGGCGCGTGACCACAGCCGGGTTCGCGCGTTGAGGTGGGCACGACCCCACCCCCAGGAGCCCGTCATGACCCCCCTCCGCACCACCCGTCCCCGCCGGTTGCGCACCCTGGCCGCCTCCGGGATCGCGGCCCTCGCCCTCGGCGTCTCCGCCCTCGCCGTGCCCGGCGCGCTGACCAGCGCCCAGGGCACCGTGGGCACCGCCGACGTCTTCCACCCCCAGCTGCTCAAGGTGGACACCCCCACCCGCGCGGCCAAGACCCGGCTGTCCAAGCTCGGCCTCGACCTCACCGAGCACGCCGGCCACGACTACGTCGAGGTCGTCGTGCACAGCCCCCTCGACCTGGTCGCGCTCACCGCGGGCGGCTTCACCTACGACGTCGAGATCGAGGACATGCTGCTGCGCGAGGCGCAGAACAACCGCGCCAACGCGGAGTACGCCGCGGAGATGGCCGAGCTCGGCCTCAGGTCCGCGCTCCCCTCGGGCCGCACCAGCTACCGCACGCTGGCCGACTACAACGCCGACATGGACGAGCTCGCGAAGAAGCGCACCCTGGTCAAGAAGTTCGCGATGCCGCGCCCCAGCCTGGACGGCCGCACCATCTACGGCGTCGAGATCGGCAGCGACGTGCGCCGCCCCTCGACCGGTCGCCCCACCATGGTGCTGATGGGCGCCCACCACGCCCGCGAGTGGCCCTCGGCCGAGCTCGCGATGGAGTTCGCGACCGACCTGGTGCAGAGCTACGGCAAGAACCGACGCATCACCCGCCTCCTCGACCGCGCCCGCGTCGTCGTGGTGCCCGTCGTCAACGTGGACGGCTTCGAGCTCTCCCGCACCGACGGCGCAGCCGTCGACCTCCGCGAGGTCGACAACGGCGGCACGGTGACCATCCTCGGCACCCCCGGCCAGGCCTACAAGCGCAAGAACTGCCGCATCGTCGACGGCCAGGACACCCCCGACGGCTCGTGCCGCCTCACGCTGAACAGCAACGGCGGCTTCGGCCTCGGCACCGACCTCAACCGCAACTACGGCGGCTTCTGGGGCGGCCCCGGCGCGGCCGGCACCCTGCCCGACCCGAGCAGCGACCGCGTCGCCGGCCTGCCCGACCCGACCTACCGCGGCGCGGCGCCCTTCTCCGAGCCGGAGACGCAGAACGTGCGCGACCTCATCGCCGGCCGCCAGGTCACGATGATGATCAGCAACCACACGTTCTCGAACCTCGTGCTGCGCCCCAACGGCGTGAACCCGACCACCATCGCCCCCGACGGCATCCCGGTCGGCAACGCCCCCGACGAGGAGGGCCTCAAGCGCCTCGGCAAGCGGATGACCGACCAGAACGGCTACCGCAACATCCACGGCTGGGAGCTCTACGACACCACCGGCACCACCGAGGACTGGTCCTACAACGCCACCGGCGGCTACGGCTACACCTTCGAGATCGGCCCCGACGAGTTCCACCCTCCCTTCGAGCAGGTCGTCGGCTTCTACCGCGGCACCGGCAAGTACGCCGGCAAGGGCAACCGCGAGGCCTACCTCATCGCCCTCGAGCACACCGTCGACACCCGCTTCCACGGCACCCTGCGCGCCAAGCAGAAGCTGCCGAAGGGCACCGTGCTCACGCTGAGCAAGAAGTTCCGCACGCCCACCTGGGAGGACAGCTTCGCCGACGGCGTCAGCTCCTCGATCACGGTGCCGCGCAGCGGCCGCTTCAGCTGGGTCGTGAACCCCTCCACCCGGCCCGTCGTCCGGCCGCGCACCTTCCAGGCCTACGACGACGCGCCCTACAAGAGCCAGACCTTCGTCGGCGGCCCCACCACGCCGGTCGTCGGCACTGCCGACCACGAGTTCACCGTGCCGGCGACGGCCGACCTGCTCAAGGTCGACCTGACCTGGGCCACCCCGGACGACCTCGACCTCGAGATCTACCGCAAGACGGCCAGCGGTGAGCTGGAGGAGGTCGGCGGCTCGGGCAACGCCCCGGCCACGGTCGAGTCCGCCCAGATCGTCGACGCCGCGCCGGGCACCTATGTCCTGCGGGTCGTCAACTACGCCTCGGTGACCCCCACCTACGACCTCACCGCGGCGCTCTTCGACTCCGTCACGAAGCGCACCAAGGGCAAGGTCGAGCGCTACACGCTCACCTGCTCGCGCGGCGGCAAGGTCCTCGGCCGCACCTCGGTGCTGATCGACCGTGGACAGACCAAGGCGCTGAACCTGGCGACCTGCCGCCGCTGACCCACCCCGCAGCACCCCGCACCACCCCCGCAGCGCCCCGCACCACCCGCTTCACCCCCGCTGGCCCGGGTGGGTCGCCCCGCGACCCGCCCGGGCTAGCGTCGTCTCGTGTCGTCGACCTCCAGCCGCCGCAGCAGCACCGCCCCCGTCGAGCCGGCGGCCGCCTGGCGCGTCGTGGCCAGCGGCGAGGACCGCGACCAGTGGTACGTCGACGCCGCACCGTTCGTCTTCCGCGCCGGGGTCGACCGGCTCGTGGGCGGCACCGGGGCCGACGCGCCGCCGCCGGGGCGCCCCCTGCTCGCCGCCGGCGACGACGCCGGCTTCTGGACCGTCACGGCGGCCGACGCCCCGAGCACCACGACCGGCGGCACCGCCCCCGGACGTCTCGAGCTGGTCGCCCGCGTGCGCGCACCCGGCCGCGTCACCCTCACCGTCGAGGTCACCGCCGGGCCGCGGCCGGGCACGAGCACGGTGACCACCACCGTGCACCTCGCGCCCCGCGGCCTCGTCGGCGCGGCGTACCTGCTCGTCGACCTGCCGGCGCGCGAGACGCTCACGGCCCTGGTGCACCGCCGGCTGCTGCGCGACGTGCGCGCCGCACGCGCCTAGCCCTCCGACCTACGGCGCGGCGACCGACGCCTCGGCCAGGCGCTTCAGGGTCGCGAGGGTCTCCGGCACGCCGGTGCGGGCCTCCTCCGCCCGCTGCGCGATGACCCGCGGGGCGTGCTCGGCGTACTTGTCGTGGAAGAACTCCTGGCCCGCGGTCGTGAACTCCCAGTCCTCGCGCAGCGTGGTGCCGTCGCCCTCGGGGGTGAGCACGTAGCCCCAGCGCACCAGGCCGCCGTTGACCTCCCAGCGGAACTCGCGCGGCGCGTCGGCGGCGGTCACCGTGCAGGTCGTGTCCCACGAGCGCTCGCCCGAGGTGTTGTGCCCGGTGAACGTCGCGCCGACCACCGGCCCGTCGGCCACGACGGCAGGGTCGTCCCACTCGCAGGCGGTGCACACCGAGCTCCACTCGCCGGTGCGGCCGACGTCGGTCACCAGGGCCCAGACGGCCTCCGGCGGCGCGGCGACGTGCACGGACTCGGACAGGGTCATCGGCTCGGGTGCGGTCTGGCTCACAGCCACACCGTAGTCAGCCGCGCCAGGCCGCGTCGCCGCCGAGGTCGGCGTGCGCACGCACCCACGCGTGCATCGCGATCGCCGCGGCCGCCGAGGCGTTGATGGAGCGGGTCGAGCCGAACTGCGCGATCGAGAAGGTGCCGTCGCAGACCTCCCGCGCCCGCCCCGACAGGCCGGGCCCCTCCTGGCCGAAGAGGAAGCACACCCGGGCGGGGACGGTGGCGGTCTCGAGCGGCAGCGACCCGGGCAGGTTGTCGATCCCGAGCAGCGGCACGGGCCCGCCGGGCAGGCCGCGGAGGTAGGCCGCGAGCGCCGGCACGTCGGCGTGGTGCCGGACGTGCTGGTAGCGGTCGGTGACCATCGCCCCGCGCCGGTTCCACCGCCGGTTGCCCACGATGTGCACCTCGGCGGCGAGGAAGGCGTTGGCGGTGCGCACCACCGTGCCGATGTTGAAGTCGTGCTGCCAGTTCTCGATCGCGACGTGGAAGCCGTGCCGGCGGGTGTCGAGGTCGGCGACGATCGCCTCCAGGCGCCAGTAGCGGTAGCGGTCGACGACGTTGCGGCGGTCGCCCTCGGCCAGCAGCACCGGGTCGTAGCGGGGGTCGTCGGGCCAGGCCGCGGGCCCGCCCGGCCACGGCCCGACCCCCACCTCGGGCACCCCGTGCGGCATCGGGTCGTACGGCGCTCGCTCGTCGTCCACGGAACGGCAACCTAGTCGCCACAGAAATGGTCCGGACCGGCTGCGCCGCGGCGCGTACGCTGGCGGACGTGGCGCTCCTCGACCCCTTGCTGCTCGGGCTCGAGTGGATGGAGCTGGGCTACTGGCTCGACGTCTTCGGCGCGGCGCTCTTCTGGGTGGGGCTCGCGGTGATCTTCGTGGAGTGCGGCCTGCTCTTCCCGTTCCTGCCCGGCGACACCCTGCTCTTCGGCATCGGCCTGTTCATCGCGACCGGCGACGTCGACGTCACGCCCTTCGGGCCGGGCGGCGAGCTCGCCGTGGCACTGCTGCTCATGGTCGCCGCGGCCTTCGGCGGCAACGTCGTCGGCTACGAGATCGGCCGCGCCGTCGGCCCACGGCTCTACGAGCGCGACCGACGCCTGCTCAAGCGCCGCCACCTCGAGCGCACCGAGGAGTTCTTCGACCGGCACGGCTCGGCGGCGCTGGTCGGCGGCCGCTTCGTCGCCTTCGTGCGCACCTTCGTCACCGTCGTGGCCGGCGCGACCCGGATGGACCGGGCGCGTTACCTGCTGTGGAGCTTCGTCGGCGCGGTGCTGTGGGTCGTCTCGATCACCGCGCTGGGCTTCTTCCTCGGCGCCTCGGTGCCAGGGCTCGGCGACAACCTCGAGCTGGCGCTGCTGGTCGTCATGGCCTTCTTCGCGCTCCCGCTGGTGTGGGAGTGGTGGCGCGGTCGTCGGGCGGCGGTGGCCGTCGCGGGTCAGGGCACGACGACGGTGATCCCGGCCCCGCGCGCCGGGTCGCCCATCGCGACCAGCGCCGCGGGCGCCTCGTCCAGCCCAACCACCCTCCCGACGAGCGCGCCGGGGTCGACCGCCCCCTGAGCGACCAGGGCCAGCAGCCCCGGGTAGTCGGCCGCGGCCATGCCGTGCGAGCCGTGCACCGACAGCTCGTGCGCGACGACCGGGCCCATCGGCAGCGGGGGCGTCGCGTGTGCGCCGAGGAGCAGCCCGACCTGCACGTGGCGCCCCCGGCGCCGCAGGCAGGTGACCGACGCGACCGCGGTCGCGCTGTGGCCCACCGCGTCGAGCGACACGTGGGCGCCGCCGGAGGTCGCCTCGCGCACCGCCGCGGCCGCGTCGACCACGCTCGGGTCGAGCAGCACCTCGGCGCCCAGCGCGCCGGCCAGCTCGAGGGCGTCGGGGCTCGGGTCGAGCGCCACGACGCGGGCGCCGAGGGCACGCGCCAGCTGCAGGGCCGAGAGCCCGACCCCGCCGCACCCGTGCACCGCGACCCACTGCCCGGCGGCGACCTGGCCGTGGGCGGTCAGGGCGCGGTACGCCGTGGCGTAGCGGCAGCCGAGCGTCGCCGCGGCCACCAGGTCGACCTCGTCGGGCAGCGCCACGAGGTTGAGGTCGGCGGCCGGCACGACGACGAGCTCGGCGAAGGAGCCGGGGTAGGTGAAGCCGGGCTGCTGCTGGTCGGGGCACACCTGTGCCTCGCCGGCGCGGCAGTGCTCGCAGCGCCCGCAGCCGCAGACGAAGGGCGCGGTGACCCGCTCCCCGCCGCGCCAGCGGGTCACGTCGGCACCCACCTCGACGACCGTGCCGGCGAGCTCGTGGCCGGGCACCATCGGCAGCGGCACCGGGTCGTGGCCCTGCCAGGCGTGCCAGTCGGAGCGGCAGACGCCGGTCGCGCCGACGCGCACGACGACCCCGTCGGCCGGGCAGACGGGGTCGGGCAGGTCTGCCACGACCGGCACCGCGGCGTAGGCGTCGTAGGTCACCGCGCGCACGGGCGCCTCCGGCGGCTCGGGGTGGGTACCGCCCCCGGCATGAGCGAGCAGCAGGACGCGGCCGGCCGCACCGAGCGCGACGAGCACGACGAGCACCGCGACGAGGAGCGCGCCCACGAGCGGGCGGGGTCGGTCGCCGAGGAGGCGCGGGTCGGCGCGGCCGACCCGGAGGCGCAGGCCGAGGCGATCCTCGAGGAGTCCGACGAGCGCACCGACGACCCGTCGGGCACGCGCGAGACGTACCACCAGACGCCGGGCGACGACGAGCCCGGCTCGGGGCGCGCCGACACCACGATCACGAACTCCTGAGGGTCGCGGGCCGAGCGCGGGGCACTCACCGCTCCGTGGGCCCGGTGTGGCGGGCGGCGCGGATGGAGCGGATGCGCCGGACGGCGAACCACGCGACGCCGAGCGCGACGGCGGCGACCACGGCGTACTGGACGTAGCCGGCCACGGACTCCGCCTGGGTGTAGCGGTCTCCGAGCCAATAGCCCGCGAGCACGAAGACGGTGTTCCAGATCGCGCTGCCCGCGGTCGTGAGCACCAGGAAGACCAGCAGCGGCATCCGCTCGACGCCCGCCGGCACCGAGATCAGGCTGCGGAAGATCGGCAGCATGCGGCCGAGGAAGACCGCCTTGCGGCCGTGGCGCTCGAACCACGCCTCGGTGCGCTCGAGGTCGCGCTCGTCCACCAGGGGCAGCCGGTCCCACAGCGCGTGGACGCGGTCGCGCCCGAGGGCGGCGCCGATGCCGTAGAGCAGCAGCGCGCCCAGCACGGACCCGGCCGTCGTCCACACCAGCACCGGCGCCAGGCCGAAGCGGCCCTGGCCCGCGGTGAAGCCGGCCAGCGGCAGGATCAGCTCGCTGGGCAGCGGCGGGAAGAGGTTCTCGAGGAAGATCAGGACGCCGGCGCCCACCGGGCCGAGCGCCTCCATCACGTCGGCCGCCCAGCCCGCGACGCCGGTGAGCTCCTCGCCCGACCCGCCGGACGCGGCGTACGACGTGAGGGCGAGGCGCATCAGAGGGCGGCGCGCGCGGCGTCGAGGTCGGCCTTGGTGAGCACCGAGCGGAGCTCGAGACCGACGTCGGCGAGGGGGTTCTCCTCGCCCGGGCTGCGGTCGATGGCGCAGACGACGACCTCGACCACCGCGCCCGCCTCGCGCAGGGCGCGCGTCGCGTCGCGCACCGCGCCGCCGGTGGTGACGACGTCCTCGATGAGCGTGACGCGGCGGCCCTCGACGGGCGGGCCCTCGGCGAGCTTGCAGGTGCCGTACTCCTTCGCCTGCTTGCGCACGAAGAGCGCGGGCGTGCCGGTGATGCCGCTGACCGAGGTGGCGATCGGGACGCCGCCGAGCTCGAGACCACCGAGCAGCTCGGTGTCGTGCGGCAGCAGGTTGACCACCTCCCGCGCCACCCGCGCCAGCAGCAGCGGGTCGGCCTCGAAGAGGTACTTGTCGAAGTACTCGGTCGCGACCTGGCCCGAGCGGAGCGTGAACTCGCCGGTCAGCCGGCACGTGGCGTCGATGTCGCGGGCGAGGTCGGGGTCGGTCGCAGTCACGGCCGACAGCCTACGGTGGCCCCATGGCAGCGGACGTGCTCGCCCAGCGGCTCCAGGGCATCCCCCCGACGGTCTTCACGCAGATGTCGGCGCTGGCCCAGCGCACCGGCGCGGTCAACCTCGGACAGGGCTTCCCCGACGAGGACGGCCCGGCCTCCGTGCTCGAGCGGGCGGCCGCGGCACTGCGCGAGGGGCGCAACCAGTACGCCCCCGGCACCGGCGTGCCCGAGCTGCGGGAGGCCGTCGCGCGCCACCAGCAGCGTCACCACGGGATCGACCTCGACCCCGCGACGGAGGTCTGCGTGACCACCGGGGCGACCGAGGGCGTCGCCGCGGCGCTGCTCGCGCTGGTCGACCCGGGTGACGAGGTGCTGCTGCTCGAGCCGTGGTACGACTCCTACGCCGCCATGGTGCAGGTCGCGGGCGGCGTGCGGCGCGGCGTGACGCTGCGGGCGCCCGACTTCCGGCTCGACGCCGCCGCGCTCGAGGCTGCCGTCACCCCCCGCACCCGGCTGCTGCTGCTCAACACCCCGCACAACCCCACCGGCACGGTGCTGACGCGGGCGGAGCTGGAGGCGGTCGCCGAGGTCGTGCGGCGCCACGCCCTGCTCGTCGTCACCGACGAGGTCTACGAGCACCTGGTCTTCGACGGCCACCGGCACGTGCCGCTCGCGACACTGCCGGGGATGCGCGAGCGGGTGCTCACCCTCTCCAGCGTCGGCAAGTCGTGGTCGCTCACGGGGTGGAAGGTCGGCTGGGCGACCGGCCCCGCCCACCTCGTCTCCGCGCTGCTCGCGGCGAAGCAGTGGCTGACCTTCACCTCCGGCGCTCCCCTGCAGCCGGCGGTCGCGCACGCCCTCGACGCCGAGTGGGAGTGGCCGCGGCGCCTCGCGGTCGACCTCCAGCGACGCCGCGACCTGCTGTGCGAGGGGTTGGCGGCCGCCGGCCTCGAGCCGCGGGTGCCCGAGGGCACCTACTTCGCCACCACCGACGTCTCCCACCTCGGCTGGGACGACGGGCTCGCCTTCTGCCTCGCCCTGCCCGAGCGCGCCGGCGTGGTCGCGATCCCGACCCAGGGCTTCCACGACTCCCCCGCGGGCGACCACCTCGTCCGCTGGGCCTTCTGCAAGACCGACGCCGTCGTCACCGAGGGCGTGCGGCGGCTCGCGGCGGCCGAGCTGCGGGCGTAGGCCCGGGGCCCTGTCGGAGTCACCGGTCGACCGGTGACTCCTGCACTGGTGGCCCGAGAACTCGGGGCACAAGTGCAGGACTTGGCCCACAAGTGCGGAGCCGGTCAGCCCCAGGGACGCTGCACGGGCCGGTCGTCGTCGGGCCCGGACGCACCCCCGGCCTGGCCCTGCTGCTGCTGCTGCGGCTGCTGCGACGACTGCTGCTGCGGGGCCTGGGCCGGGTACGACGGGTAGCCGGGGTAGCCGTAGCCCTGCGGCGCGCCGCCGTACTGCTGCGACCACTGCTGCGGGTCGTGCGGCTGCTGCTGCCAGCCCCCCTGCCCGCCGGGCGCGCCGTAGCCGCCGTGGGGGGCGGAGCGGCGGGCGTACCAGTCGCCGGCGCCGCCGGCGAAGAGGCACACGATGGTGGCGATCGAGGCCGCCAGCGGCAGCACCGTGACGACCGAGGTGATGCCGACCAGGCACACCAGCGCGCTCAGCGACGCCGAGACCACCAGACCGATGCGGCCGGCCTGCGAGCGGCGCAGGGCGAGCGCGGCGAGCACGATCGCGACGACGCACCACAGCGCGAAGACGCCCAGCACCGCGACGACCAGGCCGTAGGCGTCCTCGACGTCGATGCCGGTGCCGGCGAAGCCCGGCTCCTCCACGATCGCGTCGAGCACCTGGCCGCGCGCCGCGAGCATCCCGACGAGGCCGAGGCCGAAGAGCAGCAGCGCGAGCCCGGCGAAGACGAAGGTCGTCACCGCGGCGGCCACCACGGTCGCGGGCCGCTGGTCGGGGTCGCGCGGCGCGGCGTACGCCGAGGGGTAGGGCTGGGCGCCGAACCCACCCGCCGCGTAGCCCGGGGCCTGCCCCTGCTGCGGGCCCTGCTGCGGGCCCTGCTGCGGGCCCTCCGGCCCACCCCGCGAGGGGCCCTGCGGCGGACCGGGCTGGTGGGGCGGGTGCTGCTCGCTCATGGGGTCATCGAACCACGTCGCGGCGGAAGAACGCGCGCGACTCCGAGCGCAGCAGGCAGGCCACGACGACCGACCCGGCGAGCATCGGGACCACCATGGCCGGGGCGCCCGGGCTCGACAGCAGGCTGAGGACGGTCGCCAGCACGGCGCTGGCCAGCAGGGCACCGCGTGCCCACCGGTCGCCGCGGAAGGCGAAGCCGGCGACCACGGCGGCCGCCACGCACCAGGCCACCGTGAGCCCGCCGAGCACCCACAGGCCGCTCAGCAGCTGCTCGCGGGACACGCCGCCGTCGAGCAAGCCGGGCTGCTGCTCCAGCGCCGACTCCACCAGCAGGTCGGGCGCGAGCGCGAGGGCGACCAGGCTGATGCCGGTCAGCAGCCCGACCACCGCCGTCGTCACCCAGGTCAGCACGCACGCGACCGTGACCGCGGCGGGACGGCGCGGCTCGTCGCGACCGGGCCAGGGGGCGTACGGCGCGCCCCACGGCTGCTGCTGGCCGCTCGGCCCCGCGGGGCCGGGGTGTGGGCCGGGGTGGGCGGCACCGTGGTCGACGGGTGCACTCGCGCGGACGGAGCCGAAGCCGTCGTAGGCACGCGGCCCGCCGGCAGCCGACTCCCCGGGCCCCGGGGCACCCACGGGGGCGAGCGGGCGCTGCTCCGCGGCCGGGGCGCCGGGGTCGGCCGGGGTGCCCCGGTCTGCCGGGCCGTCGGTGGTGGCGCCAGGTCGTGCCTCCTGCCGCGGCAGCGGGTGCGGCGGCCGGCGTCGCGGCGGCTCGAGGCCGCGGCGCGGCGGCGCCTCGACCCCGTCGAACCACGCGCGCGTCGGCTGCACCCACAGCAGGGCAGCGGCCGTCGCGACGACGACGGCGACCAGGCCGCCGACGACGGTGCCGGCAATGAGCAGCGGCACCGCGAGCGCGGAGACCGCGACCCGCGCCTGGCGGTTGCGCTGCAGCACCTGCCAGCCCAGCACGGCGATGGCCGCGGCGCAGGCGCCCGTCACGAGGGTCAGCGCGTGCATGAGGTCGAGCACGCCCTCCACGCCGAGCCCGAGCCCGGAGGCCGGCGGCTCCGCCAGCATCTCCTCGACCTGCTCGCGGCTCTCGAGCGAGCGCAGCGAGGAGACCGACTCGAAGGCGCTGAGCACGACGAAGGCGCCGCCCACGACCAGCGCCCACCCCGCTGCCGAGGCCTGGGGCGGGCGGGCGGGCGCGTCCTTGCTGCTCACCGGCTCATTGCACCACGCGCCGCCAACCGGCGCCGGGGGCGACCCGGCGCCGGTCGGCGGCTCCCGCGGGCCGTGTCCGTCAGGCCGGCACCACGCGCAGGCCGCTGGTCGCACCGTCGTCGTCACGGTCGACGCGCACCGCTCCGCCGTCGCCGACCTCGCCGCTGATCAGCAGGCGGGCGAGCGGGTCGCCGATGGCCTGCTGCACGAGGCGGCGCAGGGGGCGCGCGCCGTAGGCCGGGTCGTAGCCCGTGTCGGCCAGCCACGTCTTCGCCGCGTCGGTGACCTCCACCGAGATCCGGCGCACGGCCAGCCGCTGCTCGAGCAGGGCCAGCTGCAGGTCGACGATGCGGGTCAGCTCCTCCTTGGTGAGCGCCTCGAAGAGCACGACCTCGTCGAGCCGGTTGAGGAACTCCGGCTTGAAGGCGCCGCGCACCACCGCCATCACCTGCTCGCGGCGGGCCGCGGGGTCGAGCAGCGGGTCGACGAGGTGCTGCGAGCCGAGGTTGCTGGTGAGCACCAGGATCGTGTTGCGGAAGTCGACCGTGCGGCCCTGGCCGTCGGTCAGGCGGCCGTCGTCGAGCACCTGCAGCAGGATGTCGAAGACCTCCGGGTGGGCCTTCTCGACCTCGTCGAGCAGCACGACGGAGTAGGGCCGGCGCCGCACGGCCTCGGTGAGCTGGCCGCCCTCGTCGTAGCCGACGTAGCCCGGAGGGGCCCCGACGAGGCGCGCGACGCTGTGCTTCTCGGCGTACTCGCTCATGTCGATGCGCACGATCGCCCGGTCGTCGTCGAAGAGGAAGTCGGCGAGCGCCTTGGCGAGCTCGGTCTTGCCCGTGCCGGTGGGGCCGAGGAAGAGGAAGGAGCCCGTCGGTCGGTCGGGGTCGGCGATGCCCGCCCGGGAGCGGCGTACGGCGTCGCTCACCGCGGTCACCGCCTCGCGCTGGCCGATGAGCCGGCGCCCGATCACCTGCTCCATCTCGAGCAGCTTGGCCGTCTCGCCCTGCAGCAGCCGCCCGGTCGGGATGCCGGTCCACGCCTCCACGACGTCGGCGATCTGCTCGGCGCCCACCTCCTCACCGACGAGCGGCTCGAGGTCCGCGGTGTCCGCGGACGCGCCGGCCTGCCCGGCGATCTGCTTCTCCAGCTCCGGGATGCGGCCGTAGAGGATCTCGCTGGCCGCGCCGAGGTCGCCCTCGCGCTGCAGCCGGTCGGCCTCGATGCGCAGCTGGTCGAGCTGGCGGCGCAGCTCGCCCTCGCCCTCGAGCGAGGCCTTCTCGCGCTCCCAGCGCGCCTCGAGCCCGCGCAGCTCCTCCTCGGCGTCGGCGAGGTCGGCGCGCAGCCGCTCCAGCCGCTCGCGCGAACCCTCGTCGGTCTCCTTGGCGAGCGCGAACTCCTCCATCTTGAGCCGGTCGACCGAGCGGCGCAGCTGGTCGATCTCCTCCGGCGAGGACTCGATCTCCATGCGTAGCCGGCTCGCCGCCTCGTCGACGAGGTCGATGGCCTTGTCGGGCAGCTGGCGACCGGTGATGTAGCGGTCGCTCAGCGTCGCGGCCGCGACCAGCGCGGCGTCGGTGATGCGCACGCCGTGGTGCGCCTCGTACTTCTCCTGGATGCCGCGCAGGATCTGGATGGTGTCCTCGACGCTCGGCTCGCCGACGAAGACCTGCTGGAAGCGGCGCTCCAGGGCGGGGTCGGACTCGATGCGCTCGCGGTACTCGTCGAGGGTCGTCGCGCCGATCATGTGCAGCTCACCGCGCGCGAGCATCGGCTTGAGCATGTTGCCGGCGTCCATCGCGGAGTCGCCGCCGGCGCCCGCGCCGACGACCGTGTGCAGCTCGTCGATGAACGTGATCACCTGGCCCTCGGCCTGCTTGACCTCCTCCAGCACGGCCTTGAGCCGCTCCTCGAACTCGCCGCGGTACTTCGCGCCGGCGAGCATCGCGGCCAGGTCCAGGCTGAGCACCCGGCGGCCCTTCAGGCTGTCGGGCACGTCGCCGGCGACGACGCGCTGGGCGAGGCCCTCGACGACGGCGGTCTTGCCGACGCCCGGCTCGCCGATCAGCACGGGGTTGTTCTTCGTGCGGCGGCTGAGCACCTGCACGACCCGTCGGATCTCGGCGTCGCGCCCGATGACCGGGTCGAGCCGGCCCTCGCGGGCCTGCGCGGTGAGGTCGACGGAGAACTTCTCCAGGCTCTCGTAGGAGGCCTCCGCGGCCTGGCTGGTCACGCGCCGCCCACCGCGGACGGCCTCGAGCGCCTCGCGCAGCCCGGCCGGGGTGAGGCCGGCGGTCGCGAGGATGCGCTGGGCGCTGGACTCGACGGTCGCGAGCGAGACCAGCAGGTGCTCGGTGGCGACGTAGTCGTCCTGCATGCCGCGCGCGAGGTCCATGCTGCCGGCGAGCACGCGGGTGAGGTTGGCCGTGGCGCCGGGGTGCTGCACCGTCTGGCCGCTGGCCTTCGGCAGCCCGTCGACGGCCGCCTTGGCCTGCGCGGCCAGCACGGCGCCGTCGGCGCCGCAGCGGTCGACGAGCGTGCGGGCGGTGCCGCCGGCGTCGTCGAGCAGCGCCAGCAGCAGGTGGACGGGCTCGGTGGCGGCGTGGCCCGCCGCGGTCGCGCTCAGCTGGGCGGCCTCGATCGCCTC
Organism: Nocardioides perillae; assembly: GCF_013409425.1. Taxonomy (NCBI): domain Bacteria; kingdom Bacillati; phylum Actinomycetota; class Actinomycetes; order Propionibacteriales; family Nocardioidaceae; genus Nocardioides; species Nocardioides perillae. Next base: position 920,707 of record NZ_JACCAC010000001.1, on the reverse strand, counting down.
GCGGGCGCGGGTGGTGAAGGTGTCGGGACCGAACTGGCTCATGTCGTGCGTCTCCCCTGTGTCGTGCCGGGCGCGGCCCAGTCTGCCGCGCACCGGGCACAACGCGCGCAGAGTTGAGTCTGTTCCGCTCAACTCTGCCTCAGTGCCGCGGCGGCGTGCGGCGCTGGTCACGCGAGGACTCAGACGCGGCGGAAGTGGGTATCAGGACCGGGATCCCCTCTCGGGACCCCCCAACAAGAAGGAGCTCCGCCGTGGGATACGGAATCGGCATCGCCCTCGTCGCGATCGGCCTCATCCTCGCGCTCGCCGTCCAGGACGCCGTGCCCGGCGTCGACCTCACCATGGTCGGCTGGATCTGCACCGGCGTCGGCATCGTCGCCCTCGTGCTGGCCGCGATCACGATGAACAACAACCGCCGACGCACCGACGTCGTGGAGACCCGCCGGGAGGTCTGAGCCCCGACCCCGGTGGGGCGCGGCGTGTGCGACCGCGCCCCGCCGGGTACCGCTGCTCCCATGACCACCACACCCCTCGAGCCCACGCCCGACCCCGAGGTCGTCCCGAGCGGCGACCCCGCCGGCGTGCCCACGCCGCCCGCACCTCCCGGGCCCGGCGAGGACCCGGGCACCACCCCCGACGTCGAGCCGTCGCCCGCCGGGGTCTGACGCCGCGCCCCTCGGCCGCGGCCTGGTAGGAATGGCCGCGTGGACCCGAGGTACTGGGGGCTGATCGGCCTCGTGGCGTTGGCAGCAGGCGTCGTGCTGCTGCGCTCGGACAAGAAGGTGCTGGGCGGGCTGTGCTTCGTGCTCGCCCTGGCGGCGCTGCCGCTGATGGTGCTGGCGCCGCGGCTCAGCTGAGCGCGGGCACCGGCGCACGGAGCACGAAGGCGTCCATCACCCACCCGGTCTCCTCGCGGCAGGCGACCCGCGCGCGGTCGAGCGCGTCGAGCACGTCGCCGACCCGGCCGGCGACCAGCCGCTCGGACGCGGTGCCGAGGTTGCCGCCCCACCACACCTGCCAGTCGGCGACCCGCAGGTCGGCGAGCGGCGCCAGGTCGCGGTTGAGCATCACGACGAGGTTGGTCTGCCCGGCGTCGACCGCGGCGAGCACGGCCCGCCCGGTCGTCACGTGCACCGGCCGGCCGACGTCGTGCAGCACGAGGCCGTGGCGTGCGGCGAGCAGCTGCACGCTCGAGACCCCCGGCACCACCGTGACCCGCAGCGGCAGCTGCGCCGCGACCCGCTCGAGGACCCGGATCGTCGAGTCGTAGAACGCGGGGTCGCCCCAGACCAGGAAGCCCGGGTCACCGGCGTGCGCGGCGATCGCCTCGGCGTACGCCGCGGCGCGGGCGTCGTGCCATGCCTCGACGGCCCGCTCGTAGTCGGCGGGCGTGGCGGTGCCGCGCGCCGTCCGGTCGCGCGGCGGGTCCACCACCCGCACGAGCGGCGGCCGGGCGTCACCGAGGTGCCGGTCGAGCAGCCGCTCGCGCGCCTCGACCAGCGGGTCGGGCGCACCGCCCCGCTGGGGCTTGTCGGCCACCACGAGGTAGTCGCAGGCGCGCAGCGCGGCCAGCGCCTCGAGCGTCACCTGGTCGGCGCCGCCCGGACCCACGCCGACGACCCGGACGTGGCGCTCAGCCACGGTCCTCGAGGTCGCCCTCGAGCTCGAGGTAGACCTGCTGCATCGCCGCGACCGTCGCCGGGTCGGGCTCGGCCCACAGCCCGCGGTCGGCGGCCTCGTGCAGCCGCTCGACGATGCCGCGCAGCGCCCACGGGTTGGAGGTGCGCATGAAGGCCTGGTTGGCCTCGTCGAGCACGTACTCCTGCGCGAGGGCCTCGTACATCCAGTCGTGGACGACGCCCGTCGTGGCGTCGAAGCCGAAGAGGTAGTCGACGGTCGCGGCCAGCTCGAAGGCGCCCTTGTAGCCGTGGCGCTGCATCGCGGCGATCCAGCGCGGGTTGACCACCCGGGCGCGGAAGACCCGGTTGGTCTCCTCCTGCAGCGTGCGGGTGCGCACGGAGTCGGGGGTGGTCGAGTCGCCGACGTAGGCGCGCGGGTCGCTGCCGGTGAGCGCGCGGACCGTGGCGACCATGCCGCCGTGGTACTGGAAGTAGTCGTCGGAGTCGGCGATGTCGTGCTCGCGGGTGTCGACGTTCTTGGCCGCCACCGTGATGCGGCGGTAGTTGGTGCGCATGTCGTCGGCGGCCGGCGCTCCGTCGAGGTCGCGGCCGTAGGCGAAGCCGCCCCACGCGGTGTAGACCTCGGCCAGGTCGGCGTCGTCGCGCCAGGTGCCCGACTCGACCACCTGCAGGATGCCCGCACCGTAGGACCCGGGCTTCGAGCCGAAGATGCGCGTCGTGGCCCGGCGCTCGTCGCCGTGGGCGGCGAGGTCGGCGCGGGCGTGGGCGGCGACGAAGTTCTGCTCGTCGGGCTCGTCGAGCCCGGCGACCAGCCGCACCGCGTCGTCGAGCATCGCCAGCACGTGGGGGAAGGCGTCGCGGAAGAAGCCGGAGATGCGCACCGTCACGTCGACGCGCGGGCGGCCGAGCTCCTCGAGCGGGACCACCTCGAGGTCGTGGACCCGGCGCGAGGCCTCGTCCCACACCGGTCGCACACCGAGCAGCGCGAGCACCTCGGCCACGTCGTCGCCCGAGGTGCGCATCGCGGAGGTGCCCCACACGCTGAGGCCCACCGAGGCGGGGTAGGCGCCGGTCTCCTCGAGGTAGCGCTGGAGCAGCGAGTCGGCCATCGCCACCCCGGTGTCCCAGGCCAGGCGGGACGGCACCGCGCGGGGGTCGACGGTGTAGAAGTTGCGCCCGGTCGGCAGCACGTTGACGAGCCCGCGCAGCGGCGACCCTGAGGGTCCTGCCGGGACGAAGCCGCCGTCGAGCGCGTGGAGCACGTGGTCGAGCTCGTCGGTGGTGCGGGCGAGGCGCGGCACGACCTGGGTGGCGGCGAACCGCAGGACGCGGCGTACCTCCTCGTCGTCGTGCAGCTCCTCGGCCGCCTGCGGGTCCCACCCGGCAGCCTCCATCGCGACGACCAGCGCCCGGGCCCGCTCCTCGACCTCGTCGACGGCACCGACGCGCTCGGCGCCCTCCTTGAGGCCGAGCGCGGTGCGCAGGCCGGGGACCGCGCCCACGTCGCCGGCCCAGACCTGGCTCGCCCGCAGGATCGCCAGCACGAGGTTGACCCGCGCCTCACCCTCGGGCGGGGCCCCGAGCACGTGCAGGCCGTCGCGGATCTGGGCGTCCTTGACCTCGCACAGCCAGCCGTCGACGTGCAGCAGGAAGTCGTCGAACTCCTCGTCGTCGGGCCGCTCGTCGAGGCCGAGGTCGCGGTGCATCTCCGCGGCGTGCATGAGCGTCCAGATCTCCGCGCGGACCGCCGGCAGCTTCGCCGGGTCCATGGCAGCGATGTTGGCGTGCTCGTCGAGCAGCTGCTCGAGGCGCGCCATGTCGCCGTAGGCCTCCGCGCGCGCCATCGGCGGCACGAGGTGGTCGACGATCGTGGCGTGGGCGCGGCGCTTGGCCTGGGCGCCCTCGCCGGGGTCGTTGACGAGGAAGGGGTAGACCAGGGGCATGCTGCCGATCGCGGCGTCGGTGGCGCAGGCGGCCGACAGCGCGGCGTTCTTGCCCGGCAGCCACTCCAGGGACCCGTGCTTGCCGAGGTGGACCACGGCGTGGGCGCCGAACGAGCGCTCGAGCCAGCGGTAGGCCGCGAGGTAGTGGTGGCTGGGGGCCATGTCGGGATCGTGGTAGATCGCGACCGGGTTCTCCCCGAAACCGCGCGGCGGCTGGATCAGCAGCACGACGTTGCCGGAGCGCAGCGTGGCCAGCACGATCTCCTGCTCGTCGTTCACGAAGAGGCTGCCCGGTGCCTCGCCCCACGTCTCGACCACGTCGTCCACCAGCGCCGCGGGCAGGTCGGCGAGCCACCGCCGGTAGTCGTCGGCCGCGATCCGCACGTGGCTCTCGGTGAGCTGGGCGGTGGTGAGCCACTCCTCGTCCTGGCCGCCGGCGGCGATGAGGGCGTGGATCAGCGCGTCGCCGGCCTCGGTGAGGTCGTCGTGGGCGAGTGCCTCGTGCACCGGCCCGCCCTCCCCGAGGTCGTAGCCGGCCTCCGCCATGCGGCGCAGCAGCCGCACGGCCGAGGCGGGGGTGTCGAGCCCGACCGCGTTGCCGACGCGGGAGTGCTTGGTGGGGTAGGCGGACAGCACGAGCGCGACCTTGCGCTCGGCGGCCGGCGTGCGGCGCAGCCGGGCGTGGCCCACGGCGATGCCGGCCACCCGGGCACAGCGCTCGGGGTCGGCGACGTAGTGCGGGAGGCCGTCCTCGTCGACCTCCTTGAAGGAGAACGGCGCGGTGATGATGCGGCCGTCGAACTCCGGGATCGCCACCTGGCTGGCCGAGTCGAGCGGGGTCACGCCATCGTCGGAGGCTTCCCACTCGGCGCGGCTGCTGGTCAGGCACAGGCCCTGCAGCACGGGGATGTCGAGGGCCGCCATGCGCTCGACGTCCCAGGCCTCGTCGTCGCCGCCCGCGCTCGCCCCGGCGGGGGTGGTTCCGCCCGCGGCGAGCACGGTCACGACGAGGGCGTCGAGGGTGCGGAAGGCGTCGTAGAGCGCGTCGGGCGCGCTGCGCAGCGACCCGGCGAAGATCGGCACCCCGACGGCCTCGCCCGTCGCGTCGACCGCGTCGGCCAGCGCGTGCGCGAAGGCGGTGTTGCCGCTGGCCTCGTGGGCGCGGTAGTAGAGCACGCCGATGCGCGGGAGGGCGGCCTGCTCCGCGGTCGGGGCGGGCCGCTCGGCGCAGCCCCACTCCGGCAGCACCGCCGGGGGCTCGAAACCCTCGCCGGTCAGCAGGACGGTGTCGGAGAGGAAGGCGTGCAGCTGGGCGAGGTTGGCGGGGCCGCCCTCGGCGAGGTAGCGGTGCGCCTCGGCCGCGACCCCGGCGGGGACCGTCGAGAGCTCCATCAGCTCCGCGCTCGGCACCTGCTCGCCGCCGAGCACCACGACCGGCACGCCGGTGGCGCGGACGCGGGCGAAGCCGGAGCACAGGTCGGCCGGCGAGCCCAGGATCCGGCCGACGACGAGGTCGCAGCCCTCGATCACCTCGGCCATCGACTGGTGGCCGGGGCGGCCGGGGTTGGCCAGCACCCAGTCGGCCCCGCTCGCGCGGGCCGACAGCAGGTCGGTGTCGGAGGTGGACAGCAGCGCGATGCGGGTCATCCCCGGGACGCCTCCTCGGGGTTCTCGCCCCAGTGGTAGGTCAGGTCCCGTGGCCAGTGTCTGGCTGGTCGCACCCCCGCGCGGAGCGGTGGTGCGAGGTCACAGTGGCGGAACCGCCCCGGACTGGGCCGCTGGCTGCGCGGCCGGCACCGGGTTCCTGGGTCCCACGAGACGTCGGTGCGCTCACCCTAGGCCACGCCGGCGGGCTGGGTGCCGGGGCTGTCCGCGTCCCGGGGTTGTCGGCGCCGCCGGGCTGTCGGAGTCACCGGTCAGCCGGGGACTCCTGCACTTGTGGCCCGAGAACTCGGGGCACAAGTGCAGGACTCGGCCCACAAGTGCGGCGGCCGCGTCCCCGTACGGGCGTTCGGCGCTCGGTTGCTCGAACGTGCGGACAGCCGCTGCTCGAACGTTCGAGCACCGCTCCGGCTCAGCGCGGCAGCAGCGGCAGGCCCGCCGCGGCGAGGTCGCCGCCCTCGTCCAGCACGGCCGCGACGAGGCGGCGACCGACCTCCGGCGTCACGCCACCGCACCACGCGTCGTCGGGGTGCACCACGACGACCGGCGCGTGGTTGCAGGGCAGCAGGCAGCCGGTGTGGGTGACGAGCACGTCGTCGTCGGTGCACCCGGCCTCGACCAGCGCGAGCACCACCGCCTCCGCGGTCGCGTCCGACCCGCGGGCGGTGCAGCGCGGACCCCGGCACACCAGCAACTGGCGGCGGTGGTGGGTCACCCCCTCCCACGCGGCCGACGTGAGCCCCGGCTCGGCGCCGGTCAGCGGCCGCGCGTCACGGCGTACGTCGTGCAGCGCGGCCGCGTCGAGCTCGCCCAGCAGCCGCGGGGCCACCGCCACCACGGGCCGGTCGCCGGTCCGCTCGCGCCACCAGTGGCCGGCGACGCGACGCACCCAGGTGGCGCCGGGGGCGAGCGGCCCGAGGGAGACCCCGACGACGTCGACCCGTGCGGCACCCGTGTCGGCGAGCCGCGTCAGCGCCCCGGAGAGCGACGGGTCGCCCAGCTGCAGGAAGGCGACCTCGGCCCCGGGCACGGTCGCGGCCAGCCCGGCGAGGTCCGCCCGGGCCGCGACCTCGCGCGCCGAGGCGCCGACGAGGAGGAGCGGGACCGACGTCACGCCGGCGGACGCTACCGCCACCCCGCCGAGGCGTTGGTAGCCTGCCGACGCCAGTCACCCCCGCCCGGGCCACCGGGTGGGGCAGGGAACCCGGTGCGACTCCGGGACTGACGCGCAGCGGTGTGGGCGACGGGCGGGGCACTGAGCCACTGGGACCGACGAGAGGACGTCCTGGGAAGGCGCCCCGTGCCGGATGACCCCGAGTCCGAAGACCTGCTGGCCCCGCGGCGACCGCCGTGCGGTCACCACGGGCTCCGCGCACAGGGCCCCGACCAGGGAGAGACCGTGCTCCTCACCAGCCAGTCCGGACCCGCCCGCCCGGGAGCCGACCGCCCCGGACCCGCCACCCGCACCCGCCCCGACCTGTGCCCCGGCGTCGCCCGGCCGTGGATCGCCGAGGACGGCGCGCTCGTGCGCCTCCGGCTCGTCGGCGGCGCGCTGCCCGCTGCCCGCCTGCGTGCCCTCCTCGCGGTCGCCGAGCGGTGGGGCGACGGCGCGGTGCACCTGACCACCCGCGCCAACCTGCAGGTCCGCGCGCTGCCGCACTCCGACGGACGGCTGCCCCCCGAGGTCGTCGCCGCGCTCGAGGCCACCGGCCTGCTGCCCTCGCGCACCGCCGAGCTGGTGCGCAACGTCGTGGTCTCGCCGCTGACCGGCCTGGTCGGTGGTCGCGCCGACCTGCGCCCGGTCGCGGCGGCCCTCGACGAGGGCTTGCGGTCGGACCCCGTGCTCGCCGGGCTGTCGGCCCGCACCCTCGTCGTGCTCGACGACGGTCGCGGCGACGTGGTCGACCGTGCGTGCGACCTCGGCGTCGTCGCCCTCTCGGCCACCCACGGGCAGCTGCGGGTCGGGTCCGGCTGGGGCCGGGTCGTCCCGCTCACCGGCCCCCGGGGCGCGGCAGCCGCCCTGCTCGACCTCGCCCGCGAGCTGGTCGCCGCGCGGGGTCAGGGCCCCGACGCCCCCTGGCACGTCGAGGAGCTCGAGGCCCCGCTGCCGAGCGACGTCGCCGCCGCCCCGCACCCCGACCTCCCGACGCCCAGCGGACCGCTGCCACCCGGCCCCGTCGCGGGGGCACCCGGCCTGCGCCACCTGGTGGTGCCCGACGGCCGCCTCGACACGGCGTACGTCGACGGGTGGGGGCTCGCGGACGACGCCGACCTCGTCGTCACTCCCTGGCGCGGGGTGGTGGCGCCCGCACCGGCCCGCGACGCGGGGCCGCGCGCGCTGCGGGCGCCGCAGGCGCGCTACGACTACGTGCGGTCGGGGCGGGCGATCTACGACGACAGCTTCGCCACGATCCGCCGCGAGACCCGGCTCGCGCACCTGCCGGCCGACGCCGAGAAGGTCGCCGTCCGGATGGTCCACGGCACCGGGCAGACCGACCTCGTCGACGACCTCGTGGTGCACCCACGGCTGGTGTCGGCGGCCCGCGCCGCGCTCCGGGCCGGCGCCCCGGTCCTCACCGACGCCCACATGGTCGCCTCCGGGGTGACCCGCGCGCGGCTGCCCCGCGACAACGAGGTGGTGTGCACGCTGCGCGACCCCCGGGTGCCCGCCCTGGCCGCGCAGTGGGGCACGACCCGCTCGGCCGCCGCGCTCGGCCTGTGGGGCGAGCGGCTCGACGGCGCCGTCGTCGCGATCGGCAACGCACCCACCGCGCTCTTCCACCTGCTCGAGATGCTGCTGGACGGCGCCCCCCGACCTGCGGCGGTCGTCGGCTGCCCGGTGGGGTTCATCGGCGCCGCCGAGTCGAAGGAGGCGCTCGCCGGGTTCGCCGCCGACCACGGGATCGACGTGCCGTTCCTGACCGTCCGCGGTCGGCGCGGCGGGTCGGCGATGACGGCGTCGGCACTCAACGCGCTCGCCCAGGAGGCGGAGTGAGCGCGTCGACCTCCGGTGCCGAGCTGACTCCCGGGCGGCTCTGGGGCGTCGGCCTCGGCCCCGGGGACCCCGAGCTGGTGACGCTGAAGGCGGCGCGGCTGATCGGTGCGGCCGACGTCGTGGCCTACCACGCGGGGGTCGGCAAGGCCTCCAACGCGCGGCGCACCGCCGCGGGCCTGATCCCGCCCACTGCCGTCGAGGAGGTCCTGCGCTACCCCGTCACCACCGGTCTCACCGACCACCCCGGTGGCTACGCGGGCGCGATGGCCGACTTCTACACCGACGCGGTCGCCCGCCTCGCCGCCCACCTCGAGGCCGGTCGCGACGTGGTCGTGCTGGCCGAGGGCGACCCGCTGTTCTACGGCTCGTTCATGTACCTCCACGACGGCCTGGCCGACCGCTTCACCTGCGAGGTCGTCCCCGGCGTGCCGGCCTTCGCGGCCGCCACGGCCACCGCGGCGCTGCCGCTCGTGCGCCAGACCGACGTGCTCACCGTGCTGCCCGGGACGCTGCCGCAAGGCGAGCTCGCGCGGCGCCTGGCCGACGCCGACGGCGCGGTGGTGATGAAGCTCGGCCGCACCTTCCGCAAGGTGCGCGAGGCGCTCGCGCTGGCGGGCCGCCTGGACCACGCGACGTACGTCGAGCGGGCGTCGATGGCGACCGAGCGGGTGCTGCCGGTGGCCGACGTCGACCCCGACACCGTGCCCTACTTCTCGCTGGTCGTCGTCACCGGCGACTCCCGCCACGGCCCGGGCCGCCGCGTCGCGGAGCAGGCTGCGGGTGGGGCTCGCGGGGGTCGGGCTGGGAACAATTGTGCGCCAGACGACGGTTACCCGGCGGTTGCACAGCCGACTACCGCACAATTGCGCCCACCCGGCACGCCCGCCCCCGCCGAGCTCCTGGTGGTCGGCCTCGGCCCGGGGCCGGCGAACTGGCTGACCGCGGAGGCCGAGCAGGCGCTGGCGGGGGTCGACCACGTGGTGGGCTACGCGCCGTACGTCGACCGGGTGCCGCGCCGCGCGGGCCTGCAGCGGCACGCCTCCGGCAACACCGTCGAGCTCGACCGTGCCCGGCTCGCGCTCGACCTGGCCCGCGACGGCGAGCGGGTCGCCGTGGTGTCCGGCGGCGACGCCGGGGTCTTCGGGATGGCCTCGGCGGTCTTCGAGGCGGCCGACGACCCGGCGTACGCGGGGGTCGAGGTGCGCGTGCTGCCCGGCGTGAGCGCGGTGCAGGCCGTGGCCGCGCGGGCGGGCGCGCCGATCGGCGCCGACTTCGCCGTGGTGAGCCTCAGCGACCGGCTCAAGCCGTGGGCAGTGGTCGAGCAGCGCCTGCGCGCGGTGGCCGAGGCCGACCTCGTGCTCGCGGTCTACAACCCGCGCTCCCGCGCCCGACCCGACCAGGTCGGCCACCTGCAGAAGGTGCTGCTCGAGCACCGCGACCCGGCCACGGTGGTCGTGGTCGGCCGCGACGTCGGCCGGGCCGAGGAGTCGCTCGACGTGACGACGCTCGGCGGCCTCGACCCGACCACCGTCGACATGAAGTGCCTGCTGCTCGTCGGGGCGTCGAGCACCCGGGTCACCGAGGGCGGGCGGGTCTGGACGCCGCGCTACGTCGAGGGCTGAGCGAGGCTGCGTCGACGACGGGCCGGCACTCCCGAGCGCCCCGCGACGCGGTGTCCCTGTCGCCTCCCCAGGTGTCGAGCCCTGGGGGGCGACCGGGGCACCGCGTCACATCCCGGGGGGACGAGAGCCGGGCGGGGCGCCTGACGGTGCGCCGGGACCCGGTGCGTGCTTGGCCGCGCGGTCGCGGGAGGGGGCGTAGAGGTAGGACTCCCCCGCGTCGCGGCCGGCGGCGGCGGGGTCCAGCGCCGGCCCGACGAGCACCACGGCGGCCTGGCGCAGGCCCGCCTCCTCGACCGCGTCGGCGACGTCGGCGAGGGTGCCGCGCAGCACGAGCTCGCCGGGCTGGGAGACCCGGAAGACCACCGCGACCGGGCAGGCCGCGCCGTAGTGCGGCACGAGCCGGGCGGCGAGCTCGCGCACCCGGGTCACCGCGAGGTGGATCGCCAGCGTCGCGCCGGTGCGCGCGAACGCCTCGAGCTCCTCGCCCGCCGGCATCGCCGTCGACCGGGCCTGCGCCCGGGTCAGCACCACCGACTGGGCCAGCAGCGGCACCGTCAGCTCGCGTCCGAGGCGAGCGGCCGCGGCGGCGTACGACGGGACGCCCGGCACGACCTCCCACGGCACCCCGGCGGCGTCGAGCCGCGAGCCCTGCTCGTGCACGGCGGAGTAGAGCGACGGGTCGCCGGAGGTCAGCCGCACGACCTCGAGGTCGTCGGTGTGGGCCGCGACGAGGACGGCCGTGATCTGGTCGAGGTCGAGGTCCTGGGTGTCGACGAGCCGGGCGCCGTCGCGGCAGTGCCCGAGCACCTCCGCGTCGAGGTAGGTGCCGGGGTAGAGCACGACGTCGGCCGCCTCGAGCAGCGCCACGGCGCGCAGCGTCAACAGGTCGGCGGCGCCCGGGCCGGCGCCCACGAAGCGGACGGTCACCGGTCCGCCCCGCCCTGCGAGACGCTCGGTGGCGCGGTCCACGCCCACTGCACGACCGCGCGCGCCGGCGTCCAGCCGGTGAAGCCGCCGATCGCCGATGCGGTCTCGACCGCGACGCGCGTGAGCTCCCCGCCATGTGCGGCACGCTGCGCGGCCAGCAGCGACTCCGTCTCCAGCGTCACGCCGTGCACGACCAGCCGGCCGCCGGGGCGCAGCGCGGCCCGGCACGCCTCGAGCACGCCAGGCGCGGTGGCGCCGCCGCCGACGAAGACCGCGTCGGGCGCAGGCAGCCCGGCGAGCGACTCCGGCGCCCGGCCGGTGACGACCTCGAGGGCGGGTACGCCGAGGCGCGCGGCGTTGCGCGCCACCCGCGCCGCCCGCTCGGGGTGCTGCTCGACCGCGACGGTGCGGCAGGCGGGGTGGGCCCGCATCCACTCGATCCCCACGGACCCCGCGCCGGCGCCGACGTCCCACAGGACCTCGCCCGGACGCGGGGCGAGCCGGGCGAGCGCGCTGGCGCGCAGGTCGCGCTTGGTCAGCTGGCCGTCGTGCTCGTAGGCCTCGTCGGGCAGCCCCGCGGTCCAGCCGAGCGGCACGGGGGGCCCACCCGCGACCTCGAGCGCGAGCACGTGCAGGCGGGGCAGGTCGGCGGGGTCGACGGCCCACGACGACGCCACCCCGTCGACGCGGGACTCGGCCGCGCCGCCGAGGTCGCCGAGCACGTGCAGCCGCGCGTCGCCGAGCCCGACCGAGTCGAGCAGTGCGGCGACCTCGCCGGGGGTGCGCTCGTCGGCGGAGAGCACGAGCACCCGCCGGCCCGGCACCGCCTCGCGCAGGAGGGCGTGGGCATCACGCCCGACCAGCGAGACGACGGCGCACGACTCCGCGGGCCAGCCCATCCGCGCGCGGGCGAGCGCGATCGAGGAGACCGCGGGCACCACCTCGACCGCGGCCGGCCCGAGCAGGCGCAGCAGCGTCGAGCCGATGCCCGACACCAGCGGGTCGCCGGAGGCCAGCGCGACGACCGACCGGTCGGCGTGGCGCTCGAGCAGCGCCGGCAGGCCGTCGCGCAGCGGCCGGGGCCACGGCTCGCGCAGCTGGCCCTCCCGGGACGGCACCGCGGCGAGGTGCCGCTCGCCGCCGAGCACGACGTCCGCCGCTGCCACCCGGGCACGCACCGGCGCGGAGAGGCCCGCCCAGCCGTCCGCGCCGACCCCGATGACGACCAGGCGGTGGTCGGCGGGCTGCGCGGGCTCGGTCACGGGAGGCGACCCTAGGCCACCGCGCGCCCACGACCCTGCGGTGCCGTAGGTTGAGCGGCGCAAGCCACGAGGTGCCCCGAGGCACGCGCCGCCCGCCCCGCGAGCGACGCGGCCGACGGGAGAATCTGGGAAGCCGGTGAGAGTCCGGCACAGGCCCGCTGCGGTGACCGCGGCACGTGCCCCCCGCTGCCCGCAGCGGTCGGGTGGCGTGACCGCGGGAGTCCGAAGACCGGCCTCGCGGCGTCCACCTGACCGGCAGACGAGCGGGAGCCTCTGTGCCAGCGCACTACCCCTTCAGCGCCGTCGTGACCTCCGGGCACGACGACGACCCCACGGACCGGATGGCGCTCGCCCTGGTCCTCACCACCGTCTCGCCCGCCGTCGGCGGCGTGCTGGTGCGCGGCGAGAAGGGCACGGCGAAGTCCACCGTCGTCCGCGCCCTCGCCGCGGTGCTGCCGCCGATCGAGGTCGTGGCGGGCGACCGCTTCTCCTCCGACCCGCACGACCCGCGGGCCACCTCGCCCGACGGCCCCTTCGGACCGGCCCCCGCGGTCGAGACCCGACCGGTGCGCCTCGTCGAGCTGCCCGTCGGGGCCACCGAGGACCGGCTGCTGGGCTCGCTGCACCTGGAGAAGGCGCTGAGCGAGGGCCGCGCCGAGTACGAGCCCGGGTTGCTGGCCCGCGCGCACCGCGGCGTCCTCTACGTCGACGAGGTCAACCTGCTCCACGACCACCTCGTCGACCTGCTGCTCGACGCCGCGGCCACCGGTCGCGCCACCGTGGAGCGCGACGGCGTCTCGGTCGAGCACGACGCGCGCTTCGTGCTCGTCGGCACGATGAACCCCGAGGAGGGCGAGCTCCGCCCGCAGCTGCTCGACCGCTTCGGGCTCACGGTCGAGGTCGCAGCCCCCCGCGACCCGGCGCTGCGGGTCGAGGTCGTGCGCCGCCGGATGGCCTTCGACGCCGACCCCGAGAGCTTCCTCGCCTCGTGGGCCGAGGCCGAGGCCGCCCTCACCGCCCGCATCGCGGCGGCGCGCGAGCGGGTCGCGCGGGTCGAGCTGTCCGACGCCGCGCTGCGCAAGGTGGCCGAGGTGTGCGCCGCCTTCGACGTCGACGGCCTGCGCGCCGACCTGGTCACCGCCCGTGCCGCCGTCGCCCACGCCGCCTGGCAGGGACGCGACTCGGTCACCCGCGCGGACGTCCGCGTCGCGGCCCTGCTCGCCCTGCCGCACCGGCGCCGCCGCACCCCCTTCGACGCCCCCGGCCTCGACGAGGAGCTCCTCGACGCCGTCCTCGGTGACGCGGAGCTCGAGCCCGACCCGACGCCCGACCCGACGCCCGACCCGACGCCCGACCCGACGCCCGATCCGGCTCCGGGTGGCGGTGGTGACGGCACCGGCGAGGCGTCATCCGGGTCCGACGCAGTCGCGAGCGCTCCGCATGACGCGGGTGGCTCCGGCGACGAGGGCGGTGACGGTCGCGGAGCGTCATGCGGTTCCGACGCAGTCGCGAGCGGTCCGCATGACGCGGGCACCGGCACCGGCACCGGCACCGGCACCGGCAGTACGCCGCGCAGCGCGGCCGCGGGCACGCCGTACCGTCCGCGGTTGCTCCGCGTGGCGGGGACCGGTGCGGGCGAGGCGGGTCGGCGCAGCCGCGCGGTGACCGCGAGCGGGCGGCGCACCGGGTCGCGGCCGGCGGGCGAGCGCGACCCGGGCGGGCGCGCAGGCGCCACCGACCTGCACCTGGTCGGCACGGTGCTCGCGGCGGCGCCGCACCAGGGTGCCCGCGGGCGGGTGCCCGGGGTGGGCCGGCTGCGCCTGGCGCCCGCCGACCTGCGGGTCAGCGAGCGGGAGGGCCGCGAGTCCAACCTCGTGCTCTTCTGCGTCGACGCGTCTGGCTCGATGGCGGCGCGCAGGCGGATGGAACAGGTCAAGACCGCGATCCTGTCGCTGCTGCTCGACGCCTACCAGCGACGCGACCGGGTCGGGCTGGTGACCTTCCGCGCCGACGGTGCCGAGACCGCCCTGCCGCCGACGCGCTCGGTCGACGTGGCGGCCCGGCGGCTCGCCGAGCTGCCGGCCGGGGGCCGGACGCCGCTGGCCGAGGGGCTGCTCGAGGCCGACCGCGTGCTCGCGCTCGAGCGGCTGCGCGACCCCCGCCGCCGCCCGCTCCTCGTCGTCGTGACCGACGGTCGCGCCACCCAGGGCGCCGACGCCGTCGCCCGCAGCCGTGCCGCCGCCGACCACCTGGCGGCGCAGCGGGTCGCCTCGGTCGTCGTCGACTGCGAGGCCGGGCCGCTGCGGATGGGCCTCGCGGCCCGGCTCGCCGCCCACCTCGGCGCCGAGCACGTGCCGGTGGCGGAGGTCAGCGCCGACGCGCTCACGGGCGTGGTGCGCGGCGCCGCGCCACGGCGTGCTCACGCCGCCACCGACCACCGCACCACCCGACGCGACGGAGCAGCCTGATGCCGCAGGGACAGCCGCTGAGCGTGCCCGACGACGGGCTCACCACCCGGCAGCGCCGCGAGCAGCCGCTGCTGATGGTGCACACCGGCGACGGCAAGGGGAAGTCGACCGCCGCCTTCGGCCTGGCGATCCGGGCGTGGAACCAGGGGTGGGACGTCGGGGTCTTCCAGTTCGTGAAGTCCGCCAAGTGGCGCATCGGCGAGCAGACCGTGCTCGAGCGGCTCGGCGAGCTGCACCGCGAGACCGGCGAGGGCGGGCCGGTCGAGTGGCACAAGATGGGCGCCGGCTGGTCGTGGTCGCGCAAGGAGGGCTCCGAGGCCGACCACGCGCGCGACGCCGCCGAGGGGTGGGCCGAGGTCAAGCGGCGCCTCGCCGAGGAGCGCCACGACCTCTACGTGCTCGACGAGTTCACCTACCCGATGGCGTGGGGCTGGGTCGACGTCGACGACGTCGTGGCCACGCTGCGCGAGCGCCCCGGGCGGCAGTACGTCGTGGTGACCGGGCGCCGCGCCCACCCCGCGCTGGTCGACGCGGCCGACCTGGTCACCGACATGACCAAGGTGAAGCACCAGATGGACCGCGGCCAGAAGGGCCAGCGGGGCATCGAGTGGTAGCGCTGCCCCGCGTCGTGGTCGCCGCCCCCTCGACCGGCTCGGGCAAGACCACCGTCGCGACCGGCCTGATGGCGGCGCTGCGCCGGCGCGGGCTCGAGGTGAGCGGGCACAAGGTCGGGCCGGACTACATCGACCCGGGCTACCACGCGCTGGCCACCGGCCGTCCCGGACGCAACCTCGACCCGCACCTGGTGGGCGAGGAGCGGCTGGTCCCCCTGCTGCTGCACGGCGCCGGCCCGCTCGCGCACCCGGCGCGCCCCGCCGCCGACGTCGCGGTCGTCGAGGGCGTGATGGGCCTCTTCGACGGCCGGCTCGGCACCGGCGGCCTCGCCTCCACCGCCCACGTCGCGGCGGTGACGCGCTCGCCGGTGCTGCTGGTGGTCGACGTCGGCCGCTCCTCGCGCACGGTCGCGGCCCTCGTGCACGGCCTGGCCACCTGGGACCCGGCGGTCACCGTCGCCGGCGTGGTGCTCAACGGCGCCGGGTCGGACCGCAACACCCGGGAGATCGCCGAGGCCGTGCGCACCGGCGGACCCTCCGGCCGCGGCGTGCCCGTCGTGGGGGTGCTGCCCCGCGACGAGCGGGTGAGCGCCCCGAGCCGGCACCTGGGCCTCGTGCCGGTGGCCGAGCGGGCCGAGTCGGCGGCGGCGCTCGAGGCGCTGGCCGACCTCGTCGCCGCGCACGTCGACCTCGACACCGTCCTCGACCTGGCCCGCACGGCACCCGACCTCGACGCCGCGCCGTGGGCGGCCGCGGCCGAGGTGCGGGCGCCGGAGCACGGCGTACGGCGCGGGTCGGCGCCGGTCGTCGCCGTGGCGGGTGGGCGGGCCTTCACCTTCCGCTACGCCGAGACCGAGGAGCTGCTGCGGGCGGCGGGGTGCGAGCCGGTGGCCTTCGACCCCGCGAGCGACACGGCCTTGCCGGCCGGGACGGCCGGGCTCTACCTGGGCGGCGGCTTCCCCGAGGTGCACGCCGACGCGCTCACCGACAACGCGACCCTGCGCGCCGCCATCGCCGACGCGGTCGCGGCCGGCGTGCCGACGGTCGCGGAGTGCGCGGGACTGCTCTACCTCGCCGAGACCCTCGACGAGCGCCCCATGGCGGGCGCCGTGCCGGCCCGCGCGGCCATGGGCTCGCGCCTGACGCTAGCGTACGACGCCCTCGAGGCCGCGGGCGACTCCCTGCTCACCCGGGCCGGCGAGGTCGTCACGGCCCACGAGTTCCACCGCACCGCGTGCACGCCCGAGGCGCCGGCGGCCGGCTCCGCGCTCGGGCCCGCGTGGCTCGCTCCCGGTCCCGACGGCCCGCGCCCGGTGGGCTGGGCGGGGCCGACGCTGCACGCGGCCTACCCCCACGTCCACTGGGCCGGCCACCCGCAGCTCGCGCAGCGCTTCGCCGACGCGGTGCACGCGCGCGCCGCTGCTCCGGGGGCCGGGCGGTTGGTCACCGCAGTCCCACCAGCCCCACTTGTGGCCCAAGTCCCGCACTTGTCGGCCGAGTTCTCGGGCCACAAGTGCAGGAGTCCCCGGTCGACCGGTGACTCCGACAGCGCGCCGACAGGGGACTCCGACAGCGCGCCAGCCGGGGAAACCGGCAGCCCCGGCACCGCGCCGGCCGACCCGCACTCCGACCCGCTGCGCCACCACGGCGACGCGGAGACCGCACCCGGGCTGGTCGACCTGGCGGTCAACGTCAGCCGGGAGCCGTGGCCGCCGTGGCTGCGCGAGGCGCTGCTCACGGGGCTGGAGGCGGCGACGGCCTACCCCGACCCGACGACGGCCCGGGCAGCGCTCGCGGCCCACCACGGCCGCGACCCCGAGGAGGTTCTGGTGACCGCCGGTGCGGCCGAGGCCTTCGGCCTGCTCGCCCGCCATCGCCCCGGCGGCAGGCCCTGGCGGCGGCCGGTGGTGGTGCACCCGCAGTTCACCGAGCCCGACGTGGCGCTGGCCGAGGCGGGCCTGGTCGCCGAGCACGCCGTCCTGCGCGCGGGAGACGGGTTCACCCTCGACCACCGACGGGTCCCGGAGGACGCCGACCTCGTGGTCGTCGGCAACCCCACCAACCCCACCGGCGTGCTCCACCCCGCGGCCACCCTCCGCGCCCTCGTGCGCCCGGGCCGGCTGCTGGTCGTCGACGAGGCCTTCGCCGACCACGTGCCCGGCGAGCCGGAGTCGCTGGCCGCCGCGCGGCTCCCCGGCGTCGTCGTCGTCCGCAGCCTGACGAAGCTGTGGGCGCTCCCCGGCGTGCGGGTGGGCCACCTGCTCGGCCCGCCCGACCTGGTCGCGGCACTGGCCCGCGCGCAGGCCCCGTGGTCGGTCTCCAGCCTCGCCGCAGCCGCGGCGATCGCCTGCAGCACGCCGCAGGCCAGGGCCGAGCGCGACCGCCGCGCCGCGCTGGCACAGCAGCACCGCGACCACCTCGCCCTCGCCCTGCAGCGGGCCGGCGCGGACGTCGTGCCGGGCGCCGCGCCGTACGTCCTCGCCCGGGTCGGCCACGGCGTCCACGCCGCGCTGCGCGAGGCCGGCTTCGCCTGTCGGCGGGCGGACACCTTCCCGGGCCTGGACGGCGCGTGGGTGCGGGTGGCCGCGCGCGAGCCGGCCGTCAGCGACGCCCTGGCGGCCGCCCTGGCGCCGCTCGTGGGACGGCTCACCCCACCCGGCGGCCCCGTGCCCTAGGGTGCTCCTGCGAGCACGAGGAAGCCGGTGGGAATCCGGCACAGTCGCGCTACTGTGACACCGCCTCCGGCCCCGGCCGCGAGCGGTGGAGTCAGACCCGAGCGCCCGCGAACTCCACCCATCGACCAGGGACGCAGTCATCCCTGAAGGAGGCACCATGTCGCAGGCGACCCCTGCCCTCTCGGCCCCGGCACTGCCGGCCGTCCCCACGATCTCGTTCGCGCAGCTGGGGCCCTGGCTCCTCTTCGCCGGGCTGCTGGCCCAGCTCGTGGTCTTCTTCGTCTCCACCGCGCAGGGTGCGGTCGCCTTCCCCGGCGGCACCGTGCTCCACGAGCTGGTGCACGACGGGCGCCACCTCCTCGGCTACCCCTGCCACTGAGGTGACCCCGCGGACCTTCCTGGTCCACGGACTCCTCGCCGGCCTTATGGCCGGCCTGCTCGCCTGCGGCGTCGCGTACGCCGTGGGCGAGCCGTCCGTGGACGCAGCCATCGCCCTCGAGGGCCCGGCTGGCGACGGCCCGGTGCCGCGCACCGTGCAGCGCACCGTCGGCCTGCTCGTCGGCACCCTCGCGATCGGGCTGGCGCTCGGCGGCCTGGCGGCGCTCGCCTCGGCCGCCGCCGTGGGTCGGCTCGGCCGGCTCTCCCCCGCCGCCTCCACCGCCCTGGTGACCGCGGTGGGGGGCGTGGCCGTCTCGCTCGTGCCGTTCCTGAAGTACCCCGCCACGCCGCCGGCCGTCGGTGACGGCGCGACCATCGGCGGTCGCACCGCCGGCTACTTCGCCCTCGTGCTCGCCTCCGTGGTCGCGGCCGGCCTCGCGCTGTGGCTCGGCCGTCGCCTCCTCGAGCGGAGCGGCGCGTGGGCGGCGGTGGTCGCGCCTGCCACGGCGTACGTCGTGGTGGTCGCCGTCGTCGCCCAGCTGCTGCCCGACGCGGCCGGCGTGGGCGGCTTCCCGGCCGACCTGCTGTGGGACTTCCGGGTCGGCTCGCTGGCCACGCTGGCGACGCTGTGGGTCGCGCTCGCGGCGGCGCTGTCGGGGCTGGTCGGGCGGTCGTGGGCGGGCGAGGTCGCCGCGGCGGAGCGACGCGCGCTCGCGGCGTCGCTGTGAGGGCCTGCTGAGCCCGGACCGGTCGCGTGCGGCCGGACTGCTGCTCGGCCTCGCCGCCGACCGGTGGCTCGGCGACCCCGAGCGCGGCCACCCGGTGGCCGCCTTCGGCCGGCTCGCGGCGGCGCTCGAGCGCCGCTGGTGGGCCGACTCGGTGCTCCGCGGCCTCGGCCACGCGCTCGTGCTCACGGGGGGCACCGCGCTGGCCGGGGTCGCGGTCGAGCGCGCCACCGCACGCCACCCGGTGACCCACGCGGCCGCCACGGCGGTCGCGACCTGGGTGGTGCTCGGCGGCACGACCCTGGGCCGCGAGGCGGCCGCGGTGGAGGGCTTCCTCGAGGTGGGCGACCTCCCGGCCGCGCGCGCCCAGGTCGGACGGATCGTGGGCCGGTCGACCACGGCGCTCGACGAGGCGGGCGTCGCCCGGGCCGCGGTGGAGTCCGCCGCGGAGAACACCGCCGACGCGGCCGTCGCGCCGCTGCTGTGGGGGGCGGTCGCGGGCGTGCCCGGCCTGCTCGGCTACCGCGCCGCCAACACCCTCGACGCCATGGTCGGCCACCGCTCGCCGCGCCACGACCGCTTCGGGCGTGCCTCGGCCCGCCTCGACGACCTGCTGAACCTGCCGGCCTCGCGCCTGACCGGGGCGCTCGCCGCCGGCCTCGCGCCCACCGTCGGCGGCCGCCCTCGGGCAGCGCTCGCTGCCTGGCGCCGCGACGCGGCCGCGCACCCCAGCCCCAACGCCGGCGTGGTCGAGGCGGCCTTCGCCGGGGCGCTCGGGGTCGCGCTCGGCGGCGAGACGCCCTACCCCTACGGCACCCAGCACCGCCCGCTGCTCGGCGCCGGCCCGGCGCCGGGCGCCCATGACGTACGCCGCGCGGTCGCGCTCTCCACGCGCGTCCAGGTCGCCGCGGGGCTGGCCTGCGCCGCGCTGGCTGCGCGCCGAGGCCGGTCGTCGGAGTCACCGGTCAGCCGGTGACTCCGGCACTGGGGGGCCGAGGACTCGGGGCACAGGTGCAGGAGTCACCGGTCGACCGGTGACTCCTGCAGCACCGTCAGCACCCACTCCCGCGCGGCGGCGACGTCAGGGACGCAGCGCACACCGGTCGGGTCGGTGGGACGGCGGACCACGACCACCCCGATCCCCAGCTCGTCGGCCGCGTCGAGCTTGGCGCGGGTGTGGTCGCCGCCGGAGTCCTTGGTGACCAGCACGTCGGCACCGTGGCCGAGCAGCAGCCCGCGCTCGCCGTCGCGGGTGTAGGGGCCCCGGTCCAGCAGCAGCCGCCACCCGCGGGGCAGCTCGCCCTCGGGCGGGTCGACGACCCGGGCGAGCACGTCGTGGTCGCGCAGCGGCTCGACGAAGCGGGCGAGCGACTGGCGACCGATGGTCAGCAGCGGCCGTCGCCCGAGCCGGGCGGCCGCCGCGGCGGCCTCGTCGTGGTCGTCGACCCAGTGCCAGCGCGCGGCGCCCGGCTCCTCCCGCCACCCCGGCCGCGCGAGCCGCAGCAGCGCCACGCCCTCCTCGGCGCAGGCGCGGGCCGCGTGCTCGGTGATGCCCGCGGCGAAGGGGTGGGTGGCGTCGACGACGCCGGCGTACGCCTCCTCCCGCAGGTGCGCGCGCAGCCCCTCGACGCCCCCGAACCCACCCAGCCGCACGTCGCCGACCGGCAACCGCGGGCGAGCCACCCGCCCGGCGAGGGAGGAGACCACGTCGACGCCGTCGTCCACCAGCTGCCGGGCGAGCTCGCGCGCCTCGCCCGTCCCGCCCAG
Source organism: Nocardioides perillae (assembly GCF_013409425.1). Taxonomy (NCBI): domain Bacteria; kingdom Bacillati; phylum Actinomycetota; class Actinomycetes; order Propionibacteriales; family Nocardioidaceae; genus Nocardioides; species Nocardioides perillae. Next base: position 900,029 of record NZ_JACCAC010000001.1, on the reverse strand, counting down.
CACGAGCACCCGCGGCGCCCGGCCCTGCCGTGCTCGCCCGCCGCCCGCGCCTCCCGTTGCGTCATGCGGTCCCGACGCCACTGCGCGCGGATCGCATGACACACCACCGGAGCCGCCACCCGCGCCTCCCGTTGCGTCATGCGGTCCCGACGCCACTGCGCACGGATCGCATGACGCACCACCGCGAGCCGACCCGCGCGAGGCCCCCGGCTCGAGCAGCGGCAATCCCGCCGGCGCACCGGACAGCGCGAGGTCGAGCAGCGCGTCGACGTCGAGGTGCTCCTCGACCAGGTCGCCGAGCAGGTCGAGCCGGGCCTCGCGGGCCGCCTCGAAGCGCACCCCACCCGGGACGTACGCCGCGCCGGCGGCGGCAGCGGCCCAGGCCAGGAACGCCTCGCGGAACCCGTCGGACTCCAACGACCCGTGCCACAGCGTGCCGCAGACCGAGCCCGCGCGCGCCCCGCCGAGGAACTCCTCGGCACCCTCGCCGCGGGTGACGCGGCCGTGGTGGATCTCGTAACCCGTCACCTGCTGCCCCAGCGCCGATCCCCGCGGGAGCCGCAGCACCTTGTCGGCTGCGAAGTCGGTGACCACGTCGAGCAGCCCGAGCCCGGGGACGACCGTGCCGGGGGCGCCCTCGACGCCGACCGGGTCGCGCACCTCCCGGCCCAGCAGCTGGAAGCCGCCGCAGATGCCGAGCACCGGGCGGCCCGCGGCGGCGTGCGCGCGCACCGCCTCGTCGAGCCCCCGCTCGCGCAGCCACGCCAGGTCGGCGACGGTCGCGCGGGTGCCGGGCAGCACCACGAGGTCGGCGCCGCGCAGCCCGCGGGGGTCGGAGACGAAGGTGACGTCGACCCCCGGCTCGAGCCCGAGCGCGTCGACGTCGGTGAAGTTCGAGATGCGCGGCAGCCTCACCACCGCCACCCGCAGCGCCTCGCCGTGGGGGTCGCGCGAGCGGCGCCCCTCGAGGTCGAGCGCGTCCTCGCTGTCGAGCCACAGCCCCGGGTGCCAGGGCAGCACGCCGTACGTCGGGCGGCCGGTGAGGCGGGCGAGCTCCGCCGTGCCGGGGGCCAGCAGCGACGCGTCGCCGCGGAACTTGTTGACCACGAAGCCGGCCACCAGTGCCTGGTCGGCAGCCTCGAGCAGCGCGACCGTGCCGTGGAAGGCCGCGAGGACGCCGCCGCGGTCGACGTCGCCGACCACCACCGTCGGGAGCCCGGCGTGCCGGGCCAGGCCCATGTTGACGTAGTCGCTGCGGCGCAGGTTGATCTCGGTCGGCGACCCGGCGCCCTCGGCGACGACGACGTCGTGGCGCGAGGCGAGGTCCTCGAGCGCGGCGAAGGCGGCGTCGCGCAGGTGGCGGCGCCCGGTCGCCCAGTCGCTGCTCGACACCGTGCCTCCGGGGTGGCCCATCACGACCACGTGGCTCGCGCGGTCGCCTCCGGGCTTGAGGAGCACGGGGTTCATCGCCGGCTCCGGCTCGACGCGGGCGGCCCGCGCCTGCACCCACTGCGCGCGCCCGACCTCGGCCCCGACGCCGGGGCGCGCGGGGTCGGCGCAGACCATCGAGTTGTTCGACATGTTCTGCGCCTTGAAGGGCGCAACTCGCACCCCGCGGCGCACCAGCGCGCGGCACAGCCCGGTCGTCACCACGGTCTTGCCGGCGTCGGAGGTGGTGCCGGCGACGAGCAGCCCCGGCAGCCGCCGGGGCAGCGCCGCGGGCCAGGACCCGGCCGCCCCTGCCGCCGCCCGGTGCGGCTCGGACGTGGTCTCGGGCACGGGCTCGGGCACGGGCACGGACGCTCCTTCCGGGTGGCGCAGGCGCAGGGTCCGCGCAGGCGATCCGCAAGATCCTCTCAGGACGCCCCGCGCGGGCCGCGGGCCGTGCCAGGATCCGTCTCGGGCCCGGCCGCCGGGGAGGGACGGCCGGGCCCCGCACTCTCCTCACCCCTGCGGTGCAGTCCGCGCGGGGGCTCCACGAAAGCGCCCCACCAGCCCCGTGCGCCACCTACGCTGGTCCGCGTGAGCACGCCGTGGACGGTGCTGGCCCCGCGAGGCGAGCCGCAGACCGCACCCAAGCGGAGCCTCGTCGGCGTCAGCCGCGACCTCGAGGGCGTCGCCCTCGGGTCCCCGGGCGCGACCCTGCACACCACCCTGCAGCGCGTCGAGCACCTGACGACGCTCACCGAGATGGTGTGGCGCCGCCTGGCGGGCCGCAGCGTGCCCGTGCACGCCTACGGCGTCGGGCTGACCGGCCGCGACGACCTGACCTGCGTCGCGGGGCTGCACCTGCACGAGCTGGACCCCGACGAGCAGCTCGTGCGCGAGTGGAACGTGCTGGTCCTCTCGCGCGACGGCTCCGCCGGTCTCGCCGCCGAGGAGGTGGCGCCCGCCGAGGCCGACCCCGCGGCGCACGCCGGTGGGGTGCCGCTGCGCGACGGGGACCGCCCCTTCCGCTGGGTCACCACCGAGCGCGACGCCGACGTGCGCGCCGCCGTCGACACGCTCTGCCACCTCGCCCACTGACGCGGGGCAGCCCCGGTCAGGCCTGGCTGGGCGGCTCGGCCGCGTCGCCCTCCGGCGGCAGCGCGTGGGCGGGGAAGCGCGCGGCGGCGGCGTCCTGCTCGTCGACCAGGACTGCCCGGCAGAAGTCCTCGCCGAAGGGCGTGAGGTGGATGCTGCGTCGCACGACCTTGGCGAAGCGCACCGAGTGCACCGCGTCGAGCACGTCGGGCTGCGCCTCGAGCACCTGGTAGTCCATCGGGTCCTGCAGGCTTTCGCGGCTGAACCACACCAGCCCGAGCCGGAAGAGGTTGTTGAGGTAGGACGGCACCTGCTCGGGCCACCGGCAGCCGGCGCGCGCGCCGATCATCGTCAGGCCGGGGGCGACCAGCTGCGAGCTGACCAGCCCGACCGGCCCGCCGGTGCGCACGTCGACGCTGGGCTGGGGGCCCTCGCGCAGGAGCAGCAGCAGGATGCGGGCCTCGTCGGGCGCGAGCTCGGAGAGGATGCGCCCGTGCGCCGGGTGCCCGGTCGAGGTGTCCCAGACGTCGCGCGAGCGCTCGAGCAGCTCGGCGCCGCGCCGGCGCAGCTCGGCGGCCGGGTCCGCGGGCAGGGCGGGGCGGCCACCGGGCCGGCGCGGGTGCGCGGCGCCGTGGCCGTCGGCCGGGGTGGAGCCGCGGACGCCGCCGACGAGCCCCGCGCCGGAGCCCTGCTCCGGCCCGCCGACCACGTCGCCCGGGACGACCGCGTCGGCGGCCGAGCCGCCACGCGCCCGGGTGACCCGCGCGCCGGTCCTGCCCCCCCGGCCGGCGCCGGTGGTGCGGCCGGGACGGCCGGCACGGGTGCCGTCGAGGGCGGTGCCGAGGTCGGCCCCCAGGTCGGAGGCGAGGTCGGCGGCGAGGTCGAGGACGGCGCGGGGCACCGGCACCCCGCCCGACACGGCCTTGGCGAGGTCGGCCACCGCGTGGGCGGTGTCGCTGACGTCGTGGGCGAGCGCCGCGGCCTCGTCGGCGTCGGTCACGGCCCGGGCCACGCGCCGCGTCGCCTTCACCGAGGTGCGCAGGCCCCAGCCCGTCGTGTGCCACCAGGTCGAGGCCGCGATGCGGGCGAGCCCGGGCAGGGCCTCCACCGCCGCGGCGAGGTCGGCCTCGCGGCCACCGGACGTCGCGCGGTCGCGGGCGGCGCCCCCCGGAGCGGTGCCGGCGCCCAGGCCGAGCGCGCGGTCGCGGGCCAGCGGCGCGGTGGGGTCGAGGTAGGGGTCGTGCGCCGGGTCGGCGCCCAGGAAGTCGTCGGCGCCCCGGTGCGCGTCGGGCCCACCGGTCTCGGCCTCGCGGGACGGGCGCGCCGGTCGGGCGGCCCGAGGCGCCGGGCCGGCGGGTGCGGAGGGGCCGGGGGGACCCGGCGTACGCCCCGGGCCGGGGTCACGCGGTGCGGCAGCCATCAGTGGGCCCTCCCCAGGGCGGCGAAGAGCGCGTAGTGCAGGAAGCCGCCGCCCGCTCCCATGATCGCGCCGTGGGCGTAGAGCATCCACTCGTCCTCCTTGATCGCCGAGCGCATCATCTCGACGAAGTCGCGGGGCGGGAGCTCCTTGGTGCGCCGCGCGATGAGCACCCGGATCTTGTCGGCCTGCTGGGCGGAGAAGGCCGGGTCGCGGAAGGGCGTGAGGGTGCGCCCGACGGCCTCCTGCGCGACCGACTCGCGGATGGTGTCGAAGCGGTCGGCGCCGATCGCGACGCGCACCGCGGCGCGGGCGGGCCCGGCGGCGCGGTCGATCGCGGGGCGCAGCGCGGTGGCGAGCATCGCGCGGGTGCGGTCGCCGCGGGGGCCGTCGAGCAGGAAGTCGCCGATGCGCTCGAGGGTGATGACGTCCTCGGCGATGATCTGGGCGTAGACCTCGGCAGCCTGCTCCTGGCGGCGCAGGAAGAGGCCGTGGGCCTTGACGCCCAGGATGCGGCGCGGCTCCGTCGGCTCGAAGATCAGCCACATGCCCAGCGCGTTGGTCACCCAGCCGACCACGACGCCCAGCACGGGCAGCGCCCACCAGGTGCCGATGGCGTGGTCGAGGAAGGCCACGGGGATGCCGAGCAGGAAGCCGAAGACGAAGCCGAAGGTGACCATGAGGTCGAGCTCGCGCTGGCCGAAGTCGCGGAAGATCCGCACCACGAGCGCGGGGTTCTTCCGGAAGTGGTCGATGACCATGATCTTGGGGTCGAGCAGCTGGTCGATGTGCACCCCGATCTCGTCGGTGACGCGACCGACGACGGCCGGCAGCTGCTGCTGCACCCGCTCGACGACGGCCTCGCGCACCGGGCGCGGCAGGTCGCGCCACAGCCGCGGGTGCTCGCGGCGCATCACCTCGTCGACGAGCTGCGGGATCTCGGGGCGGAAGACGGTGACGATGTGCTCGGCGATCCGGTCGGGCTCGAGCTGCTGGTAGAACTCCGCCGGCGTGCCCAGCTTGGCGATCGCCTTGTCGACGGCGATCGAGCCCATCTTGGCCGCCCGCGCCGGCACGATGCCCTGCCAGCCGACGCCGCCCTGCAGGATGCCGGGCACCTCCTGCACCTTGCGCGGCAGCACCCCGGCCAGCTCGCGCATCCCCGGGATCCTGACCCCGCGGAACTGCACGGGAGAGAAGAGCATCCACAGGCCCGACCAGTTGATGAGCCAGCCGATGACGCCCGTGAAGAGCGGGATGGTGGCGAAGTACCACCAGTCGACCTCGGCGAAGAAGTCCGCGACGACCTGCGACAGCCACGACACGCAGCCCACCGCCTCTCGCCGCCGCGGTGGCGCCCGCCACCGCCCGTGCGTCGGAGGGTAGTCCGTGGCCCGTCGGCGGGGGGAGGGTCGCGCGTGGACGACTGCGTCACGTGCGCGGGCGCAACGGATCCTCAAGACTGCGTCAAGGAGGCGTGTCGCGGCCGTCGCCTGCCTAGCGTGGGCACGTCGGCCGACCGGGCCGGCACCGGGGCGCAGCGGGAGGTGGCACGTGTCGTCGGCACCCGCGCTCGGGCACCTGCTGCACGCCGCCGTGCTGGGTCTCGGCGGCGTCGGCCTCGTCGCACTCCAGGCGCCCCGCGCCGCGCAGGCGCTCGGCCTGCTCCGCGCCCCCACCGGCGGCCACGACCGCCGCGTCGCCGAGCTGCGCCACCGCGCCGCGACCGGCACGCTCGCGGTCCTGGAGCGGCCGCCGGCGGGCGACCACCCGGCGTACGCCGCGCGCGCGGCCACCTGGACCCCCTTGGCCGCGACGAGCAGCGTCGCCGCCGCGGGCGTGCACCTCGCCGTGGCGCCGCTGCACCTCGCCGACCCGGCGCTGGCCGGCCTCTTCGCTCTCGCCGCGCTCGCGCAGCTGGGGTGGGCGCTCGCGGTGCTGGGGCTGGTGCCCGTGCCCCGCCGCGCCGGGCTGCGCGTGGCCGGCGCGGTCGTCCACGGCGCGTGCCTGGCCGCCTGGGTCACGAGCCGCACCACCGGCCTCCCGCTCGGCCTGCACGACGGCGCCGTCTCACCGGTCGGGCCGCTCGACCTCGTCGCCGCCGCGTGGGCGGCGACCGCTCTCGCCTGGTGCCTGCGGCCCGGCGCGGGCACCGACCTCGCGGCGCGGCGCGCACCGTGGAGCGGCACCGCCTGGGCGTGGCTCGCGGGCTGCGCCGTCGTCCTGACCACCCTCGGCACCTGGGGAGGGCACGCATGAGCTGGTGGCTCGTCGGCCTCGTCTGCAACTCCGTGATCATGGTCGCCTACCTCTTGATCACCCTGGCGATCGTGCGTCCGCTGGTGCGCAGCGGGCAGCTGCGCAGCAACCCCCTGGGCGCGGCGACCGCGACCATCTTCTTCACCTGCGCGGTGCACCACGGGGCGCACGCGGTGCACATGGTGATGCCGTGGTTCGGCGCCGACCTCGAGCAGGGCCTCGCCATGCGCGCCGCGTGGGGCTGGCAGCTCGCGCTGTGGGACGTCGTCGGCGCCGCCGCGGGCGCCTACTACTGGACGTTGCGGCGCAGCTACTCCTCCCTCATGGAGGGCGCCGCGCTCTTCCAGGACTTCCGTGCGCGCGAGCAGCAGGCGCTCGAGATCAACGACGGCGTGCTGCAGGGCCTGGTCGTCGCCCGGATGGCCCTCGAGCTCGGCGAGCGCGACCGGGCGATGTCGGCCCTCGACGGCGCCATCGCGGCCGCCAGCGGCATGGTCACCGACCTCCTCGGCGCCCACCAGCGCGGCGGCTCCGCCGGCCTGCTGCGCAGCAGCGCGGCGACGGTGACCACCACGCCGGCCCCCGCCGCGACCTCGACCCCGGACCAGCCCGGGATGCCGGACCGACCCGGAGCGGTGGGACGACCCGGGGCGTCGGGGGAGCCCGCGCAGCCGCGCGAGCCCGACCCGCCGGTGACCCTGCGGTGACCGCGCGCCGGGTGCTGCTGGTCGACGACACCGCCGACCTGCGCGACATGCTGCGGATGGCCTTCAGCCGCGCCGACGGCTTCGAGGTGGTCGCCGAGGCCGGCGACGGCCGCGCCGGCCTCGAGGTCGCCGCGCGCGAGCGGCCCGACGTCGTGCTGCTCGACCTCGCGATGCCGGTCATGGACGGTCTCGAGGCGTTGCCGGGCATGCGCGCCCTGCTGCCCGACGCGGTGATCGTCGTGCTCTCCGGCTTCGGCGCCGGCGCCATGGCGACGCAGGCGGTCGACCGCGGTGCCGACGGCTACGTCGAGAAGGGCACCTCGCTCAAGGCGCTCCTCGCCCGCGTCCGAGAGCTCGCCGACGCCCGCCTGCCCACGGCCGGCTGACCCGCCGTACCTCCCTCCCCTCGGTAGTCCGGCACACCTGCGCCCTCCCCCGTGGTCCGGAGGGCGGACCTGTGTCGGACTACCCCCCTCCGACGCACGCCCGCACCTGCGCCGCCCGGTCAGCGAGGGCGGCGCCAGACGACGAGGGACTGGCCGGGCTGCGGGCTGCGGAGCACGGGCAGCTTGTTGGTCGGCGCGCTCTGCGCGGCGGCACGGGCGGCGGCGAGCGCCTGGCGCAGTCCCTCGCGGGCGGCCTCGGCCTCGCGGGCGAGCTCGGCGTTGCGACGCTGCAGCGCGTCGACCTGGTGCTCGAGCTCGAGGATGCGGCGCACCCCCTCGACGCCGACACCGGCGGCGGTGAGCTCGGCGATCTGGCGCAGCCGCTCGACGTCGCGCGGGGAGTAGCGGCGCCCGCCGCCGCCGGTGCGGCCGGGCGTGACCAGGCCGAGCCGCTCGTAGGAGCGGAGCGTCTGCGGGTGCAGACCGGTGAGCTCGGCCGCCACGCTGATGACGTAGACGGCCGCGTCGGGTGCCGGGCCCTGGTGCGCGCCGGAGGACCGGCGCGGCCGCGACGCCCGCGCCATCAGGCGTCCTCGAAGAGGGCCTGCCGCCGGGGCTGCCCGGCCGTCGCCTCGCGATAGGCCTCGACCGCCGCACGCGCCGCGTCGTCGAGGACCGCCGGCACCTGCACCTCGACGGTGGCGAGCAGGTCGCCGCGGCTGCCGTCGGCGCGCACCACACCCTTGCCGCGCACCCGGAAGGTGCGGCCGTTGGGCGTGCCCGGGGGCAGCCGCAGGGTCACGGGCGCCCCGCCGAGCGTCGGCACCCGCACCTCGGCGCCGAGGGCGGCCTCGTCGAAGGACACCGGCACGTCGAGCGTCAGGTTGTCGCCCGAGCGGCCGAAGACGCGGTGCGGCGTCACCTTGACGGTGACGAAGAGGTCGCCGGCCGGTCCCCCGTGCTCGCCGGGACCGCCCTTGCCCCGGAGCCGGATGCGCTGGCCGTCCTTGACGCCGGCCGGGATGCGCGCCTGGATCGTGCGCGCGCTCGTGCCGCGACCCGAGCCGTGGCAGGTGGGGCACGGCTCGTCGTGCAGCAGCTGCCGACCGTGGCAGGCGGGGCACGTCTCGTTCATCGAGAAGGCGCCGCCCACCGAGGCGGTGACGAAGCCGGCGCCGTCGCACTGCGGGCACACCCGCGGCTTGGTGCCGGGCTTGCCGCCCGAGCCGTGGCAGGTGCCGCACGCCGCGTCGCTGGTCAGCCGCAGCGAGATCGTCACACCCTCGAGCGACTCGGCGAAGCCGATCGTCGCGGTGCTCTCGACGTCGGTGCCCTTCTGCGGGCGCCGCCGCCGGCCCCCGCCCGCGGCCCCGCCGCCGAAGAGGTCGCCGAACATGTCGCCGAAGCCGCCCGCCCCGCCCGGTCCGCCGGCGCCGCCGGGCCCCCCGGTGCGCTGCCGCAGCAGGTCGTCGAGGTCGAAGCCGCCGGGGAAGCCGCCGGCCCCGCCGCCGGCCCCGCCGAAGCCACCGGGGAAGCCACCGGGGTAGCCCCCGCCGGCCGCGCGCACCTGGTCGTACTGCTGGCGCTTCTCGGGGTCGCCGACGACGTCGTAGGCCTCCGCGACGCGCTTGAACTTCTCGTGCTTCGCCTCGTCGTCGGGGTGCGAGTCGGGGTGGTTGGCGCGCGCCAGCTTGCGGTAGGCCTTCTTGACCTCGTCGGCCGACGCGTCCTTCGCGACGCCGAGCTCGGCGTAGAAGTCCTTGCGGACCCAGTCGGCGTTGGTCACGGTCTCCTCCCCTCCCCTGGCGGTCGTACGTCGTGCAGTGCGGCTCGGCCCGCGGCGCTCAGGCCGGCGGGTCGACGACGAGCACCTGCGCCGCGCGCACGACGCGGTCGCCGATGCGGTAGCCGGCCTTGGCGACCACCTTGCACGTGGTCACCTCCACCTCGGCGTCCTCGCCGAGGTGCGAGAGCGCCTCGTGCAGCTGAGGGTCGAAGGCGTCGCCCGAGACGCCGAACTTCGTCAGCCCGAGCCGCTCGACGGTGCGCTCCAGCTGCTCGGCGACGGCGCGCAGACCCCCGTCGAGCTCGGTGCCCGACTTCTCCGCCGACTCGCGGGCCCGGTCGACGGTGTCGAGCACCTCGGTGATCGGTGCGAGCACGTCGTAGCGGGCGTTCTCCTTCAGCAGGTCGCGGTCGCGCTCGACGCGTCGCTTGTAGTTGAGGAACTCCGCCTGCAGGCGCTGCAGGTCGACGGTGCGCTCCTCGAGCGCCCGCTGGGTGGCGGCCAGCGGGTCGTCGGCCTCCGCCGCGTCGGCCACGCCGCCGTCGGCCGGCACGTCGTCGAGCGGCGTGGCGCTCGCGGCCTGCCCGTCGGCCGGGGCCTCGTGCTGCTGCTCGGCGTCGGTGCCGCCACCGGTGCCGGCGGCCGCCGTCGTGTCCTGCCCGTCCTGGGCGTGCTGCTCGTCCTGGGCGTGCTGCTCGTCGCTCACGTGGTCCTCCTGGGGAGCGGCCCCGGGGGCAGGAGCGCTGTGCTCCTGCCCCGGGGCCGGCGGGCCGTCGGCCGGCCGGCTCACGGCCGGTCGGTCACTTCTGGTCGTCGGCGGTGCCCTGCTCGGGCTCCTCGTCGACGATCTCCGCGTCGACGACGTCGTCGTCGGCGTCACCGGTGCCCGTGGCACCGCCGGCGGCCGCCTGGTCGGCGTCGGCCGCGGCGTACATCGCGGCGCCCATCTTCTGGCTGGACTCGCCGAGCTTGCTGATGCCGGCCTGGATCGTCTCGGCCGAGGCGTCCTCGTCGGCCAGCGTCGCCTTCAGCGCGTCGACGTCGCCCTGCACCTCGGTGCGGACGTCCTCGGGCAGCTTGTCGGTGTTGTCGGCGAGGAACTTCTCGGTCGTGTAGACGAGGCTGTCGGCCTGGTTGCGGACCTCGATGGCCTCGCGGCGCTTGGCGTCCTCCTCGGCGTACTGCTCGGCCTCCTTGACCATACGGTCGATGTCGTCCTTGCTGAGGGCGGAGCCGCCCGAGATCGTCATCGACTGCTCGCGGCCCGAGGCCTGGTCCTTCGCCGAGACGTGCACGATGCCGTTGGCGTCGATGTCGAAGGTGACCTCGATCTTCGGCACGCCGCGCGGGGCCGGCGGGAGGCCGGTCAGCTCGAAGTTGCCCAGCGGCTGGTTCTGCGACCACATCTGCCGCTCGCCCTGCGCGACCTTGATCTCCACCGACGGCTGGTTGTCGTCGGCGGTGGTGAAGATCTCCGAGCGCTTGGTCGGGATCGTCGTGTTGCGCTCGATGAGGGTGGTCATCACGCCGCCCTTGGTCTCGATGCCGAGCGAGAGCGGGGTGACGTCGAGGAGCAGCACGTCCTTGACCTCGCCCTTGAGCACGCCTGCCTGCAGCGCGGCGCCCAGCGCCACGACCTCGTCGGGGTTGACGCCCTTGTTGGGCTCCTTGCCGCCGAGCAGCTCCTTGACCAGGTCGCTGACGGCCGGCATGCGGGTCGAGCCGCCGACGAGGACGACGTGGTCGATGTCGGCGACCTTGACGCCGCCGTCGCGCAGCACGGCCTCGAAGGGCGCGCGGGTGCGCTCGAGCAGGTCGTGGGTCAGCTTCTGGAACTCCGAGCGCGTCAGCCGCTCCTCGAAGTGCAGCGGGCCGGACTCGCCGTGGGTGATGTAGGGCAGGTGGATCGTGGTCTCGGAGCTCGACGACAGCTCGATCTTCGCCTTCTCGGCCGCCTCCTGGAGGCGCTGCTTGGCGATCTTGTCGGCGCCGAGGTCGACGCCGTTGCCGTCCTTGAACTTCTTCACCATCCACTCGACGACCCGGTGGTCCCAGTCGTCGCCGCCGAGGTGGTTGTCACCCGAGGTCGCCTTGACCTCGACGACGCCCTCGCCGATCTCGAGCAGGGACACGTCGAAGGTGCCGCCACCGAGGTCGAAGACGAGGATCGTCTGGTCGTCGCCCTTGTCGAGGCCGTACGCCAGCGCGGCGGCCGTGGGCTCGTTGACGATGCGCGCCACGTTGAGGCCCGCGATCTCGCCGGCCTCCTTGGTGGCCTGGCGCTGCGCGTCGGAGAAGTAGGCCGGCACGGTGATGACCGCGTCGGTGACCTTCTCGCCGAGGTAGGCCTCGGCGTCGCGCTTGAGCTTCTGCAGCACGAAGGCGCTGATCTGCTGCGGGGTGAAGGACTTGTCGTCGACCTGCTGCTTCCAGTCCGAGCCCATGTGGCGCTTGACCGAGCGGATGGTGCGGTCGACGTTGGTGACGGCCTGCCGCTTCGCGACCTCGCCGACGAGGACCTCGCCGGACTTGGCGAAGGCGACGACCGACGGGGTGGTGCGGGCGCCCTCGGCGTTGGCGATGACGGTGGGTTCGCCACCCTCGAGGACGGCCACGACGGAGTTCGTCGTGCCCAGGTCGATGCCGACTGCGCGAGCCATGTGGATACCTCCGGATCTCGTCGGCAGCGTCGCTGCCGGGCTTCGTGGTGCGGGGTGCTGCACCGGTGGTGCGTGCGGACCAGTCTGCGGCGCAGACAGGCTGCGGACAAGTTGATTGAGTCGATCTGGCTCAAGTTGTCGCACTCGGCCCAACGCAGTGACAGGCGTTGCTGTTCCCCCGGAGCCCCCGCGACGGGGTGATCTGGGACACACTCCCCGGGGGTGCCGGGAACAACCAGGACCCGGGGCGCGGTTGCGCCCCGCATGACCGTCCCGAACCTCACCCTCCACGACCGGACGACCATCCCGCAGCTGGGCTTCGGCACCTACCAGGTGCCGCCCGAGGACACCGAGCAGGTGGTCTCGCAGGCCCTCGAGATCGGCTACCGCCACGTCGACACCGCGCAGATGTACCAGAACGAGGCCGGCGTCGGCGCCGCGCTGGCGGCCTCCGGCATCGCCCGCGACCAGCTCTACGTCACGAGCAAGCTGAACAACGGCTTCCACCGCCCCGACGACGCGCGGCGCGCCTTCGACGGCACGCTGGAGGCGCTCGGCCTCGACCGCATCGACCTGTTCCTGATCCACTGGCCGCTGCCGACGCTCTACGACGGCGACTTCGTCTCGACCTGGCAGACGCTCGCCTCCTTCGTCGAGGACGGCCGCGCGGCCAGCGTCGGCGTCTCGAACTTCGAGCCCGACCACCTCGACCGGATCGTCGCGGAGACCGGGGTCGTGCCGGTGGTCAACCAGGTCGAGGTGCACCCCTACTTCGGCAACGAGGCCGTGCGTGCGGCGAACGCCCGCCACGGCGTCGTCACCGAGGCGTGGTCGCCCATCGCCCAGGGCGCGGTGCTCGACGACCCGGTCCTGACCTCCATCGCCGAGGAGAAGGGCAAGAGCGCCGCCCAGGTCGCCCTGCGCTGGCACGTCGAGCGCGGCGACGTCGTCTTCCCGAAGTCGGTCACCCCCGAGCGCATGCGGCAGAACTTCGAGATCTTCGACTTCGAGCTCTCCGCCGACGAGGTGGACCGCATCTCGGGGCTCGACCGCGGCGAGGACGGCCGCACCGGGCCGCACCCGGCGACGTTCGACTACGTCCCCGGCTGAGCCACCACCCCGCACGTACGCCGCGCCGCACCGTCGGCGCACCGGGCCCGCTCCGCGCACCGCGGGGCGGGCCCGTGGTGTCTCCGGGGTCCTCGTCCGGAGGCCCGGGCCGCACCCGAGGACGGGCGCCGGCGCCGCTCGGCGAGGATGGGCCCGTGACGAGCGCCCCGCCCGAGCCGTTCCGGCTCCGCAGCGTCGCGCTGGCGGCGTACGGACCGAGCGTGGCGGCCTCGGTCGGGCACGGCGCGGTGCTGCCGGTGCTCGCGCTGCACGCCCGCGACCTCGGCGCGAGCGTCGCGGGCGCCGGGCTGGTCGTCGCGCTGCTCGGCCTCGGCGCCTTCGCGACCTCGCTGCCCGCCGGCGCGCTGGTGGCGCGCATCGGCGAGCGGCGCACGCTGGTCGTGGGCGGCGTCGTCGACGCGGCCGCGATGGCGGCGGCGGCGCTCACCGGCTCCGTCGTGGTGCTCAGCGCGGCCGTCCTGGCCAGCGGCGCCGCCTGGTCGGCCTTCCTGATCGCCCGGCAGGGCTTCGTCATCGACGCGGTGCCCGACGGCTCGCGCGCCCGTGCGCTCGCCGCGCTGGGCGCCAGCCACCGCGTCGGCGTGCTGGTGGGGCCGCTGATCGGCGCGGCGCTCATCGGCGTCGGCGGCATCCGGGCGGCCTTCTGGCTCGCGGTCGCGGCGTCGCTGCTCGCCGCGCTGGTCGCCCTCGCCGTCCCCGACCTGGGCTCCGGCTCGCGTGCGGAGCAGCGCGCGAGCGGCCACCTGCGGGTGCGCGACGTGCTGCGCGAGCACCGGCGGGTGCTGGTCACCCTCGGCTCCGCGGTGGTGGTCATCGGCGCCTCGCGCTCGGTGCGCTCGACGCTGCTCCCGCTGTGGGCCGACCAGGTGGGCCTCTCGGCCAGCACCACCTCGCTGGTCTTCGCGGTGGCCGCCGCCGTCGACATCGCGTTGGCCTGGCCCGGTGGCTGGCTCCTCGACACCCGCGGCCGCGCCGTCGTGGCCGTGCCGGTCGTGGCGACGACGGCCCTCGCGGGCCTGCTGCTCCCCTTCACCGCGTCGGCGTGGTCGGTGGCCGCGGTGGCGGTCCTGCTGGGGGCGGGCAACGGGCTCGGCTCCGGGATCGTGATGACGCTGGGTGCCGACTCCGCTCCGGTGGTCGGTCGAGCGCAGTTCCTGGGTGGCTGGCGGCTCGCCGGGGAGGCCGGCGGCTCCGGCGGTCCGCTGCTCGTCAGCGGGCTCGCCGCGCTCGTGCCGCTCGCGGCGGTCTCGGTGGTGCTGGGCGTGCTGGCCCTCGCCGGCAGCTGGTGGGTCGGCCGGCAGACCCGCGTCGTCGACCGGCGGCGCGCGGGCGCAGCGGCCGGCGGGTGACCGCTCGACCTGCGGGCGGTCAGCCGACCCGGACGGTGACCTCGTTGGACTCGACGCCGGAGTCGGTGTCGACCACGCGGAAGCGCGCCTCGCCTACCCGACCGGTCTGCACGTAGGTCGCGAAGGTCGACCCGGAGACCGAGACGGTGACCGGGAAGTCCGACCAGCTGCCACCCTCGAAGCGCTGCACCTGCAGGATCGCGCCCTCGCCGCCGGGGTAGGTGCCGGTGAGGTCGATCTGGCCCATCGGCGACACCGACGTCTGCCCGGCCGACAGCGAGATCTCGCCCGCCTCGGGCGACTCCGACTCGGTGGGCGACGGCTCGGCGGTGGGCGCCTCGACGACCTGCGTCGGCCCGCCGTCGGGCGCCAGCGTGACCAGCGGGCCCGAGGGGGGATCGGTGGGCGAGGGCGGCGGCAGGAAGAGGGTGTCGGCATCGGTGGCCTGCCCCGTCGACCCCGACGCCTCGCCGAGCCCGAGCACGCGGGTGCCGAGCAGCGTCGCGACACCGAGCACGACCCCGACGACGACCGCCACGGCGACGAGCGCCAGCAGTCCGGTCAGGACAGGACGGTCACGATCGGTCACGGTGGTCACGGCTCCCTGCGTGCGGCGTCCCGGTCCGACTCCCTCGGCCCGGCTTCGCGCCCATCATCCGGCAGTGGTGGTCGCCGACCAAGCCGCCCGCTCGGCGCGCGCCGCCCGCTCGGCCCGCTCGGCCACGGCGTGCGGGTCGGTGCGCGAGTCGTAGGACCAGAAGTCGCGCAGCGCGGTGGCCGTGAGCGCGACGCCGGCGACGCAGGCCACGCCGCCGCTCACGACGGCGCCGCGCACCGACCAGGCGTCCGCCACGAGCCCGGCGCGCGACTGCCCGCCCAGCGGACCGAGGGAGTAGGACAGCATCTCGATGCCGGCGAGCCGCCCGCGCACGTGCTCGGGGATCGTCTGGTTCCACACCGTCACGCGGAAGATGCCGCTCACGGTGTCGGCCGCGCCCGACATCACCAGGAAGCCCATCGCCACCCAGATCGACGGTGCGAGACCCGCGAGGGCGATGAACCCGCCGTACGTCGCGGCGGCGAGCACGATCGCCCGTCCGTGGTGGTGGACCCGGGCCGTCCACCCCGACGTCAGGGTCGCGAGCACGGCGCCGACGGTCTCGGCGGAGTAGAGCAGGCCGAGCAGCTCCGGGCGCGCGAAGACCTCCTGCGCCAGGGCCGGGAAGAGGACGACGGGGATCGCGAGCAGCATCGCGGCCACGTCGACGAGGTAGGTGCCGAGCAGGTCGCGGCGCGAGACGGCGTAGCGCAGGCCCTCGCCGATGCCCGCCAGGCTCGGCGGCGTCGTCTCGGCGGTGTGGGGGTAGGGACGCATCGCGGCGTAGAGGCAGCAGGCGACCGCGATCGCCACCACGTCGACCACGAAGCACCAGCCCACCCCGACGGTGGCGATGAGGAGGCCGCTGAGGCCGGGGCCCACGAGCAGCCCGGCCTGCATGCCGAAGCTGCTGAGCGCGCTCGCCGCCGGGATCTGCTCGTGGCGCACCGTGCGCGGCTCGAGCGACTCGCGCGAGGGCCGCTGCAGTGCACCGGCCGAGACCAGCAGCGCCGCGACCACGAAGACCAGCGCCACGCTGGGCTCGTCGCGGAACGCGTTGGCCGCCAGCACCCCCACCAGGACGACCTGCGCGAGACCCGTGCCGACCAGGAGCCGCCGGCGGTCGACGTGGTCGGCCAGCGCCCCGCCGTAGAGGCCGAAGACGACGAGCGGCACCAGCTCGACGAGGCCGATCGCGCCGACCGCGAAGTTCGAGCCGGTGAGGTCGTAGACCTGGTAGGGAACGGCGACGTAGGCCACCATCGCGCCCAGGTAGAACACGCTGCCGGCGACGAGGAGCAGCCGGTAGTCGCGCGACTCGCGCAGCGGGGTCGTGTCGAGCCGGATGGCTCGCACCCGGTCTCGCCAGCTCATGCCTCGCTCACGAGGCGGCATGCTGCCCGACCGGGCGCCCTCGGCGCGAACTCGGCGCGAACTGGGCGCGAACTGGGCGCGGACCCGGCGCGGGCTCGGCACGAGATCAGCGGCGCACCACCCGCACCCGAGCGCCGCGGCGGGGCACCGAGGTGATGTTGCGGACCTTGGGCTCGTCGTCGCCGCGGGCCGCCACGTCGTAGGTGCGCAGCACCTCGCGCAGCACCACGACGCCCTCCATCAGCGAGAAGCCGGCGCCGATGCAGCGCCGGACACCGCCGCCGAAGGGGATCCAGGTGTTGGCGGGCGGGTTCTGGCCGAGGAACCGCTCGGGGTCGAAGCGCTCGGGGTCGGGGTGGTTCTCCTCGCGCGCGTGTGCCAGCAGGATCGACGGCCCGACGGTGGTGCCGGCCGGGAAGTCGCGACCGGCGACGGTGGCGGGCCGCACCAGCGTGCGGACGACCATCGGGATCACCGGGTGCAGCCGCATCGACTCCTTGAGCACCGCGTCGAGGAAGGCGTCGCCCTCGCCGCCCGGCTCCTCCTCGGCCGCCGCGCGGGCACGGGCCAGCAGCTCGGGGTGGCGGCCGAGCTCGAAGAACGCCCAGGCCAGGGCCGTCGCCGTCGTCTCGTGGCCCGCGAGCAGCAGTGTCACGAGCTGGTCGCGCAGCTCCTCGTCGCTCAGCGGGGTCTCACCCTCGGCGCCGTCCGTGTCGTCGGTGCCGACCTGCAGCAGCCGCGAGAGGACGTCGGTGCGCTCGGCGAGGTCGCTGGCGGCGCGCCGCTCGCGGATCTCGGCGTGGATGAGCCGGTCGAGCTCACGCTGGTTGTCGACCGTGCCGCGCCACGGCGGGAGGCGCTGCAGGCGCGGGATCGACCAGCCGAGCAGGATGGCCGGGCTGATCTCCACCGTGCGGTTGACCCGCGGGCGCAGCGCCGCGAGCCGCGCCTCGTCGGTCACGCCGAAGACCACGCGCAGGATGACGTCGAGGGTGAGCCGGTTCATCCGGTCCAGCGAGCGGAACTCCTCGCCGTCGCGCCACGTCGCGACCTCGGCGGCGGCGACCTCCTGGACCAGCGCGGCGTACCCCCGGAGCGCCTGGCCGTTGAACGCCGGCATCAGCAGCTTGCGGGCGCGCTTGTGCTCGACGGAGTCCTGCAGCAGCAGCGAGTGCTCGCCCATGATCGGGCCGAGCACCGCGTTGCCCTTGCCGGCGTGGAAGACCTCGGGGTCGCCGGCGAAGATCTCGCGGGCGTGCTCGGGGCGGGTGAAGATCACCAGCGGCTGGCCGCCGGGCAGCAGCCGCACGGTGAAGACCTCGCCGTAGCGGCGGTGCACGGCCGGCACGAAGCGGTGGCGGAAGCGCAGCAGCCCGATCGTCTGCAGCAGCGACGGCCAGCGCGGGCCGGGCGGCAGCGCGGCGTAGTCGGGGCGCCCGCGGTGCAGCGAGCGCGGCCGGGTCGCGGCGAAGCGGCGCTCGGTGAGCCGGTCGACCTCGGCGTCGGCGTCGAGCACGTCGGGCGTGTCGGGGTGCTGCAGCGCGGTCACGGGACCTCCCGGGAGCGGACGGGTGGGGTGCGGACCGCCCACGCTACTGGACATCGGTTCAACAGACTAGACCCGGTCGCAGCCCTCGCTCCCGCGCCTTGCAACGCGGTGGGTCGGGCGCTTCCCCAGGGGTCGAGCGCTGGGGAAGCGACGCGGACACCGCGTTGCGAGGCGGAGGGCCCGGGGCGGGTCGTCGCTGGCGGGGCGGGTTCCCGGCTACCTCAGGCGCCGGCGACGGGCCGGCCGCCGCGCCACACGGCGTGCACCAGGGGCACGCCGGGGCGGTAGGCGAGGTGGACCACGGACGGCGCGTCGAGCACGACCAGGTCGGCCCGGGCGCCGGGGGCGAGCCGGCCGACGTCGTCGCGGTCGAGCGCCGCGGCACCCCCGGCCGTGGCGGCGTGCACCGCCTCCGCCGCGGTCATCCCCGTCTCGCGGACGGCCAGGGCGACGCAGAAGGGCAACGAGGAGGAGTAGCCCGAGCCCGGGTTGCAGTCGGAGGCGAGCGCGACCCGGACACCTGCGTCGAGCAGGCGCCGGGCGTCGGGGAAGGGCTGGCGGGTCGAGAACTCCACGGCCGGCAGCAGGGTGGCGACGGTGCCCGACGAGGCCAGCGCGTCGACGTCGGCGTCGGCGAGGTGGGTGCAGTGATCGACCGCGACCAGGCCCAGCTCGCACGCGAGCCGCACGCCCGGGCCCGCGGTGAGCTGGTTGGCGTGCAGCCGCCCCCGCAGACCCGCGCGGGCACCGGCCTCCAGCACGGCGCGCGCCTGGTCGGCGTCGAAGGCGCCCTCCTCGCAGAAGGCGTCGACCCACCGCGCGTGGGGCGCGCAGGCCTCGAGCATCGCGCCGGTGACGAGGGCGACGTACGCCGCCGGGTCGCCGGGGCGGCCGTCGGGCCCGGTCGGCACCACGTGGGCGCCGAGGAAGGTGGTCTCGTCGGTGAGCTGTCGGGCCACCGCGAGGATGCGCGCCTCGTCGCGGACGGTGAGGCCGTAGCCGCTCTTGACCTCGACGGTCGTCGTGCCCTGGCGCAGCATCTCGGCCACGAGCGCGGTGGCGCGGGCGAGCAGCTGCTCGTCGGTGGCGGCGCGGGTGGCCGCGACGGTGGTGCGGATGCCGCCCGCGGCGTAGGGCCGCCCCGCCATGCGCGCCTCGAACTCCTCCGCCCGGTCGCCGGCGTGGACGAGGTGGCTGTGCGAGTCGACGAAGCCGGGCAGGACGGCGCGCCCGCCGAGGTCGTGGGCCACGTCGGCGGCGGGCGCCTCGACCGCGCGTCCGGTCCAGGCGACGCGACCGTCCTCGACCACCAGCGCGGCGTCGTGCAGGCGGGCCAGGGGGTCGGCGGGGTCGGCCCCGGCCTCGTGCGCGCGCCTGGGGTCGTTCGTCGACAGCTCGCCGATGCCGGTGAGCAGGACGCTCGTCACCGCACCCCCTCGACCGCGGCCCCGGCCCCCGCCTCGACCTGGGCCCACAGCGCGGCCACCTCGCGGTCGAGGGCGCGGCCGACGTCGGCCCGGCCGTCCGCCGTCGCGACCACCCGCCCGTCGACGACCACCCGCACGACGTCGGCGGCGCTCGCCGCCCACACCGCGGTGTGCTCGTCGGCGCCGGTGCCGGCGGTCCGCGGCGAGGCGGTGTCGAGGGTGACGAGGTCGGCGCGTGCCCCCACCGCGATCCGCCCCGCGTCGGCGAACCCCAGGCCCGCCTGGCCGTCCGCGGCGGCTGCCGCGAGCAGCTGCGCGGCGCTCCACGACCCGCGCCGACCGGTCACCAGCCGTTCGTCGAGCTCCACGGCACGCATCTCCTCGAAGGGGTCGACGACCGTGTGGCTGTCGGTGCCCAGCGTGAGCACCGCCCCGGCGTCGCGCAGGGCGACCGACGGCCCGACCCCGTCGGCGAGGTCGCGCTCCGTGGTCGGGCACAGGCAGGCGCGCACCCGCGCGGCGCCCAGCAGCGCGACGTCGTCGCCGGTGAGGTGGGTCGCGTGCACGACCGTCGTGAGCGGGCCCAGCACCCCGCCGTCGGCGAGGAGCCGCGCGGGCGTGACGGCGTACGCCGCGCGGCAGGCGTCGTTCTCGGCCGGCTGCTCGGAGAGGTGGACGTGGAGGGGCCGGCCGGCCGCGGCGGCGGCGACCACGGGCAGCGCCTCGGGCGGCACGGCGCGGACGCTGTGGACCGCCGCGCCGACGACGACGCCGGGGTCGGCCTCGAGGTCGAGCAGGCCCGCGCGACGCTCAGCCCAGGTGTGCGCGTCGCCGTCGCCGAAGCGGACCTGCACCCCCTCGAGCGGGCGACCCGGCGCCGCGGTGAGGTAGCAGGTGTCGAGCAGCGCGATGCGCAGCCCGACCTCGCGTGCCGCGGCGACGACGGCGCGGGCGGCCGCGCGGGGATCGGCGTACGGCGTGCCGTCGGGGCCGTGGTGGAGGTAGTGGAACTCCCCCACGCTGGTCCAGCCGGCGGCGGCGACCTCGGCGAAGACGGCGCGGGCGAGGCGGTGGAGGCGGTCGGGGTCGAGGTGGGCGGCGAGGGCGTACATCTGCTCGCGCCAGGTCCAGAACGAGCCGGTCCCGCGCTGCGCCCGCCCGCGCAGCGCGCGGTGGAAGGCGTGGCTGTGGGCGTCGGCGAGACCGGGGAGCGTGAGACCGCCGACGCGCTCGGCGCCCACGGCGCCGGGGTCGTCGGCGGCGTCGGGCGCGACGCGGGCGAAGCGGCCGTCGACGACCTCGACCAGCACGTCGTCGCGCACGACCCCGTCGACCCAGGCGCGAGCCAGCAGCTGGGGGCGGTCGAGCACGCGGGGCGCGCTCATGCGGCGAGCCGAGCGAGGGCATCGGCGAGCGCCTCGACCCCGGCGAGGCAGTCGGGCACCTCGGCGTGCTCCTCGGGGCTGTGCGAGACGCCGGTCGGGTTGCGCACGAAGAGCATCGCGCTCGGCACGCCGGCGGCGGCCAGGACGCCCGCGTCGTGGCCGGCCTGGGTCCAGAGCACCGGCCACCCCCCGCGCTCGTGGCCCGCGGCCAGGCGCTGCGCGAGGTCGGCGTCGAAGGCGATGCGCGGGCTCACCGACTCAGCGGTCACCTCGAGCGCGGTGCCGTCGCGGGCGGCACGGTCGCGGGCCTGGCGCTCGATGCCGGCGACGAGCTGGGCCAGCGCCTCCTCGGTGTCGGCGCGCGCGTCGAGCCAGGCGCTGACG
Organism: Nocardioides perillae; assembly: GCF_013409425.1. NCBI lineage: Bacteria > Bacillati > Actinomycetota > Actinomycetes > Propionibacteriales > Nocardioidaceae > Nocardioides > Nocardioides perillae. Next base: position 879,094 of record NZ_JACCAC010000001.1, on the reverse strand, counting down.
CGCGACGGCACCGCGTTGGCGGCGCCGGGGTGCACCTCGACCCGCCCGACGGTGGCGCGCTGACCCGCGAGGCGCGCCTGCTTGCTCGCGGCCAGGGCCGTCATCGCGAAGGTCAGCACCGGGTCGGCGCGGTCCTCCATGCGGGTCGTGCCGGCATGGTCGGCCCGGCCGGTGACGTCGAGACGCCAGCGCCCGTGCGGCCAGATGCCCGCAGCGACGCCCACCGGTGCGCCGAGGTCGACCAGCCCGCGGCCCTGCTCGACGTGGAGCTCGACGAAGGCCTCGACGTCGGCGAGCCAGCCCCAGCGCAGGCCGTCGGGCCCAGTGGCGGCGGGGTCGTCACCCAGGTCGGCGGCCGCCAGCGCGTCCTCGAGAGCGGTGCCGGCGGCGTCGCGGCGGTGGCGCACGTCGGCCCAGGTGGCCTGACCGGTGGCGAGCCGGGAGCCCAGGCAGGCCAGCCCGAAGCGCGAGCCCTCCTCCTCGACGAAGACCGCGACACCGACCGGGCGGGTCGGGACGGTGCCGCGCTCGCGCAGCAGGTCGACGGCCGCGAGGGCGGAGACGACGCCGAGCGGACCGTCGTAGGCCCCGCCGTCGGCGACGGAGTCGAGGTGGCTGCCGGTGAGCACCGGGCGCGCACCCTCCGTGCCGGCCGGGCGCCACCAGGCGACGAGGTTGCCGAGCGGGTCCTGCTCGACGGCCAGCCCACGCCGCTCCGCCTCCTCGCGGAACCACGCCCTAAGCTCCGCGTCGACCGCGGTCCACGGCTGGCGGTGGTAACCGCCGGTCGCCGCCGAGCGCCCCACCGGGGCGAGGTCGCGCCACATCTGCTCGAAGACCACCGGCCCATCCCAGCGGCGGGCGCGAGGCGGGTCAACGCCGCCGCGCGGGCAGGACATCTCGGATCCGAGACGCGCCCGGCAGGTCGGTGCCCTCTCCCCCGACCTCGGGCCGGGCCCGGCCCGGCGCCACCGTGGCAGGCTGCGCGCGTGGACTTCCCCGAGGTGGTGCGGCGCCGCCGGATGGTGCGCCGCTTCGACGCCGCCCGGCCGGTCGACCCGGCGGTGGTGCGGCGCGTGCTCGACCACGCCCACCGCGCGCCGACGGCCGGCAGCAGCCAGGGGCGGGCGTACCTCCTGCTCGACAGCCCCGCCGAGGTCAACCGCTTCTGGGAGGTGACCTCTCCCGATCCCGACGCGTCCAACCGCTGGCTCGACGGGATGCGCACCGCACCCGTGCTCGCGGTGGTGCTGACCGACCCGACGGCGTACGCCGCGCGCTACGCCGAGCCGGACAAGGTGCGGGCGGGCCTCGCCGACGTCCCGACCGAGGCGTGGCCGGTGCCGTGGTGGCACGTCGACGCCGGCATGGCTGCCCACGCCGCCCTGCTGACCGCGGTCGACGAGGGCCTCGGCGCCTGCTTCTTCGGTGTGCCCGGAGCGCGGTGGGACGCCTTCCGCCAGGCGTTCGGGGTGCCCCACGCCTGGCTGCCCGTCGGCGCGCTCGCCCTCGGCCACCGCCAGCCGGGCGACACCGGCTCGCCCGGCTCCGCCGCCTCCCCCACCCACCGCCGCCCGCCCCTCGACGACGTCGTCCACCGCGCCCGCTTCCGCGGCTGAGCGCCCCTGTCGGAGTCCCCGGCTGACCGGTGACTCCTGCACTTGTGCCCCGAGAACTCGGGCCACGAGTGCAGGACTTGGGCCTCAAGTCCCCACCTGTCCGACCTGAGCACCCGGGCTCATGCGCTCCCGGCCGACGGCGCCCAGGCTCGACGGGTGCGCACCCGTCGAACCCCTCTCGTCCTCCCGGTGGCGACGTGCGGCTGGCTGCTGCTGCGTCCTCTCGCCTCCTGACGGACAGCCGCGTCCGAGCCGGAGCGAGCGCACAGCCCGTCCGTAGGCTGGGGATCGCAGGAGGTGAGCCCATGACCGCCGCACGCGACGACCACCACGCCGACGCCGACGCCGACGACGCCGACGACGATCCCGGCGCAGCGCAGGCGCCCGACCGCGGCCGCGAGCGCGACGCCCGCACGGGACAGGCCTCCGCCGCGCTGCGCGTGCAGCACCAGGCCCGCTGGGTGGAGCTGCAGCTGCAGCGCGCGATGGAGCGCGGCGACTTCGACGACCTGCCGGGCTACGGCAAGCCCCTGCGCGACCTCGGCCGCGAGCACGACCCCGACTGGTGGCTCAAGCGGCTCGTCGAGCGCGAGCAGCTCACCGTGCTCCCGCCGGCACTCCAGCTGCGCAAGGACGACGCCGACCTCGAGGCCCACCTCGACCGCCTCCCGACCGAGCGCGAGGTGCGCGGCGAGGTCGACGACTTCAACCGGCGCGTGCGCCACGCCCGCATGCAGCTGCAGGGCGGCCCCCCGGTCATCACCCCGCTGCGCGACGTCGACGCCGAGGTCGAGGCCTGGCGCTCCCGCCGCGACGAGCGCCGCGCGGCCCAGGCCGAGGCCCTCCGCGCGCAGCGCGAGGCCGAGCAGGCCGAGCGCCGCGCCCGCCGCTGGTGGCGCCGGCGCGGCTGAGCCGGCCCCGACAAGCGACGAGACGTGGGTCATACCCGCCGGTAGGGACCGCGCGCTAGGTTCCGGCGCATGCGCCCAGCCAAGGACTTCTTCGCGCCCCTCGCCGTGGGCGCCCCCGCGCCCCTCCGCGACATCCCCGCCCGCCCGTCGCGGGCAATCCACTTCTTCGACCCCAGCAACGCGAAGATGGCCGCGAAGGTTCCCCAGATGGTCGGCACCGTCGACGTGCTGCTGGGCAACCTCGAGGACGCCGTCAAGGCCGACAACAAGCTCGCCGCGCGCCAGGGCCTGGTGGACATCGCGAAGAGCACCGACTTCGGCCCCACCCAGCTCTGGACCCGCATCAACGCCCTCGACAGCCCGTGGGTGCTCGACGACCTCACCACCCTCGTCACCGAGGTCGGGGACAAGCTCGACGTCGTCATGGTGCCCAAGGTGCAGGGCGCCGAGGACATCCACTACGTCGACCGGCTGCTCGCCCAGCTGGAGGCCAAGGCCGGCCTGGAGCGCCCGATCCTGGTGCACGCGATCCTCGAGACCGCCCGCGGCGTGGCCAACATCGAGGAGATCTGCGGCGCCTCCCCGCGCATGCAGGGCCTCTCGCTGGGCCCGGCCGACCTTGCGGCCGACCGCCGCATGAAGACCACCCGCGTCGGCGGCGGCCACCCCGGCTACCTCGTGCGGCAGGACCCGCCGCGCAACGAGCTCGGCGTCGCCGACGTCGAGGCCCAGCGCACGACCTACCAGCAGGACCTCTGGCACTACACGATCGCGCGGATGGTCGACGCCTGTGCCATGCACGGCATCTACCCCTACTACGGCCCCTTCGGCGACATCGCCGACACGGTCGCCTGCGAGGACCAGTTCCGCAACGCCTTCCTCCTCGGCTGCGTCGGCACCTGGAGCCTCCACCCGAAGCAGATCGCGATCGCCAACCGCGTCTTCTCGCCCTCGGTCGAGGACGTCGCCCACGCCCGCCGCGTCGTCGCGGCCATGGGCGACGGCACCGGCGCGGTCATGCTCGACGGCAAGATGGAGGACGACGCCTCCCTCAAGCAGTGCCTGGTGATGGTGCGCCTGGCCGAGCAGCTCGCCGAGATCGACCCCGAGCTCAAGGCGGCGTACGACGCGGTCGGCGCCGACGGCGAGGTGACGGCATGAGCGACTACACGCCGCTCCGCTCGGTCCTCTACATGCCGAGCTCCAACGAGCGCGCCCTCGAGAAGGCCAAGTCCATCGCCTGCGACGCGCTCATCCTCGACCTCGAGGACGCCGTCGCCCCCGACGCCAAGCCCGCCGCCCGGGAGGCCGCCTGCGCCGCGGCCGCCTCGGGCGACTACGGCCGCCGCACCGTCACCATCCGCGTCAACGGCACCGGCACCGAGTGGCACGACGACGACCTGCGCGCCGCAGCGCAGGCCGGCCCCGACGCCGTCGTGGTCCCGAAGGTCGGCAGCGCCGCCGAGGTGCAGCAGCTCGTCGCCGCCCTCGAGGCCGCGGGCGCGCCCGACCGCACCACCCTCTGGGCGATGGTCGAGACGCCGACCGCCATCCTCGACGCCCTCGCCATCGCCCGGGCCTCCGAGCGCCTCTCCTGCCTCGTCATGGGCACCAACGACCTCGTCAAGGAGCTGTACGCCGAGCACGTCCCCGGCCGCGCCCCGATCCTGCCGAGCCTCCACACCGCACTGCTCGCCGCCCGCGCCGCCGGCGTCGCGATCGTCGACGGCGTCTACAACGACGTCAAGGACACCGAGGGCTTCCTGGCCGAGTGCACCCAGGGCCGCCAGATGGGCTTCGACGGCAAGACGCTGATCCACCCCGGCCAGGTCGAGGGCGCCAACACCGCCTTCGCCCCCAGCGAGCAGGCCGTCGAGGACGCCCGCGGCCTGATCGTGGCCTTCGAGGAGGCCGGCTCCGGCGTCGCCACCTACAACGGCAAGATGGTGGAGGCGCTCCACGTCGAGTCCGCCCGCCGCACGCTCGCCATCGACGAGGCGGTCCGCGCGCTGGGCTGACGGCTCGGGCTGACCGCCCGGGTGTCGCCGGTCGGGGTGCGCGCCCGGGTCGGCCTGGGTCGCCGCGTCGCCGGGCGCGCCCTGCCGTGCCCGGCCACGTCAGCGGCGCCGCGCCTCCTTCTACGGCCGCCCCGGACCCCCACCCCGCCCAGCTCCCGTCGTCCGCCCGGCCGCCAGCGCGGCGCGCCCTCAGACGTCGATGACGACCTTGCCGACGGCGCCGTCCTCGACGGCGCGGTGGGCGTCGGCGGTCTGCTCGAGCCCGAAGCGGTGGAGTGGGAGTCCCGCCTCCTCGCCGACGCGGAGGGCGCCGTCGGCCACCGCCGCGCCGACGGCGGCGACGGCGTCGGCCTTCGCCCGGTCGGGGATCGTGTAGAGCAGGACGCCCTGCCAGCGGATGTTCTTGGACATCGAGCCGCGCACGGGGATGGTGGCGTCCTCGCCGCCGTTGGTGGCGTAGTAGGCCACCGTGGCGCCGTTGGCGCACACCTCGACGTCGAGCGGGGCGTTGACGGCCGGCGACACCTCGACGACCACGTGCACGCCGTCGGGGGCCACCTCGCGGATCGCGGCCGCCGTGTCGTCGACCGTGCCCGCGGTGTAGTCGACGACGTGGTGGGCGCCGGCCGCCCGCGCCAGCGCGGCCTTGTCCTCCGAGCTCACCGTCGTCACGACGGTCGCGCCGGCCCAGCGGGCGAGCTCGATCGCCGCGTGGCCGACCGCGCCCGCGCCGCCCGCGACGAGCACGGTGCGGCCCTCCAGCGCGCCGGGCGCGAGACGGCTCGGCCCGTCCTCGGCGGCGGTCAGGCAGCGGTGGGCGGTCAGGGCCGGCACGCCCAGCGCCGCCCCCACGTCGTACGACGCACCCTCCGCGAGCGCGACCGCGTGCGCCGCCGGCACGACCACGACCTCCTGCGCGGTGCCGCCGACCGCGCCGACGCGGGCGGTGAGCCAGAGCCAGACGCGCTCGCCGACCCGGGCGGGGTCGACGCCCTCGCCGACGGCGACCACGTCGCCGGCGCCGTCCTGGCCGGGCACGTGCTCCTCGGCGCCGCTGGGGGGCGGGGTGATGCCGGCACGGGTCTTCCAGTCGGTCGGGTTCACGCCGGCGACGCGCACGCGCACCGCGACCTCGCCGGCACCGGGCTGCGGCTCCGGCCGGTCGGTGAGCTCGAGGACGTCGGGGCCGCCGGTGCTGGTGTGGACGATCGCGCGCATGGCCCCATCCTGCCGTCCGCTCGCGGGGCGGCTCCACCCTCCCGCCGTGGCGCCCGCGCGGCCCCACCGGGCGATCCGGGGGGCTGCGAGGGCTCGGGGCCCGGGCACCGTCCCGCCCGGACGGGCAGCGCGGGGCGGACCGGGTCGGTACCGTCGCGCCGTGAGCACCGACCGGCCCTCCGCGCGCGGGATCATCCGGCGCGTCACCGGCGAGGTGACGGGTCGCGTCGTCGCCGCGGTCGACCCCGACGTCGTGCTCGCCGAGGTCGACGTCGAGGCACTGGTGGAGCGGATCGACCCTGAGGCGCTGCTCGAGCGCATCGACCCCGACCGGCTGCTCGACCGGATCGACCCCAACCGGCTGCTGGACCGGGTCGACCCCAACAGGCTCCTCGACCGGGTGGACGTCGACCGCCTCCTCGACCACGTCGACGCCGACCGGCTGCTCGACCAGGTCGACCCCGACCGCCTCCTCGACCGGGTGGACGTCGACCGGTTCCTCGACCGGGTCGACCCCAACCGGCTGCTCGCCCGCGTCGACGTCGACGCGCTGCTCGCCGGCGTCGACCTCGAGGCGCTCGTGCGCCGCTCGGGGGTGCCGGAGATCGTCGCCGAGAGCACCAACGCACTGGGGCTGCGCACCCTCGACCTCGCCCGCCGACAGCTGGTCTCGCTCGACGTGCTCATCGACCAGGTCACCGACCGGCTGCTGCGACGCGACTTCTCGACCGAGCCGGCGGGGCCGGCGCGCCTGGTGCAGGCCGGAGAGCGGCGGGGCGACGTGCAGCCGGGGCGCCGACGGTCGGTGACGGGTCACTACGCCGGGCCGGTGACGAGGCTGGCCTCGATCGCCGCCGACGCCGCGATCGTCGTCAGCTCGTTCACCGTCGGCGTGGCCGGCATCGACTTCCTCGCGCGGGTCTTCCTGGGGCTGCAGGCCGACCGCGCGGGCTTCTCGCCGCTGGCCGTCGCCGCGCTGGTCGCCTGGGCCTTCGTCTACACCTTCGGCGGGCTCGCCGTGGCCGGCCGCACCGTCGGCAAGGCGCTCGTCGGCAACCGCGTCGTCACGCGCGACGGGCGCACCATCAGCGTGCGCCGCGCCTTCCTGCGCACGCTCGCCTTCCCGCTCAGCGCGGTCCTCGGCCTGGGCTTCCTGCTCGCGCTCTTCCACCGCGAGCACGGCACGCTGCACGACCTCGTCGCCGGCACCACCGTCGTCTACGACTGGGGCGAGCGACCCGTCGAGCTGTCCGGCCCCCTCACGGCGTACCTCGACCGCCAGTCGTGACGCCGGCGCCCGGGGCACGACCCCCACGACCCCAGCGGCGGCCGGGCGAGGCGCACGGCCCCCGGCGTCGGGTGCCGGGGGCCGTGCGGTGGAGCAGTGGTCAGCGGCTGCGGGCGAAGGCGCTCACGCAGTCGCCCTGGTTGCGGAAGGTCGGCGCGGTGCTGGTCGCCCAGCCCCCGCCCTTGCACTCCGCTGCCGAGCCGACGACGACCCCGAAGGCGTAGGTCGTGCCCGCGAAGGTGATCGACTGGATGACCCCGTCGCCCTTCACCCCCGACCCGAGGGAGAAGCCGAAGGCGAGCACGTCGGCGTCCGGGAACGCCGCGCGCCACTGGTCGAGCGTGCCGTGCCACGTGCTTCCCGACCCGCCACCGGTGACCGGAGCACCCGACTTGACGAATGCGGCCGCCGCGTTGCCGAGCCACCAGTCGGAGCCGTAGAAGGTCGGCTCGCCGACGAGGATGCCGTCGGGAGAGCCGTCGCCGTCGAAGTCGACGACGAGCTGGAAGCCCGGCGGGGTCGAGCCGCTCGTCGGCGCGTAGTCGAGCGCGGGCTCACCGGCGGCCGACAGCGGCGTCTGCGTCGCGACGTACTCGGCGACCTTGTCGGTGGAGGTGGTGCCCTCGGTCCACACCCGGAGACCACCGTCCTCGGTGAGCTCGTAGTGGCCGGTGGCACGGGTGTCGGACAGGGCCGCGACGAAGTCGTCGGGCACGTCGATGGTCGCGGTCGGCGCGTCGGCGACGGCGGCGCCGCTCGCGGCGGCGGTCAAGACGACGGCGGCGGCAGCGCCGAGGCAGGCGCGGGCACGGTTCAGCACGATGGGTTCCCCACTCCCCAGGGACCCCTGGCACGCGACCTGCGTGCCCCTCCCCGGGGTCGCGCTCACCCTAGGGGCCGGGGGCGGTCTGGACCAGACCCTCGAGCCGCCGCCCGGGGCAGCACCACCTCGAGCCCGGCGAGGAAGTCGCGCACCACGGCCGCCGGCATCTCGCACGGTCGCACCTCGACCCGGGCCGTGGCGCCGGACCCGACGGCGTACAGGTTGGCACTGACGTGGCGCCCGCCACCGAGCTCCTCGGCCCAGACCTTCTGCGAGCGGCCACCGACCTGCACCGTGCGCGACGCGCCCCAGCGCACGCCGTCGTGCTCGACCTCGCTCCACCCCTCCGGCAGGCGGGTGAAGAGCGCAGCCCAGTCGACGTCGCGCACCTCCGGGTCGGCGAGGTCGTCGGGGTCCACGCCCCCAGTGTGGCGACCGGGCACGGGTCGGCACCGTCAGGGCGCGCTCGGCCGCGTCGTGGCGGTGCCGACCCGACCGGGCCACAGGATCGCGAGCGGGAGGCCCAGGGCGAGGACGAAGGGCACGTTGAAGGCCGCGTGCTGCCAGCTGCCGAGCGCCAGGGACGCCGCGGTGTCGAGCAGTGCCCACGCCCCCACGCTCGCGGTGACCGCCCACCACCACCGCGGATCACCTGCGCGCAGACCCAGCCGCACGACGGCGAGCAGCAGCAGGGCCCACCCCACGAGCACGGCCCCCAGCACGCCGCGCACCAACCGGACGTGGTCCAGCGGTGCGCCCTGCGGCACGCCCGCACCCTCCGCACCGAAGCCGAGCGCCGTGAAGAGACGGTCGACGACGTCGCCGGCGACCACCATCGTGGTGGCGTACGCCACCACCAGGACCAGCACCGACTCGAGCGCGACCAGCGCGCGATCGCGCGTCACGGAGGGCACCCCCACCCCAGGGGTCGGCGCTGCGACGGGTGCTCCTCCCTCGGGACGGCCCCGGTTTGTAGTGGTCACTACATCACGGTAATGCCGCCCGGCCCTACGATCCAGTGGTGGGCCACAAGCACTCGGCGGCGTCGCTCCTCGACGCCGCGCTGGCCGTCGTGCACGACGAGGGTCTGCACCGCCTCAGCTTCGGCCGGGTCGCGAGGCGCGCGGGCACCAGCGACCGTGTGGTCGTCTACTACTTCCCCACGCGCGACACGCTCGTCGGGGCCGTGGTGAGCGAGATCGGTCGGCGCCTCCTCGCCGGTCTCGAGCCCGTCCTGAAGGGTCCGCCCGCTGCCGACCACCGCGCGTTGGCGGCTCGAGCCTGGCTGGTGGTGCGCGAGCCGGGGTCGGCGGCCCTGCTCACGACGTACGTCGAGGCGATGGGTCTCGCCGCCGGCGGCACCGCGCCCTACACCGCCCTCGCGCCCGCCGTGGTCGACTCCTGGGTCGAGCAGCTCGAGGCGCACGTCGCCGGCGACCCGGAGCGACGGCGCTCCGAAGCACTCGCGGCCCTCGCCCTCCTCGACGGCCTGCTGCTGCTCCGTCTGGCGGCCGGCCCAGCGCAGGCCGACACAGCCGCGCGCGCCCTCGGGCTCGTCTGAGTCTGGCCGGTCTCGGGCGTGGGTCACGCGCCGAGGGATCGCGCGCTGGGCACGCGCCGAGTAGTCACGCGCTGCGCTGGGCACGGGTCGAGGGGTCGCTCGCTGGCCGGCAGTGCTCCGGTAGTCGAGAGGTGCCGTCGGGCTTGTCTCGAGGCCGCGGGTGCTGCAAGGGGCGGCCGCGGTGTCACAGGTACGCCGCCGGGGCTAGCGTGGGTGGGTCTGGCTGCGTCGCGCGGTGTCAGGTCCGCATGGGCCGGATGCGGGCGAAGGTGATCCGGTGGCGGTGGTAGGTGGTCTCGTAGGCGGGGTCGTGTGCTCGGGCGTGGTGTCTGGGGCAGAGCAGGTAGCCCTGGTCGAGGTCGGTGCGTCCGCCGGTGTGCCAGGGGGTGCGGTGGTGGGCGTGGCACATTCCCGGTGGCCAGTCGCAGCCGTCGGCGGTGCAGCCGCCCTGGAGCCGGGCGAGGGCGAGGCGTTGGGTCTTGGTGAAGTACCGCCGGGTCCGTCCGACGTCGAGGGGCTGCGAGGCTCCGCCGAGCACGACGGGCACGATCCCGGCGCCGCACGCCCACAGGCGGGCTTTCGCGGCGGTGATGCGGGTGCCGGTCGACAACGTGACCGGTGCGTCGGCACCGGGGCCGGTGCCGGTGAGCTGCGCCAGGTCGAGGGTGACGGTGACGGTGGCGTCGACCCCACCGGCCTGGGTCGCGGTGGTGGTGGTGGCAGCGGCGTCGGCGGCGGGGCGGTGGCGGGTGCGGACGTACTCGCAGAACGCGTGCCCGCGTCGCAGCGGTCGGGGGACGCGGTCGCCGTGCTGATCGACCGGCACCGGGTCGGTGCCGTGGGTGGCGTGGTGGTGACGGGGTGCAGTGAGCGCGTCGAGGGCGGTGGCGAGCATGTCGGCTTCCGCGGCGGGGATCGTGAACCGGCCATGCGCCTTGCCGTGGCCGTCGCGGGTCATGGTGAAGCTGGCTGCCGCGGCTGCTGCTGCTTCTTCGCGTTCGAGGCGGTCGCGTTCGACGTCGTCGGCGATGTCGGGGGCGACGACGTCGAGGATGCGGTCCCCGAGGCGTTTCAGCTCGACCGCGTCGAACATGGCGGCGAGGTCGAGGAGGTGGGCGCGGGCGGCGTCGACCACTGCGGCCCCGACCCGATCGGCCGGCAGGGCGTCGACCGCGCGGGTGATGACCTCGGCTTGCTCGGGCAGCACCACCCCGGCGCTCATCGCCGCGAGCATGGTGCCGTGGCGTGCCTCGAGTGCCGCAGCGTGGCGGACGGTGCCGACCGACTTCGCGCGTGTCTGGTGGACCAACCTGGCCCAGTGCGCCCCCGTAGACGTCGCACCCGTGGCGTCACCGACACCCGCACGGTCAGCAGCAGCAACGGTGGTGAGCTCGAGCGCGGCGAGGCGGGCACGACACTTGGCGAGCTCGACCAGCGCCGCCTCGGCTTCGGGCGCGGTGAGTGACCAGGCCGGCGTACCCGACGCGTGGTCGAGGTCGGTGTCGAGGCAGGCGAGCGCGACCAGCAGCGGGTGCTGCGGCTGGTGGTCGCGGTGGTCTGCCATACCGCCTACCCAAGCACTCGCCACCGACAGTCACGCGCGCCTCGAGAACTGCCCGGATCGCGCTGTGGACAACGGATCCACGACGGTCGCCTGTGGACGGGAAGTGGCGCACGCGGGTCGCGAATCGCAGGTCTCGAGACGGCCTTGGCGGGCCTCCGCGACAACCCATGGTCGACGTTCGGCGGGCCGCTCGCCGGGTCTCGACACGCTCGCTGGCGCTCGCTGCTCGACCACCGACCTCTGCCAGCGCGTGACCCCTCGACGCACGCGCGGCGCGCGGCCCCTCGACGCCAGCCCAGCGCGCGACCCTCGACGCCAGCCCAACGCGCGACCCCTCGACGCCAGCCCAGCGCGACCCCTCGACGCGGGCGTCAGGCGTCGAGACCCGGCACCCGCACCCCGCGCTCGCGCGCGACCTCGACGGCGCGGTCGTAGCCGGCGTCGGCGTGGCGCAGCACACCCATGGCGGGGTCGTTGGTGAGCACCCGCTCGAGCTTCTCCGCCGCCAGCGCGGTGCCGTCGGCGACGACGACCTGGCCGGCGTGCAGCGAGCGCCCCATGCCGACGCCGCCGCCGTGGTGCAGCGAGACCCAGGTGGCGCCCGAGGCGGTGTTGACCAGGGCGTTGAGCAAGGCCCAGTCGGCGATCGCGTCGGAGCCGTCGCGCATGCCCTCGGTCTCGCGGTAGGGCGAGGCGACCGAGCCGCAGTCGAGGTGGTCGCGCCCGATGACGACGGGGGCGGACAGCTCGCCCGAGGCGACCATCTCGTTGAACCGCAGCCCCGCCCGCGCCCGCTCGCCCTGGCCGAGCCAGCAGATGCGCGCCGGCAGCCCCTGGTAGGCCACCCGCTCCTGCGCCATCGTGATCCAGCGGCGCAGCTTCGCGTCGTCGGGGAAGAGCTCGAGCACGGCGGCGTCGGTCGCCGCGATGTCGGCCGGGTCGCCCGAGAGCGCCGCCCAGCGGAAGGGGCCCTTGCCCTCGCAGAAGAGCGGGCGGATGTAGGCCGGCACGAAGCCCTCGATCTCGAACGCCCGGTCGCAACCGCCCTTGCGCGCCTCGTCGCGGATCGAGTTGCCGTAGTCGAAGACCTCCGCGCCGGCGTCGGCGAAGCCCACCATCGCAGCGACGTGGGCGGCCATCGAGGCTCGAGCGCGCTCGGTGAAGCCCGCCGGGTCGGCCGTGCGCTCGGCCTCCCAGTCCTCCACCCGCACGCCCACCGGCAGGTAGGCGAGCGGGTCGTGCGCGGAGGTCTGGTCGGTCACGACGTCGATCGGCGCGCCCGCGGCGAGCAGGGCCGGGAACACCTCGGCGGCGTTGCCCAGCAGCCCGATCGAGAGCGGCCGGCCGGCGTCGCGGGCAGCGACCGCGCGGCGTACGGCGTCGTCGAGGTCGTCGGCCTGCTCGTCGAGGTAGCGGTGCTCGATCCGGCGGGCGATGCGGGACTGGTCGACGTCGACGCAGATCGCGACCCCGTCGTTCATAGTCACCGCGAGCGGCTGCGCGCCGCCCATGCCGCCGAGCCCGGCGGTGAGCGTGATCGTGCCGCGCAGCGACCCGCCGGCGCCGCTCACCCGACCGGTGACCCGCTTCTCGGCCACCGCCGCGAAGGTCTCGTAGGTGCCCTGGAGGATGCCCTGGGTGCCGATGTAGATCCACGAGCCGGCCGTCATCTGGCCGTACATCGTCAGCCCGAGGTCCTCCAGCCGCCGGAACTCCTCCCAGGTCGCCCAGTCGCCCACCAGGTTGCTGTTGGCGATCAGCACCCGCGGCGCCCACGCGTGGGTGCGCAGCACGCCGACGGGCTTGCCGGACTGCACGAGCAGCGTCTCGTCGTCGGCGAGGTCGCGCAGGCAGGCGGCGAGGGCGTCGTACGCCGCCCAGCTGCGGGCTGCCTTGCCGGTGCCGCCGTAGACCACGAGGTCGTCCGGCCGCTCCGCGACCTCCGGGTCGAGGTTGTTCATCAGCATCCGCAGGGGCGCCTCGGTCTGCCACGAGCGGGCGGTCAACGTGGTGCCGCGCGGGGCGCGCACGGGTCGCGGGCCGGCGACGCGGTCGGGGGCAGCAGGGGCGGCAGGACCGGTCGCTGCAGGGCCGGTCGCTGCCGGGCCGGTCGACGGGCGCTGGGTGGTGGTCACGCGAGGTCTCCGATCGTGGACGAGGCGGCGGCGAGGACGGCGCCGGAGCGGACGAGGTCGACCGCGGCCTCGACCTCGGGCGACAGGAAGCGGTCGGGCCCGGGGCCGCCGACGCCCCCGTCGCGCAGGGCGGCGATGACCGCGGCGCTCGCCGGGGCGGCGGCGACCCCCGGCAGGGTCAGGAGCCGCAGCTCGAGGGCCCGGGCGGCGACGACCAGCTCGACGGCGACGACCCGGGTGAGGCCGTCGACGGCGCGGCGCAGCTTGCGGGCCGCACCCCAGCCCATCGAGACGTGGTCCTCCTGCATCGCGCTGGAGGGGATGGTGTCGACGCTGGCCGGCGAGGCCAGGCGCTTGAGCTCGGAGACGACAGCGGCCTGGGTGTACTGCGCGATCATCAGCCCGCTGTCGACGCCGGGGTCGTGGGCCAGGAAGGCGGGCAACCCGTGGTTGCGCGCGGGGTCGAGCGCCCGGTCGGTGCGGCGCTCGCTGATGCCCGCGACGTCGGCGGCGACGACGGCGAGGAAGTCGAGCTGGTGGGCGATCGGCGCGCCGTGGAAGTTGCCGTTGGACTCGAGCCGGCCCGCCTCGCCCTCGGTCTCGTCGTCCCACGCCGCGACCACCGGGTTGTCGACCGCGGCGGCCAGCTCGCGGGAGGCGACGACCGCGGCGTGCTCGACGGTGTCGCGGGCGGCGCCGTGCACCTGCGGGGAGCAGCGCAGCGAGTAGGCGTCCTGCACGCGGGTGCAGTCGGGTCCCCGGTGGGAGGCCACGACGCCGGAGCCCGCGAGCAGGGCGACCAGGTTGGCGGCCGACGCCGCCTGCCCCGGGTGGGGCCGCAGGGCCTGCAGCCTGGCGTCGAAGACCCGGTCGGTCCCGAGCAGCGCCTCGACCGACAGCGCGGCGGCGACGTCGGCGGTGCGCAGCAGCCGCCGCAGGTCCTCGATCGCCAGCAGCAGCATCGCGAGCATGCCGTCGGTGCCGTTGATGAGCGCGAGCCCCTCCTTGGGGCCGAGCACCACGGGTGCCAGCCCGGCCGCCGCGAGCGCCTCGACCGCGGGTCGGAGCACCCCGGCGGCGTCGCGCACCTCGCCCTCCCCGATCAGCGCCAGCGCGCAGTGCGCGAGCGGGGCGAGGTCGCCGGAGCAGCCCAGCGACCCGTGCTCGCGCACGACCGGCGTGATCCGGTGGGTGAGCAGGTCGGCGAGCAGTCGGGCCGTCTCGACGCGCACCCCGGTGCGACCGGTGGCGAGCGTCGAGAGCCGCAGTGCCATGAGGCCGCGGGTCACCTCGACCTCGACCTCGGGCCCCGACCCGGCGGCGTGCGAGCGCACCAGCCCGACCTGCAGCCGAGCCCGGTCGGCCGGGGCGATGGGGCGGGTGGCGAGCGCGCCGAAGCCGGTGGACACGCCGTACGCCGGGGTGGGCGCGGCGGCGAGCCGGTCGACCACGGCGCGTCCCCGCGCGAGTGCCCGCAGCGCGTCGTCGCCGAGCACGACGGAGGCGCCGTGGCGCGCGACCGCGACGAGCTCGTGGGGGCGCAGCGGCCCGGCGCCGACGACGACGGGCGGCGGGTCGGCGGGTGCCGCGGGGCCCGCCGAGGACGGCGCGAGGGCCGCGGGGAGGGTCGGGGTGCTCACCTCTCCACGAGACACCCGGTGGCGGTGGCCCGTCTGCGCACGGACCCGAGCCGGTGTCTCGGATCCGAGACGAGGGTGGTGGCCGACCCCGCCGGGGGGCACCGCACGGGGTGGTCGGCCACCGCCGGCCGCTCACCGAGGGAGGGAACCCCGTGGAGACACCCTGGATCGTCGCGCTCGTCGTCGCCGCCGTGCTCGTGCTGGCGGCCCTGGTCGCCTTCGCGCTGGTGCGGCGCCGCGACCTCCGTCGGCAGGAGGCCGCCGGTCTCCGCTCGCGCGCCGCGGCCCACGCGCCGCGGCTGCAGGAGACCGAGCGGGAGGCGCGGCTGCGCGAGGCCGAGGCCGAGCGGCTGCGCCTCGAGGCCGAGCGGGCCGAGCAGCGCGCGGCCGAGGCGCGCGGCGCGGTCGCGCACGAGGAGGCCCGCGTCGAGGACACCGTGCGCGAGGCCGACCGGCTCGACCCCGGGGTCGACCACCGCTCCGACGACTACCGCCCGCAGCCGCCGACCCAGCGCGGCCCCGCGGGCGGCGCGCCGGGCGGCGACCCGACGGTCAGCCCGTCATCCGCAGCGCACGACCCACGGCACCGCTGAGGGTGGCGGTGTAGCTGGCGGTGAGGTGCCCGCGGTCGCGGTAGGTCACGACGTTGCCGACGACCGCCGGGCACTGGCCGTCCCAGCACACCCACCTCCGGGTGTCGACCACCGGGAGTCGCCGCTGGCGGAAGACGCCGACCGGGACCTGGTTCATCTGCTCCGAGGCCTTGCCGGGGCGCTGCAGGCAGTCACCGAGGTCGTTGCTGCTGTCCGAGAGGCAGGGCTGCGGGTCGAAGCCGACGCGCGGCACGTCACGCAGCAGCACCAGGCGACGGGTGTCGGGGCGCACCGCCTCGACCAGCCGCTGGTATCCCCGGCGCATCTCCGCGCGCACGCCCTCGGCGTCGGTCACCCGTCGACCGCCCACCCACACGCCGCCCGACGGGGCCGACGTCGACACGACGACCAGGCGGGGGTCGAGGCGCTCGACCTGCCGGTCGGCCCACCGGTGGAAGTCGCGGCAGGCGGTGAAGCGCTTGCCGCTGCCGATCTGGGCCACCATCACGTGGGCGGCGGTGCACTGCTGCTTGACCAGGTAGTAGATCCTCCACCCGTCGCGCGCGCCGATCGCGTCGAGCGCGGGGATCCAGAAGCGGCCGTGCGAGTCGCCGAGCACGACCGCGACGCGCTTCGCGTCGCGGTCCCCGCGCGGGCACAGCCGCCGGGTCGAGGTGGAGTAGTCGCACGCCCCGAGGTCGCCGAGGTCGCGGTCGAGCCGCCGCATCGACGGCTGCAGGTCGGCCGGCACCGGCTCGCCGCGCCGCGCCGCCTTCACGGCCTCGACCACCGCGTCGCCGGGCGAGGTCGCGCGGGCGTCGGTCGTGGCAGCGCGCAGCGAGAGCTCGGCGAGCTGCTCGGGCGTGGTGTCCGGGGCCGCGGCCTCGCCGGGGCTGCCGGCCGTCGAGGCGGACGGCGACGGCGCCGCGTCACCCACGCCGGCGCCGGAGCAGGCCACGGCCAGCGAGAGCGCGGCGGTCGCCGCGGCGACGAGGACCGGTCGAGACCACCGGGACCGTCGTGCGGTCCGGGCTCGGCGTGCGGTGGGCGGGCGGTGTGCGGACAGGTGTGCGGACATGGGTCCCCCCGGTCGGTGTGGGCCCACATCGTGTCCTCTCGACGGGTCGAGCGCCACCCCGCGCGCCGGTGCCAGACTGCGGCGGGTGAGCCAGGTCCCCGCCGCGACGCGTGCGCTGCGCGTGCTGCGCTACCTCGCCACGCAGCCGGGTCCGGTGCCGCTCGACCGGATCGCCCGCGCGTGCGCGCTGCCGCGCAGCACGGCGTACCACCTGCTGGGGGCCATGGCCGAGGAGGGCTTCGTCGTCCACCTCGCCGAGGACCGCTGCTTCGGGCTCGGGGTGGCGGCGTTCGAGGTCGGCTCGGGCTACGCCCGCCAGGAGCCGCTCGCCCGGTTGTCACGACGCCTCATGGCCGAGCTGGTGGACCGCACGGGCCACAGCGCCCACCTGGCGGTGCCGCACGGCCGTGACGTGCTGTACGTCGTGGAGGAGCGCGCCCCGGGTCGCCCCCCGCTCGTGACCGACGTCGGCGTGCGCCTCCCCGCGCACCTGACCGCCAGCGGGCGCGCGCTGCTCGCCGGGCTGCCGGCGGCGCAGGTGCGGGCGCTCTACCCCGACCGCGCGGCCTTCGTCGACCGCCACGGCGTCGGCCCGGCGACCCCGAGCGCGCTGCGCACCGTGCTCGCCGAGACCCGCCAGCGCGGCTGGGCCGTCGAGGAGGGCGAGGTCACCCCGGGCCTGGCCAGCGTCGCCGCCGCGGTGCTCGACCACAACGCCCTGCCCGTCGCCGGCCTGGCCGTCACCTTCCCGGCCGACGAGGTCGCGCCCGACGCCCGCGCCGCCCTCGCCTCCCACGTGCGCCGCGCGGCTTCGGCGCTCACCCACCGCCTGCACGGCCGCCCGGCCTGACCGTCGCGCTCAGCCTGACCGTCCCGTTCAGCACAATTGTGCTGGCCCGCACTGTGGAACCAGCGGGTAACCGTCGTGCTCGGCACAATTGTGCCGAACCCGCCGCCGCCGCCCGCTACAGCGCGACGACGCCGCTGACCACGGTGCGGCACGGGCCGCCCACCCACCGCGACCCGTCGGAGTCGGAGGTGACCTGCACCCGACCGTGGCGCCCGATCGCGGTGCCCTGCCGGGCGGTCCACGCCGGCGGCAGGACGCCCTCGCCGCACAGCCAGACCGCGAAGCCCGCGTTGAGGGAGCCGGTCACGGGGTCCTCGGGCACGGCGTACTCCGGGCAGAAGGCGCGCACCTCGACGTCGGCGGGGCCGTCCGCCGGGTGGGCGCCGAGCACCCCGACGTCGAGGTCGCCGAGGGCCGCGAAGTCGGGCTCCAGCGCCAGCACCGTCGCCGCGGAGTCGAGCTGCAGCCCGATCCAGCCGGGACCGTTGTCGATCCAGGCCGCGCGCAGCACGCGCTCCGGCTCGACCCCGAGCGCGGCGACCACCCGGGCGAGCAGGCCGTCGTCGACGGGGCCCTCCCGCAGCAGCCCCGGCGCGCGGAAGGCCAGCGAGGCCCCCTCGTCCGCAGGCCCGCGGCGCAGCTCCACCAGCCCGACCCCGCACTCCTGCACGACGCGCCCCTCGACCGCAGGCCGGCCGCCGCGCTCGAGCCAGGCGTGGGCGCTGCCGAGGGTCGGGTGACCCGCGAAGGGCAGCTCCTGGGCGGGGGTGAAGATCCGCAGCCGGTAGTCCGCTCCCCCCGCGCGCCCCTCCTCGCTCGGCGGGAGCACGAAGGTGGTCTCCGACAGGTTGGTCCACCGGGCGAAGGCCTGCATCCGCCGGTCGTCGAGGCCGTCGGCGTCGTGCACGACGGCCACCGGGTTGCCCGCGAGCGGCGCGGGGGCGAAGACGTCGACCTGGTCGAAGGCGCGCGTGCGATCCACGGCCCCACCCTCGCCCCCGGACACCCCCTCGACAAGAACGTGACTCCCTGTCAGGTTCGTCGTTGCACCCGTGACGACCGCCACGTCGGCGGTCCGTCGAGCCCCCAGGAGGACCCGTGGACGCGCCCCGGACCGACCCCGCCCGCCCCGCGCCCGCAGCGCTGCGCCGCCGCGCCGCCTGGTCGGGCGCGATCGCGCTCACCCTGGTCGGCGCCGCCCTGGTGCTGCCGGGCGCCGTCGGCGCGCGGGAGGGCTCCGCCCTCGACCTGTACGACGCCAGCGCGGCCGGCGCGCCCCTCACCGCCGAGTCGCGTCCCCACCGCCACGGGGTCGACGACGACCACACCACCGCCGAGGCCGGGCACGACGGGCACGACGACGGGCACGGGCACGGGCACGACCACAGCGACCCGACGACCAAGAACCTCGTCAGCCGCGGTGGCGAGACCGCCGGCACCACCGACCCGACCACCGCCGCCCAGGCCCGCCGCGCCGCGGCCGCCGTCGCCGCCGGTCGCCGCACCCCCGACCCGGTGCTCGTCGACGTGCCGCTGCGCGAGCGTCGCCGCGCCGTGCCGGAGGACCGCTTCGCCATGGCGGGCGGCTGCTACACCGTCGGCGGTCGCCCGGTCCGCTTCCAGGCCACCGACCTCGGCCGCTACCTCCTCTACACCCGCGACCGCCGCTTCCTGGTGCTCGGCGGCACGGCTGCGGAGCCCTCCGACGCCGCGGTGTGGGCCGCGCGCCGCCTGGGCCCCGGCCTCTTCCAGCTCAGCGCACCCGGTGGCTCGCGCACCGAGCGGCTGCGCACGACGACCGGCTGCGCGGCGTACCCCGAGGTGCAGGTGGGCGTCCGCGGTCTCCCGCACGGCGGGGCGACGTCGTTCCAGGAGGTGCGCGGCTACGCGGACCTGCACACCCACGGCATGGCCTACGAGTTCCTCGGCGGCGAGGCCCACTGCGGCAAGCCGTGGGACCGCTTCGGCGCGCCCTACGCCCTCGTCGACTGCGAGGACCACACGCTCACCGGCGGCAACGGCGCCGCGCTCGAGGCGCTGCTGTCGGGCAAGCCGTCGCACGACCCGGTCGGCTGGCCGACCTTCCGCGACTGGCCGGCGCCCGACTCGCTCACCCACGAGGGCACCTACTGGAAGTGGATGGAGCGCAGCTGGCGCGGCGGCCTGCGGCTCTTCGTCAACCTGCTGGTCGAGAACGGCCAGCTCTGCCAGGCCTACCCGCTGAAGCGCAACTCCTGCGACGAGATGGACTCCGTGCGGCTGCAGGCCAAGCGCATGCGTGAGTTCGAGCGCTACGTCGACGCGCAGTACGGCGGGCCCGGCGAGGGCTGGTACCGCATCGTCACCAGCCCGTGGCAGGCCCGCCGCGTCATCAACCAGGGCAAGCTCGCCGTCGTCATGGGCATCGAGACCTCGCTGCCCTTCGGCTGCACCTTCAAGCGGCTGCCCGGTGGTGACGTCAACGCCTGCGACGTCGCCTCGATCGACCGGCAGCTCGACGAGGTGCACCGCCTCGGCGTGCGCCAGATGGAGCTGGTCAACAAGTTCGACAACGCGCTCTCCGGCGTCACCGGCGACGCGGGTGAGACCGGCGTGGTCATCAACGGCGCCAACTTCAACGAGACCGGCACCTTCTGGGACATGCGCAAGTGCACCCCCGCCGACGGCGAGTCGGCCGACAAGACCCAGCTCGCCGCACCCGACATCAGCGCGGGCCAGCAGGACGCGCTCTTCGGCGCCGTCGCCGAGCTCGCGGACGGCCTCAACCTCGGCGCCCTGCCGCTCTACCCCACACCGCAGCACTGCAACGCCCGCGGCCTCACCCCGCTCGGGCAGCACCTCGTCGACCGGATGGCCGACAAGAAGATGCTCATCGACCCCGACCACATGAGCGTCAAGGCCCGCGACATGCTCCTCGACCAGCTGGCGGAGCGCCGCTACCCCGGCCTGGTCTCGAGCCACTCGTGGTCCACCCCCGACGCCTACCCCCGGATCTACCGCGCCGGCGGTGCCATCGCGCCGTACGCCGGCGACTCGACGGGCTTCGTCGCCAAGTGGCGGCGCCACCTGGGCTGGGCCGACCCGCGCTACTTCTTCGGCATGTCCTACGGCGCCGACATCAACGGCCTCGGCGCCCAGGGCTCCCCGCGCGGCGCCGACGTCGCCAACCCCGTGCGCTACCCCTTCCGCGGCATCGGCGGGATCACCCTCGACCGGCAGCGCTCCGGCCAGCGCCTGCACGACGTCAACGTCGACGGCGTCGCGCACTACGGCCTCTACCCCGACTGGGTCGAGGACCTGCGCCAGGTCGCGGGCAAGGACGGCGACGCCATCGTCGAGGACATGACGCGCGGCCCCGAGGCCTACCTGCAGACCTGGGAGCGCGCCGAGAGCATCCGCCCCGACTCCTGCCGCAACCCCGGCCTGCGCCGCTCGGTCCGCGCCCTCGACCGTGCCGTCCGCACCGGCATGTCGACCCGGGCGGTCCTCCGCGCCGTCGGCCAGCCCTTCGTCCGCGTCGGCCGCGAGTTCCGCTACTGCGCCGAGGCGCCCGGCCGCCCGAAGGTCGCCATGACCGTCGAGCTGTCGCGCGCCGGCCGCGTCGTCGACGTCCGCCGCGGCTGAGCGGCAACCGGGGCCGCCCGCCAGGAGCGGACGCCGGAGCGGAGCCCAGGTGGTCGCGGAAGGCGGGCGGCGCCCACCAGCCGGTCCGTGCCGAGCCCTCGTCTTGTCCCGAAGTTACCGCTCGGTAGGATGTGGGTCACAAGTCATCGGCCCTGACGGCACGGTGGGCGCACACTAGGCTCACGAGGTCGCCCGGACGGGCGCGCGCGGTGACGCGCAGCAGCGACGAGGAGCCGTTCTCCATGCAGATCATCGCCATCGTGGTGTCCCTGGCCATCGCGGCCGTCGGCACCGCCCTGTTCGTGCGGGCCATCCGCGACATGCTGGGCACGCTGCGCGTCGGCCAGCCCGCGCCGGGCCGCGCCGACGACCCCGCGCGCCGCACGCTGACGCTGGTCAAGGAGACCCTCGGTCACACCCGCATGCTGCAGTGGACCTGGGTCGGCATCGGCCACTGGTTCATCTTCGTCGGCTTCGGGCTGCTCTTCTTCACGCTGCTGACGGCCTTCGGCCAGCTCTTCGACGCCCACTTCGCGCTGCCGGTGGTCGGCCACTTCTTCCTCTACGAGTGGCTCACCGAGTTCTTCACCGTCGTGATGATCGGCGCGATCATCGCCTTCATCGCCTACCGCGCGTCGCGGCCGAAGGAGCGCGTGCGCGGGGTCAAGGGCCGCTTCTTCCGCTCGACGATGTGGCAGGGCTACTTCGTCGAGGCGGTCATCCTCTCCGTCGGCCTGTGCATCATCGTGCTGCGCGGCCTCGAGTACGCCCTGTTCAAGGCCGAGGGCGAGGAGTACGGCACCGCCTTCCACTTCCCCTTCACCTTCTGGATCGGCGAGGCCCTCGGCGGCCTGTCGGTCCCCACGCTCGAGAACCTCGTCCACTTCTTCGCCATGCTGAAGATCGTCGTGTCGTTCACGTGGATGATCGTCATCTCGCTGAACCTCACGATGGGCGTCGCCTGGCACCGCTTCACCGCGTTCTTCAACATCTGGTTCAAGCGCGAGTCCTCCGGCCGTACGGCGCTGGGTGCGGTCAAGCCCCTGACCTCCGGCGGGCAGCGGGTCAGCCTCGACGACGTCGAGGAGATGGACGAGGACACCCGGCTCGGCGTGGGTGCGGCCGAGGACTTCTCGTGGAAGAACGTCCTCGACTTCACCTCCTGCACCGAGTGCGGCCGCTGCCAGTCGCAGTGCCCCGCGTGGAACACCGACAAGCCGCTCAACCCCAAGCTCCTCATCACCGCCCTGCGCGACCACACCTACGCGAAGGCGCCCTACCTCCGGGCCGCCGAGGGTGACCGCGAGGCCGTCCTGGCCGCCGGGGGCGACACCCTCGTCCGCGAGGTGGAGCGCCCGCTGGTCGGCGACACGGCCGACGACGAGTGGTTCTACATGCCCGAGTCGGGCTCGGCGGTCATCGACTCCGAGGTGCTGTGGAACTGCACCAGCTGCGGCGCGTGCGTGCAGCAGTGCCCCGTCGACATCGAGCACGTCGACCACATCATCGACATGCGTCGCTACCAGCTGCTGGTCGAGAACAACTTCCCGGCCGAGCTGAACCAGCTCTTCAAGGGCCTCGAGGGCAAGGGCAACCCCTGGAACATGAGCCCGCAGGGCCGCATGGACTGGGCCAAGGACCTGCCCTTCGAGGTGAAGGTCGTCGGCGAGACCGTCGAGTCGCTCGACGAGGTCGAGTGGCTCTTCTGGGTCGGCTGCGCCGGCGCCTACGAGGACCGCGCCAAGAAGACCACCCGCGCGGTCGCGGAGCTGCTCGACATCGCCGGCGTGAGCTTCGGCGTGCTCGGCAACGGCGAGACCTGCACCGGCGACCCGGCCCGCCGCGCCGGCAACGAGTTCGTCTTCCAGGGCCTCGCACAGCAGAACGCCGAGACCTTCAAGGAGATGAAGGTCAAGAAGGTCGTCTCGGCCTGCGCCCACTGCTTCAACACGCTCAAGAACGAGTACTCCGAGTTCGGCGTCGAGCTCGAGGTCGTGCACCACACCCAGCTGCTCAACCGCCTCGTGCGCGAGGGCAGGCTGACCCCGGTCAAGGACGGTGCGGGCGCGCACAAGCGCTCCATCACCTACCACGACCCCTGCTACATCGGTCGCCACAACGGCGTCTACACCCCGCCCCGCGAGCTGCTGCAGGTCCTGCCCGGCGCGGAGGTCAAGGAGATGCCGCGCAACTCCGAGCGGTCCTTCTGCTGCGGCGCCGGCGGCGCGCGCATGTGGATGGAGGAGAACACCGGCGAGCGCATCAACATGAACCGCACCGACGAGGCCGTCGCCACCGGCGCCGACCAGATCGCCGTCGGCTGCCCCTTCTGCCGCGTCATGCTCTCCGACGGCCTCACCATGAAGCAGTCGAAGGGCGAGGCGCGCGAGGAGGTCGAGGTCCTCGACGTGGCGCAGATGCTGCTTGCGTCGGTCAAGGGCGCCCAGGCCACCAAGCTGCTGCCGGGCGAGGGCGCGGCCGCGGGCGCCGGTGCCCCCGCGAAGCAGCCGGCCGCCGCCGAGGCGTCGACCGCGGGCACCGCGGCCGGCACGTCCGCCGGCGGCACCGCCGCCGTCACCGACGACGAGGCGCTGAAGGCCGAGCCGCAGGACGGCGACGTCACCCAGACCGAGGACACTGTCACCGCGACCGAGGACGCTGGCCCGCTGGCGAAGGCGTCGGGCGGGTCCTCGCTCTTCGACGACCCCGCCGGTGCGGCCGAGACGACCGACCCCGCCAAGGCCCCGGCCGAGGAGGCGCAGGCCGCGAAGCCCGCGTCGTCCGGCGGGTCGCTCTTCGACCTGGGCGGCGATGACGCGGACTCCAGCGCGGACTCCAGCGCAGACTCCGGTGACGACGCAGCTCCGGCAGCGGAGGCCGCCCCGGCTCCCGCCGCCGCGTCGGGCTCCGGCGACCTGGGCGGCGGCGGCTCGCTCTTCGACCTCGGGGGCGACGACGCCCCGGCGGCCGAGGCACCCGCGTCCACCCCGTCCGAGCCCGCTCCGTCCGAGCCCGCTCCCTCCGAGCCCGCTTCCTCCGAGCCTGCCGCGTCGGCCGACCTCGGGAGCGGCGGCTCGCTCTTCGACCTCGAAGCGCCGGCCGAGCCGGCGGCTGCGACCGCACCCGCGTCGCCCGAGGAGGGCGGGTCCGAGGCCCCGAGCGAGGCGGCTGCCGAGGCACCGACCGAGACCGAGGCATCGACCACGGCCCCGGCGGCGGCACCTGCGCAGTCGGTCGACCTGAGCAGCGGTGGCTCTCTCTTCGACCTCGAGGCTCCGGCCGAGCCGGCCGCTCCCCCGGCCTCGGCTCCGGTCGCCGAGAAGGCGAGCACCACCGACGAGGAGGCCGACGGCGCACCTGCGGCCAGCGAGGCCGCCGACCGGCCCGCCGACGGCCAGCCCGAGGAGGGCGCCGGCGACGCGCTCGACCCGACCGACGCCGCCCCGGCCGAGGAGCAGTCGGCGGCACCGCGGCAGGCGGCCGGCACGCCTGTCCGCGGCACGACCGGTTCGTTGTTCGACATCGCCGCCCCGCGGGCGGCGTCGTCGGCGGCCCCGGCAGCTCCCGCAGCCGCGGCGGCGACGCCGGAGCCGGAGCCGGAGCCGGAGCTGGCCACGTCCGGCGACGCAGCCGCTTCTAGCGAGATCGCCGAGGCCACCGAGGCCACCGGGGCCACCGAGGCCGGCGACAACGTGCCGTCGGGCGCCGACGTCAGCAGCGCCGCGACGTCCCTCGGGGACGACTCCGTGGGGGCACCCGCCCCCGCCGAGCAGCCCACCGCCGCCCCGGCCGAGGCCGAGGCCCAGGCGGAGGAGGAGTCCGCCGGGCCGACCCCGGCCGCTGCAGCGGAGGCCGACGCCGAGGTGGCCGCCGCCGAGCAGGTGAGCGCCGACCCGGTGGACACCGCTGCCCAGAACGGCGCGTCGCAGGACGGCACGGCGCCCGCCGACGCCGGCCCGGCGCACACGCCGCGCACCGACGCCGACATCGCCGGGAGCAGCTCGCTGTTCGACCTCTGACCGGCCCGCTGCCGGACAGCGCCGAGGGCGCCACCCCACCGGGGTGGCGCCCTCAGTCGTTCCTGCACGCGACGCCCGGGCGCAGCGGGCCCGCGACCGCGAGGTCAGGAGCGCATCGACACGCCCTCGCGCCAGTAGCCCATGAAGCACACCTGCGAGCGGTGCAGACCCACCTCGCGCACGAGGTGGCGCCGCAGCCCCGTCACCACCTTCGACTCCCCCGCGATCCAGGCGTAGAGCCCCGCCAGCCGTGCGTCGCGCCCCTCCGGACCGTCGCAGACGACGCTGCCCGGCGCGACCTCCTCGCCCGAGGAGGAGTGCACCGGGGTCTCCCACAGGTCGGGGTCGACGTCGTCATCAGCGACGCGGGCCAGCAGGTCGTGGGCGCCGGTGCCGAGGTGCTCGACGACCGCCGCGGTCAGCAGCGCCCCCCGTGCGGCGCCGTCGCGCGGCAGCCAGGTCACCCGGACCCCGGCGGGGGCGGCCAGCTCCTGCACGTCGGCGCTCACCGGCACCTCGAGGTACGCCGCGCCCGCGGCGTCGGCGGGCAGCCCGCGCAGGATGCCCGCGATCGCGGGGACGGCGGTCTCGTCGCCGACCAGCAGCAGCTCGCGCGCCTCGCCCGGGGCGAACTCGATGCCGCCGAAGGGCACACCGCGACGCGGGGCGAGCAGCACGACCCGGTCACCGGGCGCAGCAGCCGCGGCCCAGGAGGCGCCCGGTCCGCAGTCACCGTGGTCGTCGTGGAGCACCACGTCGACCACCAGTCGGGTGTCGGTGCCGTGACCGCGCACCTCGCGCACGGTGTAGGTGCGCATCGGGCCCCGCTCCGCGACCGGGCGGTCCAGCCAGGTGCGCATCCAGGTCTCGTCAGCGCCGTCGAAGGAGGACAGCTCGCCCGCGGCGTTGGGGAAGACCAGCTTGATCCGCTGGTCGTGCAGCGGGCCGTCGACGCCGAAGTCGGCGAGGGCGGGGCTGCCGAGCTCGAGGCGCACGAAGCTCGGGGACACGCGGTCCGCCCGGACCACCTCGACCTGCTCCAGCAGCATCGGCAGGCTCGGGCTCTCCAGCGTCGCGGTCATCGGCTCCCCCTCCTCGCGGCCGCGCGGGTGGCGCGGTTGATGTTAGGTGAGCCTAACCTACGGCCCCCGGGAACGTCAGCACCCCGACAAGACCCAGGACTGCGCACGCGCCCAAGGTGCGCAGCACCGACCACCGGAGCCGGAACATCAGGACGAACGCCACCAGGGCGATCGCGGCGGCGACGGGCTGCCACGTCGCGACGACCGGGAGTTCCAGCGCCAGCGGACCGGCGTCGGTGCGACGGGTCTCGGCGAAGAGCGTGTGGAGCGCGAAGTAGACCGCGAGGTTGGCGATCACCCCGACGACGGCGGCGGTGATGCCCGCGAGGGCCGAGGCCAAGGCGCGGTTGTGGCGCAACCGCTCGACGTAGGGCGCTCCCAGCAGGATGAACAGGAAGCACGGAACGAAGGTCACCCACGTCACGAGCAGGCTCGCCACCACGGCGGCGACCCACGGGTCCAGCGGCCCGGGGGCGCGGTAGGCACCGAGGAACGCGACGTACTGCACCACCATGATGAGCGGGCCGGGGGTGGTCTCGGCCAGGGCGAGGCCGCGCACCATCTCGCCGGGCGCGAGCCAGCCGTAGACCTGCACGGCCTGCTGCGCGACGAAGGCCAGGACGGCGTAGGCCCCGCCGAAGGTGACCAGGGCCGTGCCGGCGAAGAACAGGCCCTGGTCGACGAAGGTGCTGCTGCGCCCCAGCAGCAGAGCGGCCGCCACCACCGGCGCCGCCCAGAGCAGGAGACCCACCACGAGGACCGCGGTGCTGCGCTGGAGCGAGGGACGCTCCTCGTGCAGCGCGTCGTCGGGCACGAGCGGGGCCGGGCCGTCGTCGACCGACGCCGGCCGCGCGGCGCCGAGCGCGGGGACGCGCCGCCCCAGCCACCAGCCGGCCGCGGCGGCCGCGGCCACGACCGCCGGGAAGGGCACGCCGAAGACGCTCAGCGCCACGAAGGACCCGACGGCGAGCGCCACCAGGGCAGGGTGGGCCAGACCCGTGCGCGCCACGCGGACGACGGCCTGCGCGACGATCGCCAGCACCGCCGCCGACAGCCCGACGAAGAGGGCCTCGACCACGGTGGTGTCGCCGTAGGCGACGTAGACTCCCGAGAGCACCAGCAGGGCGAGGACCCCCGGCAGGACGAAGAGCGTGCCGGCCACCAGCGCGCCTCGCAGGCCGTTGAGGAGCCACCCCACGTAGGTGGCGAGCTGCTGTGCCTCGGGACCGGGCAGCAAGGTGCAGTAGGACAGCGCGAAGAGGAAGCGCTGCTGGCCGATCCACCGCTTCTCCTCGACCAGGGTGCGCTGCATGACCGCGATCTGCCCCGCCGGGCCGCCGAAGGTCTGCAGCGAGATGGCGAACCACGCACGGGTCGCCTCCCACAGGGGCACCACGTCGCGACCGGGCCGGGCCGACTCGGACGCGACAGCGGGGGGCGGGCCGGGCGGCTGGTTGCTCACGCGGGCTCCTCACGCCGGGTCGACACCATTCCGGACGAACAATAGCGGGATACTACAGTTTGTCACCCGTCGCGGCATCAGGCGACCTCAGATCGGCGTGCGGTGGAAGTTCTGGAACGACCGCGACGGCGTCGGGCCGCGCTGCCCCTGGTAGCGCGAGCCGTACTTCTCAGAGCCGTAGGGGTGCTCGGAGGGCGAGGAGAGCCGGAAGAAGCAGAACTGCCCGATCTTCATGCCGGGGTAGAGCTTGATCGGCAGCGTGGCGACGTTGGCCAGCTCCAGCGTCACGTGGCCGGAGAAGCCGGGGTCCACGAAGCCGGCGGTGGCGTGGGTGAGCAGGCCGAGGCGACCCAGCGACGACTTGCCCTCCACCCGGGCCGCGACGTCGTCGGGGAGCGTGACGACCTCGTAGGTCGAGCCGAGCACGAACTCCCCGGGGTGAAGGATGAACGGCTCGTCACCGACCGGCTCGACCTCACGGGTCAGGTCGGACTGGTCGGCCGCCGGGTCGATGTGCGGGTAGCGGTGGTTCTCGAAGACCCGGAAGTAGCGGTCGAGGCGGACGTCGATCGACGACGGCTGCATCATCGCGGGGTCGAAGGGGTCCACCTGGACCCGCCCGGCCTCGATCTCGGCCATCACGTCTCGGTCGGAGAGCAGCACGAGGCGCACCCTAGCCGCCGGTCGGGTCGCGGGGCAGGGCCGTCCGCACGGGACGCCGGGCCACCGGCGAGGATGGGGCGGTGACCTTCTCCCGCTTCGTCGCGCTGGGCGACTCCTTCACCGAGGGTGTCGGCGACCCCGACCCCACGCGCCCGAACGGCCTGCGCGGGTGGGCCGACCGCGTCGCGGAGGTGCTCGCGACCCGCAGCGACGACTTCGGCTACGCCAACCTCGCGATCCGGGGCCGCAAGCTGCGCGCGATCCTCGACGAGCAGCTCGAGCCCGCGCTCGCCCTGCAGCCCGACCTCGTCACCGTCTACGCCGGCGCCAACGACGTGCTGCGGCCGCGGGTCGACCTCGACGCCCTCGTGGCGGCGTACGACGTCGCGGTGGGCGAGCTCGCCGCGACCGGCGCGCGCGTCCTGGTGTGGACGGCCTTCGACCCGGGCGGGTCG
This sequence comes from Nocardioides perillae, assembly GCF_013409425.1. NCBI lineage: Bacteria > Bacillati > Actinomycetota > Actinomycetes > Propionibacteriales > Nocardioidaceae > Nocardioides > Nocardioides perillae. Next base: position 850,491 of record NZ_JACCAC010000001.1, on the reverse strand, counting down.
GCGGTCTACCGACCGGTGCGGGCCCGCTTCGCGCTCTACAACGAGCTCGTGCGGGAGGTCGCCGACCGCCACGGGGCGACGCTCGTCGACTTCTGGCGGCTGCGCGACTACCGCGACTGGCGGCTGTGGGACGACGACCGCATGCACATGAGCAGCGCCGGGCACCAGCGGATGGCCATCGAGGTGCTCGACACCCTCGGTGTCCCCCACGACCTCGAGCCGCTCGCCCTCGTCGACGTCGCGGCGGTCAGCCGCCTCGACCGGCTGCGCGCCGACGCCGCCTGGGCCCGCGGCCACGCCGGGCCGTGGGTGCAGCGACGCCTCACCGGCCGCAGCTCGGGCGACGGCCTCGCGCCCCGCCGACCCGCCCTCGCCCCGGTCGAGCCGCCCGCCACCGCCGTCGGCTAGCATCACCCCGACCGGGCCACGGCCCGGTCGTGCGGATGTAGCTCAGTTGGTAGAGCGCGACCTTCCCAAGGTCGATGTCGCGAGTTCGAGTCTCGTCATCCGCTCCATGGCAGGAGCAGCAGGACCGGCAGCCGGTGAGGCGCCCGCGTTCACCGGCTTCCCGGTCGCGGCGCTCGACTTCTACGACGACCTCGAGGTCGACAACTCCCGCACCTTCTGGGAGGCCCACGTCGAGACGTGGCGCAGCTGCGTCAAGGCGCCGATGGACGCGCTCACCGCCGCCCTCGCGCCGGAGTTCGGCGCCGCCAAGGTCTTCCGCCCCTACCGCGACGTGCGCTTCGCGAAGGACAAGACGCCCTACAAGACCCACCAGGGCGCCTTCGTGGCCACCGGCCCGGCCACGGGGTGGTACGTCGAGGTGTCGGCGCGCGGGGTCCGCACCGGCGGCGGGTTCTACGACGCGGGCCGCCAGCGGCTGGCCGCCTTCCGCGAGGCGGCGGCGCACGACGAGCACGGCCCTCGCCTGCAGGCCGTGCTCGACGCGCTGCGCGCCGACGGGTGGGAGGTCGGCGGCGACCGGCTCAAGACCTCCCCGCGCGGCTGGTCGGCCGACCACCCCCGTATCGACCTGCTGCGCCACCGGTCGCTGACCGTCGGTCGCCACCACGGCTTCGAGCCGGTGATCCACACCCCCGGGCTGCTCGAGGTCGTGCGCGCCGACTGGCGTGCCCTGCGCCCGCTGCTCGACTGGCTCGACGAGCTGCCCCCTGACGAGCTCGAGCGCTGAGCCCCGACGGCGCCCACCGCTCGCCCGGCGCTCGCCCGGCGTCCGCCCGCTGCTCACCGGGCCGCCACCCGCCGGCGCCACGCTGCCCCCATGCCGAAGCGCACCGCCTGGCTCCACGTCGGACTCCCCGGGACCGGCGCGCCCGCCGTCGCCGCAGCCCTGTCCGACCACGCCGACCGCGTCGAGGACCAAGGCTTCCGACTGCCGGCCGTGTCGGAGGAGCAGCTGCTGCGCGCGGCGCTCGAGCTGCGGCACGAGCACCAAGGCTGGGGCTACCGCCGACGCGAGGTCGAGGGGTCGTGGGCCGAGGTCTGCCGGCGCGCCCACCGGGGCCGGCGGCACCCGCTGATCGTGTCCGAGCTGCTCGCCGCCTGCGACGACGACGCCGTCGCGCTGCTGCTCGACGGTCTCGCGCCGCTGCGCACCGAGGTCGTCGTCACGATGCGCGACCCGGCCACGCAGGTCCTCGCCGCCTGGGCGGACACCGTGCGGCTCGGCCGCACCGTGTCGTTCGCCGGCTACGCCGACCGGCTGCTCGATCCCGAGCGCGAGCACACCCAGGCGCGCCGCTTCTGGGCCGACCAGCACGTCGGCGACGTGCTCGACCGCTGGAGCCGGGCCGTCGGCCCCGAGCACGTGCACGTCGTGGTCCTGCCCCAGGACACCGACCCCGCGCCCGCGGCCTGGGCGGGCCTGGCGCAGGTCGTCGGCCTCGACCCCGCCACGGTGGCGCTGCCCACGCGCCGGTCGGCACCCGGGGGCCACCGCACGCTCGACCCGGTCGGCGCCGCCGTCGTCCGCGAGGTCAACCGGGCCGTCGACGGGCGGGTGACGACGGGCGTGCACCGGCGGGAGGTGGCACCCTCCCTCGTCTCCGCGCTGCCGGAGGTCGTCGAGCGCGGCTCGGGAGCGCTCCGCCCGCGTCTGCCCGACGAGCTGCACGACGTCCTGGCGCGGCTCGCACTCGACTGGCGGGCGCAGGTGGTCGCCGCCGGCCACCCGGTGCACGGCGACCTCGACGACCTGCTGCCCGCCCCGCCCGACCCGACGGCCCCGCTGCCCGACGACGTGCCGGTCGAGGCGCGGCTGGCCAGCGCCACCGAGGCGCTCGCCGACGTCCTCGTCGAGGTCGCGCGCCTGCGCCGCCACGACGCGGCGCTCGAGGGACGCGTCAGTGGGGCTGCCAGGCGTCCTCGTCTGCCGTCCGCGAGGTGACGGCGGCCGGCAGCTCCCCGTCGGCCAGCGCCTGGATGCTCGTCTGCTCGAAGACGTCGCGCAGCGACCGTCGGGCCGCGATCCAGACGTGCTGCAGGACCTCCGCCGACCCCTGGTAGGACACGGCCTCGGGCCGCAGCCCGTAGACCGAGACGAGGGGGCCGTCGACGGCGCGGATGACGTCGGCCACCGACACCTCGCCCGCCGGCCTCGCGAGGCGCCACCCGCCGGACTGGCCGCGCTGCGACACCACGATGCCGGCGCGCCGCATGTCGGCCAGGATGGCCTGCAGGAACCCGTGCGGGATCTCCTGGCGGCGCCCCAGCGCCTCAGCACTGACGGGCGAGCCGTCGGAGACCCCGGCCATCTCGATGAGCGCCCGCAGGGCGTAGTCGGACTTCGCGGAGACGCGCATGCGGGCAGTGTCCCAGACGCCGCGCAGCGCGGCAGCAGACGCGGCGAGATCGGCGCCGCCGCGGTCGGTCCGACGACGGCGACGCCGACCTCGCGACCGACGTGGGCCGACCCGAGGGTCGACGGGGTGCCTCAGCTCGCGGCGTACGCGGCCTCGAGCTCCTCGGTCTGCGCGGCCGCGCGTGCGGCGCGCTCCTGGCGCACCGCCCACACGATGCCGCTCACCCAGGTGACGAAGAGGACCGCGGCGAGGGCGACGACCTGCGCACCGGTGGCCCCGAGCGTCTCCGCGATGGTCTTCGAGTTGGTGAGGATGATCAGGCCGCCCGCGCCGACGCCGAGCACCCGGGCCGGCAGGATCCGCACGAGGTAGGCCGCGATCGGCGCGGCGACCACGCCGCCGACCAGCAGGGCGAGGGCGTAGCCCCACTCGATGCCCGCCGAGCCGAGGCCGACGAGGAAGCCGAGCGAGCCGCCGACCGCGACGACGAACTCCGAGGTGTCGATCGAACCGACGACCTTGCGGGGCTCGAGCCGGCCCGAGGAGAGCAGGGTGGTCGTGCCGACGGGGCCCCAGCCGCCGCCACCGACCGCGTCGAGCGCGCCGCCGAAGACGCCCATGGGCGCGAGGAACCACGCCGACGGGCGGCCCTTGAACTGGGGGCGGCGACCGCCCAGCGCGAGGAAGCGCCACACCACGTAGACGCCGAGCGCCAGCAGGATGCCGGCGACCCAGGGCTTGGCGGTGTCGCCGTCGAGGCTGACGAGGAAGGTCGCCCCGGCGAAGGCGCCGACGAAGCCGGGCACGGCCAGGATCGAGACGGTGCGCCAGTCGACGTTGCCGAACTTGGCGTGCGAGGCCCCGGAGACCAGCGAGGTGCCGATCTCGGAGAAGTGGACGGCGGCGGAGGCGGCAGCCGGGGCGACGCCAGCCGCGAGGAGCAGGGTCGACGACGTCACGCCGTACGCCATGCCGAGGGAGCCGTCGACGAGCTGGGCGAGGAGCCCGACGAAGCCGAGGACGAGGAGCTTGCGCATCAGGGGGGACCTCCCGGTGGGACCTGCTCAGGCCGTACTGGACGAAGTCGACCAAGACAGTATGGATAGCAGGACAGTAGACATACAGGGGCTTCGGCGCAAGTCGCCGCGCCCCGCCGTGCCCCCCGCCGCGCACCTCTCCAGGTGAGCGCGTCTTGCACTGTCACCACCTGCCAGGCACAATCTTGTTACTGGTCAGTAGGGCGCTCGTCCTGCGACCCGGCCCCCTGGCCGACCGACGACCGGCCCCAGCCCGGTCCCGAGCAACAGAAGGTGCCTTCCGTGAGCCACTACAAGAGCAACCTGCGCGACATCGAGTTCAACCTCTTCGAGGTGCTCGGCCGGGACGAGGTCCTCGGGCAGGGTCCCTTCGCGGAGATCGACGGCGAGACGGCCCGCGAGGTGCTGGCCGAGGTCGACCGCCTCGCCCGCGAAGACCTCGCCGCCTCCTTCGAGGACAGCGACCGCAACCCGCCGGTCTTCGACCCCGCGACCCACACCGCGCCGGTGCCCGAGTCCTTCAAGAAGAGCTACCGCGCGTGGATGGACGCGGAGTTCTGGCGCCTGCAGATCCGCGAGGAGCTCGGCGGCACCCCCGCCCCCTCCAGCCTGAACTGGGCCATCGGCGAGATGGTGCTCGGCTCCAACGCGCCGGTGCACATGTACGCCGCGGGCGCGCCGTTCGCGGGCGTCGTCTACGCCAACGGCAACGAGCGCGACAAGCGCGTCGCGCAGATCATGGTCGAGCGCGAGTGGGGCTGCACCATGGTCCTCACCGAGCCCGACGCCGGCTCCGACGTGGGCGCCGGCCGCACCAAGGCCACCCCCAACGCCGACGGCTCGTGGAACATCACCGGCGTCAAGCGCTTCATCACCTCGGCCGAGCACGACATGAGCGAGAACATCATGCACCTCGTGCTCGCGCGCCCCGAGGGCGTCGAGGGCGTCGGCGGCCCCGGCACCAAGGGCCTCTCGCTGTTCTGGATGCCCACCCACCACTTCGACCACGAGACCGGCGAGCTCACGGGCGAGCGCAACGGCGTCTACGTCACCGGCGTCGAGCACAAGATGGGCATCAAGGTCTCCAACACCTGCGAGGTCACCTTCGGCGACCCGCAGGTCGGCGGCGGAGAGCCGGCCAAGGGCTGGCTGCTCGGCGAGGTGCACGACGGCATCGCGCAGATGTTCCAGGTCATCGAGAACGCCCGCATGATGGTCGGCACGAAGGCCATCGCGACGCTGTCGACCGGCTACCTCAACGCCCTCGAGTTCGCGAAGAGCCGCGTGCAGGGCGCCGACCTGACCAACGCCGCCAAGACCGCGCCGCGCGTCACCATCACTCACCACCCCGACGTCCGCCGGTCGCTGATGACGCAGAAGGCGTACGCCGAGGCGATGCGCGCGCTCGTCCTCTACACCGCGTCCTGGCAGGACAGGGTCATGCTGGCCGAGCACGCCGGCGAGCGCGACGAGCTCGCCGAGGCCGTCAACGACCTGCTGCTGCCGATCGTCAAGGGCTACGGCTCGGAGCGCTCGTGGGTGCTGCTCGGCACCGAGTCGCTGCAGACCTTCGGCGGGTCCGGCTTCCTGCAGGACTACCCCGTCGAGCAGTACGTCCGCGACGCCAAGATCGACACCCTCTACGAGGGCACCACCGCGATCCAGGGCCAGGACCTCTTCTTCCGCAAGATCGTGAAGAACCAGGCCGTCGCGCTGGGCCACCTCGCGGGCGAGGTGCAGGCGTTCCTCGAGTCCGAGGCCGGCAACGGTCGCCTCAAGGTCGAGCGCGGTCTGCTCGCCAAGGCGCTGGAGGACACCAACGCGCTGGTCGGCCACATGATCAACGACCTGATGAGCGCCGACGTCAACGCCGAGGGCGGCGACGTGCGCAACGTCTACAAGGTGGCCCTCAACACCACCCGCCTGCTCATGGTGCTCGGCGACGTGGTCTGCGGCTGGCTGCTGCTCCGCGGCGCCGACGTCGCGCTGCAGAAGCTCGGCGGCGACGCCGGCAAGGACCAGGCGTTCTACGAGGGCAAGGTCGCCGCGGCGCAGTTCTTCGCCCAGACCGTGCTGCCGAAGATCAGCGCCGAGCTCGCCATCGCCCAGGCCACCGACCTGTCGGTGATGGAGCTCGACGAGGCGGCCTTCTGAGGTCCACCCCGTGAGGTCCTCGACCTCGCCCTGACGGGCCCCCTCACCCCGGGCCTGCCCGAGGGGCCGCTCCGCTGCTGCGGGGCGGCCCCTCGTCGTCGGACGAGGTCGGGCCGGCAGCCGGCCGGCCGGCGGCCCGTCAGCGTCGCCGCAGGTGCGCTCGCGCGGCCTCGCGCACGAGGCCGGTGAGCCGGTCCAGGACCGGCGAGGTCAGGCGCCACCGCTGCCAGTGCAGCGCGACGTCGACCCGCTCGCGCGGGCCCACCTCGACCAGCCGGCCGGCCGCCACCAGGGGCGCCAGCTGCGGCTCCGGCACGAGCCCCCAGCCGAGCCCGGCGGTGACCGCGGCCAGGAACCCCTCGGTGGTCGGCACGCGGTGCACGACGCGGGCCTCCGCATGGCCCCGGGCGGCGAGCATGCGGTGCTGCAGGTCGTCGGTCTCGTCGAAGGCGACGAGCGGCAGGTCCGCCCACCGCAGGCGCCCGCCGTGGCGGTGCCGCTCGAGCAGGTGGGGCGCGGCCGCTGCCCGGTAGCGCAGCGAGCCGAGCGGCTCGACGGAGCACCCCTGGACCGCGGCGGGCTCGGCCGTCACCGCGGCGAGCACGGCGCCGGAGCGGAGCAGGTCGGCGGTGCGCTCCTGGTCCTGCACGCGCACGGTCAGCGCCAGGCCCTCCCACTCTGCGAGACCCGCCACCACGAGCGGGAACCAGGTGGCCAGCGAGTCGGCGTTGACCGCGACCCCCAGCTCGAGGACGCCGGACGCGGCGCCGTCCAGCGCGGCGTACGCCTCGGCCTGCAGCAGCGCGTGCGCCCGCCCCAGCCGGACGAGCACCTCGCCCGCGCCGGTCGGGGCGCACGGCGTCGACCGGCGCACCAGCACGCGACCGACGGCCGACTCCAGCGCCCGCACGCGCTGGCTGACCGCGGACGGCGTCACGTGGAGGGCGCGAGCAGCCGCCTCGAACGTGCCGGTGTCGACGACGGCGACCAGCGCTGCCAGCTGGTGGGCCGGGAGGGCATCCGGGGCCACCGTCGACGGGTCGTGGTCTCGCATGAAGCGATGCTAAGCAATGTCCAGAAACCTTCGCTGGGCTGAGGAGGCGCAGCACGCCTACCGTCTCCCCGTGACCACCTCGCTCCTGGCAGGCCTCGCCGCCGGCCTCACCCTCATCGTCGCGATCGGCGCGCAGAACGCCTTCGTGCTGCGACAGGGGTTGGCCCGCCACCACGTGGGCGCGGTGGTCGCCGTGTGCGCCCTCTCCGACGCCGCCCTGATCGTCGCCGGCGTGGCAGGCACCGGCGCGGTCGTCGAGCGCTACCCCGGCGCCGTCGAGGTGGTCCGGTGGGGCGGCGTCGCCTTCCTCGCGGCGTACGCCGTGCTGTCGCTGCGGCGCGCCTGGCGCGGTGGCGGGGTGCTGGACGCCGGTCCGGCGCCACGCAGCGGCCGGACCCTCGCCGTGGTCGTCGGCCAGGCCGTGGCGCTGACGTGGCTCAACCCGCACGTCTACCTCGACACGGTGCTGCTCCTCGGGTCCCTGGCCCAGCAGCAGCCGGTGCGGTGGGGGTTCGCGGCCGGAGCGGTCGCGGCCTCCCTGCTGTGGTTCGCCGGTCTGGGCTTCGGCGCGCGCCTGCTGTCGCCCGTCTTCGCCCGACCCGGTGCCTGGCGTGTGCTCGACACCGTCGTCGGCCTCACCATGGCCGCCCTCGCGGTCGCGCTGGCCCGCGGCTGAGCGCATGACGGTCGCGGCACCCCGGGGGCCCGGGTCCGGGACCGGGTGGGTCGACGCGGCGCGCGGGGCCGGCGTACACCGCCCGACTTGTGGGCCAAGTCCTGCACTTGTGGCCCGAGTTCTCGGGCCACAAGTGCAGGAGTCCCCGGTCAGCCGGGGACTCCGTCAGGCAGGCAGACCCCTCAGGAGGTCGCGCCGCCGAGGGGGAGCACGAGCTCGAGGCCGCCGTCGGGCGCGACGTGCACGGGGACGCCCCAGTCCTGCTGGTGCATCCGGCAGGCGGCGCCCTCGGGCACCTCGGCGTCGGGGCCGTCGCCCACCACGTCGCAGGTCGCCGCGCGGGCCGCGACGTGCAGGACCCCGTCGCCGACCGCCGGATCCAGCACCAGGCGGCGTCGCAGGTCCGTGCCGCGGCCCTCACCGTCGCGCAGCAGCGCGGGCGGGGTGGCGGTGACGAGCAGCTGGCTGGCGGGCCCGAAGCGCGTGTCGACCTTCTGCCCCGGCGGCGGGGCGAAGGAGACCACCAGGTCGAGCTCGGCGCCGACCTCGGTGACCGGGCGGCTCGTGGTGCGGGCGAAGCCGTCGGTGCGGGTGCCGGCGGCGCCGAGGGGCAGCCGCACGAGCGCGTGGGCGCCGGACTCGACCACGACGAGCTGGTCGCCGTCGACGTAGGCGCCGCTCGGCTCGCGCAGCCCGGTCGCGAGCGTGGTCACCTCCCCCGCGCCGTCGTGAGCGGCCGGGTCGACCCGTCGCACGGCGCCGTTGTAGGTGTCGCACACCGCGAGCGACCCGTCGGGGAGCACGGTCACGCCGAGCGGGTGCTGCAGCAGTGCCTGCGCCGGCGCCCCGTCGCGGAAGCCGAAGTCGAAGAGCCCCGTGCCCACCACCGTCCGCACGGCGAGCTCGCCGCCCGGCCTCGCCTCGACGACGCGCACCGAGGAGGTCTCGCTGTCGGCCAGCCACAACCGGTCGCCGTCGGCCGCGAGGCCCGAGGTCTGCGCGAACCACGCCTCGGCCGGCGGCCCGTCGAGCAGGCCCTCGTTGGTCGTGCCGGCCGCGACCTCGACGGCGCCGCTGCGCGGGTCGAGGGTCCACAGCTGGTGGATCCCGGCCATCGCCACCCACACCCGGTCGCGCCACCATGCGACGTCCCACGGGCTCGACAACCGCGCCGTGCCGTCGCCCTGCATCCACTGCGCGCCGTCGCCGGCGAGGGTGCGCACCTCCCCGGTCGCGAGCGCGAGCCCGGCCAGCCGGTGCCCGACGGTGTCGGCGACCACCACGTCGTAGCCCACCTCGGCGGCCACGTCGCCCGGCAGCAGGCAGAGCCCGTTGGGCTCGCGGAAGCCGCCGACCCGCCGCACGACCTCGCCCGCCGGCGACAGCTCGACGACCTCGTCGTGGCCGGCGTCCGCGACCAGCGCACCCCCGCCGGGGAGCGGCACCGCCTTCGCCGGGAAGCGCAGGTCCGACGGCTCGACCTCGGGGGCGACGTACGGCGTGCCCGCGGGCTGCAGGGTCCCGCGCGCGCGGTGCTCCTCGACCAGCTCGCGCAGCAGCGCGTCGATCGCGTGGGCGTGGCCCTCGCCGGCGTACTGCGCGACGACGTAGCCCTCGGGGTCCACCAGCACCAGCGTCGGCCAGGCGCGGGCGGTGTAGGCCTGCCAGGTCACCAGCTCGGGGTCGTCGAGCACGGGGTGGTGCACGCCGTAGCGCTCGACCGCCTGGGCGAGCGCCACCGGGTCGGCCTCGTGCTCGAACTTCGGCGAGTGCACCCCGACGACCACGAGCTCCTCGGCCCACCGCTCCTCGAGCGGGCGCAGCTCGTCGAGGACGTGCAGGCAGTTGACGCAGCAGAAGGTCCAGAAGTCGAGCAGCAGGAAACGGCCGCGCAGGTCGGCGAGGGACAGGGTCTCGCCGCCCGTGCCGAGCCAGCCGCGGCCCACCAGCTCGGGGGCGCGCACACGGGGGCGGTTGCCCCCGCCGCGCGGCGCCGGGCGGTCGGTGGTCTGGTCCAGGTGAAGGGAGGGGGTCCGAGCAGGCACGGCTCCGACCGTACGCTGCGCCGTGGGGGACCGAGAGGGGACGGCCATGACGGCCACGTGCCCGGCTGTGCAACCAGACGCAGCCGACGATCGACCGACCGCAGGGACGCACCGCACCGACGCGCCCGCGCCACCACCAGGGGACGGGACGGGCGACGACCCCGGCGCACCCGACGGCGGCAGCGACACCTCGTTCGACCGCTACGCCCGGCTGGTGCGGCGCGCCCTCGGCGTGCCGGTGGCCCTGGTCTCGCTCGTCGAGGCGCACCGGCAGTCCTTCGTCGGCATGGCGGGCCTGCCGCTCGGGACGCCGGTGCTGGCCGCGGAGCGTCGCGAGACGCCCCTGACGCACTCCTTCTGCCAGCACGTGGTGGCCGGCGGTCGACCGCTCCTGGTCGGCGACGCCCGGGAGCACCTCTCGCTGCGCGACAACCTCGCCGTCCCCGACCTCGGGGTCGTGGCCTACGCCGGGTGGCCGCTCACCGACCACACCGGGCAGGTGGTGGGGTCGCTGTGCGCCATCGACCACGAGCCGCGGGCGTGGGACGACGACCAGGTCGGGCTGCTCGAGGACCTCGCCGCCGCCTGCAGCGCGGAGCTCGCCCAGCGTGGCCTGCGCCGCGAGGCGGTCGACCGCGCGCGGGACGCCACCGAGCTCGAGCGCCGCAGCCGGGTGCTCCTCAGCCTCAGCGAGGGTCTGGCCACGGCCGCCACGCTGCCGCAGGTCGCTGCCGCCGTCGAGCGCACCGCCCGCGACCAGATCGGCTGCCTCCGGGCGGGGATCTGGCTGTGCGGGGACGGCGACGACCGGCCGGCCGCGGACCTGCCGCGCGCGACGTCGTACACCACGACGGTGCTGCGGTGGGTCGACTCCACCGCCTTCGCCTCCGGCGGCCTGCCGTGGGCGCAGGCCCGCCGCCACGCCGACCTGCGCCCCGACGCCACGAACCCGCTCGGCGAGGTGCTCGGCACCGGCCTCCCGTCCTTCCTGCCCGACCGGGCCGCCCAGAACGCGCGGTGGCCCCACCTGGCCAGCCCCGACCAGGTCGGGGAGGCCCGGGCCTTCCTCCCGCTGACGGTCCACGGGAGGACCGTCGGCGTGCTCGCGCTCGTGTGGGAGGACGCCGGCGAGGTCTCCGCCGAGCACCGGGTGACGCTGGCGGCGCTCGCGAGCTACGCCGCGCAGGCCACGCAGCGCGCGCTCGCGGTGCACGACCGTGTGGACGCCCTCGTCACCCTGCAGTCGGCGATGACCAGCACGCTCCCCCGGGTCGCCGGGCACGCGCTCGCAGCCCGCTACCGGCCGGCGTCGAGCGTCGAGCAGGTCGGCGGCGACTGGTACGACGCGGTGTCGCTGCCCGCCGGCCGCACGGCCCTGACCGTCGGCGACGTGGCCGGCCACGACATGCGCGCCGCGGCGACGATGGGGCAGCTCCGCAGCATGCTGCGCGCGCTCGCCTGGGCGACCCCTGACGAGGCGCCTGCCGCGACCGTCGAGCGCCTGGACCGGGCGGCCTGCGACCTGCAGGTCCCGGGCCTGGCGTCGCTGGTCTTCGCCCACCTCGACCCGGCGCCCGACGGCGCGCTGCTGACCTGGGCCAACGCGGGGCACCCGCCGCCGGTGGTGGTGACGCCCGACGGCGCGGTGGCGCTGCTGGCCGACGCCGCCCACGAGCCGATGATCGGGATCGCGGCGCGCAGCGAGCGTCGAGACCGCCAGGTGCGGCTGCGTCCCGGCGCGACCGTGCTGCTCTACACCGACGGGTTGGTGGAGCGTCGCCGCGAGCACCTCGACGCCGGGCTGCTGCGCCTCGCCGCGGCGGCGGAGCGGCACGCGGGGCTGCCGGTGGACGACTTCGTCGACGCCCTGCTCGCCGAGGTGCTCGACCCCGACCACCGCGACGACGTGGCCCTGCTCGCCCTGCGGGTGTGCCAGGACGAGGTCGCACCTCGGCCCTAGGCTGCCGCGCATGACGACCGACGAGGCGACCCCGAGGGCCGACGACCGCGACGAGCTCGCCGGCGTCGTGGCGACGTGGTGGCAGGCGGTCGACGACCTGACCACGCTGCTGGAGGAGCTGCCGGTCGAGGCCTGGGCGACGCCGACCGACCTGGCCGGGTGGGACGTGCACGCGGTCGCCGCCCACGTCGCCCACCTCGAGGCCGTGCTCGCCGGCGGGCCGGAGGAGACCGTCGACGTCGGCGAGCCGCCGCACGTGCGCGGCCTCCTCGGGCTCTACTGCGAGCAAGGGGTCGTGGCGCGCCGCGACCGCTCCCCCGACGAGCTCGTGGCCGAGATCCGCACCGCGGCGACGAGCCGGCACACCGCGCTGCTCGCCGACCCGCCCACCGACGGCACCGCGCGCCCCCCGGTCACGCCCGGCGGCGTGCCGTGGGACTGGCGCACCCTGCTGCGCAACCGGCCCCTCGACGTGTGGATGCACGAGCAGGACGTCCGCCGGGCGGTCGGGCGGCCCGGCGGGCTCGACTCGCCCGCCGCGGCGCACACGACCGACTACCTCTCCGAGAGCCTGGGCTATGTGCTGGCCAAGAAGGTCCGCGCCGCTCCCGGCACGACCGTGCGGCTCGAGGTCGAGGGCCACGCTCCGGTGGCCTTCGAGGTGACGGCGGAGGGCCGCGGGCGGCGGCTGCCCGACGCCGGCGGCGACGTGACGGCGACCGTCGCGACCGACCGGGAGTCCTTCGTGCTCCTCGCCGGCGGCCGTCGCATCCCGCCCGAGGGCGCCGTGCGCCTCGCGGGCGACCTCGACCTGGCCCACCGCCTCGTCGGGGAGCTGGCGGTCACCCCGTGACCTCGCCCGCCGGCGCCGCCGACGCCGCCGACGCCGCCTGGTCCCTCGACGACGTGCCCGACCAGTCGGGCCGCCGCGTCGTGGTGACGGGGGTCAGCGTCGGCGGGCTCGGCCACCACACCGCGCTCGAGCTGGCGCGCCGCGGCGCGACGGTCGTGCTGGCCGGCCGCACGCCCGCCAAGCTGGCGGAGGCCCGCGCGGCGATCCGGGCGGAGGTGCCCGCTGCCGACCTCGAGCAGGTCGTGGTCGACCTCGCCGACCTCACCTCCGTGCGGTCGGCGGCCGCGGAGGTGCCCCGGCTCGGCGCGCTCGACCTGCTCGTCCACAACGCCGGGGTGATGGCCCCGCCCCACCGGCGCACGGCCGACGGGCTCGAGCTGCAGCTGGCCACCAACCACCTGGGGCCGTTCCTGCTGACCGGTCTGCTGCTGCCCCACCTGGTGGCCGGCACGGGTGCCCGCGTCGTCACCGTCTCCTCGCTCATGCACCGCCTGGCCCGCCGTGCCCCGCTCGACGAGCCCCGCGCCGCCCGCGCGCGCTACCAGCGCTGGCCCGTCTACGCCCGCACCAAGCTGGCCAACCTGCTCTTCACCGCCGAGCTCGAGCGCCGCGCCCGCGCGGCCGGCCTGCCGCTGACCGCCACCGCTGCCCACCCGGGCATCGCGGCCACCCACCTCGCCGCCAACGGCCGCTACGGCACCACCCACGGCGTGCGGGCCTCGGTGCTCCACGCGGCGGTCGGGGCGGTGTCGCAGTCCCCGGCCGCGGGCGCCCTGCCGACCCTGATGGCGGCCACGGCCGACCTGCCCGGCGACAGCTTCTGCGGACCCTCGGGCCCGCGCGAGCTCGCCGGCCCACCCCGACTCGTGGGTCGCTCGGCGCTCGCCCAGGACGCCGAGGCCGCGCGCGCCCTGTGGGAGCTGAGCGAGCGCACCGTGGGGCTCACCTGGCCCTGAGGCCGCCCGCCTCGCGGTCCGCGACGCGGACGAGCCCACCGCGCACGACGACGTACGCCGCGGCGTGCGGCCCCAGCGCCGCGCCCGCGCCGACCGGCGCACCCAGCAGGCCGGTGGCCACGCGGGTCGCGAAGGCCTGCCGCCCGGTCCACGGGTCGAGCGCGGCGAGGCGCGTGACCGGCACGAGCCACGGGCTCCACGCGCGCTGCACGACGTAGGCCAGACCGGTCGCGGCGGCCACGGTCACGGGCGCGACGCTCGGGGCACCGTCGGTCCACGCGACCTCGCAGCCGGGCAGCCGCAGGAGCGCCAGCCCGTCGCCGTCGGCCGCGTCGGGGTGGTCGTTGCGCAGCAGCGCGGCACCCGGGAGCGCGACCGGGCGGCCCGACACCCGGCCCGCGCCGTCCTCGAAGACCGCGGCGCGGCAGACCTCCCGGCCGGTGCGCAGGTCGAGGGCGACCACCGCCGCGCGCGGGCCGTCGCCGAGCCCCACCACGAGCCACCGCCCGTCCACCAGCGCCGGGGCGCCCGGCCCACCGCCCGGCCCACCGCCGAGGTCGTGCTCCCACCGGCGGCGCGGCGCACCCGGGCCGGTCGTCTCGACGGCCGTGACCCGGCCGGCGTGCGCGGCCACCACCAGCGACCCGGGACCGGGGCCGGACCCGACCCCGCCGCCGGTCGCCAGCAGGCCCCCACCGACGGCGTCACCGCCCCGCGGCCGCAGGTCGAGCCCGACGCGGGCCCGCCGGGCGCCGGGCGGCACCCGCACCAGGCGCCCCGAGCGGGTCCGCACCCAGACGACACCGTCGGCGGCCTGCACGTCCACGGCGCAGTCGCCCCCAGAGACCGCCGACGCCAGGCGCACGGGGGAGCCGACGACCAGCCGCCGCCCCTCGACCCGCACCGGCAGCGACCGCGTGCCCGCCACGACCACGACGGTGGTGGCCGAGGTCGCGGCGGCCACCGGCGCGCAGCCCACGAGCGGCCCCAGGTCGGCCCAGGCGACGGGACCCGGTCCCGCAGCCGGGTCCAGGAGCGCGAGCTCGGGACCCTCCTCGTCGGGCTCGCACAGCAGCACCAGCGGTCGCAGGTCGGTCGCGACCGGCGCGCAGGAGCGCCCGGGCCGGCCCAGCGCGGCAGCGTCGGTGCGCGGCAGGTCACCGACCGGCCCGGAGCGGTCGAGGGGCAGGTCGGGTCGACCCGGCTCGGCGGTGGGCCCGGTCAGCGGCTGCTCGCGCGCCGGCCGGCCGTCGTAGGCCGGGGTGACCAGCAGGCCGGGCCCGGGCACGGCGGGCACCCAGGCGTGCGGCAGCAGCGCGAGGCCGCCGGCGACGAGCGCGGCCGCCACGACTCCGAGGCCGCCGGCGCGCCACGGGCGGTGCGGCCGCAGCCGCGACCACACCGGGCGCAGGCGCGGCAGCAGGGCCACGGCGACCAGCGCGGCCAGGCCCCACGGCCCGACCGCTACCCACGTCAGGACGAGCACCCCGACGGCCGCGAGCCCCAGCAGGACGGGCAGCGAGCGGGCGAGCACCCGGACAGGTTAGGTGCGCGCCACCCGTCCGGACGGCACCATGGCGCCATGGCGCACCCGAGAGCCGGCCAGCCCGCCCGCCCCGACGACCTCGTCGACGTCGCCCACCTGGTGACGGCCTACTTCACGACGCAGCCCGACCCCGACGACGTCGACCAGCAGGTCGCCTTCGGCACCAGCGGCCACCGGGGCAGCGCGCTGAAGGCGTCGTTCAACGAGGCCCACATCGCCGCCACCACCCAGGCGATCTGCGAGCACCGCCGCGCGCAGGGCGTCGACGGCCCGCTCTTCCTCGGCCGCGACACCCACGCGCTCTCCGAGCCGGCGTGGGCCACCGCGCTCGAGGTGCTCGTCGCCCACGAGGTCGACGTGCGCGTCGACGACCGCGACGGCTACACCCCGACGCCGGCGGTCTCCCACGCGATCCTGCGCGCCAACGGCGGCCGGACCACCGGCGCGGGCCTCGCCGACGGCATCGTGGTCACGCCCTCGCACAACCCACCGGCCGACGGCGGGTTCAAGTACAACCCGCCCCACGGCGGTCCCGCCGACACCGACGCGACGACGGCGATCGCCGCACGCGCCAACGAGCTGCTGCGCGACGGGCTGGGCGCGGTCCGCCGCGTGCCCTTCACCCGCGCGCGTGCCGCCGCGACGGCGTACGACTTCCTCGGCACCTACGTCGACGACCTGCCCTCCGTCGTCGACCTCGACGCCGTGCGCGAGGCCGGCGTGCGGATCGGCGCCGACCCGATGGGCGGCGCGGCGGTGCACTACTGGGGCGAGGTCGCCGAGCGGCACCGGCTCGACCTCACCGTCGTCAACCCGCTCGTCGACCCGACGTGGCGCTTCATGACGCTCGACTGGGACGGCAAGATCCGGATGGACTGCTCCTCGCCGTCGGCGATGGCCTCGCTGGTCGAGCAGCGGGCGGCCTACGACCTGTCGACCGGCAACGACGCCGACGCCGACCGCCACGGCATCGTCACGCCCGACGGGGGGCTGATGAACCCCAACCACTACCTCGCCGTCGCGATCGGCCACCTCTTCGGCGGGGCGCGCCCCGACTGGCCGGGGTCCGCGGCGATCGGCAAGACGCTCGTGTCGTCGTCGATGGTCGACCGGGTCGCCGCCGACGTCGGCAAGCCGCTGGTGGAGGTGCCGGTGGGCTTCAAGTGGTTCGTGCCCGGGCTGCTCGACGGCTCCTTCGGCTTCGGCGGCGAGGAGTCGGCCGGCGCGTCCTTCCTGCGCCGCGACGGCTCGGTGTGGACCACCGACAAGGACGGCCTGCTGCTGTGCCTGCTCGCCGCCGAGATCACCGGCCGCACCGGCCGGACGCCCTCGGAGCACTACCGCGACCTGACCGCGCGCCACGGCGAGCCGGCGTACGCCCGCACCGACGCCCCCGCCGACCGCGAGCAGAAGGCGCGCCTCGCCGCCCTGTCGCCCTCCGACGTCACTGCCACCGAGCTCGCGGGCGAGCCGATCACCGCGACGCTCACCGAGGCTCCCGGCAACGGCGCTGCCATCGGCGGTCTCAAGGTGACCACCGCGTCGGCCTGGTTCGCCGCGCGCCCGAGCGGCACCGAGGACGTCTACAAGGTCTACGCCGAGTCCTTCCGCGGCCCCGACCACCTCGCCGAGGTGCAGCAGGAGGCCCAGGCGCTCGTCAGCGCCGCCCTCGGGGGGTGAGCGCGCCCGGACCCGTGCAACGCGCCGGGCGTACGCCGTGGGTCAGGCGGCGCGGACCGGCTCGGCCTGGGCGGCGCGGCGCGCCTCCTGACGGGCGCGGGCCTCGATCGCACGGCGGACCTTGGGGCCGCCGGTGGTCATCTTCCACAGCTTCGCCAACTGCTGCGGCGCGTTCTTGACCGTCGTCTCCTCGAGCCAGCCGTTCGGCAGCGAGAGGCGCACGACCTTGTGCCAGGCGCTCGCGACCTGCTGCGGCAGCGGCGCCTCGTGGTAGCGCAGGCCGTAGCGCTCGAAGAGGTCCTTCACCTGCGGCGCGACCTCGGCGTAGCGGTTGCTCGGCAGGTCGGGGAAGAGGTGGTGCTCGATCTGGTGCGACAGGTTGCCGGTCATGAGGTGCATCGCCTTCGACCCGGAGATGTTGGCCGAGCCGAGCATCTGGCGGACGTACCACTGCCCACGGGTCTCGTCGGCCGGGATCGCCTTGCGCTCGAAGGTCTCGACGCCCTCGGGGAAGTGGCCGCACATGATCACCGAGTGCGACCAGACGTTGCGCACCAGGTTGGCGGTGAAGTTCGCGGCGAGCGTGGGCAGGAAGGAGCCGGTCGGCAGCGACAGCAGCGGGTGCACGACGTAGTCCTTCGTGGCCTGGCCGCGGATCTTCCGCAGCGTCTTGCGGACGCCGGTGCGGAACTCCTCGGAGCGCTTCTCCTTCGGCACCCGCAGGTTCTTGCCGAGCTCGAGGTCGTAGGCCGCGATGCCGTACTCGAAGAAGCACGCGTTGAGGAAGTTCCACAGCGGCTGGCCGAGGTACATCGGGTGCCAGCGCTGGTCCTCGTCGACGCGCATGATGCCGTAGCCGAGGTCGTTGTCCTTGCCGACGATGTTGGTGTAGGTGTGGTGGACCTGGTTGTGGCTGTGCTTCCAGCCCTCCGCCGTCGAGGCGTTGTCCCACTCCCACGTGGTGGAGTGGATCTTGGGGTCGCGCATCCAGTCCCACTGGCCGTGCATGACGTTGTGGCCGATCTCCATGTTCTCGAGGATCTTCGCCACGCTCAGGCCGACGGTGCCGAGCACCCACGCCGGCGGGAAGGCGCTGCCGAGCAGCACCGCGCGCGAGCCGAGCTCGAGGCCGCGCTGCACCTTGACGACCTTCCGGATGTACGCCGCGTCCGACGCGCCGCGCGAGTCGAGCACGCGCTGGCGGATCGCGTCGAGCTCCGCGCCGATCGCCTCGACGTCGGCGTCGGTGAGGTGGGCGATCGGGTTCTCGGGCTTCTTCGTGATGACGGTCATCGGTGTCTCCGTTCGTCGCGGTGCGGCGGGGGTCGAGAGGTTCGGTGGTCGAGCAGGGCCGCCAGGCCCGTGTCGAGACCTAGTGCGCGATCTCGCAGGCGCCGGCGGGCGCGCTGACGCAGGTCTGGACGGGCACGCCGTCGGGATTCGTCTCCCCCGGCACGGCGGTGGTGACGGCGCCGTTGCGCAGGTCGCGCACGGCGCCGGAGGTCATCGGCAGGACGCAGCCGAAGCAGATGCCCATGCGGCACCCCGACGGCATGAGCACGCCCTCGGCCTCGGCGGCGTCGAGGATCGGCGTGGCGCCGTCGGCCTCGACGACGGTGCCGTCGGCGAAGGTGACGGTGCCGCCCTCGCCGGCCTCGACGCGCGCGGTGCGGAACTGCTCGGTGACGAGCTCCAGGCCGCGGGCCTCGTGGTGGGCCGCGAGGGCGTCCAGCAGCCCGGCCGGGCCGCACGCCAGGGTGCGGCGCTCCGCCAGGTCGGGCACCAGCTCGTCGAGGCGGTCGACGTCGAGCAGGCCGTGCTGGTCGTCGTACCTCGCGACGAGGCGGATCGCGCCAGCGGCGTCGAGCGCCTCGAGGTCGCGGATGAAGATCGAGTCGGGCCGGGTCGGCGCGACGTGGACGACGACGACGTCGTGCACCGCGCTGCGCTCGGGGCGCAGGACGCCCTCGTCGGTGCTCGGGAAGAGGTTGCGCAGCATGCCGATCACCGGGGTGATGCCGGAGCCGGCGGTGACGAAGAGGAAGCGGCCGCCCTCGACCGGCAGCACGAACTCGCCGGCGGCCTGCTCGAGGTGCACGAGCGTGCCGGGTCGCGCCTCGCGCACGAGGTGGGTGCTGACGACGCCGTCGGGCACGGCCTTGACCGTGATCGAGATGCGACCGTCGGCGCGCGGACCGTGGGTGAGCGAGTAGGCGCGCCAGTGGCGCACGCCGTCGACGTCGATGCCGAGGCGGAGGTACTGCCCGGGCACGTGGCCCTGCCAGTCGGCGCCGGGGCGGATGACGACGGTGGCCGCGTCGGCGGTCTCGTGGGTGATCTCCTCGATGCGGCCGCGCAGGTCGGCGCCGGCGCGCAGCGGCGAGACGAGGTCGAGGTAGTCGGCGGGCACGAGCGGCGTCACGGCCAGCTCGGCGAGCCGCCAGGCGCGGCGCGACACGGTCGGCGGCACGCGCTCGGCCAGGCGCCGGGCCAGCGGCCGGCGCGAGGGGTCCGGTGCGCCGACCCGGGGGGCGACCGCGGCGGGTCGGTCGGCGGTGGTGGTCATGACTCCAGGTTCCCCGACCTGAGG
Organism: Nocardioides perillae; assembly: GCF_013409425.1. Classification (NCBI taxonomy): domain Bacteria; kingdom Bacillati; phylum Actinomycetota; class Actinomycetes; order Propionibacteriales; family Nocardioidaceae; genus Nocardioides; species Nocardioides perillae. The sequence continues at coordinate 831,115 of NZ_JACCAC010000001.1, read as the reverse complement.
CGCAACAACCTGACCCGCAAGCGTGAACCTGCGCTACGTTCTTGTCCTCAGCGCACAAGAGGAGGCACAGGTGGCCCGCGCACGCCCCACCGCACCCGACGGGCTCCGGCTCCCCCGCGACGTCACCTCCACGCTGCAGGAGCAGCTGCCGGCGGTGGCCGAGCGGGTCGTGGAGACCATCATCGCCGAGGTCCCGAGCTACTCCGAGCCTTTCCGTGGCCGCATGGGCCGCACGATCGAGAGCGCGGTGCGCATCGCGCTGGGCGGCTTCCTCGACCTCGCCTCGAGCCGCCGGGGCTTCGACCCCGGCACCCGCGTCGAGTCGGTCTTCGAGGCGGCGTACGCCCTCGGGCAGGGCGAGGCGCGCAGCGGGCGGTCGATGGACGCGCTCGCCTCGGCCTACCGCGTCGGCGCCCGCACGGCGTGGCGCGACCTCGCCGCCCTCGCGGTGGCCGGCGGCCTGCCGGCGGCCGACCTCGCCCGCTTCGCCGAGCTGGTCTTCGACTACATCGACCAGCTCTCGGCCGTGAGCGTCTCCGGGCACGCCGACGAGCTCGCCACCACCGGTCGCGCGCGGCAGCGCCGCCTCGACCGGCTCGCGGTCACGCTCCTGACCGACCCCGACCCGGTCGTGCTCGACCGGCAGGCGGAGGAGGCCGACTGGGCGCCGCCGCGGACGCTGACCGCGGTGGTGCTGCCGCGCGCGCAGGCCGGCGGCGTGCTCGGCGTCGTCGACCAGCGCACGCTCGCCACGCAGGACGACGCCGTGCGGGCCGCGCTCGGGTCGGACGCCGCGGAGGCGACGGTGCTGCTCGTGCCCGACGCCGACGGCCCGGGCCGGGTCGCGCTGCGACGCGCGCTGCGCGGGCGCGACGCCGTCGTCGGCCCGTCGCGGCCGTGGCGCGAGGCGCGCACGTCCTGCGCACGTGCCGTGCAGGCGCGCGCGGCCGGCCTGCACGAGGACGCCCCTGGCGAGCCGGTCGACACCGAGGACCACCTCGTCGAGCTCGTGCTCGGTGCCGACCCGGAGGCGCTCGCCGACCTGCGCGCCCGGGTCCTGGCGCCGCTCGCCGACCTGCGCCCGAGCACCGCGGAGAAGCTCGAGGCCACCCTGCGCAGCTGGGTGCTGCACCACGGCCGGCGCGAGGAGGTCGCGGCCGACCTCTTCGTGCACCCGCAGACGGTGCGCTACCGGATGGGGCAGCTGCGCGAGGTGTACGGCGACCGGCTCGAGGACCCGCGCACCGTGCTGGAGCTGACCGTCGCGCTCGCGCTGCCGCGCTGAGCAGTGCGGCGGCCGCGGCGGCGGGGCCGCGGCGGCGGGGTCCGCGACGGCGGGGGCCGCGGGGCGGGCTGCGGCGGGGCGGGCGGCGTCACCCGCCGCGCCGTAGCCTCGACGGGGTGACCGCCCCTGCCACGACGTCGCCGCGACGCCTCGCTCTGCTCGCCCCCCTCCTCGCCCTCGGCCTGCTCGCCTCGGCATGCGGCGGCGGCGCCGACGAGCCCGCCGCCTCCCCCACGCCCACGACGAGCACGCCTTCGGCGGACCCGTCCGCCCCCGGCGACGGGGAGGGCGAGGACGGCGGGGACAGCGGAGAGGGCGCCGGCGCGCTCCCGGAGGTGCCGGGCCTCGACGTCGAGCGCTACGTCTCGCTCGGCGACTCCTTCACCGCCGCACCCCTGGTGCCCGAGACCGAGACGCAGAGCGGGTGCCTGCGCTCGAGCGGCAACTACCCCAGCCTCGTGGCGGAGGCGGTGGACGCTGCGGAGCTGCAGGACGTCAGCTGCACCGGCGCCGACGTCACCTCGATGATCGGGGCGCAGCCGACGGTCAACGGCAGCTTCAACCTGCCGCAGTTCGACGCGCTCACCCCCGGCACCGACCTGGTGACGGTGGGCATCGGCGGCAACGACTTCGACGTGTTCTCGCGCCTCCTGGCCGGCTGCGTGCGCCGCGCCGACGCCGACCCCGAGGGGTCGCCGTGCCGTGACGCGCAGCAGCGCGGCGGGGGTGACGCCCTCCTCGCCGACCTGCGCCGCACGAGCGACCGGGTCGCCTCCGTGCTGCGCGGCATCGAGGACCGGCTCCCCGAGGCCACCGTGCTGCTCGTCGGCTACCCCGTCCTCGTGCCCGAGGACGGCACCTGCCCCGACCGGCTGCCCCTGGCCGAGGACGACTACGACTACGTGCGCGAGGTCAACCTCGCCCTGAACGACGCGCTGCGCCGCGCCGCGCGCGCCACCGACACCCCCTTCGTCGACGTCGGCACGGCCAGCGAGGGCCACGACGTCTGCGCCGAGGACCCCTGGGTCAACGGCGACGACACCGACCAGGAGCGTGCGCTCGCCTACCACCCGACCGCCGAGGGCCAGCGGGCCGTCGCGGAGCTGGTGCTCGAGACCCTCACCCGCCTCGAGGGCGAAGGCGCCACCGCCTGAGGGCCCGCCGTACGCCGGTGGTCGCCCTCGCCTGCGTCATGCGCTCCGCACGCCATCACGTCGCTTCCGCATGACGCTCACGCCGGTGCTCCCGCGCCTCCCCGATGCAGCGTCATGCGCCTCCCACGCCACTGCGTCGCCTCCGCATGACGCTCACGCCGGTGCCCCAGCGCCACCGCGGCGCCGGGCACCACCTGCAAGCCGCCGTACGCCGGTGGTCGCCCTCGCCTGCGTCATGCGCTCCGCACGCCATCACGTCGCTTCCGCATGACGCTCACGCCGGTGCCCCCACGCCTCCCCGATGCAGCGTCATGCGGTCCGCCCGCGACCGCGTCACCTCCGCATGACGCAGCGACGGCGACCCGGGGCGAGGCCCCCTAGAACGCCTCGTGCACGAGCCGCCCCGCGACCCAGGTGGCGGCGACGCGGGTCCCGCGCAGGTGCGCGGCGGCGTCCGCCGCCGAGTCGGCGGGCGCGAGCGGGTCGCGGTCGAGCAGCGCGAGGTCGCCGCGCGAGCCGGCCTGCACGGTCGGCTGGCCGTCGACCGACGCCCGCAGCGCTTCCGCCGGGGTGAGCGCCTGCTCGGGGTGCCAGGCCTCGCGCTCGTCGGCGCTGCGGTGGACCGCGGCGGCCATCGCGAGCCACGGGTCGAGCGGCGAGACGGGGGCGTCGGAGCCGAGGGCGAGGCGCACGCCGTCGTCGAGCATCCACCGGAAGGCGAAGCACCGCTCCGAGCGCTCGCCCCAGATCTTGTCGGTCAGGTCGCGGTCGTCGAGCAGGTGGGCGGGCTGCACGCTGGCGGTGATGCCGAGCTCGGCCATCCGCCGCACGTCGTCGCGGCCGACCATCTGCGCGTGCTCGACGGAGCCGCGGGCGCCCGTCTCGGCGTACGCCGCCAGCGCCTCGCGGGTGGCCGCGTCGCCGATGGCGTGGGTCGCCACCGCGAGCCCGTGGGCGTGCGCGCGGGCGAGCAGGTCGCGCAGCTCGCCGCCGCTGAGGTTGGGCAGGCCGCGCGGGTGCTCGAGGCGGTGGGCGTCGGCGTAGGGCTCGCAGCACCAGGCGGTGCGGGTGTTGAGGGAGCCGTCGCTGATGATCTTGAGCGGCCCCATGGTGAGGCGCTCGTCGCCGCCGGGCAGCACGTCGCCGGTGCGCAGGCCGGCGTCGAGCACGGCGTCGAGGCCGGCGGCGTACTCCGCGACGCGCACCCGCAGCCGGTCGCAGCCGTCGTGCCAGCGACCGGTCCACTCCTGCCACCCGGCGCCGAACTCGAAGTCGGTGATGCCGACGACCCCCAGCGCGGCTGCCGCGTCGAGCGCGCGACGGTAGGCCTCGGGCGAGGTGCCGTCGCCGCCGACGATGCTCGCCAGGCGCGGGTAGGCCGCGAACCACTCGGTCTCGCGCACCACCGAGTCGCGCACCGGCAGCGCCAGGTGCATGAGCGCGGTGGTGTTGAGCCAGCCGTGGTGCCCGTCGCCGCTGATCAGCACGACCGGCACCTCGCCGGAGACGGCGTCGAGCTCGCTGACGGTCATGTCGCGCTCCCAGCCGCCGGCCCGGTGGCCCCAGCCGACGACGGGTGCGTCCGGCTGCTCCGCGATCCGCGCGGCGACGAGCGCGACGGCCTCCTCCGGCGACCGGACGCCGGCGAGGTCGAGGCGCTGCGAGGCGAGCGTCCACTGCCCGAAGTGCACGTGCTGGTCCCACAACCCCGGCACCAGCCAGCGGCCCTCGGCGTGCAGCTCGGGCAGGCCGGGGCGCCGCTCCAGCTCCGGGCCGACCTCCTCGACGACACCACCGACCACCCGCACGTCGACCGGCGCGTCGGGCACGACGTCGCCCGCACCGACCGGCACGAGCCGGGCGCCGCGCAGCAGGAAGCCGGTCTCGCTCGGCAGGCTGGGCTGGGGCGGCGGCGGGGTGGCGTTCCACATGGGCCGCACGCTATCCGCGGCGGTCGAGCCCCGCGTCAGCGCCCGCGCAGGTAGGCGAGCTGGGCCCGCACGGACAGCTCGGCCGCCCCCCACAGCACCGGGTCGACGTCGGCGTAGACGACCTCGACGACGCGCCGCGGCAGCGTCTCCTCGTCGAGCGCCTCGACACCGCCGGCGGCGTCCTGCAGCGCGCCGAGCGCGGCCTCGACCTGGGCGAGCCGGTCGCGGCGGTGGGCGCGGTAGAGCTCGAGCACCCCGAGCGCGTCGGGCAGCACCGGCCCGTGCCCGGGCCACACCCACCGGGCCTCCCGGGCCTCGGCCAGCGCGTGCAGCCGCTCGAGGGAGTCGAGGTAGGCACCCAGCTGCCCGTCGGGGTGCGCGACGACGGTGGTGCCGCGCCCGAGCACGGTGTCGCCGGTCAGCAGCGCCCCCTCGGCCGGCAGCAGGAACGACAGCGAGTCGGCCGTGTGGCCCGGGGTCGCCACGACGTGCACCTCGAGGCCGTCGACCTCGACGACGTCGCCGTCGCCGAGGCCCTCGTCGCCCAGGCGGTACGCCGGGTCCAGCGCGCGCACGCCGCAGCCGACCCGCTCGGCGAACTCCCGCGCCGCCTCGGCGTGGTCGGCGTGGTGGTGCGTCAGCAGCACGGCCGCGACGTCGCCGGCCTCCTCGGCCACCGCGTCGAGGTGGGCGAGGATGCGCGGGCCGGGGTCGACGACGACCGAGCGGCGGGCGCCGGGCTCGCGCAGCACCCAGGTGTTGGTGCCGTCGAGCGTCATCACGTCGGCGTTGGGGGCCAGCACGCACCGGCCGCGCTCGCCGAAGGCACCGCCGTGCCACGCGCCCGGAGCCGCGACCTCGCCGGCCACCGGGTCAGGCCCGCCGTGCGGCGACCAGCGCCTGCAGGTCGGGGGGCACGGTGAGGGTCCAGCCTCCCTCGACCGGCTCCGCCGTCGGCGTGAACATCTCGACCGCCCGGCCGTGGGCGAGCGCCAGCGCCTCGTCGACGCCGGCGGCCTGGCCGACCTCGAGGCAGGTGAGGTAGGTCGGGGGCAGCATGGCGAGCTCGCCGGCGTCGGCGCGGTCGGCGGCCTCCCGGGCCGGCAGCCACAGCACCTCGGAGGACTCGCTCGACACGTCGCGGGTGCGCTGGCCCTCGGGCAGGCGCGCGATGAAGAACCAGGTGCGGTAGCGCCGGGGCTCGAAGACGGGCGTCAGCCACCCGCTCCACACCCCGAGCAGGTCGGTGCGCAGCACCAGCCCGCGGCGGGTGAGGAAGTCGGTCATCGCCAGCTCCCTCGACTCGAGCGCGACCCGGTCGGCCTCCCAGTCGTCGCCGGTGGTGTCGGCGACGACCTCGTCGGGCGAGGCGCCAGCCAGCAGCACGCCGGACTCCTCGAAGGTCTCCCGGACCGCGGCGCACACCAGCGCCCGGGCGGTCTCCTCGTCGGTGCCGAGCGCGCCGGCCCACTCTGCGGGACCGGGCCCGGCCCAGGCGACCGTGCGGTCGAAGTCGCGGCGGTCGACACCGCCGCCGGGGAAGACGCACATGCCCCCGGCGAAGGCCATCGAGCGCTGGCGGCGCAGCAGGTAGACCTCGGGGCCGGGCGTCGCGGCGCCCGGGCGGCCGGGGCGCAGCAGCACCACCGTCGCGGCGTCGCGGGGCTCGACCGGCTCGCGCCGCCCCGCGGCGTACTCCTGGGCGAGGAGGGCGACCTCCTCGGGCAGCGGCACCGGCGGCAGCGGGATCTGCACGTGGCTCAGCCGGCCGGGGCCGGGTCGACCTCGACCAGCAGCTCGACCTCGACGGGCGCGTCCAGCGGGAGCACCGGCACACCGACCGCCGAGCGGGCGTGCACGCCGGCCTCGCCGAAGACCTCGCCGAGCAGCTCGGAGACGCCGTTGGCGACCCGCGGCTGGCCCGTGAAGTCGGGGGTGGAGGCGACGAAGACGACGACCTTGACCACCCGGCGCACGCGGGCGAGGTCACCGAGCTGCGACTTGACCGCGGCCAGGGCGTTGAGGGCGCACTGGCGCGCGCAGGCCACCGCCTCCTCCTCGCTGACCTCGCCGCCGACCTTGCCCGTCAGCAGCAGCTCGCCCTCGCGCACGGGCAGTTGGCCCGAGGTGAAGACGTGGTCGCCGCTGCGGACGGCGGGGACGTAGGCGGCGACAGGGGCGGCGACCTCGGGCACGGCGAGCCCGAGAGCGGCGAGCCGCTCCTCGGGGTGGGTGCCGGGGTGGGTGCCGGGGTGGGTGCCGGGGTGGGTGCTCACGGCTGCCTCACGCCACCGGGCGCTTGAAGTAGCCGACGAGGTTCTCGGGGTTCATGCCGGGCGCGATCTGCACCAGCTCCCACCCGTCGGAGCCGAAGTTGTCCAGGATCTGCTTCGCGGCGTGCGTGAGGATCGGGGCGGTCAGGTATTCCCACTTCTGCATGCCCGGCACCCTACTCGGGCCGGGCGACCTGCTCGGGCCGGGCGACGCCGACGCACGTCGCGGCGGCGCCGCCCGACCCGGGTGGCCCTCAGCGCGGGCCGGTGCCGCCCGAGCCCGCCCGGAAGCCCGCACGGGTGCCGGTGCGCGCCGCACCCTTCGCGGCGGCGTCGGCGGCGCCCTCCTCCGCGACCCGGTCGGCCACGTCGGCCACCAGCTGACGGCGCACCAGGCGCTTGACCGCCCGGTGCTCGGCGTTGAGCGCCTTGGTCGTCGAGACCACCATCAGCACCATCACGACGCTGAAGGGCAGCGCGACGAGGATCGCCATCGTCTGCAGCGCCGACAGCCCTCCGGCGAGCAGCAGCGCGATGGCGATGACGCCCTGCAGCGAGGCCCAGAAGGCGCGGCTCCACCGCGGCGGGTCGAGGTCGCCGCCGGAGGCGATCATGTCGACCACGAACGAGCCCGAGTCGGAGCTGGTGACGAAGAAGACGACCACCAGGAAGATCGCGACCACGCTCAGCAGCGTGCCGAGCGGGAGTCCGTCGAGCATCTGGAAGAGAGCGAGGTTCGTGTCGACCCCCTCCTCGCCCACGAGGCCGCCGCCGCCGAAGATCTCGCGGTGCAGGGCCGTGCCGCCCATGACGGCGAACCACAGCATCGTCACCAGCGTCGGCACGAGCATCACGCCGGCGACGAACTGCCGCACGGTGCGACCGCGCGAGATGCGCGCGATGAAGACGCCGACGAAGGGCGCCCAGCTCATCCACCAGCCCCAGTAGTAGGTCGTCCAGCCGGCGAGGAAGTCCTCGCCCGCCTGGCCCTGGAACGAGTAGGTGTTGAACGACAGCCGCAGGAAGCCCTGCAGGTAGGAGCCGATCTGCTGCACGAAGTCGCTGAGCAGGAAGACCGTCGGGCCGAGCAGCAGCACGGCGCCGACCAGCAGCGCGGCGAGGCCCATGTTGAGGTTCGAGAGCCACTTGATGCCGCGGTCGACGCCGCTGAGCACCGAGACCATCGCGATCGCCGTGATCGCGATGACCAAGCCGACGAGCAGCGTGTCGGTGGGCTCGTCGACGACGTCGAGGTAGCCGAGGCCGGCGGCGACCTGGGTGACGCCGAAGCCGAGCGAGGTGGCGACGCCGAAGAGCGTGCCGACGATCGCGACGACGTCGATCGCGTCGCCCCAGAAGCCGTCGACGCGCTTGCCGAGCAGCGGCTCGAGCGCCCACCGGATCGACACCGGCCGGCCCTTGCGGTGCACGGCGTAGGCGATCGCGAGGCCGACGACGACGTAGATGGCCCAGGCGTGCAGGCCCCAGTGCAGGAAGGTCACGTCCATCGCGGCGCGCGCGGCCGCCGGCTCGCCGGCGGGCGTGCCCGGGGGCGGGGAGGTGAAGTGGTTGAGCGGCTCGGCGACGCCCCAGAAGACCAGGCCGATGCCCATGCCGGCCGCGAAGAGCATCGCGAACCACGACTTCAGCCCGAACTCCGGCTCCTCGTCGTCCTTGCCCAGCGTCACGTTGCCGAGCGGCGAGAGCGCGACGTAGGCCGCGAAGGCGACGAACCCCGTGACCAGCAGGACGTAGTACCACCCGAGGTCGGTGACGACCGTGGTGTTGGCCGCGGTCAACGCCTCGCCGAGCCGGCCCGGCATGGCGAGGGCGACCGCCACGAAGGCCACCAGCAGCACGGCGGCGGGGACGAAGACGCGCGGTGCCCGGATCAGCCCGGCACCCCCCGGCGTACGGCGGGAGGGGCGGTCGGCGGGCGAGCCGCCCTCGGCGGGGCGGCGGCCGGGGTCGCCCGGCGCGGGCGGCGTGGGCGGGCTGGTCGGCGGACTGGTCGTCACGGTGTCCCTTTCCGTCGTGCGGTCGCAGGGGAGGTGGCGCACCGGCGGGACGGCGAGGTCGTCGCGTCGAGGCGGCGCGCCGGGCCGCGCACCCCACCAGGGGACGGGGGCGGCGACCGACCTTCGACGTTAACGGGACGCGCCCCGGTCGCGAAACCGCACCAGCGGGGTGGTGTGCCAGGCCACACGCCAGACTGGAGGGCGTGCCCCGCCGACCGACCGCGCTCGACGACCCCGCCCACCTCGCCTTCTGGCGCGCGCGCCACCTGTGCACCGTCACCGTGGTGCGCCGCGACGGCTCGCTGCACGTGACGCCGATGGGCATCGTGCTCGACCCCGAGGGCGGCCTCGCGTGGGGCGTCACCTCGCGCACCTCGGTGAAGGCACGCGTGCTCGCCTCCCCCGGCGAGCACCGGGTCGCGGTCTGCCAGGTCGACGGCCGGTGGTGGTCGTCGCTCGAGGGTCTCGGCACGGTGAGCGACGACCCCGCCGTCGTGGCCGAGGCCGAGCAGCGCTACGCCGCCCGCTACCGCCAGCCGCGCCCCAACCCCGACCGCGTCGCCGTCCGGGTTGCCGTCGAGCGCTTCTCCGGCAACCTCCCCGACCCCGACCCCGACCCCGTGCGCGGGCCTCAGACGTAGGGCGTCAGCAGCTCGCGCAGCTCGTTGACGGCGAGCGCGACGAAGAGCACGGCGCACAGCGCCAGACCAGCGTTGGAGACCCAGCCGTTGCGCCACTGCGGCGGCACGACCGAGGTCTCCGTGGCCGCCGTCGCCCCGCCGCCGCTGCGGTTGAGCAGGATCAGCAGCGTGACGGCGAGGAACGGCATGAAGATCGCGCCGAGCGCGCCGTAGGCGAGGATCAGCCCGACGGGCCGGTCGAGCAGGAGCAGCAGCATGGGCGGGAAGGTGAGCCACAGCAGGTAGGCCCGGAACCACCGGCCGCCGGTGCGGGTGTCGGGGTGGCCCGACGGCAGGCCCCGCAGGTTGCCGACGAAGTCGGCGAACATCAGGCTCACCCCGCTCCACACGCCGATGAGCGACGACAGCGACGCGGCGAAGAAGCCGACGAGGAAGACCGTGCCGAAGACCTGGCCGTAACGCTCGTCCAGCACGTCGCTCAGCTGCACCAGGCCCTGGTCGCCGGAGTCGATCGCGATGCCGGCGGAGTAGAGCAGCTCCGCGCCGACGACGAGCATGGCGACCACGAAGAGGCCGGTGAGGGCGTAGGCCACACGCCGTTGTCGATGCGCATCACCCGCATGAAGCGCGGGGTGTCCCAGCCGCGCTCGCGCAGCCAGTAGCCGTAGGCCGCCAGCGTGATCGTGCCGCCGACGCCGCCGGCGATGCCGAGCACGTAGACCAGCCCGCCGTCGGGCACGACCGGACGCAAGCCGGCGAGGACCTCGCCGAGGTTCGGCGTCGTCACCAGCGCCGCGCCGACGACGGCGACGAACATCGTGCCGACCAGCACGGCCATGAGCACCTCGACCGCGCGGTAGCTGCCGAACCACACCAGGGCCAGGCCCACGAGCCCGGCGACGACCGCGGTCCAGCGCAGCGACAGGTCCGGGAAGAGCGCCACCAGCGGCAGCGCGGTCGACGACATCGCGGTCGCGCCGTACACCAGCCCCCAGACGACGATGTAGGGCGCGAAGTAGAACGCCGTCCACCGCCCCAGGCTGCGCCAGCCCTCGAAGACGGTGCGGCCGGTGGCGAGGGAGTAGCGCCCGGCGCCCTCGACGAGCACCACCTTCAGCAGCGTGCCGAGGACGGCCACCCACAGCAGGGTGTAGCCGTACTGCGAGCCCGCCACCAGCGTCGAGACCAGGTCGGCGGCGCCGACGCCGGTCGCGGCGACCACCAGGCCGGGCCCCACCACCTTCCACCGCGGCGGCGGCCCCTCGGCCGGCCCGCCGGGGCGGACGGGGTCGCTGGTGCTGTCGGTCCCGAGGTCGGCCATCCGCCCACCCCACCAGAGGGGGCGCGCCGCCCGCAAGCAGCGGCTCAGGCCAGCTCGGGCTCCGTCTTCGCTCGCACCTCGTCCTCGGTGACGTCGGGCGCGAGCTCGACGAGGCGCAGGCCCCCGTCGTCGGGCAGCACGTCGACGACCGCCAGGTCGGTGATGATGCGCTGCACCACCCGCTTGCCGGTGTAGGGCAGCGAGCACTCCTCGACGATCTTGTACGACCCGTCGCGCGCCACGTGCTCCATCAGCACGACGACCTTCTTGGCGCCGTGGACGAGGTCCATCGCGCCGCCCATGCCCTTGACCATCTTGCCGGGGATCATCCAGTTGGCGATGTCGCCGGCCCGGCTCACCTGCATCGCGCCGAGGATCGCGGCGTCGACCTTGCCGCCGCGGATCATCCCGAAGCTCGTGGCCGAGTCGAAGAACGACGCCCCGCGCCGCAGCGTGACGGTCTCCTTGCCGGCGTTGATGAGGTCGGGGTCCTCCTCCCCCTCCACCGGGTAGGCGCCGACGCCGAGGATGCCGTTCTCGCTCTGCAGCACCAGCTCGACGTCGTCGGCGACGTAGTTGGGCACCAGCGTCGGCAAGCCGATGCCGAGGTTGACGTAGGAGCCGTCGGTCAGCTCCTGGGCGGCCCGGGCCGCCATCTGCTCACGCGTCCACGCCATCTCAGGCCTCCTGCCCGCTCGTGCCGGCCCCGGCCGCGGCAGCGCCGGCCGTGTCGGGACGCGGGCGCACGGTGCGCTTCTCGATCCTCTTGTCGGCCGCCTGCTCGGGGGTGAGCGCGACCACCCGCTGCACGAAGACGCCGGGGGTGTGCACGAGGTTGGGGTCGAGCTCACCGGGCTCGACGAGCTCCTCGACCTCCGCGACCGTGACCCGCCCGCACATCGCGGCGAGCGGGTTGAAGTTGCGCGCCGAGTCGCGGTAGACGAGGTTGCCGTGCCGGTCGCCGCGCCAGGCCCGCACGAGCGCGACGTCGGCGGTGATCGCCTCCTCCATCACGAACTCCTGCGGCCCGTCGGCCGTCTGGAAGGTCCGCACCTCCTTCGGCGGCGAGGCCACCACGACCCCGCCGGCGTCGTCGTAGCGCCACGGCAGGCCCCCCTCGGCGACCTGCGTGCCGACGCCGGTGCGGGTGAAGAAGGCGGCGATCCCCGACCCGCCGGCCCGCATCCGCTCGGCCAGGGTGCCCTGGGGGGTCAGCTCGACCTCGAGCTCGCCGGCGAGGTACTGCCGGGCGAACTCCTTGTTCTCCCCGACGTAGGACGACACCATCCGGCGGATCCGCTTCGCCGCCAGCAGCCGCCCGAGACCCCAGTCGTCCACACCGCAGTTGTTGGAGACCGCCTCGAGGTCGCGCGCGCCCTGCGCGAGCAGCGCCTCGATCAGCACCGACGGGATGCCGCACAGCCCGAAGCCGCCGACCGCGAGCGTCGCGCCGTCCGGCACGTCCGCGACCGCCTCGGCGGCGCTGGCCACCACCTTGTCCACGAGCCCTCCTCGTCCCTCCCGCGGCCGGCGCCGGGGCCCCCCGATCCAAGCCAGCGCGCGAGCCGCGGTCAACCCGACCGCGCACCGGCTCGCTAGTCTCGCGACCGTGAGCGACTGGCCGAAGGCGCAGGTGCACGTGGTCACCGGCAAGGGCGGCACCGGCAAGTCGACGGTGGCCGCCGCGCTGGCGCTCGCGCTCGCCCGCCACGGCCGCCACGTGCTGCTGTGCGAGGTCGAGGGGCGCCAAGGCATCGCCCGGATGTTCGACGTCGACCCGCTGCCCTACGAGGAGCGGCGCCTGGCGACCGGCCTGCCGGGGCCCGAGGGCCGCGCGGGCACGGTGCACGCGCTGCACGTCGACGCGGAGTCGGCGCTGCTCGAGTACCTCGCGATGTACTACAAGCTGGGTCGTGCCGGCCGTGCGCTGGACCGCTTCGGCGTGGTCGAGTTCGCCACCACCATCGCGCCCGGCGTCCGCGACGTGCTGCTCACCGGCAAGGTCTACGAGGCCGCCCAGCGCAACGCGCGCAACAAGGGCGCGCAGCACTACGACGCCGTCGTGCTCGACGCGCCGCCCACCGGCCGGATCACGCAGTTCCTCGGCGTCAACGGCGAGCTCGCCGGCCTCGCGCGGGTCGGCCCCATCAAGGGCCAGGCCGACAACGTCATGGCGCTCTTCCGCGGCGGCCGTACGGTGGTGCACCTCGTGACCGTCCTCGAGGAGATGCCCGTGCAGGAGACCGGCGACGGCATCGCCGAGCTGCGCGTCGCGGGCCTGCCGGTCGGCGGCGTGGTGGTCAACCTGGTGCGCCCCGGCGACCTCGCCGGGTCCGCCCTGGCGGCCGCGCGCGCCGGCACGCTCGACCGCGACGCCCTCGGCGCCGAGCTGCGCAGCGCCGGTCTCGCGCCCGACGGTGGCCCCGACCTCCTCGTCGACGACCTCGTGTCCGCGGCCCGCGACCACGCGGAGCGTCGGGCGCTCGAGGACGCCCAGCGCCGGCTGGTCGCCGACCTCGGGGTGCCGTCGTACGAGCTGCCCCGCCTCGTCGGCGGCGTGGACCTCGGCGGGCTCTACGAGCTCGCGGCCGCGCTGCGGGAGCAGGGGATGGCGTGAGGCAGCGCGCGAGGGGCTCCGGCAGCGGCGACGGCGTGCGTACGCCGCGGCGCGCGCACGTGCGCAGCGGCACGGGCGCCGGCACCGGCACCGCGCCGGTGCTCGACGTCGACGCCCTGCTCGACGACCCCGCGACCGGCATCGTGGTGTGCTGCGGCTCGGGCGGCGTCGGCAAGACCACCACGTCCGCCGCGCTCGCCCTGCGCGCCGCGGAGCGGGGGCGCAAGGTCGTCGTGCTCACCATCGACCCGGCGCGCCGGCTGGCGCAGTCGATGGGCATCGAGCAGCTCGACAACACCCCGCGTCCCGTCGCCGGGGTCGACCCGGCCGCCGGCGGCTCGCTGGCCGCGATGATGCTCGACATGAAGCGCACCTTCGACGAGGTGGTCGAGAGCCAGGCCAGCCCCGAGAAGGCGCAGCAGATCCTGCAGAACCCGTTCTACGTCGCGCTGTCGAGCTCGTTCGCGGGCACGCAGGAGTACATGGCGATGGAGAAGCTGGGGCAGGTGCACCGCGACGCGCGCGTGGCCGGCACCTACGACCTGATCGTGGTCGACACCCCGCCCTCGCGCTCGGCGCTGGACTTCCTCGACGCCCCCGAGCGGCTGTCGAGCTTCCTCGACGGCCGCTTCCTGAAGCTGCTGCTCGCCCCCGCCCGCGGGCCGGCGCGGGTGGTGAGCGCCGGGCTCGGGCTCGTGACCAACGCGCTGACCAAGATCGTCGGCGCGCAGGTGCTGCGCGACCTGCAGACCTTCGTGGCCGCCTTCGACACCCTCTTCGGCGGCTTCCGGGCCCGCGCGCAGTCGACCTACGAGCTGCTGCAGGCCGACGGCACGGCCTTCGTGGTGGTGGCGGCGCCGGAGCCCGACGCGCTGCGGGAGGCGGCGTACTTCGTGGAGCGCCTCGACGACGACGCGATGCCGCTCGCCGGCATGGTGGTCAACCGGGCGACGCCGGCACCGGCGGTCGCGCTGCCGGCCGACGAGGCGACCGCCGCTGCGTCGCGGCTGCGGCGCGACGACCCGGGGTCGGTCGCGGCCGCGCTGCTGCGGCTGCACGCCGACGCCACCCGCACGGTGGAGCGGGAGCGCCGGCTCTGCGAGCGCTTCGCCGCCGCGCACCCGACGGTGCCGACGGCGGTCGTGCCGGCGCTGGCGAGCGACGTGCACGACCTCGACGGGCTGCGCCGCGTCGGCGACCTGCTCGCCGGCACCTGAGGGCGCCCGCCTCAGGTCGGCGTCAGGAGACGCTGAGCTCGGCGTGCTGCTCGCGGGCGGTCTCGAGGACCCGGCGCCACGAGCGGTCGGGGTGACGACGCAGCAGGGCCCGGCGCTCGCGCTCGGTCATGCCGCCCCAGACGCCCCACTCGATCTGGTTGTCGAGCGCCTCGGCGAGGCACTCGGTGCGCACGGGGCAGCCCGCGCAGACCGTCTTGGCCTTGTTCTGCTCGGCTCCGCGCACGAACAGCTGGTCCGGCGACTGCTCACGGCACGCGGCCGCACTGGCCCAATCCTCGACCCACATGATGTCCCCACATCCATCCGGTGGGACTCGTGCGACCCCATGTCGCCGGTCCCGGGTGACCCCTGCGGACGACGGTAGTGACGGCGCCACCCCTGCTGGCACGGCTTGTCGGACGCATCGACGTAGTCACAAATGACTACTCCGCGCCGCCGCCTCGTACAGTGGAGAGCATGTCGACCCCCTCCCCGGACCGCGGCCCGTCGCCGCTGCCCGCCGGCCGGATCGCCTCCCACCTCGGCGTCATGCTGGCCGTCGCCGCCGTCCTCGGCGTCGTCGTGGCCGGCCTGGCCGTCCCGTTCGTGGGCGTGCTCGGCCTGGGCGCGCAGCAGGTGGCGCGCAGCATGGACGAGCTGCCGGCCGAGCTCGAGACCGAGGCGCTGCCGCAGCGCACCCAGGTGCTCGACCGCGACGGCGAGGTGATCGCCACGCTCTACGACGAGAACCGCGTCAACGTGCCGCTGCGCTCGGTCGCGCGGATCATGGTGAAGGCGATCGTCTCGATCGAGGACTACCGCTTCTACGAGCACGGCGCGCTCGACCTCAAGGGCACCCTGCGCGCGCTCATCACCAACCAGGCCAACAGCGGCGAGGTCGTGCAGGGCGGGTCGTCGATCACCCAGCAGATGGTGAAGCTGACGCTGGCCCAGCAGGCCGACACCGAGGAGGAGCGGCGGGCGGCCACCGAGGAGACCTACGCCCGCAAGCTGCGCGAGCTGCGCTACGCGATCGCCGTCGAGGAGCGCTACTCCAAGGACTGGATCCTCGAGCGCTACCTCAACACGGCCTACTTCGGCGACGGCGTCTACGGCGTGCAGGCCGCCGCGCGCCACTACTTCGGGGTCAACGCGAAGCGGCTCGACCTGCGCCAGGCCGCGCTGCTGGCGGGGCTGGTGCAGAACCCCACCGGCTACGACCCCACCAACTCCCCCGACCGCGCGATGGCCCGCCGCAACGTCGTGCTCGACCGGATGGCCCAGCTCGGCGTCATCACCGAGCAGCGTGCCGAGAAGGTGAAGGCCCGCAACCTCGGGCTCGACGTCACCGCGACCAGCAACGGCTGCGTCGGCACGGTGGCGCCGTTCTTCTGCGACTACGTGATCGAGACGCTGGTGCGCGACCCCGCGCTCGGCGAGACGCAGGCCGAGCGCCGCGACCTGCTGCGCCGCGGCGGCTTCACGATCCGCACCACCCTCGACCAGAGCATGCAGCGCGCGGCCGACGAGTCGGTGAGCGCCCAGGTCTTCCAGCGTGACCAGGCCATCGGCGGGCTGGCCCTCGTCGAGCCCCGCACCGGCGAGGTCCGCGCGATCGCGCAGTCGCGGCCGATGGGTCGCAAGAAGGCCGAGGGCGAGACCTTCCTCAACTACGTCGTGCCGGAGCGGCTCGGCGACTCCGCCGGCTTCCAGGCCGGCTCGACCTTCAAGGCGTTCGTGCTCGCCGCAGCGATCAACCAGGGCATCCCGCTGACCACGCAGATCGAGTCGCCGCAGGAGCGCACCTTCGACCTCACCGAGTTCGAGGGCTGCCGGCCCAGCGACACCTACTTCGGCGAGTACCCCGTCGGCAACAGCACCGGCGCGGGCACCTTCGACCTCTACCGCGGCACCCAGCAGTCGGTGAACACCTTCTACATCGAGCTGATCCGGCGCACCGGCATCTGCGAGCCCTTCCAGCTCGCGAAGTCGATGGGCGTCGAGCTCACCCAGCCGCGCAACCCGGACGCCGCGGAGCTGGTGCCCAGCTTCCCGCTCGGCGTCGCCAACGCGAGCCCGCTGGAGATGGCCGAGGCCTACGCCACCTTCGCCGGGCGCGGCCTGCACTGCGCCAGCCAGCCCGTGACCTCGATCGAGGACTCCCGCGGCAACGTGCTCAAGGAGTACCGCCCCGACTGCAAGCAGGTCATGCCGTCGGCCACCGCCGACGCCGTCAACGACGTGCTGCGCGGGGTGCAGGAGTTCGGCTTCGGCGCGCAGAACGGCCTGCAGCTCGACCAGCCGTCCGCCGGCAAGACCGGCACGACCCAGGACGGCAAGTCCGTGTGGTTCGTCGGCTACACGCCCAACCTGGCCGCGGCCGCGATGATCGCGGGCGCCAACGAGCTCGGCTCGCCGATCGGGCTGGCGGGCCAGGTCATCGGCGGCGACTACATCTCCTCGGCCTCGGGCTCCGGCTTCGCCGGTCCGATGTGGGCCGGGGCGATGCAGGCCATCGACGACTCGCTCGACTACGAGGACTTCGTGCAGCCCTCGGGCACCGACATCGCCGGCGTGCTCACCCCGATCCCGGACGTCGCCGGGCTGACGGCCGACGAGGCCCGTGCCCGCCTCGAGGAGGCCGGCTTCACCACCTCCCTCGGCGGCTACCGCAACTCCACCCTCGGCGAGGGCCTGGTGCTCTTCACCTTCCCGTCGGCGGGCGAGGAGCTCTCCAGCGGCGACACCGTCCTGCTCTACCAGTCCACCGGCACCGTGCCCGAGCCCGAGCCCGCCCCCAGCGGGGGCGGCGGTGCCGGCGGCGGTGGCGGCGGCGGTGACCGCGACGGCGGCCGGGGTCGCGGCCGCGGCAACGGCGGCGGCAACGGGGGCGGCAACGGGGGCGGCCGGGGCTGACCCGGCCTCCGGTCAGCCGAGCTGGCGCCCTCCGGTCAGCCGAGCTGGCGCCGCACCTCGGCCGCGACGACCCCGCCGTCGGCGCGACCCTTGACCTGCGACTGCAGCGCGCCCATGACCTTGCCCATCGCCTTCATGCCCTCGCCCTGGACGCCGAGGGCGGTGATGGTCGAGGTGACCAGGTCGGCCACCTCGGTCTCGGAGAGCTGGCTGGGCAGGTAGCCCGCGAGCACCTCGGCCTCCGCCCGCTCGCGCTCGGCCATCTCGGCGCGGCCGGCGTCCTCGAAGGCGGTCGCGGCCTCGCGGCGCTTCTTCGCCTCGCTCGCGAGGACCGTCACGACGTCGTCGTCGCTCAGCTCCCGCGCCTCCTTGCCGGCGACCTCCGCGTTGGTGATGGCGGTCAGCACCATGCGCAGCGTCGAGGAGGTGAGGTCGTCACGCGCCTTCATGGCGGTGGTGAGGTCGGCGCGGATGCGGTCCTTGAGGGCGCTCATGCCGGCCATTGTGGCAGCCTGGGCGGGTGCTCCCCCACGCGGTTTCCCGCACCCTCGGCGCCCTCGGCGCGGCGGCCGCGGGCGGCGCCGCGCTGACGGCGTACGCCGCGTGGGAGGCGCGGGCCTTCGTCCTGCGGCGGGTGGAGGTCCCGCTGCTCCCGCCTGGCGCGGAGCCGCTGCGGGTCCTGCACCTCTCCGACCTGCACCTGACCCCCGGGCAGCGCGCGAAGCAGGAGTGGCTGCGCGGACTCGCCCACCTCGCGCCCGACCTCGTCGTCAGCACGGGCGACAACCTCGCGCACCCCGCCGCCGTGCCGGTGGTGCTCGACTGCCTCGGCCCGCTGCGCGACGTGCCCGGGGTCTTCGTGCTGGGCTCCAACGACTACTTCACCCCGACGCTGCGCAACCCCGTGCGCTACCTGCTGCCCGACGACGGCACCCGCCACACCGACGTGCCGCAGCTGCCGTGGCCCGCGCTCACGCGCGCGCTGGTCGAGGGGGGCTGGTGCGACCTGACCAACGCGACCGGGCACCTCGACGTGCGCGGTCTGAAGCTCGCCCTGGCCGGGGTCGACGACCCCCACCTGGGCTACGACGACCTCGCCGCCGTCGCCGGCCCGGCCGACGCGGCGGCCGACGTGCGCGTGGCGGTGGCGCACGCGCCGTACCTGCGGGTGCTCGACGGCTTCGCGCGCGACGGCTACGACGTCGTGGTCGCGGGCCACACCCACGGGGGCCAGGTGTGCCTGCCCGGGATCGGTGCCCTCACCACCAACTGCGACCTCGACACCGCGCGCGCCAGGGGGCTGCACCGGCACCCGGCGGACGCGCCGCCCGGCGCCCCGGGGTCGAGCTGGCTGCACGTCTCGGCCGGCCTCGGCACGAGCCCCTACGTGCGGTTCCGGGTGGCCTGCCGCCCCGAGGCCACTCTGATGACCTGGGTGCCCCGCGACGCCTGACCACGCACCGGGGGCCGATGTGGCGGCCCGGCACCGCTCGGGTATGCTCGCCGTGCTCGTGAGCCTGGACGGTCACGATCGGGCTGTGGCGCAGCTTGGTAGCGCGCCTCGTTCGGGACGAGGAGGCCGCAGGTTCAAATCCTGTCAGCCCGACCCACGACGTTCGCGTCACCGGCAGCCGGACCCCCTCGGGTCCGGCTGTCGTGCTCCTGCCCGCCGCCGGGTCACCCGTCGCAGGGTCACGAGCCGCAGGGTCAGGAGCCGCAGGTCGCGACCGGGGCCCCTTCGACGCCCACGTCGACGACGAACACCGCACCCGCCCGGGGGTCCTCGGTCTCGCCCAGCCCCTGCCGCGACGTCGTGACGTAGAGGCGGGTGTCGCCCGGGCCGCCGAAGCTGCAGGAGGAGACCTGGACGGCGTCGACCTCGACCACCGCGGTGAGGCGGCCGTCGGCGGCGTAGCGGTGCACCGCCGCGCCGCCCCAGAGCGCCACCCAGAGGCCGCCGTCGGCGTCCAGGGCCATGCCGTCGGGGTGCCCGCCGGACACCCGGGCGAGGGGGCGCCGGCCGGAGAGCGTCCCGGCGCCCCGGTCGTGCGCCAGCACGTCGACGGTGCCCCGGGGGGTGTCGACGTGGAAGGCGCGGCTCCCGTCGACGGACCACACGAGCCCGTTGGGGACGGTGAGGTGCGTCAGCGTCGGCGCGACCTCGCGGTCGGGGTCGAGGCGCCACAGCGTGCCGCGCCCGGCGCGGGCCTCGACATCCATCGACCCGCACCAGAACCGGCCGTCCCGGTCGCACCCCCCGTCGTTCCAGCGCAGGCCCGGGCCGAGGACCGCGGACGAGGCCCACTCGACCCGTCCCGTGGCGTCGAGCAGGCGGAAGCCCGCGTCGACGGCGACCACCACCCCGCCGCCGGTGCGCGGCCGCCACGCCCCGACCACGGCACCGACGTGCCAGCGGGACGCGACGTCGCCGTTGCCGTTGCCGTTGCCGTTGCTGTTGCCCTTGCCGAGGGTGAGCAGGTCGCCGGCGAAGACGTCGACGAGCCGCAGCCGGGCAGCCACGGGGTCCCAGCAGATGCCCTCCCCGTGGTGCGTGACGACGTCGGTGAGCTGGTGCGCGTCGATGGCGACCTCCTGCGATCCGGTCCGGCAGCGCCCGCGTCGACGCTCTCTCGTGGAAACGTTTGCACCGCACCCTAGCCCTCGGAGTCCTCTACTTTCAGCGAGACCCTTGACGCCGCTGTGACGCCGGTCATACGTTGACGGCCACAGGGGTGGAAACGGTTCCACCACGGTTCGATCGGCAGGAGCACCCAGATGCGACAGTTCACCACTCGACGGGGGGTCACCGTCGGTGCCGCCCTGGCGCTCGTCACCGGCCTGACCGCCGCCTGCGGCGGCGGGTCGGAGGCCGCCCAGACGCCGCTCGGTCAGGACGACGTCCTCACCATCACAACCTTCAGCGACTTCGGCTACGACCAGCTGATCGAGCAGTGGAACGCCGACCCCGAGCGTCCGTTCACCGTCGAGATGACCAAGATCGCCGACTGGGACCCGTGGAAGCAGGCGCTGACCCAGAAGCTGCAGGCGGGGTCCGGGCTCACCGACATCGTCGCCGTCGAGGGCGACGCGATGCCGCAGTTCCTCTCCGAGGGTGCCTCGGACCAGTTCGTCGACCTCGCCGACCCCTCGGTCGAGGACCGCTGGGTCGAGTACGCCTACCAGAACGGCCAGACCGCCGACGGCAAGCAGGTCGGCTACCCGACCGACGCCGGCCCGGAGGCCTTCTGCTACCGCGCCGACCTCTTCGAGGAGGCGGGGCTGCCCTCGGACCGCGAGGAGGTCGAGGCGATCTTCGAGACCTGGGACTCCTACTTCGCCGCCGGCGAGGAGCTCACGGCAGCGCTGCCCGGCACGAAGTGGTACGACTCCAGCGGCTCCATCGCCCAGGCGATGCTGAACCAGGCCGAGTTCCCCTTCCAGACCGAGGACGGCACGGTCGACGTGGAGAACCCCGAGCTCGAGCTGGTCTGGGACACCGTCACCTCCTACTCCTCCACGCTCTCGCCGCGCGTCGTGCAGTGGAAGGAGGACTGGACGGCCAACTTCACCAACGACGGGTTCGCCACCATGCCCTGCCCCGGCTGGATGTTCTCCAACATCAAGTCGAACGCGCCGGAGGTGGAGGGCTGGGACATCGTCAACGCCTTCCCCGGCGGGGGCGGCAACTGGGGCGGCTCCTACCTGGCCGTGCCCGCCACGTCGCAGCACCAGGAGGAGGCGAAGCAGTTCGCCGACTGGCTGACCGACGCCGAGCAGCAGCTCGCCGCCTTCGAGGCCGCCGGCAACTACCCCGCCAATGTCGAGGCCCAGCAGAGCCTCGCCGAGGCGGGTGCGACCGACCCCTACTTCAACGACGCCCCGACCGCGGTGATCCTCGCCGACCGCGCCGCCGCGGTCGAGCCCGGCCGGCCCTACAAGGGCGACAAGTACTCCGACATCCTCGGCCTCTTCCAGACCGCGATCCAGCGGGTCGACGAGGGTGCCGCGCCCGACGAGTCCTGGGAGACCTTCACCCAGGCCGTCGAGAGCCTCTCCTGAGCGATGAGCGACCCGCACCGCCCCCGCCGGGGAGGTCCACGTGACCTCCCCGGCCCTGGGGCACCGACCGAGCGACGAGAGGAGGAGCGCGATGACGACCATCCAGGCCAGCAGGTCGGCTGACACCGCCCCCCGACCGACGGGCACCCCGGTCCCGCCGGCGGGGCCGACGTGGCGGCAGCGGCTCTCGCAGTGGGACTTCCGCTGGTCGCCCTACCTCTACGTCCTGCCGTTCTTCCTGCTCTTCGCGGCCGTCGGCCTCTACCCGATGGTCTACTCGGGCTACCTCTCGTTCTTCTCCTGGCCCCGCTACGGCGTGACCCACGGCGAGGGCGTCGGGTTCGCCAACTACGCCCACGTGCTGACCGACCCGGTGTTCCACAAGGCCTTCTGGAACACCGTCGGCATCTTCCTGCTCTCGTCGGTGCCCCAGGTGGTCATCGCCACCGTGATCGCGGCGATGCTCGACACCCCGCTGCGGGGCCGCACCTGGTGGCGCATGAGCGTCCTGCTGCCCTTCGTCGTCGCGCCGGCGGCGACCGCCCTCATCTTCGGCAGCATCTTCGCCGACCGGACGGGCCTGGCCAACGAGCTGCTGCGCGCCGTCGGGCTCTCGGGCATCGAGTGGCACTCCGACCGGTTCGCCAGCTGGACGGCGATCGCCACGATGGTCAACTACCGCTGGACCGGCTACAACACCTTGATCATCCTGGCCGCGCTCCAGGCCATCCCGCGCCAGCTCTACGAAGCAGCGGCCATGGACGGCGCCAGCCGGGTGGAGCAGTTCTTCCACGTCACCCTGCCGTCCATCCGGCCCACGATGCTCTTCGTCATCATCACCGCGACCATCGGCGGGATGCAGATCTTCACCGAGCCGCGGCTCTTCGACACCAACCTGCAGTTCCAGGGCGGCGCCGACTACCAGTACCTCACGCTCACGATGTACGTGTTCAACACCTCCAACAGCGGCACCGACCCCTACCCGCGGGCGGCGGCCGCGACGTGGATCATCGTCTTGATCATCGTCGCCATCGCGTTGGTGAACTACCTCGTCACCCGTCAGGTCCAGCGCAGGAGCGAGCGGTGAGCCGGCGTCCGGGGTTCCTCGTCTACGGCCTGCTGACCGCCTTCGTGCTGGGCTCGGCCTTCCCGCTCTACTGGTCGTTCGTCATCGGCTCGGTGACGAAGGAGCGCGCCATCCAGAGCCCCCTGCCGCTGTGGCCCGGAGGCCACTTCCTCGACAACGCCCGCCGCGTGTTCGACCAGATCGACTTCTGGGCGGCGCTCGGCAACTCGGTGATCATCTCGGCGGTGTCGGCGGTCTCCGTCGTCTTCTTCGCCACCCTCGCCGGCTACTCCTTCGCCAAGCTCCGCTTCCGCGGCAGCAACGTCGCCATGGCCTTCGTCGTGGCCACGATGGCGGTGCCCACCCAGCTGGCCTTCGTGCCGCTGCTCAAGCAGTTCAGCAACCTCGGGCTCGACGGCACCCGCACCGCGGTGGTCCTGCCTTTCCTCGTCACCGCGTTCGGCGTGTTCTTCATGCGCCAGTACCTCCTGGACGCGGTGCCCGACGAGCTCATCGAGGCCGCCCGGGTCGACGGCTGCTCGCAGCTGCGCACCTTCTGGACGGTCGCGGTGCCCGCCGCCCGACCGGCCATGGCGATCCTCGCGCTCTTCACCTTCATGCAGACCTGGACCGAGTTCATGTGGCCCCTGCTGGTGCTGCAGGGCTCCGACGTCCAGACCCTCCAGACCGCGCTCGACCAGCTCAAGATCGCCCCCGCGGGTGGCATCGCCGACATCGCCCTGCTGCAGGCAGGCACGTTGCTGGCGACGATCCCGCTCCTCGTCCTGTTCATCGCGACCGGCCGCCAGCTCGTGGCCGGCATCATGCAAGGAGCCGTCAAGGGATGACGACCACCCGCCACTTCCCCACCGACTTCCTCTGGGGAGCCGCTGCGGCCTCGTACCAGATCGAGGGCGCCGTCGAGGCCGACGGACGCACACCGTCCATCTGGGACACCTTCTGCCGCGAGCCCGGCGCGGTCCTCGGCGGTGACACCGGTGACGTCGCGTGCGACCACTACCACCGGATGCCGCAGGACGTCGCGATGATGAAGGAGCTCAACCTCGCGTCGTACCGCTTCTCGGTGGCCTGGCCGCGCGTGTGCCCCGACGGCGGACCGGTCAACCCGGCCGGACTGAACTTCTACAGCCGGCTGACCGACGAGCTGCTCGAGGCCGGGATCAAGCCCTGGCTGACGCTCTACCACTGGGACCTCCCCCAGGCGCTCGAGGACCGCGGCGGCTGGACCGAGCGCGACACCGCCTACCGCTTCCTCGACTACGCCCTGGCGGTGCACGACGCCCTGGGTGACCGCGTCGACGCGTGGACGACCCACAACGAGCCGTGGTGCTCGGCCTTCCTGGGCTACACCAGCGGCGGCCACGCGCCCGGGCGCAGCGAAGGGGTCGCCGGCGTCGTCGCCGCGCACCACCTGCTGCTCGGCCACGGCCTGTTCGTCGACGAGTTCCGTCGCCGCGGCGGCACGCCCGAGCAGGGCAAGGCGGTGGGCATCACCCTCAACCCCACGGTGGCCGACCCGTTCGACCCCGCGCGCGAGGCCGACGTCGAGGCGGCGCGCCGCCTCGACGGCTTCCACAACCGGGTCTTCCTCGAGCCGCTCTTCCACGGCAAGTACGCCGACGACCTCTCCCGCGACACCGAGGGCATGCTCTTCCAGTGCAGGCAGTGGGAGGAGTTCGTCCTCGACGGCGACCTCGAGCTGATCAGCGCCCCGACCGACTTCCTGGGCGTGAACTTCTACCACGGCGACCTGCCGGCCGCGGTGCCCTTCGACGTCGAGCCCGACGAGCTGCTCGGCAGCCGCATCGAGCACTCGCCGCGCCACCGCGAGTCGCCCTACCCCGGCGACGGCTTCGTCTTCCCGCGGACGGGCCGCCCCACCACCGACCGCGACTGGGAGATCGACCCCGCGGCGCTGACCCGCCTGCTCGTCCGTCTCCGGGAGGAGTACGACGCGCCCCCCATCTACATCACCGAGAACGGCGCGATGGCCCACGACGTGCTCGAGGACGGCGCCGTCCACGACGTCGGACGGCAGCAGTTCCTCGAGCAGCACCTCCACGCGACCCTCGACGCGCTGGAGCAGGGCGTCCAGGTCGACGGCTACTTCGTGTGGTCGCTGATGGACAACTTCGAGTGGAGCTACGGCTACGCCCACCGCTTCGGGATCGTCCACGTCGACTACGACACCCAGGTCCGCACGCCGAAGGACAGCGCGCGGTGGTACGCGGACGTGATCACCCAGAACCGTCTGCCAGTAGCGTGACGTGGGTGGGAACGAACGGGCACGCCTCGACGCTCGGTGAGGTGGCCGCGCTCGCGGGCGTGAGCAAGGCGACCGCCTCGCGCGCCATCAACGGCCGGCACAAGGTGAGCCCGCAGGCGCAGGCGGCGGTGCTCGACGCCGTGCGCGAGCTCGGCTACACGCCGAACGGGGCGGCCCGCTCGCTCGTGACGCGGCGGACCGGCTCGGTGGCGGTGATCCTCCCCGAGTCCGACGAGCGCGTCTTCACCGACCCGTTCTTCGCCCGCCTGCTGCACCAGGTGGCCCGCTCGCTGCGCGAGCACGACCTGCAGCTGGTGCTGCTGCTCGCCCAGCCGGGCGACGAGACCCGCCTGCTCACCTACCTGCGGGGGCGCTACGTCGACGGCGCCGTCGTCGCGTCGCACCACCGCGACGACCACCTGGCCGAGCACCTGTCCGACGTCGGGCTGCCGTGCGTCTTCATCGGGGCGCCCTGGACGGGCGGGGAGCGCGTCTCCGTGGTCGACAGCGACAACACGGGCGCCGCGACGCAGGCCGTGCGCGTCCTGCTCGAGAGCGGCCGGCGCCGGATCGCCACGATCGCGGGCCCCGGCGACATGCGCGCGGGCCACGACCGGCTCCAGGGGTGGCGCCAGCAGCTCGAGGCGGCGGGCCTCGACAGCAGCCTCGTGGCCTTCGGCGACTTCACCGAGGACAGCGGGGCCGCGGCGTGCGCCCAGCTGCTCGACGCCGCCGGCGACCTCGACGGGATCTTCGCCGCGTCGGACCTCATGGCCCTCGGTGCCATGCGGGAGCTCGAGTCCCGCGGCATCCGCGTGCCCGACGACGTGGCGATCGTGGGCTACGACGACCTCGGCGTCGCCGAGCGCACCCGCCCGCCCCTCACCACGCTGCGCAACCCCATCGGCGAGATGGCCACCGAGGCCGTCCGGATCCTGCTCGAGGCCATCGACCACGGCGGGCGCGGCGCCCCGCGCCGGGTCGTCTTCGTGCCGGAGCTGGTGCGCCGTGACAGCGTCTGAGGCGGCGAGGCCCGCCCGACGGGGGGTCGCGGTGGTCACCGGGGCCTCCCGGGGGCTCGGCGCAGGCATCGCCACCCGGCTCGCGGCCGACGGGCTCGCCGTCGCGGTCGGCTACCGCCACGGGCACGACGCCGCCCAGACCGTCGTCGACGGCATCCGGTCGGCGGGCGGGGTGGCGGAGGCCTTCGGGGCCGACGTGGTCGACGAGGACGGCGTCGCCGGCCTCGTCGCCGACGTCACGCGCACCCTGGGCCCGGTCACCGTGGTCGTCGCCAACGCGACCGGGCCGCAGCCCGAGGCCGGGGTGGAGGAGCTGACCTGGCGAGCCCACCTCGACCAGCTCGACTTCTTCGTCAAGAGCCCCACGCTGCTCGTGCAGGCGGCGCTGCCGACCATGCGCGCCGCCGGCGGCGGCAGGGTGGTGCTGATCGGGTCGGACTCGGTCGACCGCGCCCTGCCCGGCACCTCGGCGTACGTCGCGGCGAAGAGCGCCCAGGTCGGGCTCACCAAGGTGTGGGCCAAGGAGCTCGGCCGTGACGGGATCACCGTCAACCTGGTGCAGCCCGGGTGGATCCCGGTCGAGCGCCACGCCGGCCTCGACACCGCGTCCTACGTCGCCGACGTGCCGCTGGGCCGGATGGGCACGCCCGACGACGTCGCCGCGGTCGTCGCCCACCTCGTCTCCGACGCCGGCGGCTTCGTGACGGGTCAGCGCATCACCGTCAACGGCGGGCACACGATCTAGCCGTCGGGCGTGAAGGCGTCGGGGCCCGCCGGGCAGGGCCGGCCCTGCGACCGGCGGGCGGGGTCGGCCCGGCGGGCTCGGCCGGTCACCAGCCCGGGGCGAGCTCCTCGCGCAGCGCGGGTGGCACGACCGTCGCGAGCACGCGCCACAGCGTCGTGACGGCGCTGGCTGCGGCGAAGAGGTCGGCCTGCGTCTCGCGACGGTTGCGCCGCACCTCCTCCTCGAGCGCCCGCAGGGCGGCGACGGCGACCTCGAGGTCGCGGCGCTGCTCGTCGTCGAGCTCGTCGGCGTCCCCCTCGCCGGCCTCGCTCGCCGGGGTGGCGGAGCGCAGCGCCGCGGCCACCGCCCGGGCCGCCTCGGCCGCAGGGCGGCGCAGCGACGGCCCCAGCGCCGGCGTGGTGACGTCACGGTGCTCGTGGGCCTCGAGCATGGTGCGCAGGTCCTGCACCAGCATCGCGAGGTGCCGCAACGTCTCGGCGCGCCGCTGCTGGGCCTCGGGCACGTGCCACCACCCCCGCGCGCGCCAGTTCGCGCGTCGCGCCACCGCGGCCTCCGCGACCGTGGCGTCGACCGTGACCGACCGGTCGACCACGGGCGTGCGGGTGCGCACCCAGACGTCGGGGTCGGGCGGGTCGTCGGAGCCGAGGGTGTCGGCGACCGCGTCGAGCTGGTCGGCGAGGCTGCGGCGCAGGCCGCGCAGCGAGTCGTCGGTCTCGCGCCACGGCAGTGCGGGGTAGGCGAGGTCGACCGCCGTGCCGACGAGGGCACCGAGAGCGGTCAGGGCGAAGTAGGCGGTCGCGAACTCCCAGGGCTCCTGGCCGCCGAGCTCGAGCACGAAGACGGCCGCCATCGGCACCCAGCTCGCCGAGGCCCGCAACGGTGTCCAGCCGGCCAGCAGCGTGCCGACCCCGACGGCCGCGGCCAGCGCCACCGCCTCCGGCAGGGGCGCGGCCGCGAAGCCGAGCGCCACGGCGGACCCGACCATGATGGCGGCCACCGCCCCCAGGCTCGCCCGCGCCGAGACCGCGACGGTCCCGGTCACCGCCACGACCGCGCCGAAGGGCGCGTAGTAGGGGTACTCGTCGGCGAGGCCGCCCAGCGGCCACACCACCAGCCACGCGGCGGCCGCCGCCACGGCGGCGCGCACGGCCAGCGCGGCCCGCCCACGGTCGAGACCGCGCGCGGCTGCCGCGTGGAGGAGGTCGGTCGGGGAGCGCACCCCGACGGGTACCCCTGGGCCGCCCTCCCCCATGCCCCGGACCCCGTTCCTGCAGGGCCGGTCCTCGCCCACCGACGGGTCGCCGACTGCGCCGTCCGGCTGAGACGTCGTGCCCGGTCTGGCAGACTCCCGCCCATGGCCGACGAGCACCGGGAGCCGCACCCGGACGACGCCCGCGAGACCGAGGCGTCCCTCGAGCTGCCCTCCTTCGGGCTGCGCCGACGACGCCGGAGCCAGGCGCCTGCCACCGAGGCCCCCCGGGCCGAGACGGCACCCGCCGAGCCGCCCACCGAGCCGCCCGCCGAGCCGCCCGCCGAGCCCGCCACCGGCCAGCGCACCCCGGCAGCCCCGCCGCCGGCCGCGCCGCCAGCCCCGCCGGCGGCTGCGCCCGCCCGGCCCGCGTCGCCCACCGTGGCGTCAGCGCCGGTCACGCCTGCCCAGCCCGAGCCGGTCGTCGCTGACCCGGCCGCGCACCCAGCGCACGCCGAGGCGTCGGCCGCCGACGTGCCCGCCGCCACCGCACCGGCGCGTCCTCGCCGACCCCGCCCGCGCCTGTCCCTGCCGGGAGTGCCGGCGCTGCCGCCACTGAGCGGCAGCGCCGCTGCGCTCGTGACGGGGCTCGTCGTCGGCGTCGTCGGTGTGCTGCTCACCCTCGCCTCGACCGCGACCTGCGAGGCCCTCCGCGGCACCTCGTCCTGCGGCGACGCGGGCTTCCTGGTGCTCGGGGCGATCGTGCTGGTGATGGCGCTGCTCGGGCGTGCCCTGCTCGACGCCTGGCAGGTGCGCGACTCCGGGTCGACCGCCGTCCTCGCGGTCGGCCTCGTCGTGGTCGTCGCCCTGACCGTGCTGATCGACGTCATCCTCAGCTGGGCGATGGTCGTCGTGGTGCCGCTCGTGTCGCTGGCGGCCTTCGGCGTCTCCCACTGGGTGACGACCAAGGTGGCCGAGTCCGAGTCCGAGTCCGCCGACGCCTGAGCCGCGCCGACCGGCCGTCGGGCCCCGCCGGCCGGCCACGGGGGACCCGAGTCCTGCACCGGTGCCCGGAGTCCTCGGGCCACCAGTGAGGGAGTCACCGGTCAGCCGGTGACTCCGGCAGGGCCGTCAGCGGGCGGCGGCGACCAGCTCCGCGATCTGCACGGTGTTGAGCGCCGCGCCCTTGCGCAGGTTGTCGTTGCTGATGAAGAGCGCCAGCCCGCGCTGGTCGTCGACGCCCTCGTCCTGCCGGATCCGACCGACGTACGACGGGTCGTTGCCGGCCGCCTGCAGCGGCGTGGGCACGTCGGTGAGCTCGACGCCGGGGGCACCGGCGAGCAGCTCACGGGCCCGCTCGACCGGCAGGGAGCGCGAGAACTCCGCGTTGACCGCCAGCGAGTGGCCGGTGAAGACCGGGACGCGCACGCAGATGCCGGAGACGCGCAGCTCGGGCAGACCGAGGATCTTGCGCGACTCGTGGCGCAGCTTCTGCTCCTCGTCGGTCTCGCCGAGGCCGTCGTCGACGATCGAGCCGGCCAGCGGCAGCACGTTGTAGGCGATGGTGCGGGCGTAGGTCGCGGGCTCGGGGAACGCCACGGCCGCGCCGTCGTAGGCCAGCTCGCGGGCCTTGTCGCCCGCGGCGGCCACCTGGCCGGCGAGCTCCTCGACGCCGGCGACGCCGGAGCCGGAGACGGCCTGGTAGGTCGAGGCGACCAGGCGCACCAGGCCGGCCTCGTCGTGCAGCGGCTTGAGCACCGGCATCGCGGCCATCGTCGTGCAGTTGGGGTTGGCGATGATGCCGTGGCCGGCCTCGACCACCGGCCGCGCCGCCTCGGGGTTGACCTCCGAGACGACGAGCGGGATCGCCGGGTCGCGACGGAAGGCCGAGGAGTTGTCGACCACGATGACCCCCGCCTCGGCGAAGGCCGGCGCGAGGGCGCGCGAGGTCGTGGCGCCCGCCGAGAAGAGGGCGACGTCGAGCCCGGAGGGGTCGGCGGTGGCAGCGTCCTCCACGGTGACCTCGCGGTCGCCGAAGGGCAGGACGGTGCCGGCGGAGCGGGCCGAGGCGAAGAAGCGCACCTCCGCGGCGGGGAAGCCGCGCTCGAGCAGGATCTGGCGCATGGCGACGCCGACCTGCCCGGTGGCGCCGACGATGCCGATGCGCAGTCCGTCGCGGGCGCTCATCGGCCGGTCCCGCCGTAGACGACCGCCTCGACCTCGTCGGCGTCGAGGTCGAAGGCGGTGTGGGTGGCGCGCACGGCGGTGTCGATCTGCGCCTCGTCGACGATCACCGAGATGCGGATCTCGGAGGTCGAGATCATCTCGATGTTGACGCCGGCCGAGGCCAGCGCGGCGAAGAACTTCGCCGTGATGCCGGGGTGGCTGCGCATGCCCGCGCCGATGAGCGAGACCTTGCCGACCTGGTCGTCGTAGAGGAGCTTGTCGTAGCCGACCTCGTCCTGCAGGCGGGCGAGGGCGGTCATCGCGCCCTGCCCGTCCTCGCGGGGCAGCGTGAAGGAGATGTCGGTGCGGCCGGTCGCGGCGGCGGAGACGTTCTGCACGACCATGTCGATGTTGACCTCCGCGGCCGAGAGGGCCTCGAAGATGCGCGCGGCCTCGCCGACCTTGTCGGGCACGCCGACCACGGTGATCTTGGCCTCGCTGCGGTCGTGGGCGACACCGGCGATGATCGCCTGCTCCATGGCGGACTCCTTCGAGTGGTCGGGGAGGATCCAGGTGCCCTCCTTCTCGGAGAAGGAGGAGCGCACGTGGACGGGCATGTCGTAGCGGCGGGCGTACTCGACGCACCGCAGGTGCAGGATCTTCGCGCCGGAGGCGGCCATCTCGAGCATCTCCTCGGTGGAGACGCGGTCGAGCTTGCGGGCCGTCGGCACGATCCGCGGGTCGGCGGTGAAGACGCCGTCGACGTCGCTGTAGATCTCGCACACGTCGGCGCCGAGGGCGGCGGCGAGCGCGACCGCCGTCGTGTCGGAGGCGCCGCGACCGAGCGTGGTGACGTCCTTGGTGTCCTGGGAGACGCCCTGGAAGCCGGCCACGATCGCGATCGAGCCGTCGGCGATCGCGGCCTCGATGCGGCCGGGCGAGATGTCGATGATCTTGGCCTTGCCGTGCGAGGAGTCCGTGATGACGCCCGCCTGCGAGCCCGTGAAGGACTGTGCCTTGTGTCCGAGCTGGGCGATCGCCATCGCGACCAGCGCCATCGAGATGCGCTCGCCCGCGGTGAGCAGCATGTCGAGCTCGCGCGGCGGCGGCAGCGGCGTCACCTGCTCGGCGAGGTCGCGCAGCTCGTCGGTCGTGTCGCCCATGGCGGAGACGACCACGACGACGTCGTGGCCCGCCTTGCGCGTCTTGACGATGCGCTGGGCGACGCGCTTGATGCCCTGCGCGTCCGCCACGGACGAGCCGCCGTACTTCTGGACGACGATGCCCACGGAGACCTCCGGGGTGTGCGATGA
The DNA here is from genome assembly GCF_013409425.1 of Nocardioides perillae. NCBI lineage: Bacteria > Bacillati > Actinomycetota > Actinomycetes > Propionibacteriales > Nocardioidaceae > Nocardioides > Nocardioides perillae. Next base: position 799,895 of record NZ_JACCAC010000001.1, on the reverse strand, counting down.
GTGGTGCTCGCGCCTCGTCGCGCGGTGCCGGCCGCCGCCGATCCTACCGGCGCGCCGTCCGCTGCCCCGCGAGCATCTCACCGGCGGCCAGGACCTGCTCGGCGTCGAGCATCCGGTCGTCGTCGAGACGGTCGTGGGCGACGACCGACTGCAGCGCACGCAGCGCCGCGGATGCCTCGGTGCCCCAGCTCGCGACGTAGCTGAACTGCCACCACCACAGCGCCTCGAGCACCCGCCCGGCGCGGTGGTGGCGCAGGCCGTGGGCGAGGGCCGCCGCGGTGCTGGCGAGGTCGTCGGACAGCGTGCTCGGCACGACCTCGGGCTCGCCGTAGGGGTCGAGCACCTCGACGTAGAGGTCGACGCCGTCGAGCGTCTCGGCCAGCCGCAGCCGCAGCTCGTCGAGGTCGGGGTCGGGGCCGGCGTCGGGCTGGAACTCCTCGTCGGGGGTGAAGTCGCGCAGCACCCCGAGCCGCGCCCCGGCCAGCAGCACCTGCGAGACCTCGAGCAGCAGCAGCGAGACCGCGCTGCCGCCGTCGCCCTCGCGGGCGATGGCGCGCAGGGCGAGCAGGAAGCTCTCGACCTGGTCGGCGACCTGCTGGGCGAGGTCCTCGGTGTCGCTGTCGAGCACCGGCACGGCGCGCGGGGGCGCCTCGCCGCCCCCGGCCGTCGGCGCGGCCGTCGGCGCGGTCGTCGGCGCGGTCGTTGGCTCAGTCATCGGCGGACCTCCTCCCGGCGAAGGCCCGACCCAACGTCACCTCGTCGGCGTACTCGAGGTCTCCGCCCACCGGCAGTCCACTCGCCAGACGCGTCACGCGCAACCCCATCGGCTTGAGCAACCGCGTCAGGTAGGTCGCGGTCGCCTCGCCCTCGAGGTTGGGGTCGGTCGCGAGGATGGTCTCGGTGACGGTGCCGTCGGCAAGTCGCGGCATCAGCTCGCGGATGTGCAGCTGGTCGGGCCCGATGCCGTCGATCGGTGAGATCGCGCCGCCGAGCACGTGGTAGCGGCCCCGGAACTCGCGCGTGCGCTCGATGGCCACGACGTCCTTGTACTCCTCGACGACGCAGAGCACCGTCGGGTCGCGCCGGGGGTCGCGGCAGATCCGGCAGGTCTCCTCCTCGGAGACGTTGAAGCAGGTGGAGCAGAAGACCACCTTGCGCTTGACCTCGACCAGCACGTCGGAGAGCCGCTTCACGTCGGCGGGGTCGGCCTGCAGCAGGTGGAAGGCGATGCGCTGGGCGCTCTTGGGCCCCACGCCCGGCAGCCGGCCGAGCTCGTCGATGAGGTCCTGGACCACGCCTTCGTACAACGCGGGGTCCTAGAAGCCGAGCCGGCCGGGCGTGGCGCCCGGCCCGGCGTCGTCGGTGCCGCCGCCGAGCAGGCCGCCGAGGTCTCCGAGACCACCACCGGCACCTCCCCCGGCGAGGGGCCCGAGGGCCTCGCCGGCGAGCGCGTCGGCCTTGGCCTTGGCGTCGCGGTAGGCGGCCACCACGAGGTCGCCGAGGTCGGTGAGGTCGTCGGCGTCACCGCCGTCGAAGCGACCCGGCGTGACGTCGACCTTGACCAGGTCGCCGACGCCGTTGACGGTCACCGTCACGGCGCCGCCCGCGCTGCCCTCGACGGTCTCGTCGTGGAGGCGCTGCTGCGCCTCCTGCAGCTGCTGCTGCATCGCCTGGGCCTGCTGCAGGAGGGCGTTGACGTCGAAGCCGCCGCCGCCGAGGGCCTCGAAGGGGTTCTGGGTCATCGCGGTGCGCTCCTGTGCTGGTGGTGGGGTGGTGGTGGGGGTGGTGGGGCCGTGCGGGGAGTACGTCGAGGGGTGCGCTGGTCGGACCGCCTGCCGGTGGGCCCGCCCGGCGCGCCGGGCGGGGTCAGCGGTGGGGGATCTCCTCGATGACCTGGGCGCCGAGCTCACGCTGGAGCAGCTCGGCACCGGCGAGTCCGTCGGTCTCGGCGTCCATGTCGTCGGGGTGGGCGTCGGCGTCGGCGGCCGCGCGGTCGTCGTCGCGCTCGGCCGAGCGGCCGGCCTCCCGGGTCTGCTGGATGCCGGCGCGGGCGTGGGCGATGCCCTCGGCCGAGGCGGACGGACGATCGGGTGCCGCGGTGGCCTCCCCCGCAGGCGTGGCGGGCGTGGCGGGCGCCGCGGGCTCGACCGGTGTCCCGCCGGGCGCGGTGGTGGCCCACCCGGGGGGCTCCGCCGGCGGCGCGGCGGCAGGTGCGCCACGGTCGCCGGCGATCGGCGCGTCGCGCTCGGTGGGGGCCGGCGCCGGGGCAGCCGCCGGGCTCGAGCCGGTCGCACCGCCCGCGGGGGCCGCAGCCGGCGCGGCCGCACCCGGCGACACACCCGGGTCGGTGATCGCCTCGATGCGCCAGTCGACCCCGACCACGTCGATCGCGGCCTGGCGCACGATCTCGGCGTGGCCGCCCGCGGCGAAGTGGTCGCGCGGGCCGGCGGCGTCGAAGCCGAGCACGAGGCTGCCGGCGTCGACCGAGACCACCTGCGCGTGCTGGGTGAGGTGCATCCAGGTGACCCGTCGGCGGGCCTTCGTCGCCTCGACGATGTCGGGCCACAGCCGCCGGACGTCGACGAGCGTGAGTCCGCCCGCGGGGGCGGCCGGTGCCGGCCCGGCGGCAGCCGGCTGCTCGTCGGCGGGCGCGGACGGCGCCGGGGGGCCCGACGAGGTGCTGGTCGGGGACGAGCTGTCGGGCCGGGTGGTCGTCGGAGCACCGGCCGGGGCTGCGGCACCGGCCGCTGCCGGCGCAGCGGGCGCGGCCGACGGTGTCGACGGGGCGGGCGCCTCGGCGGCCGGCGCGACCGGGCCCTCGGAGGGGCGGTCGGGCGGTGGCGCGGCCGGCGCGGCGGGCTCAGGACGGGCCGAGCTGGGCGGCGCTGCCGGGGCGACCGGGGCCGCCGGGGCCTCGGACCGGGTCGCCGCTGCGGGCACCGCCGGGGCGACCGCTGCCGGAGCGGCCGGTGCGGGCGCACCACCGGGGATCGCGAGCCGCTTCTCGAGCCGGTCGAGACGCGCGAGCACGCCGTCGTCGGTGTCGTCTGCCCCCGGCAGCAGCACCCGGGCGCAGACCAGCTCGAGGAGCAGCCGGGGTGCGGTCGCGCCGCGCATCTCGGTCAGCCCGGCGGCGACCAGGTCGGCGGCGCGCGAGAGCTCGACCCCACCGAACCGCGCGGCCTGCGCGACCAGCCGCTCTCCCTGGTCCTCCGAGACGTCGATGAGCCCGGTGGCGGGGGCGTCGGGCACGGCGTCGACGATGACGAGGTCGCGCAGCCGGCGCAGGAGGTCCTCGGTGAAGCGGCGCGGGTCCTGGCCGGTCTCCACGACCTTGTCGACGACGCCGAAGACCGCCGCACCGTCGCCCGCGGCGAAGGCCTCGACGACCTCGTCGAGGAGCGTGTCGGGGGTGTAACCGAGGAGGTCGGTGGCGAGCTGGTGGGTCACGCCCTCCGGGCCCGCCCCGCCGAGCAGCTGGTCGAGCACGGAGAGGGTGTCGCGGGCCGAGCCCCCGCCCGCGCGCACCACGAGCGGCAGCGCGGCGGGCTCGATGGCCACGCCCTCGCGCTGGCACAGATCGGTGAGGTAGGTCGTCAGCAGCCGCGGCGGGATGAGCCGGAAGGGGTAGTGGTGGGTGCGCGACCGGATGGTCGGGATCACCTTGTCGGGCTCGGTGGTGGCGAAGATGAAGCGCAGGTGGGGCGGCGGCTCCTCGACCAGCTTCAGCAGCGCGTTGAAGCCCTGGGTCGTGACCATGTGGGCCTCGTCGATGACGTAGACCTTGTAGCGGCTGCGCACGGGCGCGAAGAACGCCTTCTCCCGCAGGTCGCGCGCGTCGTCGACGCCGCCGTGGGAGGCGGCGTCGATCTCGATGACGTCGATCGACCCCGGGCCGCCACGGGCCAGGTCGCGGCAGGAGTCGCACTCGCCGCACGGGTCGGCCACCGGCGCGCGCTCGCAGTTGAGCGCGCGGGCCAGGATGCGCGCCGAGGTGGTCTTGCCGCAGCCGCGCGGGCCGGAGAAGAGGTAGGCGTGGTTGACCCGGTTGTTCGCCAGCGCCGCGCGCAGCGGCGTCGTGACGTGGTCCTGCCCGATGACCTCGGCGAAGGTCTCGGGTCGGTAGCGCCGGTACAGCGCGAGGGGGGACTCCACCCTGCGACCCTAACCAGCGCCGCCGACAGCCGGGACCGGCGGCGCCCCGGTGCCCCGCGGCGTACGCCTCGGACCGGTCACCCGGGGACGAGAAGGCCCCCCGCGCACCCGACAGAGCTCGCTTGCCCTTGCTGCCTTCCGGCCCTGGGGGAGTTGGGCGAGGTGCCGCCGCACGGGGGGTTGCCCCCACTGTAGGGGAGCCCGGGCGCGGCGCACAAAGCACCCCGGGGCACGCCGGACGGGCGCCGACGGGGCGGATTCGCGCCCCCTGCGGGCGACGAGTAACCTCCTCCGCGGAGGATTCGCCTAGTGGCCTATGGCGCTCGCTTGGAAAGCGGGTTGGGTTAACAGCCCTCAGGGGTTCGAATCCCCTATCCTCCGCCACTCGACGGCGTCGGCCCTGCGGCCGGCGCCGTCGCTGCGTCCGCTGCGCCTTCGCGCAGCACGTTGCGCCGGATCTTGCCGGTCTGCGTCTTGGGCAGGTCGTCGAGCACGACGAGGCGCCGCGGGGCCTTGTAGGCCGCGAGCCGCTCGCGCGCGAACGCGATCAGCTCCTCGGGCGCCACCTGGGCGCCGGCGACGAGCGAGACGAAGGCCAGCACCGACTCGCCGCGGTGCGCGTCGGGCTCGCCCACCACCGCGGCCTCGCGGACCGCGGGGTGCTCGTAGAGCGCGTCCTCGACCTCGCGCGGCCACACCTTGTAGCCGGAGACGTTCACCTGGTCCTTCAGCCGGTCGACGAGGTAGACCCAGCCGTCGTCGTCGAGCACGGCGACGTCACCGGACCGCAGCCGCCCGCCCGGCATCGTGTGCTCGGTCGCCTCCGGATTGCGCCAGTAGCCCGCCACCACGGACGGTCCGGACATCTCGAGCTCGCCCTGCTCGCCTGTGGGCACCGGCCGACCCTCGGGGTCGACGACCCGCACGGTCACCCCCGGCAGGGGCACCCCCACCGAGAGGGTGCCGCTCGGACCGTGGACGGGCGCGCGCCGCCCGGCCGGCACGGCGACCACCGCCGACGTCGTCTCGGTCATGCCGTAGGCGTTGTGGAGGTGGACGCCGAACCGCGCCTCGAAGCGCTCCACGGTGGCCGGCGGGATCGGCGCGCCGCCCGACCACAGTCCCGTGGCGCTCGCGAAGTGCTCGCGGGAGGCGTGCGGGACCTGCGCCATCGCGGAGTACGCCGTGATCGAGCCGATCGTGAACGTCACCCCGTGCTCGACGAACGCCTCGAGCGCGACCTCGGGGTGGAAGCGGCCCGTCAGGACCAGGGTCGTGTCGGTCAGCAGGGAGAGCGCGGCGTTGACCACGGCGCCGGTGATGTGGAAGAGCGGCGCCATCGCGAGGACGACGTCGCCGGGGGCGAGCCCCACCCAGTCGCCGAAGGTGTCGACGACCGACAGCACGTTGGCGTGGGTGCTCATCGCGCCCTTCGGCGGCCCGGTCGTGCCGGAGGTGTAGGTGAGCAGCGCGACGTCGTCGGGGGCGACGTCGACGGGGTCGGGCCGCTCACCGCGGTGGCGGCGCAGCAGCGCGCCGAGGTCGCCCTGCGCGGCGGGCCGGTGCGCGGCACCGGGGGCCTCCGGTCCGCCGGGGGCGAAGACGCGCGGGTCGTCGCGCGACTGCAGGTCGCGCGCGCGCGAGCTGAGGGTCCACCGCACGGACGAGCCGGCGAGCGACTCGGCCACCTCGTCGACCTCGTGGTCGGCGCAGAGGATGCCGACCGCCTCCGCGTCGTCGACGAGCCGCCGCAGCTCGGCGCGACGGTACATCGGGTTCAGCGGCAGCACGATCGCCCCGAGCTTCCACAGCGCGAGCACCGCGAAGACGTGGTGGGGCACGTTCTGCAGGTGGATCCCGACCCGGTCACCGGGCCCGCAGCCGAGCCGGGCGAAGGCCACTGCGAGCGCGTCGGAGGCCTCGTCGACCTCCGCGGCGCTCAGGCGGGCGTCGAACCAGGCCAGGGCGACCCGGTCGGGCGCCGCCGCGACGCGGGCGCGCCACGCCGCGGCGAGCGAGGGGTGCGCGGCGCGCTGCGGGGCTGGGTCCGCGGCCGGTCGCGGGTCGGGTCCGGGCACGTGCACCTCCGCTGCCACCTGCGCTGCCTCCGCCACCTCGACGGATGGGCCACCACGGTAGTGCGCCGGGCCAGGGCGGGGCCGGGAGCCGCGGCCGCCGACTAGCCTGCCCGGGTGCCCACCCCCTCGGCCTCCCCCTCGGCCGCCCCCCGCCCCTCGCGCGACCACAAGCTGGCCGTGCTCATCGACGCCGACAACGCACCGCCGTCGGTCGCCGACGCGCTGGTCTCGGAGATCGCGAAGTACGGCGTGGCCTCGGTCAAGCGCGTCTACGGCGACTGGACGACACCCAAGCTCCGGGGGTGGAAGGAGGCCTCGAACGTCCACGCCATCACCCCGATCCAGCAGTTCGCCTACACCACCGGCAAGAACGCCACCGACAGCGCGATGATCATCGACGCGATGGACCTGCTCTACACCGAGCGCTTCGACGGCTTCTGCCTGGTCTCCTCCGACAGCGACTTCACCCGTCTCGCGAGCCGCCTGCGCGAGTCGGGCGTCACGGTCTACGGCTTCGGCGAGCGCAAGACGCCGCAGGCCTTCGTCTCGGCGTGCGACCGCTTCGTCTACATGGACGTCCTGCGCTCGCGCGGCGACGAGCCGGGCGAGACCGACGAGCCGGAAGCCCCCGCGGAGAAGCCGAGCGGCAAGGAGCTGCGCCAGGACTCGCGGCTGGTCTCGCTGCTGCGCCGCGGCGTCGACTCCGCCTCCGACGACGAGGGGTGGGCCGACCTCGGGACGCTGGGCTCGCACATCGCCAACCGCGCACCCGACTTCGACGCGCGCAACTGGCGCTACACCAAGCTGGTCGACCTGGTCACCGCCGTCGGCCTCTTCGACGTCGAGCGGGTGGCCGACGAGCGCGGCCGGACCACCGCGATCCGGGTGCGGGAGAAGCAGAAGCGCGCCTGAGCCTCCTGGGTCCGGGCCACCCGGGCTCACCCGGCGCCGCCGACCAGCCGCGCCCCGACCGCGACAGCGGGGAGCAGCAGCGACAGCAGGCCGCCACCGACGAGCAACCGCACCGGCCGGCGTACGCCGGGTGGGTCGCCGCCCACCCCCGCCGCCCCGGACACGAGCGCCGCGGCGAGCCGGCGCCGGGACCAGGCCGCGGCGCCGGGCAGGTCGCGCGGCTGCGGCACCGGGGCGGTCACGGGCCCCAGCCGCGGAGGTCGAGGACGGCATCGGCCGCGAGGTCGACGGCACCGCTCGCGACCGCGAGCAGTGGCAGGACCACGAGCACTGCCGTGCCCTCGAGCCGCTCGCACGCCCGCGCCCGCCTCGCTCGGGCAGCCGCGCCACCGGTCGGCGCGAGGAGGGCCACCGACCCGACCGCGAGCAGGGTCACCGCGACCACCGGCCGCCAGCCGGGTTGCAGCACGAGCACCGCGGCGACCAGCGCGAGCAGCACGGCGACGCCGGCGGCGGCCGCGGGCCGAGCCGGGCCCGGGTCGCGCCAGCGGCTCGCCGTGGTCAGCAGCACCGTCGAGCCGGCGAGGACCAGCGCGGTGCCGGCAGGCCCGGTGAGCACCGCCACCGGGGCTGCCACGAGCAGCAGCGCCGCAGCGGTCACGTGACCGGTGAGCAGGAGGTCGTGGGCAGCGCGCACCTCGGCCGCCAGGGGTGCCGCAGCGGTGGTGGGGAGGGGCACGGGACCGCCACCGGCGTGGAGCGCGGTGACCGGGCCGAGGTCGGGCAGCCGTCGGGCGAGGCCGGACGCGCCGACGGCGAGACGCGGCAGCCCCGGCAGGACGAGCACGCCGAAGGCGGCTGCGGACAGGACGGCGGCCGCCGGCGGCGCAGTGGTGAGCCGCGCCGCGAGCGCCGTGACGGCCAGGAGGACCCCCAGGGCCACGACAGGCAGGAGCAGCAGCCGGCGCTCGCGCAGCAGCGGCAGTGCGAGCGCCCCGACGAGCGCAGCCGCGGACCCGGCCACGGCCAGCCGGAGCCCCAGCCACCCGCCGGCGGCGGGCACGAGGACGGCGCCGGCGGCCGCCGCGTGGGCGCAGGCGGCGACGGCCGCCGGGAGTGCACGCGCCGACCCGGCACGACCGAGCACGCCGGCGAGCGCCAGGAGGCAGGCGGTCGCGGCCAGGGCCAGCGCACCCCCGCCCGGCACCGTGGGCAGCAGGGCGGCAGGACCCGCGAGGGCCACCGCCGGCACGAGCAGGCGCGGCGTCGGTGACGAGGCCGGGCGCGCGGCCGCGGACGCCTCGACCAGGCGCGCCACGGCGGCGGCCACGTCCGCGGTCGTCCCCTCCCCGCCTCCTGCGGCGTGGTCGCCGCCGCTCGGGTCGCCCAGGTCGACCGCCTCCTGGCGCTCCAGGAGCACGAGCAGGTCGCCGTCGACCACGCCCTGCTCGACCAACGAGGTGTCGGGGCGCAGCGGGCGACCGCAGGCCGTGGTCGCCCGCAGGCCGCCGCCGACGCGCACGGGGGCGCCGACCTCCGCCCCGACCGCGTCGATCAGGTCGGCGAGCGGGACGCGGGCCGGCACCGCCAGCGGCACGCGCCGTGCGCCGTGCACGGCGAGCACGCGCACCAGCGCGCGAGCCGGGGAGGCACTCGCGCCCGTGCCCCTGCCCGTCGCCGCCGGGACGCAGGTCGTCGCCACGCCCGTGCCGGGTCAGCCGCCGAAGCGGGCGGCGCCGCGCTGGTCGGCGGCGCGGTAGGCGGCGTCGGCCGCCTCGACCGCGTGCCCGACCTGCCCGAGCAGCTGGACCATGTCGGCGACGGCGGCGTCCCACTGCGCCTTCGCCGCGTCGTAGGTCCCGCGGGCCGCGCCGGACCACTCCCCGCGCAGCGGGGCCAGCTCCTGCTCGAGCCGGTCGAGGCGATCGCCGGTGCGGCGCGCGCCGAGCAGCAGATGCTGGGCGGTGGCGGCGAGGGCCGCGTGGTCGACGTGGATGCCGGTGTGCACGGGGATGCTCCTCTCGTGGCGGGCTCAGCCGAGCCGCGACGCGTAGTGGGCGAAGCCGGTGGCCTGGTCGTCGTCGGTGCGTCCGGTGTCGGCCTCCGTCTCGCGCAGGGCCGCCTCGAAGCCGTCGAGCGCGGCGACCACCCGCGACTGCTGCTCCTGCCACGCGGTGTGGACGCGGTGGAAGGCGATCGCACCCGAGCCGGACCAGCGCTGGCCGAGCGCAGCGACGTCGCCGGCGACCTCCTGCTGGACTCGGGTCACGTCGGCGCGGGTGCCGGCCACGGCCTCGGCCGCCGCGCTCAGGGCGCGCGGGCCCTGGCTGAGCTGGGTCATCGGTCCTCCTCGGGTGGGGGCACCCGACCCCGTCGTGGCGGGGTCGGGACGGCCCTGGCGAGCCGCGTGGCGTGCACCGTAGGACGAGCCGGCGCTCCCGTGCGTCGCGTCGTCCACAGGCCACCGGGGCCAGCCCCGGTCCGCGCCCCGTTGTCCACAGGCGACCCCGCCGGGCCGCGACGCGCGTCGGCCCCGGCCCCTACGGTCTGGCCTCGTCCAGGGCCGCACACCCGAGGAGAGGAGGGCGCGTGAGCACACCGTCGGAGGCGCTCGGCGCCACCGCGACGCCGGCCGCGCTGCCGACCACGGCGCCCGCCGCGGTGCCGGCCCCGATCGGGACCGGCACCCGGTCGCCGGTGACCCTCGAGGCACCGCCCGCGGTCGAGCAGCCGGACCTCGGCTCGTCGTCGACGCTCGTGACCGCGCTCCCGGTCGCCGGGTCCGTCGGCTCCGTGCTCGTGCTCGCCACGACCGGCGGCGAGGCACGCACCCGGGCCCTCGTGGCGGGGGTGCTGTTCCTCCTCGCCACCGTCGCCGTGCTCGTGCTGCAGGCCGACCGGCAGCGACGGACCCGCGCACGGGTGACCGACGAGGTGCGCCACGGCTACCTCGGCCGCCTCGCCGCGGTCGAGGAGGCCCTCGCCACCGCGGCGGCCGAGCACCGCGAGGACCTCCGCCGGGCGTTGCCGAGCCCCGCCGCGCTCCCCCTCCCCGACCACGCCGTCCACGCCGTCCACGCCGTCCACGCCGACCGACCCGACCGCGTCGGCCGGGTGGTCGTGCGGTGGGGGTGCGCGCGCCACCCGCACCCGGTCTCCCTCGACCTGCCCTCGGAGCTCCACGACCGTCCCGACCCGGTGTGCGCCGCGGCCTACCGACGGGTCGTCGAGGGCGCCGCCGCCGGGCTGGAGCTGCCGGCTGCGCTCGACCTGGCCGAGCACCGCCAGGTCGTGCTGACCGGCCCCCTGCCGGCGCGTCGCGCCCTGGCGCGTGCGCTCGTCGTCGCGGGCGCCGCGGCGCACGCACCCGGTGACCTCCGCGTCGCGTGCCTCCACGACGCCGCGAGCGTCGGGGACTGGTCGTGGGCCGCGTGGCTGCCCCACGCCGCTGCCCCGGCGGCCGTCGACGACGCCGGGCCGGCACGGCTGCTCGACGACGACCCGCACCGCCTGGCCTCCCGGGCACTGCCGGGGCTCGGGGCCGACGGCCGGGGGGCGTGCCCCCCGCACCTGCTGCTGGTCGTCGACAGCGCCCACGCGCCGTCCGACCTGGTCGGGATGCTCGCCCTGCCCCCGCGGGTGACGCTGCTGCGTCTCGACGAGGCCGCCGACGCCGCCGACCTGGTGCTCGACCTGACCCCTCCCGCAACCTGGGGGGAGCCGGCACCGACGGGGTCGCCCGACACCGCACCGGTCGTCGTGCCGGTGCGCGTCCACCGCCACGGTCACCCCCCGGTCGCGGCCCGAGCCGACCAGCTCGACCCGACGACCGCCGAGGCCGTCGCGCGCGCCCTCGCCGGGCGCGCCCACCGTGCCGAGGCGGCCCACCGTGCCGTCGCTGCGACCTCGACGGCCTCCGGATCGTCGGCCGACACCCCGGGCGGCACCGGCGCCCCCGGCGGCACAGCGGAGCCGGCGCTGCCCGCGGGCCTCGACCCGGCACACCCGGCCGCGTCGTGGCGACCCGACGGGCGCCGCGCACCGCTGCGCGTGGTCGTCGGCTCCGCCGCGAGCGGCCCGGTGACCCTCGACCTCGAGGAGCCGGCCGCGGGCGGCCAGGGGCCGCACGGCCTCGTCGTGGGCACGACCGGGTCGGGCAAGTCCGAGCTGCTGCGCACGGTGGTGCTCGGGCTGGCCGCCGGCCAGCCGCCCGAGGACCTCTCGCTCGTCCTGGTCGACTTCAAGGGCGGGGCGACCTTCGCGGGGCTCGGCGACCTCCCCCACGTGGCCGCCCTCATCACCAACCTCTCCGGTGAGGCGGCGCTGGTCGACCGGATGCGCGACGCGCTCGAGGGCGAGCTGGTGCGCCGGCAGGAGGTCCTGCGCGCCGCAGGCGACCTGGCGTCCGTCCACGAGCACGAGGCCCGACGGGTGTCGGGCGCACCCCTGGAGCCGCTGCCCCGGTTGCTCGTCGTGGTCGACGAGTTCGCCGAGCTGCTCGCCGCTCGCCCCGACCTCCTCGACACGGTCGTGGCCCTGGGCCGCCTCGGCCGCTCGCTGGGGGTCCACCTGCTGCTGGCCACGCAGCGGCTCGAGGAGGGTCGGCTCCGCGGGCTCGAGTCACACCTCTCGGTCCGGATCGCGCTGCGCACCTCCAGCGCGGCCGAGTCGCGCGCCGTGGTGGGCGTGCCCGATGCTGCCCTCCTGCCCACCCACCCCGGCCACGCCCTGCTGCGCACCGGCCCCGAGCCCCCCGTGACGTTCCGTGCCGGCCTGGTCTCACGGCCCGTGCCGCCCGAGACCGGCGCGACACCCCCGGCCACACCGCCCCTGACGACGCCCGGGACGACGCCCGGGACGACGCCCGGGACGTCCGCCGCCGCGCCCGACGGGCCCTCACCCCGGGTGGTCCGCTTCGGCGCGGCTCCCGTGGGCCCGGTGCGCCCCAGGGCTGGGACGGAGCCGCCGGGCCGCGGCGCAGCCCGTGGTGCACCCGGCGGTGCACCCGACCCGGGGGCACCCTCGCTGCTGAGCACGGCCGTCGCCGCGCTCGCCCGACAGGCCCGCGACGCCGGGCACGCCCGCCCGCACCAGGTCTGGCTCCCGCCGCTCACGACCTCGCCGACCCTGGCCGAGCTCCTGCCGGAGCACGCGGACCGGGCCGACACCCCCCGGCGTCCCGGTGCGGGCGCCCCGGTCACCGCGCCCCTCCGCCTGCCGGTGGGCGTGGTCGACCTCCCGCGCGAGCAACGGCGCGAACCCTTCGTCCTCGACCTCGGCGGGGCGGGTGGTCACGTCGCCGTCGTCGGTGGTCCGCGCAGCGGACGGAGCACGGCCGTGCGCACGCTCGTGTGCGCCGCCGCCCTCACCTCCGCACCAGGCCGCACCACCGTCCTGCTGCTCGACCTCGGCGGTGGTCTCGCCGGGCTCGCGGGGCTCCCCCACGTCGCCGCGCGGGCGGAGCGGTCCGACCCCGACGGCGTACGCCGGGTGGTCACCCACGTGCGCTCGTTGGTCGAGCGTCGGGAGTCCGGCGAGGAGTCTCGCCACGACGCGGCCGGGCCCGCGGGGCCCGGGTGGCGTGCCGACGGCTGGGGCGAGGTGCTCGTGGTGGTCGACGGCTGGGCCGCGCTCCGCGCCGACCACCCGGGCCTCGAGGACGACCTCGTCGGGCTCGCCGCGCGCGGCCTGGGCGTGGGCGTGCACCTCGTGGTGACCGCGCACCGGTGGTCGGAGCTGCGCCCCGCCCTGCGGGACCTGCTCGGCAGCCGGGTCGAGCTGCGCCTGGGCGACCCCCTCGACTCCTGGGTCGACCGCAGGGCGGCGGCGGCCGTGCCGGTCGACCGGCCGGGCCGTGGTCTGCGCGCCGACGGTGCGCACGTGCTGGTCGCCGAGCCCCGCCTCGAGGGCAGTCCCGAAGACCTCGTGCACCGGCTGCGGGCCCGCTGGGGCGAGCGCACGGCACCGACTCTCCCGGCCCTCCCCGATCACCTCGACCTCGCCGACCTCGTCGACCTCGTCGACGACCCCCACGGCTCCGGCGGCTCCGGCGGCTCCGAGACCTCCGGCACCCGCGACGCGCCCACCGAGGTCGAGGTACCGCTCGGCGTGCGCCCCGACGGCGCGCCGGTGGGTGTGCCGACCGGGGCGCGACGCCACCTGGTGGTGCTCGGCCCGCCCGGGTCCGGGCGCACCGCGTCGTTGCGCACGGCGCTGCGCGGCTTCCTGCAGCGCCCACCGTCGGCGCTGCAGGTCGTGCTGCTCGACCCGCGCCGGGGTCTCACCGGCGAGGTCTCGCCCGACCACCTGCTCGACGACCTCCCCGGTGACGACCGCAGCCGCGCCGCGGTCGAGGCCCTCGCCGCGCACCTGCGGGCGCGGCTGCCGACCGCCCGCACGACCGTCGCCCAGCTGCGCGAGCGCTGCTGGTGGGAGGGACCCGAGGTGCTGGTCGTGGCCGACGACTACGACCTCCTCGCCGCTCCCACCGCCGCCAGCCCGCTGGCTCCGCTCGCGCCGCTGCTGCCGCGGTCCGCCGAGGTCGGGCTGCACCTGCTCCTGGCGCGCCGCCCGACCGGGCTCGAGCGTGGCCACGACCCGGTGGCGGGCCTGCTCCGCGACCTCGGTGCCCCTCGGCTCGACCTCACCTCCGCGGCCCGGCCCGGTCGGGGCCGCTTCGTGCCCGGCGGCGAGGTCGGCGAGGGCGGACCGGGCGGCGTGGCGGGCGGGGCCGGCACGGAGGTGCAGGTGGCCTGGGCCGCGGAGCGCATGGCCGACGGGTCCGGGGGTACGGATCCGACCTCAGGCGCCGACCGCCCCGCCGGGGGTCGACACCTGCAGCAGGGGCGACCAGCGTGACCGGGTCTCGACGACGCGACACAGAGATCTCACAGACGGAAACCTGGTGGTAACCCGGTGGCCACACCGGGGCGACGTCGGCGCTCCATGCTCAGGGCAGCGCTCACCAGCGCGGCTCTCGGGAAGCACCGTCCACGTCGGCTCCACACCCCAGGAGGACGCATGACCGAAGAAGAGCGCGAGGACCTCCGCCTCGTCCGCCTCGAGACGCAGCACCTGAAGCTCCGCAGCCGCCACTCCTCCGCCCTCACGCACCTGCTCGAGGAGCGCAAGGACCTGACCGGCGTCCACGCGATGGCCGACTTCGTCACCGAGTCGGTGCGCTGGTCGGCCTAGCCCGACCAGCTTCCCCCTCACGCAGCGGGGACCACACCTGTGCCCGCCCCGGGCGGCGACTCACGCAGCGCCGCCCGGGCGGGCCGGTTCCTCGGTCAGCGGCGCCCGGTGCGGAACATCCCCCGGGCGATCTCGCGCGCCGCGGTGCGCACCACGTCGCGGAAGACCTTCGACTCGACGACGTCGCGCAGCACGTCGCCGCCACCGGCGTCCCCGGAGCGACCACCCGACCGACCTGCACGGCCACCGGCCCGGCTGCCGCCACCGCGCGGCGCGCGCGAGCCGCGCTCGAGCCGGTCCGCCTCGGCCCGCAGCCGCTCGTCCTGCGACGCGCCGTCCGGAGAGTCCGGACCGGGGCCCGACGCACCCGCGTCAGCACCCCCGCTCGCCCCCGCCTCCGCCGCGGCCTTCTGGGCGCCCCGCTCGAGGCGGGCGGCCAACAGCTCGCGCGCCGACTCGCGGTCGACCGCCGCGGCGTACGTCGGGTGGAGCGGGCTCGCGGCGACCGCGGCGTCCTGCACGGCCTGCTCGGCGGTCGCCATGAGCGAGCGGGGTGCGGGCAGGCGGGTCCACGCCACCGGTGTCGGCGCGCCGCGCTCCCCCATGACGGTCACGATCGCCTCGCCGGTGCCGAGGCCGGTGAGCACGCGGCCGAGGTCGTCGTACTCGGGGTGGGGATAGGTGGCGACGGTCTCCTTGAGCGCCTTGGCGTCGTTGGGGGTGTGGGCGCGGAGCTGGTGCTGGACGCGGGAACCGAGCTGGGCGAGCACCTCGTCGGGCACGTCGGTCGGCTGCTGGGTGACGAAGAAGACGCCGACGCCCTTGGAGCGGATCAGCCGCACGGTCTGGGCGACCTGGTCGAGGAACGCCTCGGAGGCGTCGTCGAAGAGCAGGTGCGCCTCGTCGAAGAAGAAGACCAGCTTGGGCTTGTCGACGTCGCCGACCTCGGGCAGGTCGTGGAAGAGGTCGGCGAGCAGCCACATCAAGAAGGTCGAGAAGACCGCCGGGCGGTCGGCGAGCCGCGGCAGCTCGACGAGGCTGATGACGCCGCGGCCGTCGGGCAGCACCCGCAGCAGGTCGGCGGTGTCGAACTCGGGCTCGCCGAAGAACGCGTCGGCGCCCTGGTCGGAGAAGCCGATGAGCTCGCGCAGGATCACTCCGGCGGTCGAGGGGGCCAGTCCGCCGAGCTGCTTCAGCTCCGGCTTGCCCTCGTCGGAGACGAGGTGCTGCACGACCGCGCGCAGGTCGGCGAGGTCGAGCAGCGGCAGGCCCGCCTGGTCGGCGTAGTGGAAGACCAGGCCGAGGCTGGACTCCTGGGTCTCGTTGAGGCCCAGCACCTTCGAGAGCAGCAGCGGGCCGAAGGTGCTGACCGTGGCGCGCAGCGGGGTGCCGGTGCCCTCGCCCCCGATGGCGAGCAGCTCGACGGGGAAGCCGGTGGGCTCCCACGCCTGGCCGACCGAGGCCGCCCGGTCGCGGACGCGCGGGGAGTCCTCGCCCGGCACGAGCAGGCCGGTCAGGTCGCCCTTGACGTCGGCGGCGAAGACGGGCACGCCGGCGTCGCTGAGCTGCTCGGCCATGAGCTGGAGCGTCTTGGTCTTGCCGGTGCCGGTGGCCCCCGCCACGAGCCCGTGGCGGTTGAGCATCGCGATCGGGATCCGGATCGGCACGGGAAGGACGGTGGACTCGTCGGCCATGAGCGCCCCGAGCTCCAGCGCCGGCCCCTCGAAGGTGTAGCCCGGCCTGATCGCTGCGGCCAGCGGGTGCTCGGCCCCGGCCTCCGGCGTGCTCTGCTCGTCCATGCGGGGAGCGTAGCCGCGGGGGCCGGCGCTAGGGTCGCAGGCGTGATCTTCAAGCGGGTGGGCGTCGGGCGCCCCTACCCCGACCACGGGCTGACCCCGCGGGCGTGGGCCGACGTCGCGCCGCGCCAGGTGCGCCTCGACCACCTCGTGACCACGAAGGACACGCTCCAGCTCGCGGCGCTCCTCGACGAGGAGTCGACGTTCTACGGCGACCTCTTCGCCCACGTCGTGGAGTGGCAGGGCGAGCTCTACCTCGAGGACGGCCTGCACCGCGCGCTGCGCGCCGCCCTGCAGCAGCGTCACCTGCTGCACGCCCGCGTCGTCGCGCTGGGGGGCCGGTCGTGAGCGACGGTCGACCCGGCAGCCCCGGCGGTCTGCACCTCGACCCACGCGTGCGCACCGCCCTCACCCTCGCCGTCCTCGGCCTGCTGCTCGTCGCCGGCACCGCGTGGGGCTGGAGCGCGCTCACCCAGCCGCTGCCGCGACCCGACCTCGCCGTCGAGGAGCCGCCGCTGTGCACCGACCGCACGGTCGAGGCCGGCAGCACGCTGGGCCGCGGCGACGTGGTGGTCAGCGTCTACAACGGCGGCACGACCGCCGGGCTCGCCGGCCGCACCCTGAGCCGGCTGGCCGAGCGCGGCTTCGTGCTGGGCGAGAGCGGCAACGCGGGCGAGCGCATCCCGCGGGTGCAGGTCTGGGCGCCCGACCGTCGCAACCCGGCGGTCCGCCTGGTGCGCAGCCACCTCGGCCGCGGCGTGCGGGTCGTGGAGCGCGAGGGCCTCGGCCCGGGTATCACGGTCGTCGTGGGTGACGACTTCGGCCGCCTGGCACGCGGCAGGCGACAGGTGCAGGTGCGCGAGGACGCCACCGTCTGCAGCCCGCCGGCCGACACCGCCGAGACGCCGGCGGGCTGAGCCGCTCGGCCCACCCAGCCGCACGGCCCACCCAGCCGCACGACGCCGGCGGGCGCCACCACCTGTCGTACGCCGGGGCGCGCGGCCCCGCCGCCTCAGCGCGCGGGCCGCCGGGGGCCGCGCCACAGGGCCAGCCGGCCCCCCTCGGAGACGGCTCGGAGGCGGTCCTCGGTGGCGTGCCGCTGCCGCCGCGGGGTGACCACGAGCAGCTCGTCGCCGTGGCGCAGGGTGGTGCGCGGCTCCGGCACGAGCGCCTCGCCCTGGCGCACGACCAGCGACACCGACGCGCCGACCGGCAGCCGCAGCTCACCGACCTCGACGCCGTGCAGGCGCGAGCTCGGCGCGATGGTCACCTGCAGCATGTCGGCGGCGACCCGCTCGAGCGGCGCGGCCTCGAGGTCGATCCCGCGCGGCTCCGAGCGCCGCGCCACCCGCAGCCACTTCGCGACCCACGGCAGGGTCGGTCCGGTGAGCAGGGTGTAGACGACGACCAGCACGAAGACGAGGTCGAAGAGCTGCGCGGCCCCCGGTGTGCCCGCGGCGAGCGGGATCGTGGTGAAGACGATCGGCACGGCGCCGCGCAGCCCCGCCCACGACAGGAACGCCAGCTCGCGCGGCGGCATCCGCTGCACGAGGCTGCAGGCGAGCACCGAGAGCGGGCGGGCCACGAAGGTGAGGACGCCGCCGGCGACCAGCGCCATCCACAGCGTGGACCAGCCCAGGCGCTCCGGGGAGAGCAGCAGGCCGAGCATGACGAACAGGCCGATCTGGGCCAGCCACGCGATGCCCTCCGAGAAGGAGCGGGTGGCCCCGCGGTGCGGCAGGTCGGCGTTGCCCAGCCACAGGGCGGCGACGTAGACGGCCGCGAAACCGCTGACGTGGAGCGCCGCGCCGCCGGCGTACGCCAGGACCGCGAGGCACAGCACCGCGATCGGGTAGAGGCCCGTCGAGGGGAGCGCGGCCCGCCGCATCACCCACGCCCCGGCCCACCCCACCGCGAGGCCGAGGGCGACGCCGCCGGCGAGCTCGCCGAGGATCACCAGGGCCGTCACGAGCACGCCCTGCTCGAGCGCCGTGTCGGACGAGACGAGCACGATGAGGACGATGGTGGGGGCGTCGTTGAGGCCCGACTCCGCCTCGAGCGCGCCCGTGAGGCGCCGGGGCAGCGGGACGGTGCGCAGCACCGAGAAGACCGCCGCCGCGTCGGTCGCGGACGTCGCGGCGCCCAGCAGCACCGCGAGCTGCCAGGGCAGACCGAGCAGGTAGTGCGTGCCGACCGCGACCACCGCCACCGAGACGGTGACGCCGAGCGTCGAGAGCGCCAAGCCCAGCCGCATCGACGGCCGCAGCTCGCGCCACGAGGTCGTGAGGCCGCCCTCGGCCAGGATCACCACGAGCGCGGCGAAGCCGAGGGCGTGCGCCACGGCCGCGTCGTCGAACTGGATCCCGACGCCGGACTCCCCGAGCGCGACGCCCATGAGGAGGTAGAGCAGCAGCGAGGGCAGGCCCGCGCGGGCGGAGACCCGCACGGCCAGGACGGCGAGGAGGGTGACGGCGGCGCCCACCAGGAGGAAGGAGTCCATCTGGGAGGCGTCGAAGGTCACGCCTCACCTCGCTCGGTGGTCTCGGTGCTGCTGGCCGGCCGGGTGGCCATCCTATCGGCGCGCGGTGCGACACTCGCCGCCATGACGGCCCCCACCCCCGACGGCTTGCCCGACGACGGGACGGCGGCCCGGCTGGGCGTCGCGACGCGCGCCGCGGTGCCGCCCTTCCACGTGATGGACCTCCTCGCCGCGGCTGCGGAGCGCCAGCGCACCCACGGCGACCTGGTCAACCTCGTGGCCGGGCAGCCGAGCACCGGGGCTCCCGCGCCCGTGCGGGGGGAGGCGGTGCGGCTGCTGCAGTCCGGCGACCCGCTGGGCTACACCGTCTCGACCGGCGTGCCCGAGCTGCGCGCCGCGATCGCCGGCCACCACCGGCGCGCCCACGGCATCGAGGTCACCGCCGACGACGTGGTCGTCACGACCGGGTCGAGCGGCGGCTTCCTGCTCGCCTTCCTCGCCGCCTTCGACGCCGGTGACCGCGTGGCGATGGCACGCCCCGGCTACCCCTGCTACCGCAACGTGCTGCAGGCCCTGGGCTGCGAGGTGGTCGAGGTCGAGACCGGTCCCGCGACCCGCTTCCAGCCCACCGTCGAGCAGGTCGCCGCCGTCCACGCGCGGACCCCGCTGGCCGGCCTCGTCGTCGCCTCCCCCGCCAACCCGACCGGCACCGTGCTGCTGCCCGAGGAGCTCGCCGCACTCGCGCGCTGGTGCGAGGAGCACGGGGTGCAGCTGATCAGCGACGAGATCTACCACGGCATCGAGTACGCCGCGGCGAGCGGCGGCGCGTCCCTCACGCGCAGCGCGTGGGAGACGTCGCGGGAGGCGGTGGTCTTCAGCTCGTTCTCGAAGTACTTCTCGATGACCGGCTGGCGCATCGGCTGGATGCTGGTGCCCGAGCGGCTGCGGCGCGCCGTCGAGGTGCTGACCGGCAACTTCACGATCTGCCCGCCGGTGGTCGCGCAGTGGGCCTGCGTCCAGGCCTTCAGCGACGAGTCCTACGCCGAGCTCGACGGCCACGTCGCGCGCTACGCCGCCAACCGGGCGCTGCTGCTCGACGGCCTCGCCTCGCTGGGGCTGACCCGGCTCGCCCCCGCCGACGGCGCCTTCTACGCCTGGGCCGACGTCGGCCACCTCACCGACGACTCGATGGCCTTCTGCCACCGGCTGCTCGCCGAGACCGGCGTCGCCACCGCGCCGGGCGTCGACTTCGACACCGCCGACGGCTCCCGGTGGCTGCGCTTCAGCTTCGCGGGCCCGACCTCCGACGTCGAGGAGGGGCTCACCCGCCTCGCGACCCTGCTGCGCTGACCCCCGCCGTACGCCTCGCCGTGGCTGTCGGAGTCACCGGCTGACCGGTGAGACTGTCACTTGTGGCCCGAGTTCTCGGGCCACAAGTGCAGGAGTCACCGGTCGACCGGTGACTCCTGCAGCGCCCGGTCAGCCGCCCAGCGACCGCAGGCCGCGCACGAGCGAGGCGGCGACGAAGCCGTTGCGGATGCGCTGCGGGTGGTCGCCGACGCGCACGGTCTTGGCGATCCGGCCGGTGCGGTAGGAGATCTGCGAGACCGCGTCGGTGCCCGACCAGGAGATGTAGCAGAAGCGGCCGTCGGCGCTGGGGGTGACCCAGTAGGGCTTGGTGCCGCCCTTGAGCAGCGGTCCGCGGGTCAGGTCGTCGCGGCGCACGACGGTGGCGTAGTCCGACATCGTGCCGGCGACGCACAGCTTGCGGCCGGTGGGGTCGACCGCGATGCCGTGGTGGGCCGAGTCGAGGAGGTAGGCCTCGCGCGGAAGGTCCGGCACCAGGTTGGGCAGGCGGCGCACGCGCGTGATGCGGCCGGTGCGCAGGTCCATCTGCAGGAAGCCGTGGAAGAACGACACCTGGAACCACACGGTGCGCTCGTCGGGCGAGAGGGTCAGCGGGCGCACGGCGTGGGAGAGGCGGGTGAGGCCGGCCTGGTCGAGGGAGCGGCGCACGTCGATGCGGCGGACGACCCGGTTGGTGCGCGCGTCGATGACCTGGAAGACGCGCTCCTGCTTGGTGGCGTCGAGCTCGGGCTGGTCGAGCGGGCTGTAGACCATGCCGATGCTCGCGTGCAGGATCTTGCGACCGCCGTCGAAGTAGACGTTCTCGTGGGGCGAGCCGCCGGACGGCACCGCCGCGACCTCCGTGCCGTCGGCCACGCGCAGGATGTGCACGACGTTGCCGGTCGAGGCGCTGACCGCGACCCGCTTGCCGTCGGGCGAGAGCGCCATGTGGTCGGAGCGCTCGCCGTCGACGGCGAAGCGCCAGCGGATGTCGCCGGTGCGCAGGTCGAGGGCCACCACGTCGGCGAACGACGGCCGGCTGATGACCAGCGTGCGCCCGTCGTTGGAGGAGTACATGTCGTCGACGAACTGGTCGTTGCCCTCGCCGATCGCCTCGCGGATCGCGAGGAAGAACGCCAGCCGCTGCGGGTTGGTCGCGATCTCCTGCATCCGCTCGTCGAGGTCCGGCACCGCGTCCAGCCGCGCCACCCGCTCCAGCGTGCCCGGCCGCAGCACGTCGACCGTGCCGTCCCAGTTGTTGCCGACGAAGACCATCCGGCGCACGTCGCCGACGGGCACCTGGCCCTCGGAGGAGTGGGCCGCGGGTGCCGGCGCCAGGGCGGCGACGAGGCTGCCGAGGGCCGCGGCCACCGCGGCCCGGACGCGCGTGCGGGCCTGCGTGCGGGCGGTCAGCGGACGGGCGGGGCGGGGCCGGCGCATGGGACAACCTCGTGGTCGAGCGGGCGTGCGGGACACCGGAGCAACGAGCGGGCGCGGCCGTGGTCACGGCCGCGCCCGCCCGGTGGGTCACCTCGGTGGGCCCGCAGCGGTGCCGCGGGATCCGCGGCTGCGCGTCCTCAGCGGGAGCGCCGCGGCTTCACCTTCCCCTTGGTCACGGTCGTCACCGCCGCCGGCGGCGGCCCGAAGACCTGCAGCTCGGAGATGCGCACGAGGTCGAAGGGCGGGCTCAGGACCTGCCGGTCGGGGGTGCTCTCGAGGCTGTCGCAGTCGGGGTTGCTGAAGACCGGGTCGTTCACCGGGTTGGCCTCGCCGCTGTAGAGCGGGCCGCCGGTGCACTGGCTGTCGCGCACCCGGATCCGCACGTGCGTGGCCCGGGCATCGGTGACGTCGAAGCCGCGCAGCGTGAGGTCGGGCGCCGTCGGCCGCGGCCGCACGCCGGGGAAGGCGTCGGCGCTGCTGCGGTAGACGATCGAGAACTCCGACTGGTCGTCGGTGCAGGTGTTGCCGTTGACGGTGGCGTCGCAGACCAGGATGTCGAAGGACCGCAGCGCCGAGAAGCGGCTCTGCGAGCCCGGGTCGTCGGTGTTCGCGGGGTCGGTGGGCCGCAGCGCGGCGCTCACCTGCACCCGGTCGATGGCCACCGGGGTGTCGGCCAGCTCGACCGTGACCTGACGGCCCTCGACCTGCCGACCCTCGCCCTTGCCCTCGCTGGCGGTGCCGACGGAGGTCAGCGAGGCCCAGTTGGTGGTCTCGGTGTCGTCGACGAGGGAGGTGAGGTTGACGCCGTCACCGGCGACGGTGGCGCCGTTGTGCACCGAGGCGAGGTTGCGCTGCAGCGGCACCTCGACCACGACCTGCTCACCGGGGGCGAAGGTGCGGCTGACGCGGGTGGCGCCGAAGCCCTCCGCCTGCACGAGGAAGTCGTACGTGCCGGGCACGAAGGCGACGGTGTCGGAGGTGGCGGTCTCGCCGTCGGTGTCGGCGGTGGGGCTGATCCGCGCCTCGTAGACGCCGGTGTAGACGGTGGCCGGGACAGCCGCACCGTCGGGCCCGACCGTCACGAACCGCACGGTCGCCTCGTCGGCGCTGAGCGGCGAGGACCAGCCGGGCACCGGCTCGCGGTCGTCCGGGCCGGTCGAGGTGGCCGACTCGCCCATGCCGCGGGCGGCGAAGGCCCGCCACATGGCCTCCTGGTTGGCCCCGTCGAAACGGAGCCGGTCGGCGGCGAGCATCGCGTCGCGCGAGTCGAGCATCGTCGAGCCGGTCGGGGTCAGCAGCAGGCCGTCGAACATGATCTGCGCCCAGCGGCGGTTGCCGGGGCACTCGTCGGCCGGCAGCGTGCCGGCGGCGCACCGGCGCTGCAGCGCGTCGTCGGACGACGGGAACTGCCCGTCGTACACCCGGTTGAGCGCCTCGCTGATGTCGAAGTTGACCGCGCTCCAGATCTCGCCGTCGGCGTGCGGCGAGGTGGTGCCGTTGGCGTCGTACTCGAGGTCGGAGTAGTTGAGCGGGCTCGTGTCCATGCTGTAGTTCCGGATGCCGCGCTCCTTGTTGCCCGAGACGTAGGGCGCCAGGGCGTAGGGGCTCGCGCCCGGCCCGGTGGAGATCGCGTTGCCGCGGAAGTACTCGGCGAAGATCAGGTCGGACCAGCTCTCGGTCTGGCCCTGGGTCGAGCCGGTGCCGGTGTCGGGGCCGGCGACCATCCGGTTGCTGATCGCGTGGCCGTACTCGTGCGCGACCACCGCCATGTCGTAGGCGCCGTCGGTGCAGGCGGCGTAGAACGCGCCGGCGAGCGGCTGCCAGAGGTACTGGTTGGTGATCGGCGCGATGCCGTCCTGCAGCGTGATCTGGTTGGCGTTGTCACGACCGTTGAAGGTGCGGCGGCCGGCCTGGGCGTTGCCGATCTCGGGGTCGTTCTCCCGGTCGGGTCCGGTGTTGCCGAAGTTGCTGACCTGCAGGTTGGAGGTCAGCTCGGTGAAGCCGAGGTAGTAGCTCCAGTCGTGCATCCGGTTGTGCATCGCGAAGAGGTTCGCCGTCGAGGCGTCGTCGTCGTTGCCGCCGGGCTGGTCGAAGGTGGTCGGGTCGCACTGCGACTCGTACCACGTGTTCTCCCACGGGTAGTCGTAGACGCGGCTCGGGGTGAGCGGGCGCTGCACGACCGTGTCGGGGCTGACGAAGCTGACCTCGGAGATCGCCGTCGAGGCGTTGTTGCCCAGCGTCGTGAGCGTCGCCAGGCTCGGCGCGAGCACGTCCCACGGCAGGCGCGCGGCGTCGTTGCGCAGCTCGCGGTCGCAGCCCTCGGCGTCGGCCACCCAGCACCACAGCTCGCGGGTGTCCTCGCTCGGGGCGCTCGAGTCGGTGAAGTTCGGGTTGGCCAGGAAGACCCGCCAGCGCGGCAGCTGCACGTCGGTCGAGGCCGCGCCCTCGGAGGTGGTGACCGTGCCGGCGTAGCCGATCGTGCCGGGCGAGGCGGTGAACTCGCAGACCTCCACGAGGTAGTCGCCGGCCGGCACCCCGCCTGCGGGCGCGTAGGTCAGCACCTCTGGCGAGGTCAGCAGGTCCTGCGAGGCCACCGGCGCGGAGACGCCGGCGCGGTAGAGGTTGACGGTGATGTCGTCGTCGAGGCCGTTGGGCAACGTCACCGCCGCGGCGACGCTGACCTGGCCGGTGCCGGCCGGCACGCTCACCGGGTGGCGCGCGTCGGTCGGGGTGCAGGCCCCGGCCGCGTCGGTGGCACCGGAGAACGGAGCCGCGCTCGGCGCGGCGGCGAGTGCCGCGCGCACGCCGGCACCACCGCGTACGCCGCCCGGTGCGGCTGCGGGCAGGTTCACCGAGGCGGGGCTCGCCCCCTCGGCCAGGTGGTCGACGCGGTTGTCGCGCAGGAGCACCTCGCCGGTCTCGGCGTCGACGAAGCTGATGAAGGCCTGGGGCTCGGCGTGGTGGCCCCCGCTGTCGGTGTCGGTGTGGTCGGCCTTCAGCAGGGTGGTCTCCCACGCCAGGCGCACGCCGTCGGTCGGGGTCGGCAATGCCATCAGCCGGGCGCGCTGCAGGTCGCGCGTCAGCGGCGACTCGAACGTCCGCCACGGGCCCGGGGCCGCCTGGTCGGTGACCTCGACGAGGTCGCCGAGCGGCAGGCCGACGTCCTCGGCGGCCGCGGTCAGGGCGGCGACGGCGGAGAGCCGCTGCTCACCGCGCACCTCGGAGTCGCCGGTGACCGACGAGGACACCCACGCCACCCGGCCGTCGCGTTGCACGCCCACGGTCAGCAGGCCGTCGTGTCCGGCCACGAGGTCGCCGAAGCGCTGGCGGAAGGTGACGACGTGGGCGACGTCGGGCCGCGCCGGTGCCTTCCCCTCGCGCACCCGCACCAGGTCGGGGCTGTCGTAGAGGGGCGTGTCGGTGAGGACCTCGAGCGCCTCGACGTCGGCGGCGTCGAGCCGGAAGAGCGCCGCGTGGTCGGCGACGAAGGCCCGGGCGGCCTCGCGGGCGCTGCCCGCGCGGGGACCGGAGAGGTAGCCCGTCCGGTCCATCAGCACGTGGGGCGTGCCGAACGCGTTCCAGCGCGCGTCGTCGGCGCCGAGGGAGGTGGCGAGGTCGCGCTGCGCGGCGCTCGGGACGACCCGGCCCTCGCGCGCGTCGAGGTTGGGCAGCTTGCCCTCCTCCCCCTGGAACGAGAACGAGGCGTCGTCGAGACCGGCGAGGGGGTCCGGCTCCTCGCCGGACGCGGGGAGGGACAGGGGCACGAGGGCGGCCGCGCCGATGACGGCGGCGGTGGCGAGCGCCAGCTGAGGGCGCCCGCGCTTCCCGAGATGGTTGCGCACGGTGGCAGGGTCCTTCCACGTCACCGGCTCAGTGGTGACGGTCGGGGCGGCCGAGGCCGCCAGGGGGTGGGAGACGCCGGCTCCCTCCCCCGCACCGGTGTCACCAGGTCGAACGAGCGGGTGTGACCTGGGTTACGCCCACCGGTCCAGACCGGCGCCCCGACCGCTGTCGGGGTCGGCTGCTCAGACCAGGTCGTGCACGAACTCCCCGAGCTGGGTCAGGTTGCGGCACTCGACCATGGGCACCAGCGCGCCGTAGGCGCGGGCGGCCGAGTCGCCGGTGTCCCAGTGCCGACGGTGCTCGGGGTTGAGCCACCACGCGTGGCGGGTGTCGTCGACGAGGCGGCGGAGCACGTCGAGGCGCAGGTCGGCGTGGTTGGAGCGGGCGTCGCCGAGCACGAGCAGGGCGCTCCTCGGCCCCAGCGCGTCGGCGTGCTGCTCCTCGAAGGCGGCGAAGGCGCGGCCGTAGTTCGTGCGCCCGAAGCGGGCCGCGTGCGCCGAGGCCGCCGCGAGGTGGGTCATCACGTCGACCACGTCGGCACCGGGGCGGAAGTGCTCGGTGACCTCGACGACCTGGTCGACGAAGGTGAAGGCCCGCACCTTCGTGAACTGCTCGCGCAGCGCGAAGACGAGCAGCAGCGTGAACTGCGCGAAGTTGGCCACCGACCCGCTCACGTCGCACAGCACGACCAGCTCGGAGCGGTGCGGCCGCTTCGGCCGGTGGTGCGTGGTCAGCGGCACCCCGCCGGTCGAGACCGACGCCCGCACGGTGCGCCGGAAGTCGAGCGGTCCGCGTCGCCGCGCGTGCTGCTCCTTGGTGAGCCGCACCGCCAGGCGCCGGGCCAGCGGCTGGATCTCGCGGCGCAGCTCCTCCAGGTCGCTGCGGCGAGCGCTGAGGAAGTCGAGCCGCTCGATGCTCGGACGCAGCACGACGTCGGCGACGTGGCGCGGCCCGCGCTCCTCCGCGATGCGGCGGCGGGCGTCGCCCTCGACCTCCGTCTCGAAGCGGGCGACCCGCTCGACCGCGGCGCGGCGCGCGTCGTCCTCGGCCCAGCCGCCCGCGGCGAGCGCCTGCACGAGCCGCTCCACCAGCTCGGCCGGTGAGACCCGCTGGAGTGCGGTGTAGGCCGACCACGACGACAGCCCCGGCCCGCGCCCGGGCATCGCCCCGAAGCGGCCCACCGCCTCGGCCGCCAGCGCCTGGGCGGCGGCGTCGTCACCGGCCGCCAGGGCCTCGGCGAGGCGCTCGCGCAGCGCCGCCAGCGCGGCCCCGCCGTCGCGGACCGGGCCCGCGCCCTCGGTCTCGGCCTGCGCCTCGTCCTCCCCCGCCCCGCCGTCACCGGCCTCGGCTGCGCCCTCGTCGGCCTCCCCGGCGTCCTCGTCGTCGACGTCCGCCACCAGCGGGTCGCCCCGCCACCCGTCGCCGACCAGCCGCGGCCACCACAGGTCGAAGAGCGCGTCGAAGGTCGGTCGCTGGGCCTGCCGCTTCAGCACCGTCGCGGCGTACGCCGCCCGCACGGTCTCGCGGTCGTCCCACGGCAGGCGCCCCAGGGCGTCGAGGGCGTCGAGGTCCTCGGCGAGCGAGACCGGCAGGCCGGCGCGCCGCAGCGCGCCGACGAAGGCGAGGTGGCGGTCCAGCAGGCCGGGCACGGCGCTCCTCCTCAGCCGGGGCGGGCGCTCAGCCGCGCAGCCGCAGCTCGCGCACGGCCCGCTCGTGGTCGGAGGCGTGCTTGAGCACCACGCCGAGGGTGGCGGCGACCGTCTGCTCGTCGAGGTCGTCGACGTGGAGCGCCACGAGGGTGCGGGCCCAGTCGACGGACTCGGCGATCGAGGGCGCCTTCTTCAGCTCGAGGGTGCGCAGCCGCGCGACCGTGTCGACCAGCTTGTCCGCCAGCCGCTCGTCGAGCCCGGGCACGCGGGAGCAGACGATCTCGCGCTCCCGCGCGGCGTCGGGGTAGTCGACGTAGAGGTAGAGGCAGCGGCGCTTGACCGCCTCGGAGAGCTCGCGGCTCGCGTTGGAGGTGAGCACGACGAAGGGGCGGCGGGTCGCCACCACGGTGCCGAGCTCGGGGATCGTGACCTGGAAGTCGGAGAGCACCTCGAGCAGCAACCCCTCCACCTCGACGTCGGTCTTGTCGACCTCGTCGACCAGCAGCACCGTCGGCTCCTCGCGCCGGATGGCGGTCAGCAGCGGGCGGGTCAGCAGGAACTCGTCGGTGAAGATGTCGTCGTGGGTCTCGTCCCACGCCTGGTCGCCCGCCGCCTGGATGCGCAGCAGCTGCTTCTTGTAGTTCCACTCGTAGAGCGCACGGGCCTCGTCGAGGCCCTCGTAGCACTGCAGCCGCACCAGCTCGGCGCCGGCAGTGGCGGCGACGGCCTTGGCCAGCTCGGTCTTGCCGACGCCCGCCGGTCCCTCGACCAGCAGCGGCTTCTCCAGCGCACCCGCGAGGTAGGTCGTGGTCGCGGTGGCGGCGTCGGCGAGGTAGCCGGCCTCGCGCAGCCCGGCGGCGACGGCCTCGGGCGAGGGGAACCAGGTGCTCACCGCTGCATCCTCGCCTACGACGTGCGCGGGGCGCCGTGGCGCCCCGCGCCGCCGCGGAAGGCGCGCAGGCCGGCCTCGACCTCCTGCAGCGAGACCAGGCCGTGCTCGAGCTCGCGCACCAGCGCCTGCTCCTCCTCGACCCCCTCGGCCTCGAGCAGGGACAGCCGGTCGTGGCGCAGGCACGCCTGGGGCAGCGCCGCCAGCTCGCGGGCCAGGGCCTGCGCGGCGCCGAGCGCCTCGCCGGGAGCGACGACCCGGTTGACCAGGCCGATCCGCTCGGCCTCGTCGGCCGCCACCGGGCGACCGGTGAGCACGAGGTCCATCGCCCGGCTCGCGCCGACCAGCCGCGGCAGCCGGACGGTGCCGCCGTCGATCAGCGGCACGCCCCAGCGGCGGCAGAAGACCCCCAGCACCGCGTCGGACGCGGCCACGCGCAGGTCGCACCACAGCGCGAGCTCGAGGCCGCCCGCCACCGCGTAGCCCTCGATCGCCGCCACCACGGGCTTGCCCAGCCGCATCCGGGTGGGGCCCATCGGGCCGTCCGCCGGCAGCGGGTCGACACGGTTGCCCGACGGTGTGCCGACCGCGCCGAGGTCGGCACCGGATCAGAAGGTGCCGCCCGCGCCGGTGAGCACGGCGACGGCCGCCTCGTCGTCGGCGTCGAAGGCCCGGAAGGCGTCGGCGAGCGCGGCCGCGGTCGGGCCGTCGACGGCGTTGCGCACGTCGGGGCGGTCGAGGGTCACGGTGGTGACGGGGCCGTCGCGGTGCACGTGGACGCTCACCCGCGGCAACCTAGTCCAGCCCGGGGCGGGACCGGAGCGGCTGCGCCGCGGCCAGGACGGAGGTCCCCGGTCGGCCGGTCGGCCTGCGCATCGCGTCGAGGTGCGGCACGATCGGGCGCGTGGGCGAGCAGGGGCAGCGCGAGGAGACCACGGGTGCGGACCCGGTCGTGACCGACGGCGCGACGCAGTCGTTGCTCGAGGCGGTCATCGGGCTCGGCGAGAGCCTCGAGGTCGACCGGGTGCTGGACCGCATCGTGGCCACGGCCTGCGCGCTCACCGGTGCCCGCTACGGCGCGCTCGGCGTCATCGGGCCCTCCGGCGGCATCTCCTCCTTCATCACCCACGGCATCCCCGTCGAGGCGCACGCCCGCATCGGCCCGCTGCCGACCGGGCGCGGGCTGCTGGGCCAGCTGATCGCCGACCCGCGGCCGCTGCGCCTCGAGCACCTGCAGACGCACGCCTCCTCCTACGGCTTCCCGGCGCACCACCCGCGCATGACCACCTTCCTCGGCGTGCCCGTGCGCATCCGCGGCACCGTCTTCGGCAACCTCTACCTCACCGAGAAGGCGGGGGGCGTCGACTTCGACGAGCAGGACGAGGAGCTGGTGCAGGGCCTCGCGTCGGCCGCGGGCTTCGTCGTCGACAACGCGCGGGCCTACGCCGTGAGCGAGCGGCAGCGCCGCTGGCTCGAGGAGGTCGCGCTGCTCACCGCGGAGGTGCGTCCGGAGGTGCCCCTCCGCACGGCGCTCGCGGCGGTGGTGGCCGGCGTACGCCGGGTGGCGCAGGCGCCGGGAGCCGCGGTGCTGGTCGCCTCCGACGAGGGCTCTCCGACACAGCTGGTGGCCGACGGCCCGGGGGCGCAGGTCATCACCGAGCTGGTCGACGGCCGCTCGGGCCTCGTCTCGCGCGCCCTCGGCGGCGAGGAGCTGCTGGTGCCCGCGGGCGACGGGGTGTCGGCCCTGCTGGTGCCGATGCGCACCCACCTCGTGCGCGACTCCGTGCTCGTGGTGCTGACCGAGGAGTCGGCAGCCCCGGCGCTGCCGCCCGGGCACGATCTGGTGCGCAGCTTCGCCGACCAGGCCGCGCTCGCGCTCGACCGGGCCGAGGGCGTGCGCGACCGCCAGGAGATGGCGATCCTCACCGACCGCGAGCGGATCGCCCGCGACCTGCACGACGTGGTGATCCAGCGGCTCTTCGCCGCCGGGCTGCAGGTGCAGTCGACGCTGTCGCAGGGCGCCGCCCGCGACCCCGAGTCCACCGACGCCGTGCTGCGCCGCCTCGTGGCCGAGCTCGACACCACGATCTCCGACATCCGCTCCACGATCTTCGACCTGCAGGCCAGCCACGCGGGGTCGTTGCGCAGCGAGGTGCAGGGCATCGTGCGCGACTACGGCCGCGTGCTGGGCTGGACGCCGGCCGTGCGCTCGTCGGGCCCGGTCGACTCGCTGGCCTCGCCCACCCTCACCGAGCAGACCGCTGCCGTCGTGCGCGAGGCGTTGTCCAACGTCGCGCGCCACAGCGGCGCCAGCGAGGCGTGGGTGGAGCTGCACGCCACCGCCGACCGCCTCGAGGTCGAGATCGGCGACGACGGCGCCGGCCTGCCGAGCGGGCGCCGCGAGAGCGGCCTGGCCAACCTGCGCGAGCGGGCCCGGCGCCTCGGCGGCGACCTCGAGCTGGTGTGCCCACCCGACGGCGGCACCCGCGTCGTGTGGCGGGTGCCGATCGCCTGAGCGGCCTGCCCGCGGTCGGCGGGCCGGCCGGTGGCCCGCAGTGGTCAGCCGAGGAGCTTCGCGGCCAGCACCGCCGCCTGGGTGCGGCGCTCGAGGCCGAGCTTGGCCAGCAGGCTGGAGACGTAGTTCTTCACCGTCTTCTCGGCGAGGAAGAGCTGCTCGCCGATCTGCCGGTTGGTCATGCCCTCGGCGATGAGGGCGAGGATCTCGCGCTCGCGCTCGGTGAGGTCGGCCAGCTCCGGCTGCTCGGCCTGGTCGCCGTGGCGCACGCGGTCGAGCACCTTGGCCATGAGGGCGGGGTCGATGAGCGACTGGCCCTCGGCCACCCGACGCAGCGACTCGACCAGGCTCGGCCCGCTCACCTGCTTGAGGACGTAACCGCTGGCGCCGGCCATGATCGCGGCGAAGAGCGCGGTGTCGTCGTCGTAGGACGTGAGGACGAGCGCGTGGATCGACGGGTCAAGGGAGCGCACCTCGCGGCACACGTCGATGCCGCTGCCGTCGGGCAGGCGGGCGTCGAGCACGGCCACGTCGGGGCGCAGCGCCGGGATGCGGGCGATCGCGTCGGCCGCCAGCCCGGCCTCGCCCACGACCTCGATGTCGCCCGCCGCCTCCAGCAGCGTGCGCAGGCCCTGGCGCACCACCTCGTGGTCGTCGAGCAGGAAGACGCGGATCGGGCGCGTGGTCATGAGGCGTTCCTACCGCATCCGGGGGCGGCGCGGCACGGGGCGCGCAGGGTCACAGGACCGGCCGGTCGTCGTCGGTCTCCCGGGTGGCGGGGCCGCGCTCGGCGGTCTCCGGCGGGCCCTCGGTGCGCGCCTCGACCTCGCCGTCGTCGACCTGCCGCATGAGCGCCACGACCTGGTCGACGTCGCGGGCCGAGGGACGACCCCACCCGGGCTCGTAGCCGTAGACCTCGGTGAGCAGCCGGCCGTCCGCGAGGGTGTCGAGCACCTCGACGGACTCCGGGTCGATGAGGGCCGGGTGCTCGACCCCGCACGTCTCGGCGACCTTCAGCAGGTCGCGGCGCAGCGTGCGCACGTAGTTGGCGAGCCGGTCGGCCTTGAGCGCGGGGTCCAGCCCGTGCTCGAGCCACGGGTTCTGGGTGGCGACGCCGGTGGGGCAGGCACCGGTGTGGCACTTCTGGGCCTGGATGCAGCCGACGGCGAGCATCGCCTCGCGGCCCACGGCCACGAGGTCGGCACCCAGGGCGAAGGCGACCACCGCGTTGTCGGGCAGCCCCAGCTTGCCGGCGCCGACGAAGGTGACGTCCTCGTGCAGGCCCCGCCGCGCGAACTCGGCGTACACGCGGGAGAAGCCGAGGCGGAAGGGCAGCGAGACCGAGTCGGCGAAGACCATCGGGGCCGCACCCGTGCCGCCCTCGCCGCCGTCGACCGAGACGAAGTCGACGCCGCGCTCGCGCGGCTCCATCGCCTCGGCCAGCTCGCGCCAGAAGCCCATGTCGCCGACGGCCGACTTGATGCCGACCGGCAGGCCGGTGGCGTCCGCGACCCGCTCGACGAAGTCGAGCATCGAGTCGACGTCGTCGAACTCCGCGTGCCGGGGCGGGCTGAGGCAGTCGACGCCCTCCGGTACGCCGCGGGTCTCGGCGATCTCCCGCGAGACCTTGGCGCCCGGCAGCACCCCGCCGAGCCCCGGCTTGGCGCCCTGGCTGAGCTTGACCTCGATCGCCCGCACCGGGGCCCGCTCGCACAGCTCGACGAGCCGCGGCAGGCTGAAGCGGCCGTCGTCGTCGCGGCAGCCGAAGTAGGCCGTGCCGATCTGGAAGACGAGGTCCCCGCCGTGCAGGTGGTGCGGGGAGACCGCCCCCTCGCCCGTGCCGTGCAGGCAGCCCGCCATCGCCGACCCACGGTTGATCGCCTCGACCGCGCGGCCCGACAGCGAGCCGAAGCTCATGCCCGAGACGTTGACGACCGACTCCGGGCGGAAGGCGTGGCGCCGCCCGCGCGGCCCGCCGAGCACCTTGGCCGCCGGCAGCCGGGCCTCCTGGCCGACCGTGCCGTGCGTGGGCGCCGCCCGCGCGAAGGTGCGGTGGTGCACCACGACGTTGCCGGAGCCGTGCTCGAGGTCGTTGTCGGTGCCGAAGCCGGTGTAGTTGTTCTCCAGCTTCGCCGAGGCGTAGACCCAGCGGCGCTGGTCGCGGGTGAAGGGCCGCTCCTCGTCGTTGCCGGCCACGACGTACTGCCGCAGCTCGGGCCCGATCTTCTCGACCAGGAAGCGGGCGTGGCCGAGCACCGGGTAGTTGCGCAGGATCGCGTGCCGCCGCTGCAGCAGGTCGTGCGCGGCGACCGCGCCGAGGGCGCCGGCTGCCGCGACGGGGGCCTTCCAGAGGGTCCGCATGGGCAGCGGTACCCCCTCGGGTGGCGCCGTACGCTGGGAGAGGTGACCGTCGCCCCCACCGCCGTCAGGCTCGACGACCAGTTCGCCCGGACGCTGCCCGAGATGGCCGTGCCGTGGCAGGCGGCGCCCGCGCCCGCGCCGCGGCTCCTCGCGCTCGACGAGGCGCTGGCCGCCGAGCTCGGCCTCGACCCGGCCGCGCTGCGCACTCCCGCCGGGCTGGCGCTGCTCACCGGCACCGACGTGCCCGACGGCGCCCGGCCGGTCGCGCAGGCCTACTCCGGCCACCAGTTCGGAGGCTTCGTGCCCCGCCTCGGCGACGGCCGTGCGCTGCTGCTCGGCGAGCTCGTCGACCGCGACGGGCGCGTGCGCGACCTGCACCTCAAGGGCTCGGGACGCACCCCCTTCGCCCGCGGCGGCGACGGTCTCGCCGCCGTCGGGCCGATGCTGCGCGAGCACGTGGTCAGCACCTCGCTGCACGCGCTCGGCGTGCCCACCACCCGCGCGCTCGCGGTCGTCGCCACCGGGGCGCCCGTGCAGCGCGAGACCGTGCTGCCGGGGGCGGTCCTGGCCCGCGTCGCCGCGAGCCACCTGCGCGTCGGCAGCGTGCAGTACGCCCGTGCCACGGACGACCGCGACCTGCTGCGCCGCGTCGCCGACCTGGCGATCGCGCGCCACCACCCGGCAGCCGCCGACGCCGAGCACCCCCACCGCGCGCTCTACGCCGCGGTCGTCGAGGCGCAGGCGCAGCTGGTCGCGCAGTGGATGCTGCTCGGCTTCGTGCACGGCGTGCTCAACACCGACAACACGACGCTCTCCGGCGAGACGATCGACTACGGCCCGTGCGCCTTCATGGAGGCCTTCGACCCCGCGACGGTCTTCAGCTCGATCGACGAGGGCGGTCGCTACGCCTGGGGCAACCAGCCGGCGGTGATCCAGTGGAACCTCGCCCGGCTGGCCGAGGCGCTGCTGCCCCTCCTCCACGACGACGAGCAGGAGTCCGTGGCGGTCGCGCAGGCCGAGCTCGGCCGCTTCCCGGACCTCTACGGCGCCGCCTGGGCCCGTGGCGTGCGGGCCAAGCTCGGCCTGGGCCGCGGTCCGGCCGACGCGGTGGTCACCGGCCTGGCCGACGACCTGACCCGGCTGATGCACCAGGGCCACGTCGACTGGACCTCCGGCTGGCGGGCGCTGGTGCCGGCCGCTGCCGGCGACGCCGAGCCGCTGCGCGGGCTCTTCCTCGACCTCGCGGGCGTCGACGCCTGGCTGGAGCGCTGGCGGGCCCTCGCGCCGTCGTCGGAGGTCGCGGCCGGCGCCAACCCCGTGTACGTCGCGCGCAACCACCTCGTCGAGGAGGCCCTCGCCGCGGCGACCGGCTCCGCCGAGAGCGACGGGGAGCCCGACCTCGGCCCGCTCGAGCGCCTCGTCGACGTCCTCCGCGCGCCGTACGACGAGCGGCCCGGCCTGGAGCGCTACGCCGCGCCCGCCCCGCAGGACTTCGCCGCGGCGTACCGCACCTTCTGCGGCACCTGAGCGGGACCGGCGCCGGGGCGCTCAGCCCTCGCGGCGCAGCAGGACCGCGGTGAACTGCTGGACCGTGCCCCAGGGCGTCTCGTGGTCGTCACCGCTGGTGTCGACCAGCGCCCACCCGGGGAACTCGGCGGCCAGGTCGGCGTGGGTGTAGCGCACGATCGGCAGCCCGCTGCACGTCGTCGGTCCGTCGGGGCCGAAGGTGGCGACGACCGCCCACCCGCCGGGCTCGACGTGGCGGTCGAGGGAGGCGCGGTAGTCGTCGCGCTCGTCCTCCTCGGTGAGGAAGTGGAAGACCGCCCGGTCGTGCCACACGGCGTACGTCCGCCCCATCGCGAGGTCGAGGACGTCGGCGACCTCGAGCACGACCGACTCCCCGGCGGTGCCGATGCGCTCGCGCACGGTGTCGAGCGCGGTGCGCGAGAGGTCCACCGCGGAGACGTCGGTGAAGCCGCGCTCGACGAGGTGGTCGACCAGCGTCGACCACCCGGCGCCGACGTCGATGACGCCCGCGTCCTTGCCGACGCCGGTGCGGTCGACGAGGTCGAGCGAGAGCTCGGGCACCGACTGCCACCAGGAGACCGAGTCGACGTCCTTGCCGTGGTGGGCGTCCTCCCAGAAGGAGCGTCGGGAGGTGGCGTCCTCGGGGCGCCAGGGCGCCTGCTGCGGGTCCGTGGTCACCCGGGAAGCGTAGGCGGGGTGTCCAGGCCGCCGCGGCGTCCGCAGGAGAGGTCGTCCCCGCAAGACCTGCCATCCGTCGGCCAAAGGGCGACGAAGGACTCAGGTGAGCTCCTCGGCGCCCCTTCGTCCCTCGACTACTGTCCCGCGCGTGACCTCCACCACGCTGCCCGACCCCGCGCTGCCCGCGAGCCCGCCCCCCGGGTTCCCCGCCACGGCGCGCCTCGTCGACGGCGGCGACATGGACTGCGGCAGCGGGCTGCTGCTGCTCATCACCCGCGCGATGCGCCGCCTCGACGACGGCGATCTGCTCGCCATCCGCAGCGCGGAGCCGAGCGTGCTGGTCGACCTGCCGGCCTGGGCCGACATGGTCGGCAACGACGTGGCCTCGCAGGCCGCGGAGACCGAGCAGGGCCCGTGGTGGTTCGCGGTGCGCAAGGGCTCGGCCACGGTCACGGTCTTCAGCCAGGGCGAGCGCACCCCGGTCGGCCACCGGCTCTGGGTCTACACCAACTTCGACTGCAACCTCGCCTGCCTCTACTGCTGCGCGGAGTCCTCGCCGAAGGCGGCCGCGCGGCGCGTCGACGTCGACACCGCCCGCCAGGTCTTCGCCGAGTTCGCCGAGATGGGCGGCCGCGAGGTCTACCTCACCGGCGGCGAGCCCTTCATGCACCCCGAGCTCGGCGAGCTGGTCAAGGCCGCGGAGGGCTTCGAGCGCACCGTGCTGACCAACGCGATGATCTTCGGCCGCGGCAACCGGCGGGCGGTGCTGGAGGAGATGGACCGCTCGGTGCTGCTGCAGGTCAGCCTCGACTCCGCCGGGCCGGAGCTGCACGACCGGCAGCGCGGCAAGGGCTCGTGGGCCCGCGCGCTCGACGGCATCGGGCTGGCCCACTCGCTCGGCTTCCGCGTGCGGGTGGCGGCGACCATGTTCGACGAGGACCCCGAGGGCGTGGCGGCGCTGCACGCCCGCCTCGACCAGGAGGGCATCGCGGCCGAGGACCGCGTCATCCGCCCGGTCGCGGCCGAGGGGTTCGCGGAGACCGGCATCCACGTCTCCCTGGAGAACCTCGAGCCCGAGCCCACGCTCACCGCCGACGGCGCCTGGTGGCACCCCGTCGCGGTGACCGACCCCCACATGCGCATCGCCGACTCCCCGCTCCCGCTGGCCGAGGTCTTCGGCGTGGTGGAGGACATCCTCGACGTCCAGGGCGCGGCCGCCGCGTCGGGCCGCGAGGTCTTCCGCTGTGCGTGAGCGCGTCGCCGGCTCGCTGGCCTGGCTGACCGCCCCCGCGCGCGAGCCCGGCCGGTCGCAGGACGTCGGCTTCCTGGTGCTGCGCCTGACCCTCGGGCTGATGTGGTTCTACAACGTCGCCTGGAAGCGCGCGCCCGACTTCGGCGAGGAGGCCGACAACGGCCTCTACTACTTCACCGCCTACGGGTCCGAGCACCCGGTCCTCCCGCCGTGGGCGTGGCTGGTCGACAACGTCCTGCTGCCCAACATCACGTTCTTCGGCTACCTCGTCATCGCCGCCGAGACCGCTGCTGCCGTGCTGCTCCTGACCGGGCTGTGGGTCCGGCTGGGCGCCCTCGTCGGCCTCGGCCAGTCGGTGGCGATCGCGCTGTCGGTGATGTACGCCCCCGACGAGTGGCCCTGGGCCTACTGGCTGATGATGGCCGGCCACACCGCCCTGCTGCTCGGTGCCTCCGGTCGCTGGGGCGCCCTCGACGCCGCCCGCGCCGAGGGCCGGCTGCCCGGGCGCCAGGCGCTGGTGTGGGCCGGCGTCGCCACGGTGGTGGCGCTGCCGAGCGTGGTGCTGTCGCTCGACGACCCGCTCGCTGCCCGGGGTCCCGGTTTCAACGACCCCGACCCCTCGTTGAGCACCGGCAACTACAACCTGGTGGGCGCGTTGGTGCTGCTGGCCCTGGCCGCGCTGCTCGTGCTCGCCGCCCGCGCCGGCGACCCGGACCGCACCCGCACGCTCGGCCTCGCCGCCGCCGGCCTCGGGGCGCTCGCCGCCCTCTCCCTGCACGCCCAGCTCGGCTTCACCGACCCCCTGCTCGGCGGCACGCCCAGCAGCGCCGCCGCCTACCTGTGCCTGGCCGTCGTCGGCCTGGTGCTCGCCCGATCCCGGAGGACCGCATGACCGGCACGACCCGCACGACCCCCTCCGCCGCGTCGCCGCTGAGCCGCCGTCGGCTGCTCCTCGGGGTCCTCGCCGTGCCCGCCGTCCCGCTGCTGAGCGCGTGCGGCGGCGGCTCCGGCTCCGGTGGGGCGGGCGGGGGCAGCACGCGCACGCTCGCGATCTCGGCGATCCCCGACCAGGACCCCGAGCTGCTCAACCGGCTCTACCCCGCCGTGGCCGACTGCGTGGCCGCGGCGACCGACCTCGAGGTCGAGTACCGCCCCGTCACCGACTACACCGCCGTCGTCCGCGCCTTCCAGCGCGGTGACGTGCACCTGGCCTGGATGGGCGGCCTCACCGGGGTCCAGGCCCGCGAGCTGGTGCCCGGCGCGACCGCGATCGCGCAGCGCGACATCGACGCCGACTTCCACAGCCTCTTCATCGCCAACCGGCGCGCCGGGCTCGAGCCCTTCGACGACGTCAGCGGGCTGTCGAGCATCGCGGGGTCGTCGCTGACCTTCGGCAGCGAGACGTCGACCTCGGGCCGCCTCATGCCGCAGTACTTCATGGAGCAGGCCGGCATCACCGAGGCCGACCTCGCGGGCGCCCCGGGCTTCTCCGGCAGCCACGACGCCACCATCGAGGCGGTCGCCTCCGGCGCCTACGACGTCGGCGCGGTCAACGAGCAGGTCTTCACCGCCACCCAGGAGGCCGGGGAGGTCGACCTCTCCGACGTCGTCGTGCTGTGGCGCTCGCCCGGCTACGCCGACTACCACTGGCTGGTCCGCCCCGACCTCGACGAGGAGTTCGGCGAGGGCACCACCGACGAGCTGCGCGACTTCCTGCTCGGCCTCGACGCCGGCAACGCGAAGGAGGCGGAGATCCTCGAGCTCTTCGGCGCCGAGTCGTTCATCGCGGCGGACGACGCGGCGTACGACCAGCTCGAGGAGGTCGCGAGGGCGCAGGGTCTGCTGGGGTGAACGAGCCCCCGGCGGCCCCGGCCGTCTTCGAGCTGCGCGGCACCGTCGTCGCGTACGGCGCGCACCGGGCCCTCGACGGCGTCGACCTGGTGGTGCGTCCCGGGGAGCGCGTCGCCCTGCTCGGGCCGAGCGGCTCCGGCAAGTCGACCCTGCTGTCGGTGCTCAGCGGCGCGGCGGTGCCCGACGACGGCGCCGCCCTGCTCTTCGGCGAGGACCTGGCCGCGGTGGGCCACCGGCGTCGCCGCACCCTGTGCGCGCAGGTCGGAGCGCTGAGCCAGGAGCTCGACCTCGTCGAGCAGGTGCGGGTGCTGCACAACGTCAACGCCGGGCGCCTCGGCCGCTGGCCGCTGCGCACCGCGCTGAGCGCGCTGCTCACGGCCCGCGCCGACGACGAGGCACGACGGGTGCTGGAGCAGGTGGGGCTGCCGTGGGCCGTGCACGCCCGCACCGAGCAGCTCTCGGGTGGCGAGCGGCAGCGGGTCGCCGTGGCCCGGCTGCTCGTGCAGGGGGCGGCGGCCGTCGTCGCCGACGAGCCCGCCTCCAGCCTCGACCCCACCACGGCGCGCGACGTGCTCGCGCTGCTGCCGTCGAGCGCCTCGACCGGCACGACCGTGGTGAGCCTGCACCAGCCCGAGCTGGCGCGGCGCACCTTCACCCGCGCGCTCGGCCTGCGGCGCGGGCGGGTCGTGCTCGACCTGCCCGCCGACGAGCTGCGCGACCACCACCTCGACGAGCTCTACGCCCGCGCATGACCGGACTGCTCGACGCCCCGGCACTCGTGCCGGTCACGGCGCCCGCCGACCTGCCCCGGGTGGGTCGCGCGACGGTGCTGCGGCGCCGAGCGGTCACGGTCGTGGTGCTCGCGACCGTCCTGGGCCTCAGCGCCTGGCGCGCGCTCGCCGGCACCGGCGACCCGGTCAACACCGGCGGCGCGGCCCTCCTCGACGACCTGCTCGCGCAGGCGCTCTCCCCCCGCCTCGACGCCGAGTTCCTCGAGCTGGTCGCCCGGGCCACGGTCACGACGCTGGCCTTCGCCTCGGTGGGTGCCGCGGGTGCCCTGCTGGTCGGTCTGCTCGGCGGCCTGGTGCTGAGCGACGCGGCGTGGTCGCGACGCCCGCCCGCACCCGTGCGGGCGCTGCGGCTCGTGCTGCGCGGCGTGCTGGTGCTCGCGCGGTCCGTTCACGAGCTGGTGTGGGCGCTCCTGCTCGTCACGGTGCTCGGGCTCGACCCGCTGGTCGCCGTGCTGGCGCTGGTGGTGCCCTTCGGGGCGCAGACCGCGCAGGTGTTCGCCGAGACCTTCGACGGCGTGCGCGGCGGCGCGCACGCCGCGATGCGCCGCGCGGGGGCGCCGCGCACCGCGGCCGTGCTCTACGGCCTGCTGCCCTCCGCCTCGCCGCTGCTGCTGTCCTACTCCTTCTACCGCTTCGAGTGCTCGCTGCGCTCCACCGTGCTGCTCGGGGTCGTCGGCGTCGGCGGCCTGGGGCAGGAGCTGGTCGTCAGCCTGCAGTCGCGCAACTGGGACGAGGTCTGGACGCTCGTCCTCGCCCTGCTGCTGCTCTCCGCCCTCGTCGAGGCCTGGAGCGCGCAGGTGCGCCGCGAGGCCGGTCCGCCCTCCACCGCCCCGGCCTGCGTGCTCGACGCCGACGCCGAGGGGGTGGTCGCCGCCGAGGGCCGACGCGGCGACACCGCCCCGCCGCGGCGCACCTGGACGCGGTGGTCGGTGCTCCTCGGCCTGCCCGGCCTGGCGCTCGCGTGGTGGTGGACCGGCGCGACGCTCAGCGGCCTCGTCGACCCCGTCACGTGGGAGATCACCCGCGAGCTGCTCGCCGACCTGGTGCCGCCGGCGTGGCCGACCGGCGGCGCGAGCACGCTGCTGCTGAGCGTCGTCGACACCCTCGCGATGGCCGTGCTGGCGATGGCGGGCGCCGTCGCCCTCACCCTGCTGCTCGCGCCGTGGGCGGCCGCCCCCGCCCGGGCGGCCGGTGCGCGGCCCGGGGGGTCCCGCGGCGCGCTGGTCGCCTCCGGGCTGCTGCGCGGCACGGCGAGGCTGGTCGCGCGGGTGCTGCTGCTGGCGCTCCGCTCCGTGCCGCCGTCGATCTGGGCGGTGCTGGCGCTCTTCGTCTTCTTCCCCGGTGTCCTGCCCGGCGCGGTCGCGCTCGGGCTCTACGCCGGCGGCATCCTCGGCCGGCTCGTCGCCGAGGCGTGGGAGTCGGTCGACCGCGGGCCGCGCGACGCGCTGGTGCGCGGCGGGGTGGCGTCCTGGCGAGCGGCGCTGCTGGCGGTCGTGCCGCCGTCGGCGCAGCAGCTGACGACCTACACGCTCTACCGCTTCGAGGTGAGCGTCCGCGACACCGCCGTCGTCGGCGTCGTGGGCGCGGCCGGCCTCGGCCGGCTGCTGGCGGAGAACCTCGCAGCCTTCCGCTTCCCCGTGGTCGCGTCGGTGCTGCTGGCCTCCTTCGCCGTCAGCGTCGCCGTCGAGCTGGTCTCGCGGCGGGTGCGGCGCGCGCTGCGCGCCTGATCCAGGCTCGTGGAGCCCCGGCCCGCGCCGTCGGCTCCGCGGGCCCGGCCCGTCGGTCCCCGGGGGAGAGTCCGGCGCATGCTGGACGTCCGTGCACGTCGTGGTCGAACGTCCGAGCACAGCGCCAGCCGCTCGCCGTCGGGCGGGTCCGGGTCGGGGGCGACCCGGGTGACGGCCGCCTCGAACGCAGCAGAGCCCGGTCCGGGGCTGCCGGACCGGGCTCGAGGCTGGCGGTGGCGGAGGGATTTGAACCCTCGGTGGGCTTGCACCCACAAACGCTTTCGAGGCGTTCTCCTTAGGCCGCTCGGACACGCCACCGCGGGAGAACATACCGGACCCCGCGTCGCGGCTCCGAATCGGACCCACGACGCCTCCTGCCCGGGTAGTCCGGCACAGGTGCGCCCTCCCGGGCCCGCGGAAGGGCGGAGGTGTGCCGGACTACCGGTCGGGTCGGAGGTGTGCCGGACTACCGGGTCGGGTCGGAGGTGTGCCGGACCACCGGGTCGGGCTGGGAGGTGTCGGCGCGGCACGCGCCAGCACGAGCGCGGCGCCGAGCGCGAGGGCGACGAGGGCACCGACCGCGGCGACGACGCCCGGCCACGCGGCGCCCGACCACGCGAGGCCGACGAGGGCACCGAAGACGCTGGAGCCGGCGTAGTAGGAGGCGACGTAGAGGGCCGATGCCTGCGTGGCCGCGGCCCCGCCGACCACGGGCGCCCAGCCGCTGCCGACGGCGTGGGCGGCGAAGAAGCCCGCGGTGGCGACGAGCAGACCGACGACGACCACGGGCAGCCGGTCCGGCAGCGTGAGCGCGAGCCCCGCGGCCATCAGGAGCACCGAGGCCACCAGCACGGGCGCGCGGCCCCACCGCTGCGCGAGCCGCCCCGCACCCGCCGAGCTCAGCGTGCCGGCGAGGTAGGCGAGGAACACCAGGCCCACCGCCGAGGCCGGCAACCCGAAGGGCGGGGCGACGAGCCGGTAGGACAGGTAGTTGTAGGTCGCGACGAAGCCGCCCATGAGCAGGAGCGGCAGCGCGAGCACGGCCCACAGCGCCGGGCTGCGCCACGGCAGCCGCGCCCGGTCGGCACCCCGGGCCGACCCCGGGGCGGGGGTGTCCTCGGCCAGCCACCACACGAGCGCGGTGGCGACCAGCGCGACCGCGGCCAGCACGCCCAGCGCGCCGCGCCAGCCCAGCCAGTCGGCGACGCCCGCGGTCACGAGCCGCCCACCGACGCCACCGAGCGAGTTGCCGGCGACGTAGAGCCCCATCGCGCCGGCGAGGCCGCTCGGGTGCACCTCGGCGGCGACGTGGCCCATCGCCACCGCCACGACGGCCGCCAGCGCCGCGCCGGTGAGGCCGCGCACCCCCACCAGCACCTCGTACGTCGGGGCCACCGCGGCGAGGCCGGTCAGCACCACCGCGGCCAGCAGCGCCCACCTGATCGTGCGCACCCGGCCGAGCCGCAGCCCGACGGCGGTCGCGGGCACGACCAGCAGCGCGAGCGCGCCGGTGGCGGCGGAGACGGTGAGGGCCGCGGAGGCGGCGGGCACGGCGTACGCCCGGCCGAGCTGCGGGAGGATCGGCTGGGTGGCGTAGAGGAGGCCGAAGGCGGCGGAGCCGACGGCGACCATCGCCAGGTTGAGCCGGCGGTAGCCCGGGGTGCCGGGACGGTGCAGCGCGCCAGCGGGCTGGAGCGTCGGGTGCGGCACCCTCCCAGCGTGCCACCGCGCCGGGACCCGTCAGGGCCCCGGCGCGGTGAGGTCGGTCTCGTCGGGCCCGCAGGCCGCACGAGGGTCAGACGCGGCTGCGGTGACCGGTGTTGCGCCCGGTGAGGGTCGAGGCGATCACCACGAGCACGGCCGCGGTGATGACGGCCACGATCCAGCGCACCCAGTCGATGCCGCTGGTCTGGCCCGAGCCACCGAAGGCGGCGTAGACGTAGTAGCCCAGGATGACGCCGCCGATGCCGCACAGGATCGTCAGCCAGATCGGGATGTTGTCCTTGTCGCCGGGGGCGACGAGCTTGCCGAGCAGGCCGATGATGATGCCTGCGACGATGAGTCCGAGGATGTCCATGGTCGTTTCCCTCCGTCGGCGTGGCAGGGGTCCACGCAGGTGTCGTCCGGTACCCGGGCGCTCCTCCCCCACACCGTTCGGGGGCCGACTTTTCTTAGGTGCCTCTCAGGTGCGGTCCCGCGGCGTCGCCACTGCACCAGCAGCGCCGAGGCGAGGACGAGCAGGCCGCCCGCGAGCTCGACCGGCGCGAGCAGCTCACCGAGCACGGCGGCGGCGAGCACGACGGTGGCCACCGGCTCGGCGGTCGACAGGATCGAGGCGGTGCCGGGGCCGGTGCGCTGCAGCCCCGCGAAGAAGGCGGTCACCGCCACCACCGTCGACACGACCGCGATGCAGGCGACCCAGGCCAGGCCGGCGGGCGAGAGCGTGAGGTCGACACCGACCAGGAGGCCGCGCACCGACAGCGCGACCGCGGCTCCGACCATCACCAGCGTGGCCAGGCCCAGCGGCGGCACCTCCCGCACGGTCGCGTCGGCCACCAGGATGTAGCCGGTGTAGGTCACGGCCGCACCGAGCGCCAGCGCGACCCCGGCGAGCCCGGCGCCACCGAGGCCGAGCGGCCCGCTGCCGAGCAGCACCAGCACCGTGCCGGCCGTCGCGACGACCAGGGCCGCCACCCGTGCGGGGGTCGGGCGCTCCCGCCCGAGCGCCAGCGCGGCGAGGACCACCAGCGCGGGGTAGGTGTAGAAGACGAGCGCGACCACGCCTGCACCCGCCCGCTCGAGCGCGGAGAAGTAGAGCGTCGCCTGCGTCGCGTAGCCGAGGGCGCCGAGGCCCAGGGCCGCGGCGACCGTGCGCCGGGTCAGTCCGTGCCGCCGACCCGTCGCCTGGGACGGACCGCGCCGCCGGCCTCCCCACACCCAGGTGAGCGCGGCCAGCAGCACGGCGGCCAGCCAGAAGCGCACCAGCACGAGCGCGTCGGCCGTGACCCCCTCGGCGTACGCCAGCTTGGCGAAGACCGCCATCGCACCGAAGCAGACGGCCGACAGCAGCACGAGGAGGTTGCCCACCGGGCCAGGGTGAGGGCACGCCCCCGCCACGTCCAGCAAGTTCCGCGGACCCGGGCCCGCGGGGCTCGGGTCCGCGGGG
Source organism: Nocardioides perillae (assembly GCF_013409425.1). Lineage (NCBI taxonomy): Bacteria > Bacillati > Actinomycetota > Actinomycetes > Propionibacteriales > Nocardioidaceae > Nocardioides > Nocardioides perillae. The sequence goes on along the minus strand of NZ_JACCAC010000001.1, from coordinate 756,245 downwards.
CCCGCGGTCAGCCCTCGCGGTCCGCCACGACCAGCACGTGGAGGGTGCGTGGGCCGTGGACGCCCTCGACCCGGCTCAGCTCGATGTCGCTGGTCGCGGACGGCCCGCTGATCCAGGTGAGCGGCCGGGCGGGGTCGAGCAGCGGCAGCGCGTCGGGCACGTCGGCGACCACCTGCTCCTCGCGCACGACGCAGACGTGGAGGTCGGGCACGAGGGTCAGGGCGCGCCGTCCCTGGTCGGGCGCGTGGTCGAGCACGACCGTGCCGGTCTCGGCGATGCCGACCCGGGCCGCGGTCACGACCGCGTCCACGGCGTCGAGCTCCGCCGCGCCCAGCACGTCCGGCTCGCCGTCGACGACCACCGTGAGCCCGGGCGGCAACGCCACGTCCGCGAGCCCGGGCGGTACGACGACCCGCGCGGCCCCCGCCAGCGCCGCGGCGACCCGGTCCCCCAGCTCGTCGACCGCGCACCGCTCGACGACCGCGCGGTAGTCGGCGACCCGCTCGCAGAACAGGTCGACCACCTCGTGGTGCGGCCGCTCGGGGACCCGCGGCGCGGTCGGCGCCACCGCTGCACGGGCCTGCGGTGCGACGTCGGCCAGCGCAGCGCGCACCCGGCCCAGGACCTCCTCGCGGGCACTCACCGGTCGTCCTCCTGCGTCGGGCGGGTGCGGGCCCACCACGCCCGGAACGACTCCCGCGGCGGCGCAGGCAGGTCACGGGCGCCGGTCCACGCCGCACCCGGGCCCGGCAGGCGGCCCGCGGCGCGGCGACCGCCGGGCAGCGTGGTGCGCCCGAGGCGGGTCAGCACACGGCCCGCCACCCCGGAGGCGCGCTCCGCCCAGGCGAGCCGGCGGGCGTCGGAGAAGGACCAGGCGGCCGCCCTCATCGCCACCGCCTCCCCCTTCACGCCGCGGTCACCCCGGTGCGCGTCGACCACCTGGGCGCGCAGGTCGACCAGGACCGAGGGGATGTCGATGCGGACGGGGCAGACCTCGAAGCAGGCACCGCACAGCGAGGAGGCGTAGGGCAGCGAGTCGGTCTGCGCCCCCTCGGGGCCGGCCTGGCCGACCCCCTTCATCAGCGGGTTGAGGATCGCGCCGATCGGGCCGGGGTAGACCGAGCCGTAGGCGTGGCCGCCGGTGCGCTCGTAGACCGGGCAGACGTTGAGGCACGCCGAGCAGCGGATGCACCGCAGCGCCTGCCGGCCGACCTCGTCGGCGAGCGCGCGGGTGCGACCGGCGTCGAGCAGCACGACGTGCACCTCCTGCGGCCCGTCGCCCGGGGTCACGCCCGACCACGTCGACGTGTAGGGGTTCATCCGCTCACCGGTGGAGGAGCGCGGCAGCAGCCGCAGCAGCGGGTCGAGCGCCTCCCAGGTGGGCACGACCTTCTCGATGCCCACGACGCTGACGAGCACCTCGGGCAGCGTGAGGCACATCCGGCCGTTGCCCTCGGACTCCACGACGACCAGCGTGCCGCTCTCGGCGACCGCGAAGTTCGCCCCCGACACCCCGACCTTCGCCCGCAGGAACTTCTCGCGCAGGTGCGCCCGCGCCGCTGCCGCCAGGACGGCCGGCTCGTCGGTGAGGTCGTCGGGCGCGGGCCGGCCCGCGGCGGCCATCTCGCGGCGGAAGATCTCGCGGATCTCGGCACGGTTGCGGTGGATCGCCGGCACCAGGATGTGGGAGGGCAGGTCGCCGCCCAGCTGCACGATCAGCTCGGCGAGGTCGGTCTCCCACGCGGCGATGCCCTCGGCGGCCAGCGCCTCGTTCAGGCCGATCTCGGCGGTCGCCATCGACTTGACCTTGACCACCTCGTCCACGCCGTGGGCCCGCGCCACGGCGGCCACCACCGCGCAGGCCTCCTCGGCGTCGCGCGCCCAGTGGACCGTCGCGCCGGCCGCGGTCAGCCGCTCCTCGAGCTGCTCGAGGTGGCGGTCGAGGTCGAGCAGCGCCGACTCCTTGACCGCCGCCCCGGCCAGGCGCAGCGCCTCCCACTGCGCCACCTCGCCGACGACCGCGGCCCGCTTGTCGCGGATCGTGCGGGTGGCGTGGGCCAGGTTGTGGCGCAGCTGGGTGTCGGCCAGGGCCACGCGGGCCGCCGCGGGGAAGGCCGGCATGCCGACGAAGGTGCCGCTCACGGCGTGCGCTCCCCCTGCAGCGGCGCCCGCCCGACGGCCGTGGCGGGCGAGGTCTGCGGCGGCTCGTCGGCCGCGTCCTCCTCCGTCGAGGCCAGCACCTCGGCGAGGTGGACCACGCGGACGCCCGCCTGCTGCCGCGACAGCACGCCACCGACGTGCACCAGGCACGAGTTGTCGCCCGCGACCAGCACCTCGGCCCCGGTGCCGCGCACGTGCCGGGCCTTGTCGGCACCCATCGCGATCGACGTGTCGCTGTTCTTCACCGCGAAGGTGCCGCCGAAGCCGCAGCACTCCGCCGCGCCCGGGAGCTCGACGAGCCGCAGCCCCCGCACGGCCTCGAGCAGCCGCCGGGGCCGGTCACCGACGCCCAGCATCCGCAGCGAGTGGCAGGTCGGGTGGTAGGTCACGGTGTGCGGGAAGTAGGCGCCGACGTCCACCACGCCGAGCACGTCGACGAGGAACTCCGACAGCTCGTAGGTCCGCGGCGCGGTCCGCTCCACCGCGGCGGCGAGCGCCGGGTCGCCCGAGCGGCGCGCGACGATCGCGTGCTGGTGGCGGGCCGACCCCGCGCACGAGCCCGACGGCGTCACGACCGCGTCGTAGCCGTCGAACGCCTCCACGAACGTGCGGACCACCGGCACCGCCTCGTCGAGGTAGCCGGTGTTGACCATCGGCTGGGCGCAGCAGGTCTGCGCCGCCGGGAAGTCGACCTCGACCCCCAGCCGCTCCAGCAGCCGCACGACCGCCTTGCCGGTCTCGGGGAACATCGCGTCGTTGACGCACGTCACCATCAGGGCGACCTTCACGCCGCACCGCCCGTCCGTCGCACCACCCCGTTCTACCCGGCGGGCGACGCGCACGGAAGGGGGCCCACGGGCGGTGCCCACGGGCGGTGCGCGGCTGAGGCCCCACCGACGGTCCCGCTCGACCGGGACCTCCGTCCCCCGTCCGGTCGTTGCGGCCACACCCGGGCCGCTGCCGCACCAGCGTCGGCGAGGCCGGCCGCCCACCCCGCGGTCGCAGACCACCGCACCCAGGAGACCCCCGTGCTCAGCCCCCCGCGGGCACGGGCTCGGTCGCCGTCGTGGCGCGCGCCGGTCGCGGCGTGGTCACGCACCGCTTCGCCGACGACCTCGACGTCGTCGGCTTCCTGCTCGGCCTCGAGGTCGGCCAGCCCGCCTCGGCCTGACGGCCTCCACCCGGCCGCCGACCGACGAGGCCGGCGCCGCGCGGCGCCGGCCCGGCGCAGGTCAGTCACCGGTCGGGTCGCGGTCGGCACGCCGGTGCTCGACGAAGAACCCCTCGAGCAGCGCGGCGGACTCCTCCGCGCGCACCCCGGCGACCACCTCGGGACGATGGTTCAGACGGCGGTCGCGCACGACGTCCCAGAGGCTGCCGACCGCGCCGGCCTTGTCGTCCCAGGCGCCGAGCACGACCCGGTCGACGCGCGCCAGCACCGCAGCTCCAGCGCACATCGTGCAGGGCTCGAGGGTCACCACCAGGGTGCAGCCGCCGAGCCGCCACTCCCCGCGCTCGCGTGCGGCCGCGCGCAGCGCGACCACCTCGGCGTGGCCGGTCGGGTCCGCCTCTGCCTCGCGGACGTTGCGCCCGCGTCCCAGCACCGCGCCGGCCCGGTCGACCACGACCGCGCCGATCGGGACGTCACCGGTCGCGAGCGCGCCCCGCGCCTCGTCGAGCGCGAGGCCCATCCACCCGTCGTACGCCGACGGTGCCGCCGGCCCCGCGGGTGCGGCGCCGACGTGGGGGCCGGCGCTCACGCGGTGGTGAGGCCGACGGCGTCGTCGAAGAGCTCGCCGAAGCCGAGGCGCCGGGCGACCTCCGAGAGCACCTCGTCGGGGTAGAGGTCGTCGTCGTCGACGAGGTCCTCGAGCAGGTCGACCAGCTCGGCGGCGGGCAGGCCCAGGTCGCTCAGCACCTCGACGTCGCCGGCCGGCTCCGGCTCGTCGTCGTCCTCGGGGTCGGGCAGGCCCAGCAGCTCGACGGCCTCCGCCGCGAGCTCCCACTCGAGCGCGGCGGTGACGTCGGAGAGGAGCAACCGGGTGCGCGGGCCGGTGACCCGGACGACGAGGAAGAAGTCCTCGTCGACCGCGACCAGGCCCACCGCCCCGCCGTCGCCCGGGAAGCGCCGCAGGCCCGAGGCGAGCGTGTCGAGGTCGGTGAGGAAGCGGTCGGCGATGTCGTCGACGACCCAGCGGCCGTCTTCGCGGTAGGCCGCGACGGCGAAGTCGATGCCGTCGGTCTGCTCGCTCACGACTGCCTCCTCCTGCGCCTGCTCGCGGTCCCGCCAGCCGGGTCCCCGCCTGTCCCGCCGTCCAGCGTGGCAGGTCGGGGGGCCCGCGCCAAGAGGGTTCTGGTCGCTCCACCCCGCGGGGCTAGGGTGCGGCCCATGCGCACCGAGGTCGTCCACCACCCGCTCGTCGCCCACAAGCTCACCACGCTGCGGGAGGCCTCGACCGACTCGCCGACCTTCCGGCGGCTGGCCGACGAGCTCGTCACGTTGCTGGCCTACGAGGCGACCCGCGAGGTGCGGGTGACCGACGTCGACATCGAGACGCCCGTGGCGGCGACGACCGGCGTACGCCTGGCCACCCCCAAGCCGCTCGTCGTGCCGATCCTGCGGGCCGGGCTCGGGATGCTCGACGGGATGATGCGGCTGCTGCCGACGGCCGAGGTGGGCTTCCTCGGGATGATCCGCAACGAGGAGACGCTGGAGGCCTCGACCTACGCCGAGCGCCTGCCCGAGGACCTCTCGGGGCGCCAGTGCTACGTGCTCGACCCGATGCTCGCCACCGGCGGCACGCTGGCCGCGGCGATCCGCTTCCTCACCGACCGCGGGGCCGACCACATCACCGCGATCTGCCTGCTCGTCGCCCCCGAGGGCTGCGAGCGCCTCGAGCGCGAGCTCGCCGACCTCGACGTGCCGGTCACCGTCGTCACCGCCGCCATGGACGAGCGGCTCAACGAGCTCGGCTACATCGTCCCCGGCCTCGGCGACGCCGGCGACCGGTTGTACGGGGTGGCGCACGGCTGAGCGGCACCGCCCGGCCGCGCTGCCGGCGGGCCTCAGAGCGCCTTGGTCGCCCCCAGCAGCTTGGTCAGCGTGGCCTTGGCGTCGCCGAAGAGCAGGGTGGTCTTGGGGTCGAAGAGCAGCTCGTTCTCGATGCCGGCGAAGCCGGGACGCATCGAGCGCTTCAGGAAGACCACCTGTCGCGCCTCGTCGACGTCGAGGATCGGCATGCCGTAGATCGGCGCACCGGGCGACGTGCGCGCGGCGGGGTTGACCACGTCGTTGGCGCCGACGACGAGCACCACGTCGGTCTGCTTGAACTCGCCGTTGACGTCGTCCATCTCGCGCAGCTGCTCGTAGGGCACCTGGGCCTCGGCCAGCAGCACGTTCATGTGGCCGGGCATCCGGCCGGCGACCGGGTGGATGGCGTAGGCGACGCGCGTGCCGCGCGCCTGCAGCACCTCGACCAGCTCGCGCAGGGTGTGCTGCGCCTGGGCCACGGCGAGGCCGTAGCCGGGCACGACGAGGACGCTGTCGGCGTAGCCGAGCAGGATGGCGACGTCCTCGGGCCCGGCCGAGCGCACCGGGCGGTCGGACGCCTCGCCCGCGCCGAGCGTGGAGCCGCCCTTCAGCGCGCCGAAGAGGATGTTCGACACCGAGCGGCCCATCGCGCCGGCCATCAGCAGGGTGAGGAAGGTGCCGGAGGCGCCGACCAGGGTGCCGGCGACGAGGAGCACGACGTTCTGCAGGACGTAGCCGCCGGCGGCGACCGTCAGGCCGGTGAAGGCGTTGAGCAGCGAGATGACGATCGGCACGTCGGCGCCGCCGACCGGCAGCACCAGCAGCACGCCGACCGCGAGGCCGAGCAGCGCGAGCCCGACGCCCAGCCAGACGCTCGCCCCCGACGCCGTCGACAGCACGACGCCCACCGCGAGCGCCGCGACGGCGGCCAGGCCGAAGACCACCGGCAGCCCCGGGAAGGTCACCGGCCGCGAGGTCATGAGCTCCTGCAGCTTGGCGAAGGTGACGACCGAGCCGGAGAAGGAGACCGAGCCGACGAGGATCGTGAACGCCGTGGCGACGAGGTAGAAGGTGGGCGCGCCGTCCTCGACGAGGTGCTCGAGCTCCAGGAGCGCCACCAGGGCGGCCGCGCCGCCGCCGACGCCGTTGAAGAGCGCGACCATCTGCGGCATCTGCGTCATCTGCACCCGGCGGGCGCCGACCGCGCCGACGAGCGAGCCGAGCGCGACCGCGCCCAGGATCAGCCCGACGTGGTCGAGGTCGAGGTGGAGGAAGGGGACCGCGCAGGCCACCGCGGCCGCGGCGGCGCCGAGCAGGTTGCCGGCGCGGGCGGTGCGCGGGCCTGCCAGCCCCTTGAGCGCGAGGATGAAGGCGACGGCGCAGCCGAGGTAGACCAGCTGCACCCAGGTGGGCACGGTGCTCACGTCGCTCACCGGCCGGCGCCGTCGGACCCGGCCGGCTGCCCCTTCGCTGGCTTGCGGCGCTGGAACATCCGCAGCATCCGGTCGGTCACGACGAAGCCGCCGACGACGTTGACGGAGGCGAGCACGACGGCGACGAGGCCGACGACCAGGGCGAGCCCCGAGTCGGCGGTGCCGGTCACCAGGACCGCGCCGAGCAGGATGATGCCGTGGATGGCGTTGGCGCCGGACATGAGCGGGGTGTGCAGGGTCGAGGAGACCTTCGAGATCACCTCGACGCCGACGAAGACGCTGAGCACGAAGATCGTCAGCCAGACGACCGCGGGGTCGAGGGTCACGGCAGGGCACCTCCGGCAGGTCCTTCGAGGGCGACCCGGGTCGGGTCGTGGACGATCGCGCCGTCGCGGGTGACGCACGACGCGGCGACGATCTCGTCGCCCCAGTCCGGCAGGAACGTGCCGGGCGGCGCGTCCTCGCCGGCGGCGGTCATGAGGGCGACGAGGTTGACGAGGTTCTGGGCGTAGAGCCGCGAGGCGGGCGCCGGCATCTGCGCGGGCACGTTGCGCCCGCCCCACAGGGTGGCGCCGCCCACGCGCACCACCTCGCCGGGCACCGAGCCCTCGACGTTGCCGCCGGACTCCGCGGCCAGGTCGACCACGACCGAGCCGGGCCGCATGCGCTCGACCATGGCGGCGGTCACCAGCACCGGCGCGGTGCGGCCCGGCACCGCCGCGGTGGTGATGAGCGCGTCGGCCGAGGCGATGTGGGGGGCGAGCAGCTCGCGCTGGCGCGCCGCCCGCTCCTCGCTCATCTCGCGGGCGTAGCCCCCGGCGCCCTCGAGCGTCTCGAGGTCCAGCTCGATCGCCTGGGCCCCCAGCGACCGGATCTCCTCGGCGGCGGCCGCGCGCACGTCGTACGCCTTGACGACGGCGCCGAGCCGGCGCGCGGTGGCGATGGCCTGCAGGCCCGCGACGCCCGCACCGAGCACGACCACCTCGGCGGGCGGCACCGTGCCGGCGGCGGTCATGTTGAGCGGGAAGAAGCGGCGCAGCATGCCGGCGGCGACGATCGCGCAGCGGTAGCCCGAGACGAGCGACTGCGAGGAGAGCGCGTCCATCGACTGCGCGCGGCTGATCCGCGGCACCAGCTCGACCGCGAAGGAGGTGATCGCCAGGTCGCGCAGGTCGCGTACCACCTCGGGCACCTGCGCGGTCGGCAGGAAGGAGATCGTCGCCGCACCGCGGCGCAGCCGGCGCACCTGGTCGACGCCGAGCGGCTGCACCGCCAGCACGACGTCGGCGTCGTCGAGCGCGCGGTCGTCGACCTGCGCGCCCGCGGTCGTGTAGTCGGCGTCGGTCGCGCCCGCGCTCAGGCCGGCCCCGGGCTCGACCAGCACCTCGTAGCCCAGGGCGGTCAGCTTGCCCACCAGCTCGGGCACCATGGCGACGCGGGCCTCGGCCTCGCGGGTCTCGCGGACGACGGCGATCCTCATGCGGTGCTCCCTGCAGTGCCTCCAGCGCGCGGCCTCACGCCGCTGAACCTAGGGCACCGAGCGGGCGCGCGACAGGCACCGCGCGGTGCGGGGTCGGCGCAGGTCTGGCGGGGTCCTGCGGGGTCGGGTGCGGGTGAGACGCGGGTCAGGCGCCGACGGGCAGCCGGGCCAGCTGCTCGTGGCGCGGGCGCCCGCCCGGGCCCTCCCCGAGGTGGGACGCCACCACCGCGACCTGGTCGGCGTGCCAGCGCGGCCCGACGTAGGCGTCGAGCAGCTGCACCCACCGCGTGATCTCGCGCGGCCGGCCGAGCCGCGCCACGGTCAGGTGCGGGCGGAAGCGGGCGCCGTCGACCGGCGCGCCGGCCCGCGCCACGGCCGTGCGGACGCCGGCCGCGAGCGCATCGACCTCCGCCGCGTCGTCGGGCGCCAGGTCGAGGCCCGCCCACAGCACCTTCGCGCGGCCGACGTCGGGGAAGGCCCCGCCACCGGCGACCCGGGTCGGCACGGGGCGACGGCGCGCCGCGGCGGCGGCCACCCCCTCGAGCAGGTCGTCGAGGCGGCGCTCCTCGAGCTCCGCGGCGAAGGCGAGCGTCACGTGCAGCTGCTCCACCAGTGACCACCGCAGCCCCGGCGGCGCGGCCTCGCGCCGCGGCTCCAGGAAGTCGGCGAGGTGCTCCACCGCCTCCTCGGGCGGCCTCAGGGCGACGAAGACGCGCACGGCGGCGACCCTACGACGTACGCCGGGGGTTGCGGTGCAGGTGCTGGTGCGGGTCGGCAGGGGTGCCGCGGGACGGCGGCCGGTCGGCGGCGGGTCGGAGGCGGGCTCAGGGGTCGTCGCGGACCGGGCGCAGCATGCCGTGGCGCGTGCGCACGGTGCCGTCGGCGTCGCGGTAGATCAGCTCGGCGGCGCGCTGGCGCTCGTCCTCGTCGTCGAACTGGTCGAGCACGTCGGCGACCTCCTCGCTCGCGCGCCACACCTCCAGCGCGAAGGGCGAGGCGTCGGGCCCGGGGTGCGGCCGGCGCCCGGGCGCGGGGCCGCGCGGTCCCGTGCCGCGGTCCTGCTCGTCGTCCACGCGCTCATCGTGCCGGACCCCGCCGCGCCGCACAGCCGAATGCACCAAAGGGGCTGCTGGGGCGGGCGGGGGCCCTGGGACGGGGCCGCGTCGCGCGCCCCGGCGTACTGGGGGGGCAAGTCCTGCACTTGTGGCCCGAGTTGTCGGGCCACAAGTGCAGGAGTCACCGGTCAGCCGGGGACTCCGACACCCCGCAGACGCGCCTCAGAGGCCGAGGTCGCGGCCGATGAGCTCCTTCATGATCTCGTTGGAGCCGGCCCAGATCTTCGAGACGCGGGCGTCGCGCCAGGCGCGGGCGACGCGGTACTCGTTCATGAAGCCGTAGCCGCCGTGCAGCTGCACGCAGTGGTCGAGGATCTCGTTCTGCACCTGCGAGGTCCACCACTTGGCCTTGGCGGCGTCGGTGGGGGTGAGGTCGCCGGCGGAGTGCGCGAGCACGCACTGGTCGACGTAGGCCTGGGTGACGTCGACCTGGGTGAACAGCTCGGCGAGCAGGAACTTGTTGTGCTGGAAGGAGCCCACGCCCTGGCCGAAGGCCTTGCGGTCCTTGGTGTACTGCAGCGTCTCGACCAGGATCTGCTTGGCGTGCGCCAGGTTGGAGATCGCGCAGCCCAGGCGCTCCTGCGGGAGGTTCTGCATCATGTGGATGAAGCCGTTGTCGAGCTCGCCCACGACGTCGGCGTCGGTGACGCGGACGTCCTCGAAGAACAGCTCGGCGGTGTCGGACTCGTCCTGACCGACCTTGTCGAGCTTGCGACCGCGGCTGAAGCCCGGCTTGTCGGTCTCGATGCCGAAGAGCGTGATGCCGCGCGCGCCCTTCTCGGGGCTGGTGCGGACCGCGGTGACCACCAGGTCGGCGGAGTAGCCGTTGGTGATGAAGGTCTTCGAGCCGTTGACGACCCAGTCGTCGCCGTCGCGCACCGCGGTCGTCTTGAGCGCCGCCAGGTCGGAGCCGCCGGAGGGCTCGGTCATGCCGATCGCGCAGAGCGTCTCGCCCGAGGCGACACCGGGCAGCCAGCGCTGGCGCTGCTCCTCGGTGGTGAGCTCGACGAGGTAGGGCGCGACGATGTCGGCGTGGATGCCGACGCACGACGACAGCGCGGCGTTGACGAAGGACAGCTCCTCCATCAGCACGGCGTTGAACCGGTAGTCGCCGCCCTGGAGGTCCTTGGCGCCGCCGAACTCGTCGGGGACCTCGAGACCGAGGAAGCCCTGCTTGCCGGCCTCGAGCCAGAAGTCGCGGGGCAGCGACTTGTCGGCCGCGTGCTGCTCGACGTGGGGGACGACCGACCGCTCGAGGAACTCGCGCACGGAGGCGCGGAAGGCCTCGTGGTCCTCGGTGTAGATGGTGCGCTTCATGCCGGCCATCGTACGCCGTCGCTACCGGCGGGTAACGCGCATGCGGGTGGGTACTGGGCCGGGGTCGTCGGACAAGATGACTTGAACGATCCAATGAGCAGCGCACCGGGCACCGGGACGCGCCGTACGACGCACCAGGAGACACCGTGCCCCAGAGCAGCCCCCGCGCCCGCACCACCGCCGCCGCCCGCGGGAGCGCGCGCGACCGGGTGGTCGGCGCCGACGGCCGGCCGGAGGTGTGGCCCGGCTCGGCCTACCCCCTCGGCGCCACCTACGACGGCAGCGGCACCAACTTCGCCCTCTTCAGCGAGGTCGCCGACCGCGTCGAGCTGTGCCTCTTCGACCAGCAGCCCAAGGGCAGCCGGAAGAAGGGCCTGGTCGAGACCCGGGTCGAGCTCACCGAGGTCGACGCGCACGTGTGGCACTGCTACCTGCCGGGCGTGCAGCCCGGCCAGCGCTACGGCTACCGCGTGCACGGCCCCTGGGACCCGGCGCAGGGCCTGCGCTGCAATCCCCAGAAGCTGCTCCTCGACCCCTACGCGAAGGCCACGAGCGGCGAGATCGACTGGCACCCCAGCCTCTTCGCCTACGACTTCGGCGACCCCGACAGCCGCAACGACCAGGACTCCGCCGCCCACATGACCCTCGGCGTCGTCATCAACCCGTTCTTCGACTGGGAGGGCGACCGCCCGCCCTACGTGCCCTACGCCGACTCCGTGATCTACGAGGCGCACGTCAAGGGCCTCACCCAGCTGCACCCCGACGTGCCCGAGGAGATGCGCGGCACCTACGCCGCCCTCGCGCTGCCGGCCATCACCGACCACCTGCAGAAGCTCGGCGTCACGGCGATCGAGCTCATGCCCGTGCACCAGTTCGTGCAGGACAACACCCTGCTCGAGAAGGGCCTGCGCAACTACTGGGGTTACAACACCCTCGGCTTCTTCGCCCCGCACGCCTCCTACGCCGCGACCTCCGAGCCGGGCCAGCAGGTGCAGGAGTTCAAGTCGATGGTCAAGGCGATGCACGCCGCGGGCATCGAGGTCATCCTCGACGTCGTCTACAACCACACCGCCGAGGGCAACCACCTCGGCCCGACCCTGTCGTTCAAGGGCATCGACAACCCGGCGTACTACCGCCTCGTCGAGGACGACCAGCAGTACTACATGGACTACACCGGCACCGGCAACAGCCTCAACGTGCGCCACCCGCACTCGCTGCAGCTGATCATGGACTCGCTGCGCTACTGGGTGACCGAGATGCACGTCGACGGCTTCCGCTTCGACCTCGCCGCCGCGCTCGCCCGCGAGTTCTACGACGTCGACCGGCTCGCCACCTTCTTCGAGCTCGTGCAGCAGGACCCGGTCGTCAGCCAGGTCAAGCTGATCGCCGAGCCGTGGGACGTCGGCCCCGGCGGCTACCAGGTCGGCGGCTTCCCGCCGCAGTGGACCGAGTGGAACGGCGCCTACCGCGACACGGTGCGCGACTTCTGGCGCGGCGAGCCCAGCCTCGGCGAGTTCGCCAGCCGCCTGGCCGGCTCCTCCGACCTCTACGAGCACTCCGGTCGCCGGCCCTTCGCGAGCATCAACTTCGTCACCGCCCACGACGGCTTCACGCTGCGCGACCTCGTGTCCTACAACGAGAAGCACAACGACGCCAACGGCGAGGACGGCAACGACGGCGAGAGCCACAATCGCTCGTGGAACCACGGCGTCGAGGGTCCGACCGACGACCCCGAGGTGCTCACGATGCGCGCGCGCCAGCAGCGCAACTTCCTCACCACGCTGCTGCTCAGCCAGGGCGTGCCGATGCTGCTGCACGGCGACGAGCTGGGCCGCACCCAGCTCGGCAACAACAACACCTACGCCCAGGACTCCGAGATCAGCTGGGTCCACTGGGACCGCGCCGACGCGCCGCTGCTCGAGTTCGCCGCCGAGGTCGCGCGGCTGCGCCACGAGCACCCGACCTTCCGCCGTCGCCGCTTCTTCTCCGGCGGTGTCGTCGAGACCGCCGACGGCGAGCAGGTGCGCGACACCGTCTGGCTGCGCGGCGACGGGCAGCCGATGGAGGACGCCGACTGGGACCGCCCGCCGCACGAGGGCGGCTCGCAGCTGATCGGCATGTTCCTGAACGGCGACGGCATCGCCGGGGTCGACCCGCGCGGCCAGCGCATCAGCGACGACCACTTCCTGCTGTGGCTCAACGCCGACGGCGACACCGAGGTCGTGCTCCCCTCCGCCGAGTACGCCGAGTCGTGGGACGTCGTCGTCGACACCGCCGGCCGCCCCGCCGACCACGAGGAGTACGCCGCCGGCGCGACCGTGCCGCTCCCGAGCCGGTCGATGCTCGTGCTGCGCCAGCACCGCGAGGCCGAGCCCGAGGTCGACACCTCGGTCGCGGCCTCGCTCGCGGTGCTCGCCAAGACCACGCGAGGCGAGCAGCAGGCCGTCGACGACGCGATCGCCCGCGCCGAAGAGCGCGCGGAGGAGCACGACGGCATGGACGCCGACGGCGAGGGCAGCGGCGAGGCCGACGACGGGGCCGACGACGGGGCCGACGGCGGGAGCAGCGACGAGGTGCCGGCCGAGGCCGACACCCAGCAGCCCGAGGAGGGGACGCAGGCGTGAGCGACGAGACCGGCGCCGCCCCGCGGCGTACCCGTCAGGTGCCGGCCCGGGTGCCGACCAGCACCTACCGGCTGCAGGTGACGCCCGCGCAGGACCTCTTCCGCTGCGCGGAGGTGCTGCCCTACCTGCGCGACCTGGGCGCCGACTGGGTCTACCTGTCCCCGATCCTGGCCTCGGAGCCGGGCAGCGACCACGGCTACGACGTCGTGGCCCACGACCACGTCGACGAGGAGCGCGGCGGCGAGGCCGGCCTGGCCGCGCTCGCGGCGACGGCACGTGAGCTCGGCCTCGGCGTGCTCGTCGACATCGTCCCCAACCACGTCGGCGTCGCGACCCCGGTCGAGGATCCGTGGTGGTGGGACGTGCTCAAGCACGGCCGCGATGCCGAGCACGCCGCCGCCTTCGACGTCGACTGGTCGGCCGGGGACGGCCGGCTGCGCATCCCGGTCGTCGGCGACCACGACCTGCCGCAGGACGCCCACGGCGCCGGCGCGACCATCGGCCACCTGGCCGTGGTCGTCGACGACGAGTCGGGCGAGCCCGAGCTGCGCTACCACGACCACCGCTTCCCGGTCGCGCCCGGCACCGCCGACGACCTCGGCGAGCCGCTGCCCGAGGGCACGGCCGAGCCGGGCGCCGTCGTGGACGCCGACACCGTCCACGACCGCCAGCACTACGAGCTGGTCAACTGGCACGACGCCGACGACGACCTCAACTACCGCCGGTTCTTCGCCGTCAACACCCTCGCGGCCCTGCGCGTCGAGGACCCGGAGGTCTTCCGCGACACGCACCGCGAGATCGGCCGCTGGATCAGCGAGGGCCTGGTCGACGGGCTGCGCGTCGACCACCCCGACGGCCTGCGCGACCCGAAGGGCTACCTCGACGACCTCGCCGAGCTGACCGGCGGCGCCTACGTGCTGGTCGAGAAGATCCTCGAGCCCGGCGAGCACCTGCCGGTCTCCTGGGCCTGCGAGGGCACGACCGGCTACGACGCCCTCGGCCTCCTCGACCGCGTGCTGGTCGACCCCGCCGGCGAGGAGCCGCTCGACGCCCTCGAGACCCGGCTGCGCGGCGGCCCGGTCGACTGGCCGGAGATGGTCCACGACCTCAAGCGGGAGGTCACCGACGGCATCCTGCACGCCGAGGTGCGCCGCATCGGCCGCGAGCTGCGCCGCCACCTGCCGACCCTGCCGGCCCACCGGGTCGAGGACGTCGTCGCCGAGCTGCTCGCCTGCTTCCCGGTCTACCGCTCCTACCTGCCCGAGGGCCGCGACCACCTCGAGGAGGCGGTCGCCGAGGCCCGCCACCGCCGCCCCGACCTCGCGGCGACCTTCGACCAGGTCGTGCCGTGGCTCACCGACCCCGACGCGGCCGCCGCGAAGCGCTTCCAGCAGACCTCCGGCATGGTGATGGCCAAGGGCGTCGAGGACTGCTCCTTCTACCGCTGGTCGCGCCTGACCTCGCTCACCGAGGTCGGCGCCGACCCGGCCGACTTCGCCGTGTCGGTCGACGAGCTGCACGCCGCGCTCACCGCGCGGCAGCGCGACTGGCCGCACGCGATGACGACCACCTCGACCCACGACACCAAGCGCGGCGAGGACACCCGCGCGCGCATCTCGGTGCTCGCGGAGGTGCCGGACGTGTGGGCCGTCGCGCTCGACCGGCTGCAGGAGCGGGCGCCCGTGCCCGACCCGGGCTTCGGCTCGCTGCTGTGGCAGGCCGCGGTCGGCGCCTGGCCGGTGAGCCGCGAGCGGCTGCACGCCTACGCCGAGAAGGCGATGCGCGAGGCCGGCGCGCACACCCGTTGGACCGAGCCCGACGAGGCGTTCGAGGGTGCGGTGCACGCGGCCGTCGACGCGGCGTACGACGACGAGGCGGTCGCCGCGGAGGTCGCGGCCCTGGCGAGGCGCCTCGCCGGGCCGGGCTGGGTCAACTCGCTCTCGCTCAAGCTGCTGGCCCTGACGGCACCGGGCGTGCCCGACGTCTACCAGGGCTCGGAGCTGTGGGAGCAGAGCCTGGTCGACCCCGACAACCGCCGGCCGGTCGACTTCGAGGCGCGGCGCGCGCTGCTCGACCGGGTCGCCGACGGCTGGGTGCCGCCGCTGACCACGGGCGACGACGCCCTCGACGACGACGGTGCCGCCAAGCTCGCGGTGGTCCGCGCCGCGCTGCGGCTGCGCCGCGACCGGCCCGAGCTGTTCACCGACTACACCCCGGTCGCGGCCCAGGGCGAGGCCACCGACCACGTCGTCGCCTTCGACCGCGGCGGCGCCGTCGCCGTCGCGACCCGGCTGCCGGTCGGCCTGGCGCGCCGCGGCGGGTGGGGCGACACCTCGCTCGACCTGCCGGAGGGTGCCTGGGTCGACGAGGTGACCGGTCGCCGGCTCGCGGCCGGCCCCGGCGGCGTACCCCTGGCCGAGCTGCTCGCCGACCTGCCCGTCGCCCTGCTGAGGAGGGACTCCTGATGCACAGCACGTCCGCCACCCACGGCCCCTACGATGTGTGGGCGCCGCGCCCCGAGCGGGTGCGGCTGCTCGTCGACGGGCGGGCCGTCGACATGCGCAAGGGCGACGACGACTGGTGGACGCCGGTCGGCGACGTGCCCGACCCGGCGGGCCCGTCCGGCGACGGGGTGGCCTACGGCTTCCTGCTCGACGACGACCCCGACCCCCGGCCCGACCCGCGCTCGCGCCGCCAGCCCGACGGGGTGCACGGGCTGTCGCGCACCTACGACCCGGCCGCCTTCGCGTGGACCGACGACGACTGGACGGGCCGCCAGCTCGCCGGGTCGGTGGTCTACGAGCTGCACGTCGGCACCTTCACGCCGGAGGGCACCTTCGACGCGGCGGTCGAGCGTCTCGACCACCTGGTCGAGCTCGGCGTCGACCTGGTCGAGCTGCTGCCGGTCAACTCCTTCAACGGCACCCACAACTGGGGCTACGACGGGGTCGGCTGGTTCGCGGTGAGCGAGACCTACGGTGGCCCGGCGGGTTACCAGCGCTTCGTCGACGCCTGCCACCGTGCCGGCCTGGGCGTGGTGCAGGACGTCGTGCACAACCACCTCGGTCCCTCCGGCAACTACCTCCCGCTCTTCGGTCCCTACCTCAAGGACGGCCGCAACACCTGGGGCGACCTGGTCAACCTCGACGGGCCCGGCTCGGCCGAGGTGCGCAGGCTCGTCCTCGACGACGTCCGGATGTACCTCGAGGACCTCCACGTCGACGGTCTCCGCCTCGACGCCGTGCACGCGCTGCAGGACTCCTCGATCACCCACCTGCTGGAGGAGATGGGGGTCGAGGTCGCGGCGCTGTCGGCGCGGCTGCGCCGCCCGCTCACGCTCATCGCGGAGTCCGACCTCAACGACGCGCGCATGGTCACCCCGCGCGAGGCCGGCGGCCGCGGGCTCGACGCGCAGTGGAGCGACGACTTCCACCACGCCGTCCACGTCGCGCTGACGGGCGAGACCACCGGCTACTACGCCGACTTCGAGCCGCTCGCCGCGCTGGCCAAGGTGTGCGAGCGCGGCTTCTTCCACGACGGCACCTGGTCGTCCTTCCGCGGTCGGCGCCACGGCCGCCCGGTCGACACCGCGGCGATGCCGACGTGGCGCCTCGTGGTCTGCTCGCAGAACCACGACCAGGTCGGCAACCGCGCCCGCGGCGACCGGCTCACCGAGCACCTCGACGACGACCAGCTCGTGACGGCGGCCGTGCTGACGCTGCTCGGGCCCTTCACCCCCATGCTCTTCCAGGGCGAGGAGTGGGCGGCGTCCTCGCCGTTCCAGTTCTTCACCTCCCACCCCGAGCCCGAGCTCGGCACCGCGACGGCCGAGGGCCGGATCGCGGAGTTCGCGGAGATGGGGTGGGACCCCGCGACGGTGCCCGACCCGCAGGACCCCGCGACCTTCACCCGCTCGAAGCTCGACTGGAGCGAGCTCGAGGGCGGGCGCCACGCGGTCGTGCTCGACGCCTACCGCCAGCTCACCACGCTGCGGCGCACGCTGCCCGCGGTCACCGACCCGGCCTTCGGCGCCACCGCGTGCACGGCCGACGAGGAGACCCGCGTCTTCACCATGCGGCGCGGGCACGACCACGACGAGCTGCTGGTCGCCGTGAACTTCTCCGACGCCCCCCGCGAGGTCGCGGTCGAGGGCGACCGGGTCGTGGTCTTCGCGGGCCCCTCGGGCGCGACGCTGGCCGAGGGCGAGGGCGAGGGCGGAGGCGGAGGCGCCGGCACGCTCTCGCTCCCCCCGCACGCCTGCGCCGTGCTGGCCCGCACCGCCCCGGACCGCATGTAACGCGCCGTTGGAAGCACCACCCACCCCCGTCGACGGGGTAGGTGGTGCTCCTGACGGCGCGTTACAAGGGGCCGTACGGTCGAGGGGTGGGTGCCAGGGGAGCGAGCAGGACGCGCAGGGCCACTGCGCGCGCGGCCGGCCTGCTGACCGGAGCGGTGCTGCTGGCCGGGTGCGGCAGCCTCGCCGGGCCGGAGGCGAGCGGCGCGCAGACGACCGACCCGAGCCCCACGGCGTACGACGAGGGCGCGACGCCGACCGCCGGCGCGACGCCGCGCCCGTCCCCCACCTCCCCCACCTCCCCCGACTCCCCCACCGCGACGCCCACCCCGAGCACCCCGACCACCCCACCCGCGCCCGGCACCACCCCGCCGCCCTGGCTGGGCACGCGGGTGCTGCCGGAGGCGGAGACGGGCTACGGCGAGGTGCGGCGCACGCCGCGGGCGCTGCGCACCCGCCGCTTCGACCTGCCCGACCCGGTCGCCCCGCTGCCCGGTGACGGCTACGCGGCGCGGGTCGTCGCGCCCGCGCCCGACCGGGTGGTCGACCGGTCGACCTGGGAGCCCGGCTGCCCCGTCGCCCGCGACGACCTGGCGTGGTTGCGGGTGGTGCACCGCGGCTTCGACGGCGGCCGGCACACCGGCGAGCTGCTCGTGCACCGCGACGTCGCGACCGACCTGCGCCAGGTCTTCCGCGACCTGTGGCGCGCCGACTTCCCGCTCGAGCGGGTCTCGATCACCGACCGCGCCGCCCTCGACGCCCCGCCCACCGGCGACGGCAACGACACCGGCGCCTTCGTGTGCCGACCCGTCACCGGCGGCGGCGGGTTCAGCCAGCACGCCTACGGACTCGCTGTCGACCTGAACCCGTTCCAGAACCCCTACCTGCGGGTGCGCGAGACCGCGTCCGGCACCGAGCGGATCGTGCTCCCCGAGCTCGCCTCCGCCTACCTCGACCGCGACCGCCGCGCCCCGGGGATGGTCCGGGCCGGCGGGCCGGTCGTGCGGGCCTTCGCGCGGATCGGCTGGTCCTGGGGCGGGGACTACCGCACGCTGCGCGACTGGCAGCACTTCAGCCTGACCGGGGGCTGACCCCACCGCTCGGGCGGGTGACGGGCCGGGCGTGCACCGACCCGGCATGCTGGAGCGCATGACCGACGCCGCGCCCGCGCCCACCCGCGTGCTCGTCACCGGTGCCTCCGGCTTCGTGGGTCGCCGGCTCGTGCCGGTGCTCGCCGAGGCCGGTCACGACGTGCGCGCGATGACGCGCCGCCCGGAGCAGTACGACGGCGCCGGCACCGCGACCTACGGCGACGTCACCGACCGCGACTCCCTCGTGGCCGCGCTCGAGGGCGTGCAGGTGGCCTACTACTTCGTCCACTCGCTCGACCGGCCCGACTTCGAGGAGCACGACGCGACGGCCGCGCGCACCTTCGGCGAGGCCGCGGCCGCGCAGGGCGTGCAGCAGATCGTCTACCTCGGCGGCTTGGGCGAGGAGGACGAGGCGCTCTCGGCCCACCTGCGCAGCCGCCGCCAGGTGGAGGGCCTGCTCGGCGAGGCCGGCGTGCCCGTGACGGTCCTGCGTGCGGCCGTCGTCGTCGGCCACGGCGGCATCTCCTGGGAGATCACGCGCCAGCTGGTGAAGAACCTGCCCGCCATGGTGGCGCCCAAGTGGGCCTCGACCCGCACCCAGCCGATCGCCGTCGACGACGTGGTGCGCTACCTCGCCGGCGTGCTCGGTCGCGAGGAGGCGCTGGGCCGGTGCTTCGAGGTCGGCGGGCCCGACCAGCTGACCTACGTCGACATGCTGCAGGTCGCCGCCCGCGTCGACCACGGGCGCACCATCCCGATCATCCGCGTGCCGGTGCTCAGCCCGCGGCTGTCCTCCTACTGGCTGGCGCTGGTCACCGACGTCGACGTGACCACCGGGCGCAACCTCATCGACTCCATGGACGTCGAGGTGGTCGTCAAGGACCACTCGATCCGCGACGTGGTGCCCGGGGAGCCGCTGACCTACGAGGAGGCGGTGCGCCGGGCGCTGGCCGAGCGGCGGGCGGCCACGGGGGCCTGAGGCCACCCAGGCCCGGGGCCGCGCGCCAGGCGGCGCGGGCCGCGTGCGGTCCGCTCAGGCGACGAAGATCGCCGGCAGCGCGTAGAGCATCGTCACCGACCAGGTGATGTGGGTGAGCATCGGCGCGAGGATGCCACCGGTGACCAGCCGCTGGTAGCCGGTGACGGCGCCGATGACGATCGCGGCGAAGGCGAGCATGACGTTGCCGGTGAGGGCCGTCGCGACGACGTAGAGCGCGGTGGAGACCACGACCTTGCGGTGGGGCACCGCGTCGAAGACCGCGCCGCGGAAGAAGGTCTCCTCCGCGAGCCCGTTGAGCACGGTGATCACCAGCAGCAGCGGGGCGCTGCCCTGGTTGGCGAACTGCACGACCTGCGCGATCGCCCGCTCCAGCGGCTCCAGGAAGGTCAGCTCGCGCACCAGCAGGCCGCCGAGCACGAAGACGGTGGCGAGCACGACGCCGCCCCCGACGCCGATGATGACGGGCCGCCGGCCCTGGGCCCAGGTCCACACGGCCGGGCCGAAGAGCTGGCGGAGGTAGAGCCCGTCGCCCACCCGGCCGAGGTGGAGCGGGCCCGCGGCGAAGGCGCCGACCGCCCAGACCGCGGCGAGGCCGAAGGTGAGGGCGTAGAACGTGCTCGACCCCGGCTCCACGCGCAGCAGGAACCCGAGCACGCTCGCCCCGACCGCCGCGAAGACGAGGGTGGTGGCCTGCTGTCGGTTCACCCGGCGAGTCTGGCAGGGGGGTGGCAACCCTCAGACGAGGGCGTCCACCCGCTCGGGCGTCCCCGTGGGGTCGTCCCCGCCGGTCGCCGGCCCCGTCGCCGGCCCCGTCGCCCGGCCCGGCGCGCGGCCCTCCTCGCGGAAGCCGTGGCGCTCCCACCACCGCGCCAGCGGGCCCGGCGCCCACCAGTTCCACCGCCCGAGCAGCGCCATGGTCGCGGGCACCAGCAGCGCCCGCACCACGGTGGCGTCGAGCAGCAGCGCGACGAGCATGCCGACGCCGAGCATCTTCATGAAGACGATGCCGCTCGTGGCGAAGGCGCCGATCACGATGGCGAGCAGCAGGGCCGCGCTGGTGATGATCCGGCCGGTCTTCTGCACGCCGGTGACGACGGCCAGCCGGTTGCGCTGCGCCGGGGTGAGGGTGGGGTCGCCGGCGCTGCGGTCCCACTGCTCGCGCACCCGGGAGAGCAGGAAGACCTCGTAGTCCATCGAGAGGCCGAAGAGGATCGCGAGCATCAGGATCGGGTTGGTCGCGTCCAGGAAGCCCTGCGGCTCGAAGCCCAGCAGGTCGGCGCCGTTGCCGTCGCCGAAGATCCAGGTGACGACGCCGAAGCTGGCCGTGATGGACACGAGGTTCATCACCACCGCCTTGACCGGCAGCACGACCGAGCCGAAGGCGACGAAGAGCAGCACCAGCATGACCACGACGACGATCAGGCCCATCCAGGGCAGCCGGTCGGCCACCGAGTCGAGCAGGTCGACGGTGTCGGCCGCGATGCCGCCGACCAGCACCTCGCCGCCGGCCGGGTCGACGTCGCGCAGGTCCGCGACGATGCCCTGGGCGCGCTCGGACTGGCTGTCGCCCTCCCACGTCGCGCGGAGCAGCACCGCGGCGGCCTCCTGCGCCACCGGGGTGACCGCGACGACGCCGTCGACGCGCTGCACCGCCTCGACGTACGCCGCGACCTCCGCCTCGCTCGCGCCCTCCAGCAGCAGCGACGCACTCGAGGTCTCGCCGCCGAACTCGGCCGCGACGAGGTCGGCGGCCACGTGCGCGGGCGCGTCGGCCGGCAGCACCCGGTGGTCGACGCTGCCCCACTGCGCGCCCAGGAAGGGGGAGGCCACCGCGAGCAGCACCGCCACGGTCACCGTGACGACGACGACGGGGCGCCGCATCACGGCACGGGCCAGGGCCGCCCAGCGCGCGCCCTCGTCAGTGGCCGGGGAGCCGGCCTCGGCCCCCCGTCGACCGCCCCGGCCGCGGCGGGTCAGCGCCGGCAGCCGGCCCGCGTCGACGCGGTGGCCCAGCAGCCGCAGCGCGGCGGGGAGCACCGTGAGCGCGGCCAGCATCGCGACCAGCACGGCCGCGGCGCCGCCGTAGGCCATGCTGCGCAGGAACGCCTGGGGGAAGACGAGGAGGCTCGACATCGCCGCGGCGACGGTGAGCCCCGAGAAGAGCACGGTGCGCCCCGCCGACGCCATCGTGCGGTGCACGGCCTCCGCGACCGCGTCCGGCCCGGGGGCCCGGCCGCCCGCGTCGCCCCGGAGCGTCGCCAGCTCCTCGCGGAAGCGGCTGACCACGAAGAGGGCGTAGTCGATGGCCAGGCCGATGCCCAGCAGCGAGACGACGTTGACGGAGAAGACCGAGACCTCGGTGACCTGCGCGACCAGCCGCACCACGGCCAGCGCCCCGAGCAGCGCCACCAGCCCGACGAGCACCGGCATCAGCGCCGCGACCAGGCTGCGGAAGATGAGCAGGGCGAGCAGCAGCACCAGCGGCAGGCTGAGCAGCTCCGCGCGCTCCAGGTCCTCGGCGGTGATCTCGTTGACGTCGGAGTAGACCGCGAAGGCCCCGGCGAGGTCGGTGCGCAGCAGGTCGGACTCCAGCGCGGGCGCCAGCTCGTCGTAGGCGCGCAGGAAGTCGTCCTGGCTCTCCCCCGCGAGCGAGACCAGCACCTGCACCGCACGGCCGTCGTCGCTGACGAGCGAGCCGTCCGGCACGTCGTACGCCGTGACGACCTGGGCGACGGTGCCCTCCGGGACCTCGTCGACCACCCGCTCCACCTCGGCGCGGAAGGCGGGGTCGTCGGCGGCGAGGCCGCTGCCGTCGGGCGCGGAGTAGACCGCGACCACGTCGACCGAGCGGTTGCCGAAGAGCTCGCGCTCGCGGGCGAGCTCGCGGGCCGACTCCGAGGCGGGGTCGTCGAAACCCCCCTGGCTGAGCGAGTCGAAGACGCCGGCGCCGTAGGCACCGGCGGCCATCACCAGCGCGAGGCCGGCGAGCAGCACGGACAGGGCCCGGCGGGCCACGAAGCCACCCCAGCGGTCGACCACGGTTCCTCCTCTGACACCCCTTCATCTCGGTGAAGGGTGTTAACCCATCGAACGGTAAACGGTGTAAACTCAGCCCGTCAAGACCCTCTCGGACCCGAGGAGCACCGTGCCGCAGGCCCCTGCCTCCACCTCCGCGCCCACTCCTGCCCCCAGTGCCGGGCGGACCCGACGCGAGCGGCAGCGCGAGGCGACCTTCGCCGAGATCGTCACCGTCTCCCGAGCGCTCCTCGCCGACGGCCAGGAGCTGTCGCTGCGCGCCGTCGCCTCGCGGATGGGCATGACGGCGCCGGCGCTCTACCGCTACGTCGCGTCCTACCAGGAGCTGGTCGACCTGGTCGCCTTTGAGGTGGACCGCGCCGCGACCGAGCGGCTGCGCGAGGCGGCCGAGCGGCACCCCGCCGACGACCCGGCCGCCCGCCTGGTCGCCGCCGCGGTCGCCTTCCGCCGCTGGGCGCTGGCCGAGCCGCGGGAGTTCTCGCTGGTCTTCGCCAACCCGGTCGCCGACAGCGCGTGCGTGCGGCGCGAGCTGCTCACCGCCGCGACGTCGGGGCACTTCATGAACGGCCTGCTCCTCGACGTGTGGCAGCGCGAGGGCTTCGCCCACCCCGACCTCGCCGACCTCGAGCCCGCCGTCGCCGAGGCGCTGCGCGACCCGCTCGCCCCGGTCGACCTCGACCGCGTGCCCGAGGCGGCGCGCGGCGTCCTGTGGGTCTTCATGTCGGCGTGGACCCAGCTCTACGGCGTGGTCACGCTCGAGGTCTTCGGCCACCTCGACCCGCGCATCATCGAGGCCGGCGCGATGTTCACCCAGTTCGTCCGCGAGTGGGTGCCCCGCCTCGGCCTCGCCGACCGCCGGGCGCACTACGAGGCGGTGCTCGCCGCCGAGATGGCCCGCTGAGGGGGTCTCCGGCCCGCTGCAGGAGTCCCCGGCTGACCGGTGACTCCTGCACTTGTGGGCCGAGAACTCGGGGCACAAGTGAGGGACTCACCGGCTGACCGGTGACTCCGACGGGGGCTGGCCGTCACCCGTCAGCCCCCGAGCACCTCGTCCACCCACGCGGGGACGAGGAGCGAGGCCGGGCCGTGGCGTGCCTCGTCGAAGAGCGCAGAGCCCTCGCTGGGCTCGAGGTTCAGCTCGAGGGTGCGCGCGCCGTACGCCGCGGCGACCTGCACGAAGCCGGCCGCCGGGTAGACCGCGCCGGAGGTGCCGACCGAGACGAACAGCTCCGCCGTCGCGAGGCGCACCTCGATCCGGTCCATCAGGTAGGGCACCTCGCCGAACCAGACGACGTCGGGGCGCAGCTCGGTGACGCCGCAGCCGGGGCAGGGCGGCAGGTCGACGAGGTCGTCGTCCCACGGCGTGCGCCCGCCGCACGCGCGGCACAGCGCCGAGCGCAGCTCGCCGTGCATGTGCAGGACCCGCCGCGAGCCGCCGCGCTCGTGCAGGTCGTCGATGTTCTGGGTGACGAGCGTGAGGTCGGCGCCGAGCGCGTCCTCGAGGCGGGCCAGCGCGCGGTGCGCGGGGTTGGGCCCGACGTCGCGCAGCGAGCGGCGTCGCTCGTCGTAGAAGCGGTGCACGAGCGTCGGCTGCCGCTCGTAGGCCTCCGGGGTGGCGACGTCCTCGACGCGGTGGCCGTGCCACAGGCCGTCGGCGTCGCGGAAGGTGGGCACACCGCTCTCCGCCGAGATCCCGGCACCGGTGAGGACGACGACGCGCACCGGCACACCCTGCCACGCGAGTCTTGAGGTGGAGCCGAGGGTCGACTTGAGCCTCGCTCCCTAGCCTCCGAGGCGAGACCCGGCCCGTGGGGGGCCGGGTCCCGCACACCACGGGGCGAGGGATGCTGGAGCGGTTCGGGCTGGACGGGGAGGCGGCTGCCGTCTACCGCGCGCGCCTGCTCGCACCCGAGGACCCCGACGAGGCGCTCGCCGAGGCCACGGGTCTCACCGTGCTGCAGGTCCGCGACGCCACCGACCGGCTCGCCCACGTCGGCCTGGTGACCCCGCTCGAGGCGAGCGGCGACGGCAAGGCCGTCCGCCCCCGCAGCCCCGAGGTCGCCCTGTCGGCCTACCTGCGCCGCGAGGAGCAGCAGCTCGCCCGCCGCCACGCCGAGCTGCAGGCGAT
Organism: Nocardioides perillae; assembly: GCF_013409425.1. NCBI lineage: Bacteria > Bacillati > Actinomycetota > Actinomycetes > Propionibacteriales > Nocardioidaceae > Nocardioides > Nocardioides perillae. Next base: position 731,536 of record NZ_JACCAC010000001.1, on the reverse strand, counting down.
GCGCGAGCAGGCCGACACCTTCGCCGAAGACTACCGGTGCGAGCGCGACCGCCGCGGGACCGAGCAGGTCGAGGTGCTCGCGACGCGCGCCGAGACGGTCACCCGGATGTCGGAGCTCAACCAGGGCGTGCGCCGGAGCGTCCGGTCCTTCGTCGCCGCGAAGTACCCCGTCGAGGTCTACGCCGCCAGCCTCGACGAGGACGGCGGTGTGCTCGACCGCGGCGTCGACGTGCGCGTCGTCCACCCCGACTCGGTCACCGGCGACCCGCAGATCCGCCCCTACCTCGCCGCCTTCGCCCGGGCGGGCGCGACGGTCCGCAGCGCGCCCCGCCTGCCGGTGCGCATGGTGGTCTACGACGCGGAGCGCGCCCTCGTCGCCCGCGACCCCCACGACCCGACCCAGGGCGCCGTGGTGCTCACGAGCCCCGGCGTGGTGGCCGCCCTGGTCGCGCTCTTCGACCTCGTCTGGCGGCAGTCCGTCGACCTGCTCGCGCCCGGCGAGCGTGCCGGCGCCCGCGACGGCGACCGGCCACCTCCGGCCGACCTGGAGCTGCTGCGGCTGCTGCTCGACGGCCACACCGACGAGAGCTCGGCGCGCGCCCTGCAGGTCTCGCCGCGCACGGTGCGGCGCATGATCGCCGACCTCCAGCGCCGTGCCGGCGCCACCAGCCGCTTCGAGCTGGCAGCCCGGGCGGTCGACCTCGGGTGGTTGCGGCTCTGACGATCGAGTACGGGACTGCTCGCGCAGCCCCGTCCGGTGACCCCCGTCACCTCCCGGGGTCCGGGTCCGGTCCTGACCGGATCCGGCCCGGTCCAGACGTTTGCGAACGCTGTTCTCGGAGAGAACATGGTGGACCAGACGACTAGACCAGTCGGCTGAGCACCCGCCAGCGACCGCCATCTCGGGCCGACGACGGAGATCCCCTGCCCATGAAGACCAACGCGGATTCCCGCGAAGCCCCCACCGCGTGGGTCGCCTCCCACGCGACGCACCACCGCGACGGGGCACCGGCCCGACGCACGGGCGACGACGGACCCCGGGTCTCGATCGTGGTCCCGGCGATGAACGAGGCCCGCAACCTCGCCGAGGTGCTGCCCCGCCTGCCCGAGGCGCACGAGGTGATCCTGGTCGACGGCGGCTCGGTCGACGACACCGTGGAGGTCGCCCAGCGCGTGCTCCCCGGCATCCGCGTGGTGCACCAGACCCGCCGCGGCAAGGGCAACGCCCTGGCCTGCGGCTTCGAGCAGGTCACCGGCGACGTCGTGGTGATGTTCGACGCCGACGGCTCGGCCGACCCCGAGGAGATCCCCCGGTTCGTGCAGGCGCTGCTCGACGGGGCCGACTTCGCGAAGGGCAGCCGCTTCATGCCCGGCGGCGGCTCCAGCGACATCACCACGGTCCGCTCGCTCGGCAACAAGTTCCTCAACGGCCAGGCCAACGCGCTGTTCGGCACGAAGTACACCGACCTCTGCTACGGCTACAACGCCTTCTGGGCCGACATCCTGCCGGTCCTCGACCTGCCCGACACCACCACGCCGGCCCCGGCCGACGGCGCCATGCTGTGGGGCGACGGCTTCGAGATCGAGACCCTCCTCAACTGCCGCGTCGCCGCCGAGGGGCTCGCCATCACCGAGGTGCCCAGCGTCGAGCTGCCCCGCATCTGGGGCGAGAGCAACCTCCACGCCGTCAAGGACGGCCTGCGGGTCCTCAAGACGATGTACGCCGAGCGCCGCAGCACCGCGCGCCGGCGCCGGGCCGCCGCGCGGCGCGGGTCGCGGGTGCGCCAGGGCCAGGCGGCGTGACGACGGCGTCCGCACCCCGCAGCCGCACGGCTGCGGGGTCCTCGGTGCGGCCGTCGCAACCGACCTCGAGCACCCCGGCCCGCACCGGCCGGGTCGTGGTCGCGACCGCTCGCTGCGTCCCCGAGATCGGCGGCGTCGAGACCCACGTCGAGGAGGTCTCGACGCGCCTGGTCCGCGACGGCTGGGACGTCGAGGTGCTCACCACCGACCGCAGCCGCGCGCTGCCGCGCCGCGAGGAGCGCACCGTCGCCACCGCTGTCCGAGCGGGCGACCCGCCGCGGCCCGCGGCCCGGCTGCGCACCCGCCGCTTCCGCGCCTTCCCGGCCAGCCGCGACTGGTACCTCTCCCCCGGCCTCGCCGCCGCCCTCGCCCGCTCGCGGGCCGACCTGGTGCACGTGCAGGGCATCCACACCCTCGTGCCCCCGCTGGCGATGCTGGTCGCCTGGCTGCGCCGCACGCCGTACGTCGTCACCTTCCACACCGGCGGCAGCTCCAGCGCCCTGCGCACCCGCGCGCGCAGCCTGCAGTGGCGGCTGCTCGCCCCGCTGCTGCGCCGCGCCGCGGCCCTCGTCGGCGTCTCGCGCCACGAGGCGCGGCTCTTCGAGCAGGCCGCCGGCCTGGCCCCCGGCACGGTGCGGGTCGTGCGCAACGGCGGCACGCTGCCGCCGGCGCCCGCCGGCGTCGTGCCCGACCCCGACCTCGTCGTCAGCACCGGCCGGCTGGAGCGCTTCAAGGGCCACCACCGCGCGATCGAGGCGCTGCCGGTGCTGCTGCGGACGCGTCCGGGCGCCCGGCTGCTGATCCTGGGCTCCGGGCCCTACGAGCCCGAGCTGCACGCGCTCGCTGCCCGCCTCGGCGTCGCCGACCGCGTCGAGGTGCGCTTCGTGCCCCCGGTCGACCGCGACGCGATGGCCGCCGCCCTCGCCGGCGCCGGTGTCGTGGTGCTGCTCAGCGACTACGAGGCGCACCCGGTCGCCGTGATGGAGGCCCTCGCCGTCGGCCGCCCCGCCGTCGTCCTGCGCACCTCCGGCCTCGCCGAGCTGGCCGAGGACGGCTGGGCCCGCGCGGTCGAGCCGGACGCCACCCCCGACGACGTCGCCGCCGCCGTGCTCGCGCAGCTCGACGACCCGCTGCAGCCCGACCCCGCTCTGCTCCCCGACTGGGAGAGCAGCGTCGCCGAGCTCGCCGAGGTCTACGCGGAGGTGCTCGCACGATGACCCTGCTCGGCCTCCCCACCCGCCCGCGCACCGCGACGGGGGCCGCCCCCGACGCCGCGCCGGCGGCGGGCGAGGCCGGCACGCCCACCGGCGGCACCCGCCTGCTGCTGCTCGTCTGCCTGGTCGCCGGCGTCGGCCTGCTGCTCGAGGCGTGGGGCTACCGCACCGGCTGGCGGGGCGAGCCGCAGGTGCGCGCGCTCACCTTCTTCTACGTCGGCCACGCGCTGCTGATCGCGCCCTTCGCGTGGTTGCTGACGCGCCGCCTCGACCGTCGTACCGCCCTGCTCGGCTCGATCGCCTTCGGGCTGACGATGCTCCTCTCCTGGTGGCTGTCGAACCCGCTGATGGCCACCCGCTTCGACGAGACGCTCCACGTCGGCACGCTGCTGCGGATGGTCGAGGGCGCGGGTTTCTTCGACCCCAACCCGATGCTGCCGGTCAGCCCCCACTACCCCGGTCTCGAGCTCGCCGCCGGCGGGGTGCACTGGCTGACCGGGCTGCCGCTGGTCGTCTGCCAGCTGCTGACCGTGGTGGTGGCCCGCCTCGCCCTCGTCGTGGCCGTCCTGCTCGTCGTCGAGCGGCTGACCGGGTCGACACGCGCCGGAGCGGTCGCGGTGCTGCTCTACGGCGCGAGCTCGCAGTTCTGGTTCTTCAACGCGCAGTTCTCCTACCAGACGGTCGCCCTCCCGCTGGGGGTGCTCGCGATCTGGCTCACCCTCCGCGCGGTCGACGCCGACGCGCGCTGGCCGCGGGTGCCGCTGGCCGGCGCCCTCGTCGCCGGCGCGGCGCTCGTCGTGACCCACCACCTCACCAGCTGGCTCGTCGTCGCCGCGCTGTGGGCGTGGGCGCTCCTGCACCTCTACGGCCGCCGCCCGAGCGACCCCCGCGCCGCCCGCCTCGTCGCGACGGTCGCGGCCGCCACCACCCTGGTCGCGCTGGCGTGGAGCGCCCTCGTCGCGCCGCTGCTCGCGGGCTACCTCGGCCCCGTCTTCGGCTCCGCGGTCGAGGAGGTCGCGGGCCTCGCCGGCGGCGAGGACACCGGCCGTCAGCTCTTCGCCGACAAGTCCGGCTACGCCACGCCGCTGTGGGAGCGGGGCACCATGTTCGGCTCGATGCTGCTGTGGTGCGCGCTCCTCGCCCCTGCCGCGTGGTGGGCACTGCGCGGGCGCACCCTGGGCCGCTCCCTCGCCCGCTTCCTCCCGCTGGCCCTCGCCTGCGCCTACCCCGCGACGCTGCTCGCCCGCTTCTCCCCGACCGCCTCCGACATCGGCGAGCGGGCGATCTCCTTCATCGCCATGGCGATGGCGCTCGTCGTCGCGGCGTGGGTGGTGCGCCACCTCGACCGCGTGCCCTCGGCCCTGGTCGCGGCGACGGGCGTCGTGCTGGTGATGGGCGGCACGATCCTGGGCGGCGGCCCCGACTGGTCGCGCGTGCCCGGCCCCTACGAGCCCGCGGCCGAGCAGCGCTCGATCGACGAGAGCACCGTGGCGCTCGCCCGCTGGTTCGACCGCTACGCCCCGCCCGGCTCGGTCGTGGCGGCCGACCTCACGCTCAGCCGGACCATCCCGACCTACGCCGACGTCGACGCCGCCACGGGCGTGGGCGGGCGCTTCAACGTCACCCCGCTCTTCACCGCCCCGACGGTCGACGCCACCACGGCGGGGCTGATCCAGCGCTACGAGGTCGACTTCGTGGCCGTCGACCTGCGCCTGGCCGACGAGCTGTCGCGCTCTGGCGCGCTCTTCGAGGGCTCCGACGACTGGGGCGTCTCGACGGTCTCGGCGGCCCAGCTGACCAAGTTCGCCGACGCCGAGGGTGTCGACACCGTCCTCGACGAGGGCCCGCTGCGGGTCTACGACGTGCGGGGCCTGCGCGGCGCGGAGAGCACCTGGGTCGACCGGCCCTCGGCGCTGCTGCCCGGCACGGTGCACCTCGCCTCGGTCGTGCTCCTCCTCGAGCTCCTCGCCGGCCTGGCGGTCGCACTGCGCCGGCGCCGCCTGCCGCGCCTCGACGCGCTGCTGCGCCTGCGCGGCCAGGTCGCGCTCGCCGTGGCGCTGCCCGCCCTCATGGTGGTGGGCGCCGTCGCGACCGCTCTCGGCTACGCCCCCTGGGTCGGCACGGCGGCCCTGGCCGTGCTCGGCGCGGTCGCGATCGTCGCGGTCCGGCAGCGGCCGGCGGCCCCGGCCCGCGTGCTCCCGCGCGGCGCCGCCCTGCTGCTGCCCCTGGCCGTCGCCGCGGTCTTCTCGGCCGCCTGCCTCGTCGCCGCGCTCGGCGCGTGGGAAGGCCTGCTCGCCACCGCCCCGGTGCTGCCGCCGCCCCCGGGGGTGACCCCGTGAACGCGACCCGGGCCCTGCTGCGCCAGGACGGCGCCGCCGTGACCACCTCCGCCCGCCCCAGCAGGATCGGCGCGGTCGACCTCGGCGTCGTGCTGCGCCCCTTCACCTCCCTCGTCGCCGCACAGCTCGTCGGCACGGCGCTCGGCTTCCTCTTCTGGGTCGTCGCCGCCCGCGGCGTGCCCGCCGCGACCGTCGGCCTGGTCTCGGCCGGCGTCGCCGCGCAGGCACTGCTCGGCAAGGTCGCCGTGCTCGGCGTCGGCACGCACCTCATCGCGGAGCTGCCGCCCCTCGGCGCGGCCGGCCGGCGCAGCCTGCTGCGTGCCGGCACCACCGTGGTCACGGTGGCCGGGCTCCTGGCCGGTGCGCTCTTCGTCGGCGCGGTCGAGCTGGTCCCGGCCCTCGACGGCGCGACCGTGCACCAGCTCTTCGGCGGGCCCGTCGCCGTCGCGGTCTTCGTCGCCGGCACCGCCGCGACCGCTGTCGGCCTGCTGCTCGACCAGGCGGTGCTCGGTGCCCAGCGCTCGTCGCTGCAGGTGCTGCGCAACCTGGTCGCCTCGGGTCTCCGCTTCCCGCTCGGGGTCGCGCTGCTGGCAGTCGGCCTCACCGGCAGCGGCGCGCTGCTGCTCTGCTGGGCGCTGCCGCTGGCCCTCTCGTCGGTGCTGGTGTGGCGCCGGCTCTTCCCGCGCGGGTCGGTCGACGGCCGCGGCAGCGAGCCCGGCGTGCTCGCCCACTCCGCCCGCCACGCGGGCGGCGCGCTGCGCCAGCACGCGCTCGACCTGTCGCTGTCGGCCGGGCCGCTCCTCATGCCGGTCGTCGCCGCCGCCGTGCTCGCGCCCGAGGCCAACGCCCGCTTCGCGATCGCGTGGCTCGTCGCGACCTTCGTCTTCGTCCCGCCCTACATGCTCGCCACCGCGCTCTTCGCCGCGAGCGTGCACGAGCCCCTCGACGACTTCTGCCGACGCGCCCGCCGCACCCTGCCGGGCGGGCTGGCGATCAGCGCGGTGCTCGGCGCGGCGGCCGCGCTGGCCGCGCCGTACGTCCTGGGGGTCTTCGGCCCCGGCTACGCCGAGGAGTCCTCGCGGCTCCTCGCGCTGCTCGTGCCCGCCGGGCTGTGGATGGTCCTCAAGGACCACGTCGTCGCCCTCTGGCGCGTGCAGGGACGGGTCACCTCTGCCGCCGGCCTGGCCGGGGGCGGGGTCCTGCTCGAGGTCTCCGGCGCGGCGGCCGGGGCCGCCGTCGCCGGCGCCCCCGGGCTGTGCGTCGGCTGGCTGCTCGCCCTCGGCGTCCAGGCCTACGGCGCCGCTCCGGTCGTCCACGGCATCCTGCGCGCCCCGCTCGGCCCGCCCACCCCGACTGCACCCACTGCACCGACCGCGGCCGCTCCCGGCCGACCCCTGACCGAGGAAGCCCGATGAGCACCCCCCATCCCAGCGTCCAGCCCGGTGCGCTGCCACCCGACCGTCGCCCCCCGACAGAGGCCGACGCCCCGGTGCGGGTGCCCGCGCTCGACGGGCTGCGCGCGCTCGCCGTCGCGCTCGTCGTCGGCCTCCACGCCGGCGTGCCGCTGATGGCCGGCGGCAGCCTCGGCGTGACCGTGTTCTTCGTGCTCTCCGGCTTCCTCATCACCGGGCTGCTGGTGCGGCCCGGTGCACTGACCCCCGGAGGGGTGCGCCGGTTCTACCTGCGCCGCGTGCTGCGGCTCTTCCCCGCGCTGGTGGTGGTCGTCGGCTTCGTCACCGCCTACGCCCTGGTCGCGCTGGAAGGCGAGGAGCGGCGCTTCCAGCTGCTGCAGGCGCTGACCTCGATCACCTACACGACGAACTTCCTGCTCGGCCGGGGCGCCGAGACCGAGGACTACGGCCTGCTCGGCCAGACCTGGTCGCTCGGCGTGGAGGAGCAGTACTACCTGGTCTGGCCGCTGCTGCTCGCCGTGCTCCTGCGGCTGCTGCGCTCCACCCGGGCGCGCGTCGCGGCCGTGCTCGCGATGGCCGCCGTCGTGGTGTCGTGGCGCGCCTGGTTGAGCAGCCAGGGTCTGGCCGCCCACGTGGGCATGGGCGTGGACACCCAGACCGACGGCCTGCTGGTCGGGAGCGCGCTGGCCCTCGCGCTGCCCGCGCTGCGCGAGCGGTTGCTGCGCCACCAGGGCCTGCTCACCGCCGCCGCCGTCGCCGGCGTGCTGCTCCTGCTGGTCGAGACCGCGGTGGTGTCCCTGCACCACGCCCTGCCCTACGACACCAACTACCTCCTCGTCGCCCTCGCGTCGGCCGCGGTCATCACCCGGCTCGTGCTCCCCGGCGACGACGAGGGCGGCCCGGCCCACCGAGCCCTGCTCGCCCTGGCGACGCTGCGGCCGGTGGTCTACGTCGGGCTGATCTCCTACCCGCTCTACCTGTGGCACCGCGTCGTCTTCGAGGTCATGGCCGACCAGGCCGGCATCGAGACCACCGTCGAGAAGCTCGCCGCCGCCCCGGTCGCGCTCGGGCTGTCCCTCGGCGCCGCAGCGCTCTCCTACCACGTCGTCGAGCAGCCCTTCCTGCGTCGCAAGGAGCTGCTGCGCGGCGACCCCACCGACCGCGCGCAGGACGCCGCGGTCGCCTCACCGTCCCCCGCCACCGTGCCCGCCGGGACGACCGGCACGACCGACGCAGCCGGCCGCCACCGACGCGCGAGCCGCGCCGGCACCGACCGCGACGTCGAGGGGAGGGCCGACCGGTGACCCGCCGCGTCCTGCTCCTGCTGCTGCCGGGCCTGCTCTGCCTCGCCTTGGCCGTAGTCGGGCTGTCGGTCATCCGCTCCCTCGAGGACGCCGAGCCCGCGGTCGGTCCGGTGGTGGCCTGCGAGCCGTCGCGCTCGCGCCCCGGTCCCCTCATCGACCTCGGCGTGCAGGCCGCGGGCGGTGTCGGCCAGGGCGAGGAGCTCGGGTCGACGGTCACCTACCCCGAGCTCACCGCGCCCGAGATCCGCCGGCTCGTGGCCCGCGCCGAGGCCGCCGGCGCGGCGGTCATCTCGACCGCCGCGTCCTGGCGCACCATCGAGCCCGACCCCGACCGGCCTTACGACTGGACCCTCCTCGACCGCGTCATCGACGCGGCCAACGCCGCCGGACTGCGCGTGCGCCTGCAGGTCTCGACGATGCCGCAGTGGGCGGTGGAGGAGACCAGCTCGCCGACCGACACCGACTTCTGGCACCCCCCGCTCACCGACACCGAGCTGCGCCGGTGGACTCGCTTCGTCCACGACCTCACCGTCCACGTGCAGGGCCGGGTCGACTACCTCGAGATCTGGAACGAGCCCAACGAGTACGACTTCTGGCCCACCGGGCCCGACCCCGTCGCCTTCGCGCGGCTGCTCGAGGCCAGCTACGCCGCCGTCAAGGAGGTCGACCCGAGCATCTCGATCGTCTCCGGCGGGCTGAGCAACAACGACATCGGCTTCCTGCGCGCGGTCTACGACGCCCGCGACGAGCTCTACGGCGAGGACGAGGTGCTCTTCGACCAGGTCGGGGTGCACCCGTTCTCGGGCGACCGCTCGCCCAGCACCGAGCTCGCGCGCTGGACCTACGAGCGCGAGCCCTTCGGCGAGTTCAGCCAGAACTTCCTCGGCATCGTCGACCTCCACGACCTGATGGAGCAGCGCGGCGACGCCGACAAGCCGCTCTACATCGGCGAGTTCGGCTACAGCACCCAGCCGTGGCGCGAGTTCGGCCCGGTGTCCGACGCCGACCGCGCGGTCTACCTCGAGGAGGCCTTCCGCGCCGCCACCTGCTACTCCTACGTGAGCGCGCTGTCCTGGTACTACTTCCACCCCACCCGCTTCAACGAGCCGTCCTGGACGCTGCTCGACCGGCAGGGACAGCCCAACGAGACGTACGCCGCGCTGGTGGCGTGGGCCCGTCGGGTCGGGGCGCTGCGGTGAACGGGCGGAGCGTGCCGGGGTCACGAGCGCTACCCTCGGCGCCGAGCATGGGGACCGGCGAGGAGGCAGCAGAGGTAGCGGCGTGGACGACGGCGGGACTCGTGGGAGCGGCGACCCCTGCAGGTGCGGGCACGCCCGCCTCGCCCACGTCCACCTGCGTCGCGGCAGCGACTGTGCCCTCTGCCCCGCCGGCGCCTGCCGGCGCTACCGTCGACGCCGTGGACCCGGGCCCGTCGGACGCCTCGCGCGTGCGCTCCTCGGCCGACCCCGGTGAGCGGCGGGAGCCCACGACGTCCGTGGTCGTGTGCGCCCACACCGAGCGCCGCTGGACCAGCATCGTGGCGGGGCTGCAGGCGTTGGCGGCGCAGTCGCGCCGCCCCGACCAGGTGCTGCTGGTCGTCGACCACGACGACGCGCTCCTGCGGCGCGCCGCGGCCGAGCTGCCGGGCCTGCTCGGCCTCGGCGGCGACGACACCTGGCTGACGGTGCTGCCCAACACCCGCGGCCGGGGTCTCTCCGGTGCCCGCAACACCGGGGTCCACGCCGGCGTCGGCGACGTCGTGGCCTTCCTCGACGACGACGCGGTGCCCGCCCCCGACTGGCTCGACCGGCTCGTCACCGCGCTCGCCGAGACCGGAGCCGACGGTGTGGACGGCCGTGCCACCCCCGTGTGGCCGCCGAGCGGGCGCCCGCGCCACCTCGTCGCCGAGCTCGACTGGGTCGTGGGCTGCAGCTACCGCGGCCTGCCCGAGCACCGTGCCCCCGTGCGCAACCTGCTGGGCGCCACCATGTCCTTCACCCGGGCGGCCCTCGAGCTGGCCGGCGACTTCGACGAGGCCGCCGGGCGGGTCGGCGACGTCCTGCTCGGCGGCGAGGAGACCGAGCTGTGCCTGCGGCTGGCCCGCCGCAAGCCGGGCGCGCTGCTCGTCCACGAGCCCGCAGCGACGGTGGCCCACCACGTCTCCGCCGACCGCACGACGTGGCGCTACCTCGCGCGCCGGGCGTACGCCGAGGGGTTGAGCAAGGCCCACATCGCCCGCACCGCGGGCCCGGGGGCGGCCACCAGCACCGAGCGCGCCTACGTGCGCCGGGTGCTCCCCGCCGCGGTGCGCCGAGAGCTGCGCAGCGGCGCCGAGGGCGGCCCGCGCGGGGCCGCCGGCGTCGTCGTGGGGCTGGCGAGCGCCGGTGCGGGCTACGCCCGCGGCTCGCTGCGGCGCGCCGGGCGCACCGACCGCCGTGCGACCGCCCTCCGGGCACCGGAGGGGGCACGGTGAGCGGCCTGCTGGGCCACCGGCCCACCGCCTCGTCCGCGCGCGGCACCACCGCCGCGCGGCTGCCGGTGCTGATGTATCACGCCGTCGGCACCCCGATGCCGCGCGGCCTGGAGTGGCTCGACGTGCCGCCGCCCGTGCTCGCCGACCAGCTCGCCACCCTGCGCGGGGCCGGCTGGGAGCTGCTGGGGCTCACCGAGGCGTTCGCCGCCCTGGCCGCCGACCCGCACCGGCGGGTGGTCGCGCTGACCTTCGACGACGCCTACCTCGACTTCGCCGAGTCGGCGCTCGAGGTGCTCGACGACCACGGGGCGCGCGCGACGCTCTACGCCCCCACCGGCCACCTCGGCGGGCCGGCCTCGTGGCTGCCCGGCGGTGGCGCCGACGTGCAGCTGATGGACGACGCCGCGCTCGCGGAGGTCGCGCGTGCCGGTGTCGAGGTCGGCAGCCACGGTGACCTGCACGTGCCGATGGACACCCTGCGCCCGGCCGGTGCCACCGCCTCGCTGAGGTGGAGCCGCCGGATCCTGCAGGACCTCACCGGCCAGCCCGTCGACACCGTCGCCTACCCCCACGGCTACCACTCGCGCGGCCTGCGGCGGCAGGTCGTCGCGGCCGGCTACACCCACGGCGTGGCGATCGGCCACCGCGTCCACGTGACCGACGGCGACCCGACCGCGGTGCAGCGGCTGGCGGTGCGACCCGACCACCGTGGCCAGGCGCTGCTCGACCTCGTCGAGCACGGGCCCTCGCCCCTCGTGCCGGCGCTCAAGCGCGCCGCCGGACCGGCGTGGCGGGCGGCGCGGCTGCTGCGCGAGCGCACCGCCGCGGCGACGGGGGGCGCGCCGTGGCGCTGAACGACGTGACCCCCGAGGCCCGCGCGGTGCCCGAGGCCCCCCGCGCCGCGTCGCCCGACCCGACCGTCGGGGTCGTGGTGTGCACCTACACGGCCGAGCGGCTGCCGCAGCTGCGCGCCGCGGTCGCGTCGGTGCGCGCGCAGGAGCACCACGTCGACCAGCTCGTCGTGGTCGTCGACGGCGACGAGGAGCTCGGCGCGGTCGTCCGCGGCGCCCTGCCCGGCGAGCAGGTCGTGGTCCTCGGCCGCAACCGCGGCGTCTCGGTCGCCCGCAACACCGGCGCCGCGCAGCTCGAGACCGACCTGGTCTTCTTCCTCGACGACGACGCGACCGCGCACCCGCGCTGGGTGGCCGAGCTCGCGCCGTACCTCACCCGGCCCGACGTCCTCGGCGCCAGCGCGCGGTCGGTCGGCGACTTCGTCGGCCGGGCGCCGGCGTGGCTGCCCGACGAGTACCTCTGGACCGTCGGCGTCGCCTACCGCGGGTTGCCCGACGAGGCCGCGCCGGTGCGCAACTTCTACGGGGGGTGCGCCGGCATGCGCCGCGACACCTTCCTCGACGTCGGCGGCTTCGCCGACGGCATCGGCCACGGTGACGGCCGGGTCGGCGGCGGCGAGGAGGCGGAGTTCTGCCTGCGGGTGCGCGCGGCGCGGCCCGGCGGGGAGTTCTGGTTCGTGCCCGAGGCACGCATCGACCACCGGGTGCCCGCCCCGCGCGCCACGTGGTCCTACCTCGTGCGCCGCAGCTACGACGAGGGCGTCATGAAGGGCGACATCGCCCGCGCCCTCGGCGAGGGGCCCGCGGGCGGTGCGGCGCTGGGGCCGGAGCGCGACTTCGCGCGCCGGCTGCCGCGGGCCGCGCTCGACTACCTGCGGACCCCGGGGCGGCGCAGCGCCGCCCTCGGCACGGTCGTGGCGTCGCTGGCCGTGGTCGCCGGGCTCGTGCGCAGCCGGCTCTCCCGGCGCCCCGTGGTCGTGGTCCGGGCCGGGGAGGCGCGGGCGTGAGGGTCCTGCTGCTCGCCCAGTTCTACCCGCCCGTCATCGGCGGGGAGGAGCGCCACGTGCGCAACCTGGCCGTCGCGCTCGCGGCGCGCGGTCACGACGTGCACGTCGCCACGCTCAAGGTGGGCCAGGGCGCCCACGGCGCGGCCGGCGCGCGGGTGCCCGCCGACCCCGGGGTGCACGTGCACCTGCTCGACAACGTCGGGCAGCGGGTGCCCGCGCTCTACCCCACCGCCGACCGGCCCCTCGCGCTGCCCGTGCCCGACCCGCTCACGTCGCGCGCGCTGGCCCGGCTGGCCGAGCGGCTGCGGCCCGACGTCGTGCACAGCCACAACTGGATCCTCGCCTCCTGGCTGCCGCTCGCCGCGGCGCGTCGCACCCCACTCGTGCACTCGCTGCACGACTACAGCCACGTGTGCGCGACCAAGCGGCTCATGGTCGGCGGAGCGCCGTGCCCCGGGCCGTCGCCGTCGCGGTGCGTGCCCCACGTGAGCGAGCACTACGGCGCCCTGCGGGGCGTGCCGGTGTACGCCGCGGTGCGCGGCGGCGTGCCCGTGCGGCACCGCCGTGTCGACCTGTTCACCCCGGTCAGCCGCGCGGTCGCCGAGGGCAACGACCTCGCCTCGGGACCCGTGCCCTTCGAGGTGGTGCCCAACTTCGTGCCCGACGAGCTGCTCACCCGCCCGACCGAGCCGCGCCACGACGGCCTGCCGGACGCGCCCTACGTCTTCTTCGCCGGCGACCTGTCGGCCGAGAAGGGGCTGCTGACCCTGCTCGACGCCTGGCGGCGGGTCGACCGCGCGGCGCTGGGCCGGGGCGGGGGCACCGACGGGGTGCCGGCCGAGCTCGTGCTGGTGGGTCGGCCGACGGCCGACCTCCCCGACGCCCTGCCCGACGGCGTCCGGGTCGAGCAGGGCTGGGACCACGAGCGGGTCGTCGCAGGCTTCCAGCACGCCCGGGCCGCCGTGCTGCCCAGCGAGTGGCACGACCCCTGCCCCACCACGGTGCTGGAGGCGATGGCGCTCGGCGCGCCGCTCGTCACCACGCACCAGGGCGGCATCGCCGACATGGTGGTCGACGGGCGCTCGGCGCTGGTCGTGCCGCCGGGGGACGCGGCGGCCACCGCGGCCGCGCTCGACCGGCTCGGCGCAGACCCGGCCCTGGGGGCGGGGCTCGCCGAGGGTGCCCGCGCCGACGTGCGGCCCTTCCTGCAGAGCGCGGTCGCCGACCGCTTCGGCGAGCTCTACGCCCAGGTCGCGGCCGGGGTGCCGCGGTGAGCGCCGAGGTGGCCCGCGGTGGGCAGGAGCAGGTCGAGCGGGGCCCCGACGGGCGCTTCCCGACGCGCCGCGAGCGGCTGCGCCAGGAGGTCCGCGAGGACCTCAAGCGCTCGGCGCGCGACCTGCTGGTGCCGCACTCGACCGGTGAGCTGTCGCTGCGCGCGGTCGCCCGCGACGTCGGGATCGCGCCCTCGGGCATCTACCGCTACTTCGCCTCCCGGCAGGAGCTGGTGGCCGCGGTGGCGGCCGACGCCTTCTCCTCGGCGGCTGCCGCACTGCACGCCTCCGCGGTCGCCCACGACGGCCTCGACCTCACCTCGCAGGCCCTCGCGATGGCGCACGCCTACCGGCGGTGGTGCCTGTCGCACCGCGCGGAGTTCTCGCTGATGTTCGGCACCGACACCTTCGCCTCCGACGGCGGCCCGGTCCCCGACCCGAGCCAGCTGCACGAGTTCTTCGCCGCACCCCTGGTGCACTTCGCCCGCTGCGTGCGTGCCGGGGTGGTCGACACCGGGGCGGCAGCGCTGCAGTGGGGGTCGCCGCTGGTCGCCGAGCTCGAGGAGATGCGCCGCGACCAGGACGGCCTCGACGAGCAGCAGGTCGGCGTCCTGCTGTCGGGCTGGGCGTCGTTCCACGGCTACGTCTCGCTCGAGGTCTACGGCCCGCTCTCGTGGTTCTACGCCGACCTCGACACCGCCTGGGACGCCCACGCCCGGGGCACCCTGCGGGCCATGGGCTACCGCGGCGTCGCCGACGCGGTGCTGCCCGAGGATGCGGGCCCGACCCCGCCCTAGCGTCGGTGAGCGGAGACGGGCATCGCGAGGGCGGCCTGCACCAGCGAGGTGAGGGCCAGCCGGGCGATGGCGGCGTCGGCGCCGGAGTCGCGCATCAGCACGGCGACGAGCCACTGGCGGGCGTCGTGGTCGTAGCCCCCCGCCGCGACCACAGCACCGAGCCCGAGCTCGGGCAGCCACCCGCCGAGCCCGGAGCCGTCACCGGGGCGCGCCAGCAACGAGCCGCCCTCGAGCGCCGCGAGCAGCGCGTCGCGGTCGCCCAGGGGCCCGAGCCGCTCCTCGAGGTCGACGCCGTCGGCGCAGTCCGCGAACGCCGGGGACGTCGTGCCCGCGTCGGTCGTGCCGCCCGGGCCGGTCGCGTCGACCGCGCTGACGGGGCTGACCGGGCGCAGGCTGCGGCAGCGGCGGGTGACCAGCCGGTCGCCGTCGACGGAGCCGACCCAGAGACGGGGCGCACCCCACGCGGTCGCCGCGCACCGCGCGACGTACTCCAGCCGGTCGGCCACCGGCTCGGCCGCCATGGCCTCCAACCCGGCGAGGCAGCCCTCGACGGACTCGACCAGCCGGTCCACCACCAGCTCGACGGCGTCGTCGACCGCGCCGACCAGCGTGCCGGCCGGCGCGCTGCCGCCCTCGGTGCTGCGCCGCGGCCGCGGCACGGCTGCGGCGTCGTCCCGTCGGTGCACGACTGCTCCTCCCCTCGCGGCACCCCGGTGCCGCGCTGCTCCCCGTCCGTACCCCTGCGGCCTCCCGGCCCACAGGACGTCTAGACGCCTCCACCTGGGTCAACGACAGGGCGCGACGCAGGTCACGCCGGTCCGGATCCGGTCAACGAGTGGTCCAGACCGGGTGCGGCCAGGTGCCGTGCGGCGTGTCGCGCGACGGCGGGGGCGCGGGCGGGGGCGGGGGGGGAGCGGGGGCGCTCAGTAGTACCAGGGGAAGCATTCGGCAGGTTGCTGGCCGTCGTCGGCAAGCGGTGGTTCTGGACGAAAGTCTGGCCTGACCTGCACAAACGCTTCCTCGAAGGTCCTGGGTGTCGTTTGGTGTGATCGAGCGGAACCGGCCGTCTCGCGGACTTTCTGCGGACCGAAGCAGGGGTGCTCCCCTGCCGTCATCCCCAGAAGATCGGGTCACCCGAGGTGTCGATGTAGTCGAGCAACGACTGGATGTTCTTGCTCGGTCGCTTCCGCTTGTACTCGTGGAACTTCAGGTTGCGATCGCGCCAGTAGATCGCCCACTGGCCGCTCGCCTTCGTGTAGCGCAGGCGCGCGATCGGGAATCGCGTGTGCTCACCGACTCCGTCCCACGGCGGTCGGACCTCGACGATGTCGACGTGACGGTCGCCAACATCGGCCTCGACCTTGACCTGGTCCCAAAGATGCTCCGGCACGCGCTCGCGTGCCCACAGGTGGATGCGGTGGAGGTCCGTCTCCGGGAGCGCCATCAGCCCGCATCCTCAGACGCCGCCGGCCCAGCAAGCCGGTCCTCCAGGGCGGTCGCGACGGCTTCGAACTCGGCGAGTGCGGCGGTGAGGTCCTCGACGATCTCGCGGGCGATGATCTCCGGAGCCGGGAGGTTGTCGGCGTCTTCCAGAGACTCGTCCCGCAGCCAGGTGAGGTCCAGATTGACCTTGTCGCGCGCAACGAGTTCGTCATAGTTGAACGACTTCCACCGCTTCGACTCGACCCGCTCCTCGCGAGGCTTTCCGGGGAGGTACGACGCGACGAAGTCATCGAGGTCCTCACGGCGCAGCGGCTTCTTCTTCAACGTGAAGTGCTTGTTGGTCCGCAGGTCATAGACCCACAGTCGCTGCGTCCAGGGCTGCTCGGCCGCCGGCTTCTTGTCGAAGAACAGCACGTTGGCCTTCACGCCGGGCTTGTAGAAGATGCCCGTCGGCAGCCGCAACAGCGTGTGGAAGTCGAACGCGGTCAGCAGCTTGCGGCGCAAGGTCTCCCCGGCGCCGCCCTCGAACAGCACATTGTCCGGCAGCACCACGCCGGCCCGCCCGTTGATGTCGAGGATCGTCATGATGTGCTGCAGGAAGTTGAGCTGCTTGTTCGCCGTGGTGACCACGAAGTCCTGCCGGAAGATCTCGGCGCCGTCGTCGTCCCCGCCGCCGATGTCGGTCGACGAGCTGCGACCGAAGGGCGGATTGGCAAGGACGACGCTCCACCGCTCGCCCGGATCGGCGACGAGAGCGTCCTTGTGGTCGATGAGGGAGTTACCGGTGATCGACCCGATGCCGTGCAGCAGCAGGTTCATCGACGCGAGCCGCGATGTCGTGGCGCCGATGTCGACACCGCGCACGAACCTGGTCTGGAGGTGCTCGCGCTCCGGCGGAGTGAGGTTCGCGGCGTCGCGAGTGGCATAGGCATGGGCCGCAAGCAGGAAGCCGCCGGTGCCGCTCGCCGGGTCGATGACCCGGTCGGCGACCGTCGGCTGGACCACATCGACGATCGCATGGATCAGCGCGCGCGGCGTGAAGTACTGCCCTGCAGTCGACTTGGTATCTCCGGCCGAGCGCTCCAGCAGCTCCTCGTAGGCGTCCCCGTTGATGTCGGCGCCGGCGGCCGACCAGTTCTCCTTGTCGATGTAGTCGACGATCAGCGTCTTGAGATGTGAGGGATTAGAGATCTTGTTCTGCGCCCCGCGGTAGATCGCACCGAGCACGCCCGGTTGGCTGGCGAGGCCACGCAGGATGTGGTTGTAGGTGTTCTCGAGCGCTTCGCCCGACAACCCGAGCAGCCGGTGCCAGGAGTACTCCTCCGGCACCACGCGCTCGGGATTCAGCGGCCGGGTCGCCCGCTCCTCGGCCATCTTGAGGAACAGCAGGTAGGTCAACTGCTCGGTGTACTCGTACATGTTGACGCCCGAGTCGCGGAGCACGTTGCTCCCGGCAACGAGCTTGGCGACGAGGCGGCGGGAGTCAGGAGTGGTCATCTGTTGCCCTCGGTTGGCTGGTCTGGCTCGATGCCATGCCGTCCCCGTCGATCGGCACGACGAGTGCTCGAAACGACCCGGCTGGCCCGGCGTCCAGTCGTGAGTAGTCGACCCACTGGAGTTCATAGGTCCCGCGCAGTGCGAGCGGTGCCTCCCTTCCCTTGGCGGTCCCGCCGGTGTTCGGTCCCCACCGACGTTCGCCGGCCAGAAGGTTCCCCTCGAAGAGGCGGAACGCATCGGCATTCGTGGTACGTCCGTGAGTCGGCGAGCGCCAGTAGGCGCTCTCGTTGGTCAGAGCGATCACCAACCCGGTCCATCCGGGCCGCGGCAGGACGAACCGCTCAACGCGCTCGATGTCCTTGACGACGTCGTACGCGCGCAGGTCGGAGGCGCCGTGGTTCTTCAGCGCGAAGGACTCGCCGCCTGACTCGCCCGTCCACAGCCGTGTCATGTACTTCAGTTCGACGGCCAGCCCGCGTTTCGCGGCAGGATCGATCAACTCCAAGTCGAGACGGACTCCGGGCTCGGGATGCGTCTCCAGCCTGACCTCGACACCGGGGATCAGTGTCTTCGCCTCCCAGGCGAAGGCGAACTGGAAGTCCGCTTCGGAATGGAATACCGGCCGGCGGCGAGCGAGGGACGCCATGACTTCATGTGGGTCCACGAGGAAGCGGCGCACATCCTCATTGGGTGGGTTTCCGAAGCTCATGCCAGCATCTCCTGCGGGAACGGCTCGCCGGCCGGCCAGACCTCGGGCAGCCGGAACAGCTCGTGAAGGGTCTCGGGGGCTCGCGGTATTCGATGTGGTCATCCACCGGTTCCGCGGCCCTCCAGACGGGCAGTGGTTGGACGGCCTCCACCGGCTCGGGGTGGACCCAGAATGTTGGCGTGGCCGTCGGACGGTACTCAGCAATCGACCGACCGATCAGGATTCCTGCCACATGCTGGTGCGCCCAGGTGCCTGCGAGCCAGTATCCATCGGGCTTGCGCGAGGGCACGGGCGGAGCGTTTCGATCCGTCAGTGAGATCGTGATCTGCTCGGTGCCGTAAAGCGCGTTCATCGTGTCGTAGTCATCGTGGCTCAAGGCAAAACTGTTGACGGCGATGACGAGCGGACGGTCCAGCTCGCCGTAGGCGGAGCCCTTGTCCTGCAAGGCCCCGCGGAGCGTCTGATCATCGTTGATCCACGCCGCCTCGACAGGTCCGAAGATGCCCAACGGGCGATGGCCGGGTCGTCCGCGCGCGCCCGCGCTGACCGGGAACGGGCGAAACCGCAACTCCCATCCTGCATGGGACCACTCAAAGCTTTCGCCGAAGTCGAGGTAGTGGTCGTCTACGACAATCGGGTCGGGATCCAGCGTCCGGACCCAGGCCTCCAGTCGTCGCCGCAGCGGCTTGGTCGGCAGATCGGCCGGCCCGACTCGATTGACGTCGATCTGCAGGAAGAAGTTCGGACAGCTGATCGAGTCCAAGGCGTCGTAAACCTGCCGCTTGCGGGCTGAGGCGCCGGGGTCGGTCGCCTTCGACACGAGGCATGTCGCCTCGACGTAGAACGAGTCGTCCCCGCGGCTCACCAGGAAGTCAGGCTGCCTGGGGCTTCCGGTCACCTGCGGGTGGACGACGACGTCGAACCCGCTCGATCTAGAGGTCTCGTGGAGGTGCAACTCCCAGTAGGCGCTCGCGTGCTGCGCGTAGTCCGGCGAACGAAGCCGGCCGATCACATCTGCACAGCACTCAACCGGCAGATGCGCCACCCACTTCTCGATGAGTTCCCGGACCTGTTCCCAGTACGGACCAGCAACCCGGTCAAGGAACGCGAAGGTCGACTCGCTGTGGCCGCACGGGGAGGCGTCGGTGCGGACGCGGTTCGAGAAAACGAGGCTCACAAGAGAATCCTCGCCCCCACGTCCGACATATCGGCGAGTGGCGCAGGGGCAGCTGCCTCACACAGCAAGTGTCGACTCCGCCGGCTGCGGCAGCTCAGTCGTGAGGCGGCCCGAGAAGGCAGCCGCGAGCAGCGACCTCCGGAGGCTGCGACCGCGAGACTGCGCGGCAGCCAAATCGGCCCTCAACCTGCGGGATTGTTCATCGAGTTCACGGCGCTCGGCAAGCAGTTCGCCACGCAGGTCTGCCTTGGGAATCGGAACCTCAATCGCCTTGATGATCGAAAGATTGAGGTTCGGCTGCACCCCTCCCGCCGCCAACCGACGAACGCGGGTGTAGTTCGCGTCAAGGACGAGCCGAACCCACCGCCGAAGATTCGGGTCGTGCAGAACGACCGCGGCGCACGCTTGATTCGTGGTCGCGTCGAACCCGAGCTCAGCGGCGGTGCCGCGGGTCTTTCCTTCCCCGTACATGGCGATCAAGAGAGCACCCGCAGGCACCATCTTGAGCGTTGTGTCCGCAAGGGCGCGTTCTGTGACGAAGGTGGATGCCTTGGTCACGACACCTTGATGGAGGTCACCGCTGGTGATCCACGGGATGGTCCCACCCTCATAGAAGGCCTTGTTGGCTTTGAGGGGCGTCAGTCCGCTCGTAACCTTCGCAATCGAACCTAACGTCGCAAGCTCGACGCCCGCCGACTCACGCGCTCGTTGAACCCAGTCATACAGGGCTGCGTCGCGGAGGGCGGCCTGACGACGAATCGACTTGCGAACGAGCGCCTCAGCGGCGTCGAGGCGGGAGAGGTGGCCTTCGAGGAGGTCGACGATGCGTTGCTGCTCTTCGAGTTCCGGGAGGGGGATCGGGATCTGGCGGATCGCCTTCAGCCCGAGCCGCGGACGCCCGACACCATGTCGGTGCTCGTCAGCCCACCGCCGTACCTCGGGACGTTGGAGCGCGTAGAGGACCCAGCGCGGGTCGACCGCATCGCCGAGGCGCACCCGGATGCAATCAGCCTTCACGATGGCGGGTCCAAGGGCAGGTGGCGCAAGACAGGCGCGCGGCAGGACCTCACCTAGTGAAGCGACCAGGAGGTCTCCGGCTCGGACCTCGTGCGCACGGAGCGACTCGAAGTGCTCCTCGGATATGTGCGCCCGCTCGTCGATGAACTGACCATCGCCGATGTTCTGCAGGCGGACGACGCGAGGGCCGCTCTCTGTGTAGTGGCGGCTTGCGAGGTTGGATCCGAAAGGGCCGTCGGTGATTGCCCTGGGTTCGTTCGCCTGCAGATCGTTGAGGGTGACGACAGGCCACGTCATGCAGTGAGTTCCTGGTTCAGCTCGTCGATCAGGCTTCCTGCTCGTTCGCCGAGATCACGGACGGCACCGTCGGTGCCGCCCTTCTCGGTGAACGGGGGCTGGTCGAGGTCGGCAGGGCTGATACCGGCGGAGGACGCGATGACCTGGACCATCCGATCCAGCCACCAACGCTCGGCAGGCGTGAACGCGACGCCGGCCTGCTCCTGTTGGGCCAGCCAGGCGGCGTACTTCTGGTTGACCTTGTCGGCGTACGGCGCGAGCCGGTCGTCCTCGCCAAGGGTGAAGCGGATCAGAGAGACCAGATCGGTCAGCGTCCGGTGAGTGGTTGACGCCTTGCCGTACTCGGGGTCGAGCGCGACGTAGGCGTTCCAGATGATGTCGGGAGTCCAGTTGTAGGGCGGCCGCGAGATGCGGTCGGCCAGCTCCTTGATGTCGCCGAACGAGATACGCCGCTCCCGCGCTTCGGCAAGGAGCTGGATGGCGGTGATCTCGGAGCGATGCTCGTCGAGGTAGGCGCGCCAGGACTCCACGACGGACTTGGCCTTGCTGGTGTCGATGACTCCGTAGGCGTCGAGGAGGACGTCGGTGGAGACCTCGTCGATGATCCGGTCGTGGGCGCGGCGGAGTTCGAGGATGCGCGCCCGCAGGTCGGGGTTCGAGGCAATCGGCTTCACCGCGGCGATGATCAGCTGCTGGAGCGCTTGGTCCTGGTCGGCGGCGCCTTCGAGGGCCTTGGCCTGGACGTCGGGATCGACGGCATCCACGAGCTCGCGGACGACCTGGCGCAGCGAGCCGCCGGCGACGGCGTCGAGCTCGGTGCGCTCGTCGTCGGTGATCTGCGCTTCGAGAGCAGCGAGGCGGGAGGCGAGTGTGGCCGTCTCGTCCTCGGTGATGGTGAGGTTGGCGGCCTTCTCCAGAAGCTTCTGCAGGCTGATCGACTTCTCGCGGTTCAGCGGCGGCTCGACGAAGTCGTGCTCGGTGACGCCGACGGCGTCGACCAGCACGAAGCGGGTCTTCTCCTTGGCGTCGGGGGTGACGGCCTGGAAGTCGGCGTCGGGGATGGTGCGGGCACCGCGTCCCTTCATCTGCTCGAAGTACTGTGGGGAGCGGACGTCGCGCATGAAGAAGACGCACTCCAGGGGCTTCACGTCGGTGCCGGTGGCGATCATGTCGACGGTGACCGCGATCCGCAGGGCGGCGCTGGTGCGGAAGGCGGCGAGCTGTTGGTCGGCGTTGCGGGCGTTGTAGGTGATCTTGGCGGCGAAGTCGTTGCCCTTGCCGAACACTTCGCGGACCTGGGTGACGATCTCCTCGGCGTGGGCGTCGTCCTTGGCGAAGATCAGCGACTTGGGCACCACCGAGCGGCCGGGGAAGATCTCGGTGAAGAGCTTGTGGCGGAAGGTCTCCAGGACCGTGCGGATCTGGTCGGTCGCGGTCACGGCACGATCGAGCTGGGTCCGGCGGTATTCCAGATCCTCGTCGAGCGCTTCGTAGCGTTGAGCCCGTGTGCGCCGGTCGACCTTCGGCACGATGGTGCCGGCCTCGATTGTCGATCCCTGCTCGCTGATCTGGGTCCTGATCCGGTAGATGTCGAAGTCGACGTTGACGTTGTCGGCCACCGACTGCGGGTAGGTGTACTCGCTGACGAGGTTCTGCTTGAAGAACCCGAAGGTCTGCTTGCCGGGGGTGGCGGTGAGCCCGACCACGTGGGCATCGAAGTACTCCAGCACCCCGCGCCACTGGCCGTAGATCGAGCGGTGGGCCTCGTCGACCACGATCAAGTCGAAGGCCTCAGGCGGGATGTCGGGGTTGTAGGCCACGGTGACGGGAGTCTCAGGCACCCAGCCGTCGAGGTCCGGGTCGTCGGTGTCCCCGACCTCCTCGTTACGCAGCGCCGTGAAGACGCGCTGGATGGTCGAGATCGCGACGCTGGTCGCATCCGGCATCGGCCCGCGCTTGAGCCGGTTGACGTTGTAGAGCTCGGTGAACTTCCGGCCGTCATCAGGGGTCTGGTAGTTCTCGAACTCGGCCATCGTCTGCCTAGCCAGGTTGTTGCGGTCGACGAGGAACAGAATTCGCTGGAAGCCGCCGTGCTTCAGCAACCGGTAGGACAGCGTGACGGCGGTGTAGGTCTTGCCCGCGCCGGTGGCCATCTGCACGAGGCTGCGGTCGTAACGCTGCTCGCGCAGACTGGTCTCGACACCGTTGATCGCCTCGATCTGAGATGGTCGCAGCGGCCGGGTGTCTAGCGGCGGGAACGCGCGTACCTTCCCGCGCCACGTCGGGTGCTCCTCGTCCACATGCTTGAGGATGCCCGCGAGCGTCGAGGGCTTGGGGACGTTAAAGATCCGTCGCGCCCGAGGATTGGGGTCATAGCCGTTCGTGAAGTGGGTCTCGGTGCCGCTGGCTTCGAACACGAACGGAAGCCGGCCGTCCTTGGTCAGCGCCGCCAGCTTGACGTCCGCGGGCAGCCCGTCGGCGTACTTGCTGGACTGCCATTCGACGCCGGAGAGCGGCGTCCCCTCCGGCTTGGCCTCGATGACGCCGACGACCTTCTGATCGACGTACAGCAGGTAGTCCGCTCGGCCGTGACCCGGCTTGAGGGTGACCTCGCGGACGGCGACCCCCTGGGCGGCGAAGAGGTTCATCGCCGTCTTGTCCTGCACCGACCAACTGGCCTCGGCCAGTTGGCGGTCGATCAGCACCCGGGCGCGTGCCTCCGCCGCAAGGCGGTTGGTGTCGTCCCCGGGAGTCATGGCCAGCAAGGTTAGTCGTGCAGGATGGCCGCGTCTCTAACTCCAGCGACCGGCCCGGAAGCTTCCGACCACTCATCGATGAGGGAGAGCTGCCCGTCTCGTGGGACTCTGCGGCGGCGAGGAACTCCGACCGTAGGTCGCGCAGCCGACGGCCGTCGGCCACGGACCTGAAGTACCAGCCGTTCGTCGCCCGCCTGCGCAGATGGTTGCCCGCGCCTGTCGGCGTTGCAAAGCACCTGCCGTTCAACTCGATCTTGGCATCAGCGGCGATCAGCGCCTCGACGCCGGCGAAGTCTCGGTGGGTCGCGATCAGCTTGTCGCCGACCGAGAGGAGACCCGCTTCGATGAGGTGCTTGATCTCCACCCAGTCCTGCGCCTTGGTTTGGGGGGCTTGACTGTTCACCGTCCGCGACGGACCGATGTACGACAACGACATCGACTGGCGGTGGCGCGCGACCCGGACGTCAGCTGGACTGCCGCACGTGCGGCTCCACGACCTGCGGTATTTCTACGCTTCCGGGCTGATCGCCGCCGGGTGCGACGTCGTCACCGTGCAGCGAGCGCTGGGGCACTCGTCGGCGACGACGACCCTGAACACTTACAACCATCTGTGGCCGACAGCGGAGGATCGGACGCGGGCTGCGGCCGCCGACCTGATCGCCCAGTCGACCCGGCAGGCCGACAGCCTCTCTGAGGGGTGACCGGGACAAACAAAAACGGCCCCATCGTGAAGATGGGGCCGTTGGACCAAGGCCGCGAGGCCTTGGCGTGGTGTACGGAGACTATAGCCATACGCGGGCCTGCGAACCAAGATCCGGACATCCAGTGTTGCGTCACACTCATAACGCACGCCGTAGGGTGGTCGCCCCATCCCAAGGAGGAGCACCCCGTGTCGAGCCTGATCGTCTACGTGGACGGTTTCAACCTGTATCACGGGCTCAAGGAGCAGTTTGGCCGACGCATGCTGTGGCTCGACCTAGTCGACCTCTCGAAGAGTCTGAGGCCGCGAAGCAACTTGGTCCAGGTGCGCTACTTCACGGCGCCGGTCCTTGATGAGCCACCCGCCGCTTCCCGACAAGGCCGGTACCAACAGGCGCTGCTCGCGCAGAACCCTGGCCTGGTCGACATCGTTCAAGGGCGCTACCAGAAGAAGCCGATGAAGTGCCGCAAGTGTGGCGCCGGGTGGACCCACTACGAGGAGAAGGAGACGGACGTGAACATCGCGACGTCACTTGTCGCGGATGCCGCGCGCCGCCTCTCCGATTCGGCACTGATCGTCAGCGCGGACAGCGACCTCACGCCGGCGGTGAAGGCCGCGCGGTCCCTCAACCCGAGCCTCTACGTCGCGGCAGCCTTTCCGCCGAAGCGATTCTCGGCCGAGCTCAAGAAGCTGATGCCGGGCTCGTTCCACATCAGCCCCAACAAGATCCGGCAGAGTCAACTCCCCCAGACCGTGAGCGGCGCTGGACGTTCCTATTTGCGACCCGTGAAGTGGTCCTGACGCGAACCCCGCCCACTCACTCCTTCACGAAGGGCGACCGCAGGTAGTTCTGCGGGTCTTGCGGCCCTCGGGTCGAACCGCCTCCCGAGGGAGTGGCGGGGGATGTCCCCGCCTAAAGGGTGGGCCTGTCGACGGACCCAGGACCACGACGGTACGCGTCAGTCACCACGACTCCAGCCGATTCGCGCAGACTTTCTGCGGACCAGACGCGGACTTCGACGACCAAACCTGCGCCTGACCTGCGCAGACGCGTCAAATCAGTAGTACCAGGGGTACTCCGACCAGTCGGGGTCGCGCTTCTCGAGGAACTGGTCGCGCCCCTCCTGCGCCTCGTCGGTCATGTAGGCCAGGCGGGTGGTCTCGCCGGCGAAGAGCTGCTGGCCGACGAGGCCGTCGTCGACAAGGTTGAACGAGTACTTCAGCATCCGCTGCGCCGTCGGCGACTTGCCGTTGATGCGCCGGCCCCACTCGAGGCCGACCGCCTCGAGCTCGGCGTGCGGCACCACCCGGTTGACCGCACCCATGGCGTGCATGTCGGCGGCGTCGTACTCGTCGGCGAGGAAGAAGATCTCGCGCGCGAACTTCTGGCCGACCTGGCGGGCGAGGTAGGCCGAGCCGAACCCGCCGTCGAAGGAGCCGACGTCGGCGTCGGTCTGCTTGAAGCGGGCGTGCTCGGCACTCGCCAGCGTCAGGTCGCACACGACGTGCAGGCTGTGGCCGCCGCCGGCCGCCCACCCGTTGACCAGGCACACCACGACCTTCGGCATGAAGCGGATCAAGCGCTGCACCTCCAGGATGTGCAGCCGGGCCAGCTTGGCCTTGTCGACCGTGTCGGGCTGCTCGCCGTCGGCGTACTGGTAGCCCGCGCGACCCCGGATGCGCTGGTCGCCGCCGGTGCAGAAGGCGCGCTTGCCGTGGCGCTCGCCGGGCCCGTTGCCGGTGAGGAGCACGCAGCCGACGTCGGAGGAGGTGCGGGCGTGCTCGAGGATGCGCAGCAGCTCGTCGACGGTGTGGGGCCGGAAGGCGTTGAGCACGTCGGGGCGGTCGAAGGCGACGCGCACCGTACCGTGCTCCCGCGCGCGGTGGTAGGTGGTGTCGGTCAGGTCCTCGAAGCCCGGGACGACGTCCCACGCCTCGGGGTCGAAGGTCTCGGACACTCCGTCGATCGCGCTCATGGGGTGGAACCTACCGAGACGGCTCGGGCAGGCTAGGGTCGCGGTCCGACGAGGGGAGGGAGCGCGATGCCGTTCCTGCTGCGCGTGGAGCTGCCCGACGTGCCCGGGTCGTTGGGCCGGGTCGCCTCGGCCATCGGTGAGGCCGGCGGCGACATCGAGGCCATCGAGATCGTCGAGAAGCGGCCCGACGGCACCGCGGTCGACGACGTGCTGCTCGAGACCGCCCCCGGCACCATGCCCGACTCCCTGGTCTCGGCCTGCAGCGCGCTCGACGGTGTGCGCGTGCTGTGGATCAGCCGCTACGCCGGCAGTGGCGGGCTCGTCCTCGACCTCGAGGCGGTCGAGGACCTCACCGAGCACCCAGCCCAGGCGCTGGACCGGCTCATCGACCTGCTGCCCGTGACCTTCCGCGCCGACTGGGCGGCGCGGGTGCGGCGCACCGGTGACGGACACGACGGCGTCGAACGGGTGCACGCGACCGGCGCGGCCCCCACCACGCTGCCGTGGCCCGCGCTCACGCGGCCGGGCCACGTCGACCTCGGGGACGACGTCAACGTCACCGTCGGCGCGCCGCTGGCCGACGACGACGTCGTGCTGATCGGTCGCCGCGGCGGACCGGCCTTCCTCGACTCCGAGGTCGCGCGCCTCGGCCACCTCGTCGGCCTCGCGCTGTCGATCTCGCGCACGGCCTGACCCGCGCTCGCCGCGGCACCGGCCTCAGCAGGCGGGTCCCGTCCAGGTGGCGTCGCGCAGCACCCGGCCACGGTCGGTGCTCAGCCGGAAGGCGGAGCAGAACTGGTAGCTGGGGTCACGGCGCACCACCACAGGCTCCCACCGGCCCTCGCCGACGGGCTCGAGGTAGCGGAAGGAGCGCGCGAGCAGGTCGCTCGGCGCACCGCGGCGCTTGAGGTAGCGGTCGAGCCAGCGCTGGACGTACGCGCTGGTGACGGCCTGGCCCCACCGGCTCGCGGGGAGGACGAGCGGGATGTCGGTGTACTCGAGGTGGGTCGAGGCGCGCGGCACGACGAGCAGGCTGTCGACCCCCGCGGCGTCCCACGCCTCCCAGCCCGTGGCCCGCTCGCGTCGCGGGTCGGGGCCCTGCGGGCTCGGCTGCGGCATGATCGAGCCGCCGCCGGCGAGGGCGTACGGCGCGACCGTGAAGCCGTACTCCGACTGCACCGCCAGCGCCGGCACCCGCGGGCGCAGCGGCCCCGAGCCACCGGTGCCGTTGCCGAGCTTGTCGAGCGCGACGACGGTCGCGACCCGTCGGTCGTCGGCCTGCACCCGGCTGACGGCGGCGGCGCCGAGCGAGTGCCCGACGATCGCCACCTTGGTGCGCCGCCCCGGGGTCCACGGGTCGGCCATCGGGCGGCGGTCGAGGAGCCGCCAGAACGGGTTGGCCCGCTGCACCGGAGCGCCAGTGCTGCCCGGGTTCGCGTAGGGCCGACGCGGGGTGGCCAGCAGGAAAAAGAGCGCGTCGCGGGTGCCCACGGTGAAGTTCGCGAGCTGCTGCGAGGGCACACCCGGGCAGCCGGTCGTCTCCTCGCCTGCGGGCGCGGCGGTCGGGTCGCACCCGGGGAAGGCCTCGCCGGTGGTGTGCGGGAGCGTCTCGCTCGTGCCCTGGCCCTGCACGTCGTAGGTGAGGACGACGTAGCCCCGCTCGGCGAGGTCCTGGGCGAGCCACTCGTACATCCCCTGCGAGCCCTGCACCGAGCCCGGCGTGACCACGACGCCGGGGAAGGGCCCGCGCAGGGGCCGTCCGGTGTAGGGGTCGCGCGCCCCCGGGCGCGGGGCCCAGACCGTGCCGCGCAGCAGCGCGCCGTGGCGGTTGGTGAAGGCGACCCGCGCCGCCCGGCCGCGGGTGCCCGCCCAGCCGTCGCGCAGCGGGTTGCCGACGTTCCACCCCGGCACCAGGTTGCCCGGCGTCACCGCGAGGCGGGTCGGCGAGGCCACCTGGTCGAGCATCTGGGCGACGTGGCGCGCGGTCGAGGCGACGACCAGGGCCGGGAGGTAGGCGGGGTTCTGCAGCTGCCCGCCGGACCCGGTGATGCGTCCGTAGGCGTCGGCGACGTTCTGCAGGTCGCGCGCGACGTACGCCGGTGTGCCCGGCGTGGGCTCCTCGGCCGCGGCCGGGCCCGTCGGCGCGGCGAGCAGCGCGGCGCCGGTCGCCAGGACGGTGAGCGCACCCGCGAGGGCGCGGCTCGCACGGGTCGCGCGGGGGGCGCGGGGGGCGCGGGGGGCACGGCTGGCGCGGTCGGCGCGGCTCGCGCGAGGGGTGGTGGGGCGGCGCACGGGTCCTCCTCGGGGTCTCACCGGGCCAACGAGCGAGCGGGGCACAGGGCACGCCGAGACGGCGGCTAGCGTGCCGCGGGTGAGCGCTCCCCGTAACCCGGCCGCCGGACCCACCGCCTCGCTCTACGACGTGGTGCACCGGCGCCGGGACGTGCGGCGGGAGTTCACCGGCGCGCCCGTGGACCCGGCCGCGCTGCGTCGCGTGCTCGGCGCCGCCCACGCCGCGCCCAGCGTCGGCCACTCGCAGCCGTGGGACTTCGTCCTCGTCGACGACGTCGCGACCCGCACCGCCTTCCGCGACCACGTGCGCCACGAGCGCGACACCTTCGCGGCCTCGCTCGACGGGGAGCGGCGGGCCACCTTCGAGCGGATCAAGGTCGAGGGGGTGCTCGAGTCGTCCCTCGGCGTCGTCGTCACCCACGACGACGCGCGCGGGGGCCCGGCCGTCCTGGGGCGGCACGCGATCGCCGACGCGGGCCTCTACTCCACCTGCCTGGCCATCCAGAACCTCTGGCTCGCGGCCACCGCCGAGGGGCTCGGCGTGGGGTGGGTGTCCTTCTACCGCGAGGAGTTCCTCGCCGACCTGCTCGGTGTGCCGGCCGGGGTCCGACCGGTGGCGTGGCTGTGCCTGGGGCCTGTGAGCGCGCTCGCCGAGACCCCCGACCTCGAGCGCGCCGGCTGGCGGCAGCGACGCCCCCTCGCCGAGGCGGTGCACCACGGGAGGTGGGGCGCGACGCTGGGCGGGTCAGGGTCGACGTCGTCCCTGCCGGGCGGGGTGGGCGCGCTCAGCCGTTGACCGGCTCCAGGACCAGGACCGGGATCTCGCGGTCGGTGCGCGCGGCGTAGTCGTCGTAGTCGGGCCAGACCGCGACCGCCCGCTCCCACCAGGCCGCCCGCTCCTCGCCGTGCACCTCGCGGGCGCGGTAGTCCGCGGGCTCGGGACCGTCCTGCAGCTCGACGAGCGGCTCGGCCACCATGTTGGCGTACCACGCCGGGTTGTCCGGCGCGCCGCCCTTCGACGCCACGGCGGCGTAGACCCCGTCGTGCTCGACGCGCATGACGGGGTTCTTGCGCAGCTTGCCCGATCGCACCCCGCGGGAGGTGATGACGACGATGGGCACGCCGCGCATCTCGGCGCCCTCGCGACCACCGGTGCGCTCGTAGGTCTCGACCTGCTCGCGCACCCAGCTGCTCGTGCTCGACTCGTACTCTCCGGTGAGGGGCATGGCCCCACCCCACCACCCGCACGTCCCGGCGTCCAGGGTCGCGGCTCCGCCGGCGGTGGTCGCCGTGCGTGCGTCATGCGGTCTGCACGCGATGGCGTCCGCTCCGCATGACGCCGCGACGGCGTCCTGTCCGTCCTGGCCCCTGCGTCGTGCGGTCTGCACGCGATCGCGCCCGATCCGCATGACGCATGACCGGGACATGCGGCCTGCGCCGGGCGCCGGCCTGGGCCGTGGGCGTCAGAGGTGGGGGACGGGGGCGGACTCGAGGCGCTGGCGCAGGCCGCTCGCGCGGCGGGCCCCGCGGGCCAGCGCAGCACGGACGGCGGCCTCGGAGCCGACGACGCGCACGCGCCGGCGGGCGCGGGTGACCGCGGTGTAGAACAGCTCGCGGGTGAGCAGGCGGGAGTCCTCGTCGGGCAGCAGCACGGTGACGACGTCGGCCTGGCTGCCCTGGCTCTTGTGGATCGTCATGGCGTGCATGGTCTGCACCTCGCCGAGCCGGGAGGGGGCGAGGTCGCGGACCGCGCCGCCGGTGGCCAGGGCGACCCGCCGGCCGCGGCCGGTCTGCGCGACGACGCCGGTGTCACCGTTCCAGACGCCGAGGACGTGGTCGTTGGCGGTCACGAGCAGCGGCCGGCCCGGGTAGGACGGGTCGTGCAGCGGATCGCCCGTCACCTCGGTCAGCCACGACTCGACCTGGCGGTTCCAGTGGCGTACGCCGTGGGGTCCCTCGCGGTGGGCGCAGAGCAGGCGGTGCCGGTCGAGCGCGGCGACGGCACCGGGCAGGTCACCGGCGAGTGCGGCGTCGCGCAGCCCGAGTGCCGCCTCGAGCGCGGTCGAGCGCACGGCGGCGGCCTGTGCCGCCGGGTCGGGGTCGCGCACCCACTCGACCTCGTGGTGCCCCGCCGCCAGCACCCGCACAGCGGCGTCGGCGTCGCCGGTGCGGAGGGCGGCGGCGAGCTCGCCGATGTGCGCGCCGAAGCGGTGGGTGGTCTCGAGCCGCGTGACCGGGTCGTCCGGGCGACCCGCCCATCCGGCGACGAGGTCGGTCAAGACGGCGCCGGCCTCGACGGAGGACAGCTGGTCGGGATCGCCCACGAGCACCAGCCGCGCATCGGGCCGCACGGCCTCGACCAGGCGCGCCATCATCGTCAGCGACACCATCGAGCTCTCGTCGACCACGACGACGTCGTGGGGCAACCGGTTGGCCCGGTCGTGGCGGAAGCGGGTGCGGCTGCGCGGCACCGGTCGCAGGAGGCGGTGCAGCGTCGAGGCCTGCAGCGTCGCCAGACCGGTGCTGCCGTCGGGGTCGAGGGTCGCGGCGGAGCCGGACACCGCCTCCTGGAGCCGGGCCGCGGCCTTGCCGGTCGGGGCGGCGAGCGCGACGCGCGGGACCTCCCCGCGGCTGCGCGCCTGCTCGGCGAGCACGACGAGCAGGCCGGCGACGGCGGTGGTCTTGCCGGTGCCGGGACCGCCGGTCAGCACCGTCGTCCACTGCCGGGCCGCGCGGGAGACCGCGGCGCGCTGCTCGGCGTAGCCCGCGCCGGGCAGCACCCGGGCGAGCGAGTCCGCGAGCCGTGCCTCGTCGACCGGCGGCGTGGACGCCCCCCGCGCGAGCAGGTCGGCGAGCACCTGCTGCTCCTGGGCGTGGTAGCGGTCGAGGTAGAGCAGGTCGTGCTCCCAGCGCAGCACCCCCTCGGCCACGAGCCTGCTGCCCGCGACGGCGGCGCACCAGGCCGCGGGCTCCGGCCAGGCCAGCGCGGGCGGCACGGCGCCCGCCTCTCCCGGGACCGCCTCTCCTGCGCTGCGCCCACCCCGACCCGCCTCTCCCGGGCCCGGTGCCTCGACGTCGTCGCCGGACTCGCGCGCCTCGACCGCGACCGCGGCGAGGTCGAGGCAGACCGACCCACCGCGCACCGCGGCGGTGGCCAGCGCCGCTGCCAGCAGCACGCGCTCGTCGGTCTCGCCCACCAGGTCGCCAAGGGCTCGCGCGAGGTGCACGTCGGCGGCGGTCACCGCGCCGGCACGGTTGGCCTCGCCGAGCAGCCCCGTCGCCCCGGCCACCAGCCGGTGGTCGTGGGCGTCGACGGGCTCGAAGGTGTCGATCACGGACGTCTCCCGTCGAGCAGGTCGGACAGCGCCGTCACCAGCGGCGTGGGCGGCCGCCACGCGAAGACGCCGCACGGCTGCCCGTCGACGCGCGGGGTCTCGGGGCCGCACAGCCCGCGCAGGTAGAGGTAGAGCACCCCGCCCAGGTGCACGTCGGGGTCGTAACCGGCCAGCCGCCAGCGGAGGTAGCGGTGCAGGACCACCGTGTAGAGCAGGGCCTGGAGCGGGTAGTCGCTGTGGCCCATCGCGGCCGCGAGCACACGGGGGCGGTAGTCGTAGGCGGTGAGCACGCCGTCGTCGCCGCCGACCCAGTTGGTCTTGTAGTCGACGGTGACGAAGCGCGGGACCCCGTCATCACCCGTGTGGCGCAGGACCACGTCGATCGAGCCGGTGAGGTAGCCGCGCAGCTCCTGCCCGGCGAGGGCCGGGTCGGCCTCGAGGGTGTCGGCGTAGCCCAGCAACGGGTCGTCGGTGGCCAGGTGGGCACGCAGCAGCGGCGCCAGGTGACCCAGCAGGACGGCCGGTGCCCCCGAGCCGGGGGCGTGCGAGGGGTGGTCGCCCCCTGCCAGCGGCAGCTCGAACTCCATCTCGCGCAGCCGGTCGTCCAGACCCACCTGGCGCAGCGTGCGCTCGCCGGCGAGCGGCCCCAGAGGGGTGTCGCACGCCGCGACCAGGGCCGTGACCAGGGCGTCGCGGTCGACGTCGAGCGGCCACCACACCGCCTGCTCGTCGAGGTGGCGACGCAGCTCGCCGGACCAGTCGTCGGCCGCCGGGTCGGCGTGCTCGAGCACGGCGTGGACCAGCGAGCCGAAGGTCGCGCCGACCGGCAGGTCGGCCATCGGCGAGGGCACCGCGGTGAGCGGCCGGCCGTCGTCGGCGAGCGCGCCACCCGCGTCGGGCGCGTCGAGCACGTCACCGTCGCGCAGCTCGGGCGCGTCCTCCGGCTCGCTCAGCGGTGGCAGCCGGTCGCCGGGACCGCCGGGACCCGCTGCCGTGATGTCCCCGGCGGCGGCGCCGTCGCCGACCCCGACGCCGGACGGCGAGCCGGTGCCGGCGGCAGCGGACAGCGAGGAGTAGGACGTGCGGCGCCACGCCGTGTCGACCCGCCGTCGCGCCTCGCGCGCGGCGAGGGGTGGGCGGTCCCGGACAGGGGCCTCGTCGGTGGGCTCCACCGGCACGGCGAGCTCGGGGGTCAGCGCCCCGGCGTCACGCCACCCGGCGAGCGCGTTGGCGAGCCGGTCGGCGTCGGGCAGGGCGACCGTGTCGGGCACGACCGGGTCGCCGGGGCGTCGACCGAAGAGGACCCGGTGGAGCGGTGCACTCGGTGTGTTGCTCTTCGCCGGCGCCCACCACGCCACGACCTGCGACTGCGCCCGGGTGAGGGCGACGTAGAGCAGGCGCAGCGACTCGCCCGCCTCCTCTGCCCGGTGACGCCGCAGCGACTCCTCGCGGTGCGGGCCAGGGCCCCCGACGTCGCGGCAGCGGCGGCCCTCGGCGTCGTGGTAGAGCGGGACGTCCGGCCCACGGTCGCCGACCCAGCGGTCCCACAGGCCGGGGAGGTAGACCAGGCCGTACTGCAGGCCCTTCGCGCCGTGGATGGTCACGAGCTGCACGGCGGCGGCGTCGGAGTCGAGACGGCGGGTGCGCTCGGAGGCCACCTCGACCTTGTCGTCGGCCATCTGCTCGCGCAGCCAGCCGAGCAGGCCGACCACGCCGAGCCGCTCCTCGACCGCGACCCGGTGGAGGGCCTCGCCCACGTGGCGCAGGTCCGTCAGCAGCCGCTCGCCGCCGACCGTGCCGAGGACCCGCGGCACCAGTCCGGCCAGCACCGCGCACTCGAGCACCGCCGCCACGCCGCGCTGGGCCAAGACCTCCGCGAGGGCCCGCACCCGCTCGGCGAGGCGGTCGGTGAGGGCGTCTGCGGCTGCGGCGTCGCCGCCCGCGTCGACCTCGACCGCGGTGAGCCCGACGAACGCGGTGAGCGCCGCGGCGCGCACCCGGTCGGCACGGTGGGGCTGCTCCAGCGCCTCGAGGAGCGTCAGCCACTGGACGGCGGCCGGCGTCGAAAAGACCGAGCCGCCGGCGCCGACGACCGCCGGCACGCCGACCTCGGCGAGCGCAGCCTGCGCGGCCAGCAGGTCGCGGCGGGTGTGCGCCAGGACCGCCACGTCGGCCGCCTCCAGCCGACGGCCGCAGAAGCGCACCCGCGGGTCGCCGAGCTGGCGGCGGACGTCGCGGGCGAGGTCGCGCGCGACGTGCTCGCGCCACTGGTCGACCTTGACCCAGGCCTTGGCCGAGACCCCCAGCTCCTCGTGGCGCACCACGCGCAGCCGCAGCGGGGGTGCCGGCTGGTCGTCGACCAGCAACCGGGCTTCCCGGTGGTGGGCGGAGACGTCGTGCACCGCGATCTGCTCGTCACCGAGCTGCGCACCGCCGAGGAGCGCCGTGGTCGCGGCGACCAACGGCGCGTCGGAGCGCCGGTTGACCGCGAGCGTGCCGCGCGTCGTGGCGAGCTCGGCGGCCCGGAGGTAGGTGGTGACGTCGCCGCCGCGGAAGGCGTAGACGGCCTGCTTGGGGTCACCGATGAGCACGAGCGTCGCCGCGCCGTGGAAGGCGCGCTCGAAGACCTGCCACTGCACCGGGTCGGTGTCCTGGAACTCGTCGACGAGAGCGACCTTCCAGCGGTGGCGCATGCGTGCACGGGCGGGCGCGTCGGCCGCGGCGAGCGCGTCGGCGAGCTGGCCGAGGAGGTCGTCGTAGGACAGGACGCCCAGGCGCCGCTTGCGGCGGTCCAGCTCGGCGAGCACGTCGAGCGCGAACCGCACCCGCTGCGCCGGGACCTCGTCGGGCGCCGCCTCGAGCGCCGCCTGCGGCTCGACGCGCGCCCGCGGGTCGGCGACCACGTCGCGGGCCAGGCGCAGGGCGGTGGGTCGGTCGAACGGCGGCGTGCCGTCGAGGTCGGCGAACCGCGCGAGGTAGAGGTCGTCGACCACCTCGGTCAGCAGCTCCTCGAGGTCCTCGACGAGCGTGGCGTCGGCGTCGGTGTCGCCCGCGACCCCGAGCCCCCGGAGCACCAGCTGGCAGAACTGGTGGATGGTCGCGATCGTCGCGCCGTCGAAACCGCCCACCGCGGCGCGCAGCCGTCGCCGGCGGTCACCCAGTGCTGCGTGGTCGGCGCGCAGCAGGTGGGCCAGCAGCGCGTCGTCGCCCACCCGAGCAGCGGCGTCGTCGAGGTCGCGGATCCCGTCGACCACCTCGCCGAGGCACCGCTCGGCCGCGACGAGCTGTGCCCGCACGCGGTCGCGGAGCTCCTGGCTGGCCGCGCGCGTGAAGGTCACGACGAGCATCTCGTCGAGCTCCGCCTCGCCTTCGGCGACCCAGCGGGTGACGAGCGCCGCGATCGTCCAGGTCTTGCCGGTGCCGGCGCTGGCCTCGAGCAGCGTGGTGCCGCTCGGGAGCGGCCCGGTGACGTCGAACGCGACGGGCACGACCGGCGCGACCGGATCGACAGGCGCGACGGGACCCACGGGCACGACGGGGCCCTCCTCGTGCGTCACAGCGCCCGCACCTGCTCCCCGGCCTCGGTGAGCAGCGGGCCCCACACGGCCCAGGCGTAGCGCCCCAGGCGGTGGGGCGCCTCGCCGGGGACGTCGTGCGGCTGGGGCGGCCCGGTGAGGCACGACCAGGGGGCGTGCTCGCCGAACGCGCGCACGTGCCAGGCGTCGGCGTCCTCGCGGGGGAAGCCGGTCTGGTCGAAGCGCGGCGTCTCCCACTCGGCGCGGCCCTTGGCGTCGGGGTCGACCTCGCGGCCGCGGCGGGCGTGGGCGAACTCCTCGGCCCACGCCAGGCCGGTGCGCAGCGGCAGCGGCAACGGCTCGCGCAGCGCCCGGTCGGCGACCTCGACGAGGTCGGAGAGCCAGCCGACCGCGCGGTCGTCGAGCGGCGGCACGAGGGCGCGCTGAGCACCGCCCCGGTGCTTGCCGACCGTGTGCGCGGTCCAGTTGTGGTCGGGGTGGCCGGCGGCCAGGGCGAGCGCGTCGACCCACGCCGCGAGGCGGTGGCGGGCGCCGACGCGTGAGTAGCCGACCCGCACGAGGTCGCCGCCGAAGAGGTCGCCGACCGTGCCGGTGAGCCGCCGACCGTCGCGCAGGACGACGTCGACGTCGACCGTGCGCGGGGCGCCGCGGCGCAGCGCGAGGCCGTGCTCGACGAGCGGCTTGACCTCTCGCTTGACCTCGTCGAGCTGGGTGCCCCCGAGACGACCGGGCGGCAGCGTCCCGCGCAGCTGCTCGGCGCGCATCGCCTCCTGGGGAGGCGCCCCGTCGAGGACCACCCGCACGAGCCGGTCGCCGACCGCCCACTTCTCCAGCGGGTCGAGCGAGAGCGGCAGCGCGTCGCGCAGCTCCTCGTGCTCACGGCCGGTCGTGATGCGCAGCCGGTGGCGCAGGAAGGCGCGCACGGGGTGGGTGAGCACGTCGTGCAGGTCGGCGAGCGAGACGCCGTCGTCGCCTCCGGACGCCGCGCCCGGGGCCGGCCCGGCTCCGGGGACCGCCGCGGCCCGGGCCGGCAGCGGCTCGCGGACCAGCAGCGGCTCCGCGGGCCGGGGGTCGCGGGCGGCGGTGGCGCCGGCGACCGCGCTGCGGTCGAAGGTGAACGGCGTGGGGACCCCGAGGCGGCCCGGCTGCATCGTCTGCTCGTCGTGGGGCTGCAGCGGGTGGTGCACGACGACGCGGTCGCGCACGGGGTCGGCCGCGGTGCGGTCGACGGCGTCGAGGAGCTCGCCGAGGGGCACGGCGGGCGGGCGCTCGAGCCCGGTGTGGACCCCGCGGCCGGTGTAGGTCACGACGAGGGTCTCGGTCGCCGAGGTGACGGCGTCGAGCAGGAGCTGGCGGTCCTCGGATCGCGGGTCGCGCTCACCGGTGCGGGGGCTGCGGGCCAGCACGTCGTCGCCGTCGACGGTGGTGCCGCGGGGGAAGACGTCGTCGTCGAGCCCGACCAGGCACACCACCCGGTGCGGCACCGAGCGCATCGGCACCATCGTGCAGACGGTGAGCGTGCCGGTGCGGAAGCCGGACCGCGTCGGTCGCCCTCCCAGGCGGTGCCGCAGCAGCGCGCGCACGTCGGACTGGCGGAGCGCCGGGCCGACCCCCTCGCCCTCGCCGCCGGCACCCATGCGCGCCAGCTCGCGCTCGAGCTGGGCGGCCTGCCACGCCTCGCCCGGGTCGGTGGCGGTGAGACCCGCCATCCCGGCGCGCAGCGCGGCGACCCACTCGCCCACGCCGACCGCCTCCCGGGCGCGCTCGACGAAGGCCTGCAGCCGCGCCACGAGCTCGCCCACGCGGCCGACGAGCTCGAGGTCGCCGTCGCCGACGTCGTCGAGCGGCAGCACGCCGCGCACCTGCCGGTGCCCGTCGCCCGCGACCGCCGCGCCGACCAGCAGCCGCCGCAGACCGGTCGCCCAGGTGCCGTCGTCGAGGGCGAGGCCGTAGTCGGCGCGGTGGGCGCCGTCGAGGCCCCACCGCACCGCCGCCTCGTCGACCCACGCCGTCACCCGCTCGAGGTCGTCGTCGTCGAGCCCGAAGCGCCGGCGGACCGGCTCGGTGCCGGCGAGGTCGAGCACGTCGGTGGCGGTGACGCGCCCGCCGGCGAGCTCGACGAGGGTCGCCGCCACGACGAGGAGCGGGTTGGTCGCGCCGGGCGCCCGGTCGGCGAGCCGCACCCGCAGCCGGTGGGCGGGGTGCCCCGTGGCGACGGCGTCGTGCCCGCCGACCGCCTCGTCGCCCAGCGCGGTGGTCGAGAGGTCCGCGAGCCCGAACGCGGCGGAGACCAGGGGGGCGTAGCCCTCGATGTCGGGGCACATCACGAGCACGTCGCGCGGCTCGAGGGTCGGGTCGTCCTCGAGGAGGCCCACCAGCACCTCGCGGAGCACGTCGACCTGCCGGGCCGGGCCGTGGCAGGCGTGCACCTGCACGCTGCGGTCGTCGGCCGCCGGCACCCGCGCGGCCCGGGTCTCGGCGCTCGGCTCGACCCCGGCCCGCAGGTCGGCCTGCAGCCAGCCGAGCAGCGTGGCGGGGGTGGGCGGCGAGGGCACCGCCTCGTCGTGGACCACCGGCCCGAGGGTGCGCCGCAGCTCGCGGGCGTCGCGCCCGAGCGAGGCGAGCAGCGGGTGGCCCACCAGCAGCGCGGAGGCGTCGTCGCGCCGCGCCACCCGGCCCTCCCGGGCGGTCGGCGCGAGCTGCTCCCACAGCGCCGTGGAGGCCTGGGGCAGCCACAGGTGGACGTCGCGCACCTCGCCCACGGCGCGCAGCAGCTCGACCTCCGTCTCCGGCAGGCGGGTGTGGCCGAAGAGCGAGAGCCGCGGCGGCAGGTCGAGGCCCGCGCCGCCGGCGGTGAGCGAGGCGAGCGCGGCGGCGTGCCGCTCGTCGGGCGCGGGGTGGTCGACCGCGGCGACGAGCCGCCGCCACAGCTCGGCCTGCCAGCGCAGGTCGTCGTCGAGCGCACGACCCGCGCCGTCGGTGTCGAGGCCCGCGCGCCAGTCGGCGACGAGCCGGGGGCGCTGCACGGCGTAGGACGACAGCAGCCCGGACAGGCGCCGCGCCACCGACCACCGCCGCGACGCCCGAGGGTCGACCGCGCCCCCACCCGGCCCGCCCGGCCCGCCAGCCCCGTGCCCGAGGTGCGACGAGAGCGCCTCGAAGCCGGGCTCGCCGAGGCAGCCGTCGACCACCTCGAGCAGCGGCCACACGAGGCGGTCGGGGTCCCACGGGTCGTCGCGGTCGCGCTCGAGCAGCAGGCCCACCAGCGAGCGCGGCGAGAGGAAGCGCACCCCGGCGCAGACACCGTCGCCCGCACCCGGCGCAGCGCCGAGCCGGTGGGAGAGCCGCTGGGTCAGCCACCGCTCGACCCCACGCGCGGGCACCACGACGACCTCGCTGGCGAAGGGGTCGGGGAGCGGACGCGCCAGCAGCTCGCCGAGGGCGTCGGCGAGCAGGTCGGTGCGCTCGGCGCGGTGCAGGTGGAGGACCACGCACAGCACCCTAGGAGGGTCCGCCGACAGCGTCGGCGGACCCTCCGCTCGGCCTGTGGAGAGGCCCGGGGACCCCGCCGGGTCAGAGCACCTCGTGGGCGAGCCGGTGCGGCGTGCCGAAGCGGTGCGCGGTGATGCTGATCGCCTGCTCGTGCACGAAGGGCAGCAGCTCGACGCGACCGGCCTCGGTCACCGGGCCGGACCACACCGCCACCTCGGGCCGGGTGCCCACGACGTCCGCGAGGGCGAGCGCCGCGGCCGCGGTCTCCGCGGCAGGGCCGACCAGGCGCACCCGGGCACCGTGGCTGTCGCGGCCCAGCGCGTCCGCGCGGGCCAGCCACGCCGAGTCGTCCTCGGCGCTCAGGGCCACCCCCCGTGCCGACAGCTCGGCGCGCAGGGCGACCGGCAGGGCGGCGTACGCCTCGGGGGTGACCGACGCCCGCAGCCGGGAGCCGGCCACGAGCCCCGCGGCGAGCACCCGCACCAGCGGGCCGAGCGGGCCGCCGACGTGGCGCACCACCACCGGCACCGGCAGGTGGCGCAGCACGTTGCGCTCGGCGGCGAGCCCGGTCACGTCGTCGGGCGTGCCCAGCACCTCGCCCCAGTACGCCGCGTCGGAGCGCAGGGCGCGCTCGACCGAGGCCCGCTCGTCCTCGCCGAGGGCGTCGGCCGCCGCGGCCAGGAGCGCGCGGGCGGGCTCGAGGGGGGCGGTGGTCGCGCCCGCGGGCCGCGAGGTCCACGACGACAGCCCGACGAGGTAGTGCGGGCCGCCGGCCTTCGAGCCCGCACCCACCGCCGACCGCTTCCAGCCGCCGAAGGGCTGGCGCTGCACGATCGCGCCGGTGGTGCCGCGGTTGACGTAGACGTTGCCGGCCTCGACGCGGTCGAGCCAGGTGCGGACCTCGTCGGGGTCGAGGCTGTGCAGGCCGGCGGTGAGGCCGTAGTCGACCTCGTTCTGCAGCGTCACCGCCTCGTCGAGGTCGGCGGCGACCATGAGGCCCAGGACGGGGCCGAAGTACTCGGTGAGGTGGAACTCCGAGCCGCGCACGACGCCCTCCTTCACGCCGGGCGACCACAGGCGACCGGTGTCGTCGAGCTGCCGGGGCTCGACGAGCCACGACTCACCGGGGCCGAGCGTGGTGAGCGCGCGCAGCAGCTTGCCCGAGGCGGGCTCGACCAGGGGGCCCACCTTCGTGGTGGCGACCTCGGGGTAGCCGACCTCGAGCGAGGTCACCGCGTCGACCAGCTGCTGGCGGAAGCGGCGCGAGCGGGCCACGGAGCCGACGAGGATCGCCAGCGACGCCGCCGAGCACTTCTGGCCGGCGTGGCCGAAGGCGGAGGCGACGAGGTCCTTGACCGCGAGGTCCAGGTCGGCGCTCGGGGTGACGACGAGGGCGTTCTTGCCCGAGGTCTCCGCCAGCAGCGGCAGGTCGGGGCGGAAGGAGCGGAAGAGCGCGGCCGTGTCGTAGGCGCCCGTGAGGATCAACCGCTCGACCCGCGGGTCGGCGATGAGCGCGCGGCCGAGGTCGCCCTCCTCGACGTGCACCAGCTGCAGCGCGTCGGCGGGGATGCCCGCGGCCCACAGCGCCTCGACCATGACCGAGCCGCACCGCTGGGCCTGCGGAGCGGGCTTGACGACCACCGCGGACCCCGCCGCCAGCGCCGCGAGCGCCGAGCCAGCCGGGATCGCGACCGGGAAGTTCCACGGCGGGGTGACGACGGTCAGCCCCACGGGGTGGTGCTCGGCGCCGTCGACCTCGTCGAGCTCCTCGGCGAGGTGGGCGTAGTAGTTGGCGAAGTCGACCGCCTCGGAGACCTCGGGGTCGCCCTGGTCGAGGGTCTTGCCGCACTCCGAGGCCATCACCTCGAGCAGCGCGCCACGACGTCGCTCGAGCTCGACCGCGGCCCGGCGCAGGTGCGCCGCGCGCTCCGCACCGCTCAGCCGGCCCCAGGCGCCGCCGGCGGCCGGGTCGGTCGCCCGGGCGAGGACGCCCTCGAGCGCGTCGGCGGAGTCCACGGTGTGGGCGGCGACCAGGTCGGCGCCGAGCGTGGAGCCCGGCACCCGGGCGAGGACCTCGCGGCCCCACGCCAGGTTGCCCGGCAGGGCGGGGTCGGTGTCGGGGGTCGCGCGGTAGGTGCCGGCGACGGCCTCGGCGGGGTCCTCGGTGCGGCGGTCCTGGGTGCGGTGCGGCGGCGGGACGACGTCGTCGACCGCGACGAGCGAGGCGAGGAAGCGCTGCCGCTCGCGCTCGAAGAGCTGCGCGTCCTCGTGCAGGTCGAAGACCGCGGACATGAAGTTCTCGCGGCTCGCGCCCTCCTCGAGGCGGCGGATGAGGTAGGCGATGGCGACGTCGAACTCGCGGGGGTGCACGACCGGCGTGTAGAGCAGCAGCGAGCCGCCCTCCGCCGCGACGTCGCGGCGGACGGCCTCCGCCTGGCCCTGGGCCATGCCCAGCAGCATCTCGAAGTCGATGCCGTCGCGGACCCCGCGGCGACCGGCGAGGATCCAGGCGAACGCGACGTCGAAGAGGTTGTGGCCGGCGACGCCGATGCGCACGTGGGCGGTGCGCTCGGGGTTCAGCGCGTAGGACAGCACGCGCTTGTAGTGGGTGTCGGAGTCCTGCTTGGTGTGCCAGGTGGCGAGGGGCCAGTCGTGCACCTCGGCCTCGACGCGCTCCATCGGCAGGTTGGCGCCCTTGACCACGCGCACCTTGATCGGCGCGCCACCGCGGGCGACCCGCGCCGCGGACCACTCCTGCAGCCGCACCATCGCGGCGAGGGCGTCGGGCAGGTAGGCCTGGAGCACGATGCCGGCCTCCAGGCCGAGGAACTCCTCGCGGTCGAGGATGCGGGTGAAGACCGCGGTGGTCAGCTCGAGGTCGCGGTACTCCTCCATGTCGAGGTTGACGAACTTCTGCGGGCTGGCCGCGGCCGCGCGGCGGTAGAGCGGCAGCAGCCGGTCGACGACGTGCTCGACGGCCTCGTCGAAGGCCCACGGGTTGTGCGGCGCCACGGTCGAGGAGACCTTGATCGAGACGTAGTCGACGTCGTCGCGGGCGAGCAGCCGGTGGGTGCCCTCGAGCCGCTTGGCGGCCTCGCGCTCGCCGAGCACGGCCTCGCCGAGGAGGTTGATGTTGAGCCGCACGTCGCGCTCGCGGATCCGGGCCAGCGCCCGGCCGAGCTGGCGGTCGCGCGCGTCGACCACCAGGTGGCCGACCATCTGGCGCAGCGCGCGGCGCACGACCGGGATGACGAGCGCGGGCAGCAGCAGGCCGGCCAGCGCGCCGACGCGCACCGCGACCCGCAGGTGCCACGGCAAGAAGCGGGGCACGTCGCGGGCCAGCACCGCGAAGTTGCGCGCCGCCACGCGCGGGTCCTCGGGGCGCACGACGCCGTCGACGAAGCCGACGGTGAAGTCGAGGCCCCTGCTGTCCTTCAGCACGCCCGCGAGGTGCTGGGCCGAGGCGTCGACGGGCAGCTCGGCGGAGGTCGCGAGCCAGCGGCGGACCTGGGCGGTCACCTCGTCGGCGAGGCCGACGAGCTCGGGGTCGCCCGACGCGCCGGTCGGGTCCGACGGGACGGGGCGGGAGGCAGGGGCGGCCGGGGTGGTGGTCACGGAGTCCTCGCAGGCGGGCGGGCGCGCGGGTGGCGCGCCGGGTCCTCCCAGTGTGCGGCGACCGACGCGTAAGGTGAAGTGAACTCTTCTGACGGGTGCTCGTCACCTGTGCTTCACGATCGACCGGTCCCCCGTGGGCGGCGAGGAGGCCTCCGTGCTCGACGTACGACGGCTGCGGCTGCTGCGCGAGCTGGCCCTGCGCGGCACGCTGGCCGACGTCGCCGCTGCCCTGCACCAGAGCCCGTCGGCGGTCTCCCAGCAGCTCGCGCAGCTGGAGCGGGAGGCCGGGGTGGAGCTGCTGCGCAAGGCCGGTCGCCGGGTGCAGCTGACGCCCGAGGCGGAGATCCTGGTCGAGCACACGGTCGCGGTGCTCGAACGGCTCGAGCAGGCCGAGAGCGACCTCGCCTCGGCCCAGCGGGAGGTGGTCGGCCCGGTGCGGCTCGCGGTCTTCCAGTCCGCCGCGCTCGCGCTGCTGCCCGCCACCTTGCGGATGCTGGGCGAGGACCACCCGCGCCTGCGCGTGACGGTCACCCAGCGCGAGCCCGAGACCGCGCTGCTCGAGACCTCGGCCCGCGACTTCGACCTGGTGGTCGCCGAGCAGTACCCCGGCCACGCCGCGCCGTGGCACCCCGGCCTCGACCGCGAGCCGCTCACCGGCGACCGGATCCGGCTCGCACTGCCCCCCACCGGCGGCGGCACGGGGAGCGCCGCGGCCTGGGACGCCGTGGGGTCGCTGCCCGACGCAGCCCGCTCGCCGTGGGTGATGGAGCCCCACGGCGCGGCCTCGCGCCACTTCGCCGAGCAGATGTGCCGGCGCGCCGGCTTCGAGCCCGACGTGCGCTTCGAGACCGCCGACCTGCAGGCCCACGTCGCGCTCGTCGCCTCCGGCAACGCCGTCGCCCTGCTGCCCGACCTCGTGTGGGTGGGCCGCGGCGACCCGGGGGTGCGGCTGCTCGACCTGCCCGGCGACCCCGAGCGATCGGTCTTCACCGCCGCGCGCCGCACCACGACCGACCGCCCCTCGGTGCGAGCCGTCCGCGCCGCCCTCGCCCGCGCCGTCGTCGAGGCGGGAGCGGGGCCCGGGGTCGGACCCGGAGGCGGCGGCGCTGGCTGAGTCGACCGAGGCGCGGCGGGACCTTCGCCGCGCTGCGTCGTTGAGGTGGTGCGGCGCCACCGGGCGCCCCCGGCAGCAGCCGGACGACGCGTGAGGGCGAGGAGGTGTGCCGTGGTGCGGTCCCGCAGCGAGCGGATCGCGGCGCTGCCCCTGCGCGACGGGCTGCGCGTCGCGGCCGTCACCGGGCTGGTGCGCGCCCTCGCCGGCTACGCCGGCGTCACCGCGCTCGTGCTCGTCGTCGGGGTGGGGACACCCACGACGGCCGCGTCCCCCGGCGAGCGCCTCGACCCCGGCGGTCCCGTCCGCGTCGTCGAGCTCGACGAGCCGCCCGTCGACCCCGCCCCGCCCGCCGCCTGGCCCTGAGGCGCGGGGCGAAGGCGCTCGCCCGGCTGCCAGGCCGCGGGTGCTCGC
Organism: Nocardioides perillae; assembly: GCF_013409425.1. NCBI lineage: Bacteria > Bacillati > Actinomycetota > Actinomycetes > Propionibacteriales > Nocardioidaceae > Nocardioides > Nocardioides perillae. The sequence continues at coordinate 687,698 of NZ_JACCAC010000001.1, read as the reverse complement.
GCGAGGCGCCCACGGACAGCCCGCCCGCGCGTGACCTGGGGCCCTCGACTACGTTGTCCCCCACGGGTGCAGACAACCGCCCGGACCGTCGTGACCGCCGTAGCCCGGCCAGGAGCGACCGTGCCTGACCACGTGCTTCCCGGGGCGACCACCCCGGGCTCGACCGGCGCGCCCGCACCCGCGGCCGCTCCGCTCGGCACCGACCCCGACGTGCTCGACGTCCTGCACCCGGCCCTGGGCCCGGTCCGTGACGCGGACGCGCTCGACGCCACGCTCACCCACCTCGCCCGCGGAGCCGTGCTGCTCGCACCCGAGGTCTCCGAGGTGGCCTTCGTCGTTGACCTCGGCGGGCCGTGGGAGTGCCGGGCGGCCACCGGCCCGGTGGCCCGCGACCTGGTGGCCGCCGAGCTGGCCGCGGCCGCCGGGCCCGCCCACGCGGCGGCCGAGGCCCGGGAGACCGCGCACGTCCTGCGCCGCGCCCTCGACGAGTGGTCGGCGGTCGGTGACCTCGCCGCCCGGCACGGGGTGCGCGCCCTCGTGTGCGTGCCGCTCCTGGACGGACGCCGCGTGCGCGGCGTGCTCGTCGGCGTCGCGCTGGAGGTGTCGCTGTCGACCGGCAGCCGCCGCCTCCTCGAGACGGTGGCCGCCGCGGCCGCCGGCTCGGTCGAGCGCCTCGCCCACCAGCAGGACGTCGCCCGCGCCCTCGAGACCCGCTCGGTCATCGGGCAGGCGATCGGCATCGTGATGGAGCGCTACGACCTGACGCACGACCGCGCCTGGGACTACCTCGTGCGCCAGGCCAGCACCCGCGAGGTCAAGCTCGCGCTGGTCGCGCGCGAGGTCGTGGACCGGCGCGACCAGGGCGCGGCCGAGTCGGGGGTCGACCCCGCCGAGCCGGTCGGCTGACCTCACCCCACCCGCGCGAGCCGTCGGCACGAGCCTCAGCCGACGGGCCGGCTGCGCACGAGCACGCCGATCTTGTCGACCCGGTTCTCCGGATTGCCGAAGCGGTCGGACCAGGTGTTGCCCTCGGCGCGGTCCTCGGGCGTGCGGCAGGTCGACAGCGTCCTCGAGGCGCGTCCAGAGCTCGTTGACCTCCTGGTGCTCCTGCTCCACCTGCAGGGTCAGCTCCTCGCCGTCGGGCAGCTCGCGGCGCAGCACCGGCCAGAGCACCGACTCCTCGGCGAAGGCGTGCGGGAAGACCAGCCGCGCGATCCGGTGCAGCACCTCGTCCTCCTCGCGGCCCTCGGCCTGCTCGAGGCGGTGCAGCAGCCGGTCGAGGCGCACGTGGTCGGCCTTCTGCCGGGCGAGCACGCTGAGGCGCCCGCCGAGCTCGGCGGTGGACTGGTGGGCGAGCGAGGTCATCTGGTCTCCTCCGACGTGGGTGAGGTCAGGGGAGTCGGGCGACGCGGCCGACCGGCCGCCGGCGTGCGACGGGCAGCGGCCCGGCGGACGGCGAGCCGTCAGCACGCAGGACGGCGCCCCCACCCGGACTCCCCTGACACACCGGGTGGGGGCGCCTTCCGCAGGGCGCGTGCGGTCGGTCAGCTGGAGCTCTTGACCTCGTCGACCGCGCTCGTGCCCTCGTCCTGGACCCGGGAGGCCGACTCTTGGGCGGAGCCCTTCACCTGCTCGGCGCTCTCGGTCGCCGACTGCTGCAGGTCCTGGGCGTGCTCGGTGGCGGACCCCTGGAGGTCCTGGCCGACCTGCTGGGCCACCGACTTCGCCTCCTCGACGAGCGGCTGACCCTGCTCCTTGGCCGTCTCGACGACCTGGCGGGCGGCCTGCGCCTCGCGCTGCGAGGACGGCAGCAGTCCGGCGAGCACGACCCCGGCGCCGAAGGCGACCAGGCCGGCGGCCAGGGGGCTGCCCTCCACCTTGTCCTCCACGGTCGAGACCGCACCGCTGGCGGTGTCGGCCACGCCGTGGACGGCGCCGGAGGCACCGTCGCGCACCGAGCCGGCGGTGCCGGAGGCGGTGTCGGCGGCGGAGTGCTTGGCCGACGAGGCGCTGCCCATGACCTTGTTCTTGGTCGACTCCCAGCGGCCCTTGGCGGCCGCCTTGCGACGCTCCACGATGGCCTGCGGGCTCACGCGGTCCTGCAGCGCGTCGAGGTCCGACGCCAGGTCCCGGCGGGTGCCCGCGATGTCGCGGCTCAGCTCTTCTGTGCTCTGACCCATTCCTTGTCCTCCTGGATCGTGCGCTGCGTCTGGGGCAGCTGCGGGTTGGCTTCCTGGACTTCCTTCTTGCCGGTCAGCGCCAGCGCGGCGGCCACGAGGCCCCACAGCAGCGCGACGATCCCGGCGCCCGCCTCGAGCGGCAGCCAGTTGTGCAGCAGGTAGGCGAGGGCGAGCGAGGCGAAGCCGAGGAAGTAGAGGCCGGCGACGCCGGCACCTCCGAGCAGCCCGGCGCCCTTGCCGGCCTTGGTGAGCTCCTGCTTCAGCTCGGTCTTGGCGAGCTCGACCTCCTGCTGGAAGAGGCGGCTGAGGTCGCCGGTGACGTCGCTGACGATCTCGCCGAGGCTGCGGCCGTCACCGCTGCCGCGCGGCGCGTGGTCCTCGCCGGCGAAGGTCTCGGTGCTGCCGCTGACGCCGGGGTTGGCGGCCCGGGTCTGACCCGGCACGCCGGGAGCGTCCGTGACCGCGGTGCGGTCCTGGGGTGTGCTCACGCCGGACCACCGCCCGCCGGCCGCGCGCCGTACCCGGTCGGGTCGGATCCGAGACCGGTGCCGGAGGCCTCGAGGTCGAGCGCGTCGTCCTCGGTGCGCTGGGACGGCACCGCGGGTCCGCCGACGCCGCCGTCGACGCCGCGGTCGATCCCGGTGCCGCCGGGGACGCCCGGCGTGCTGCCCGGGGCGGTCTCGAGGGTGTGGGCCTGCGGCACGCCGGTGGGCACCGGGCGACCCGCGAGGGGGTCGGCGGCGGCGTCACCGGTGGTCTGCGGCAGGCGGTCGCTGCTGCCGGCCAGGCCCGCGGGACCGGAGGTGCCCGAGGTGCTCGAGCCGCCGATCACACCGGCGTCCTTGGCGCCGCGCGCCAGGCGGCCGGCGACGACGCCGGCGGCGAGCGCGCCGAGCAGGAACGTGCCGGGGCTGCGACGGGCGTAGCCGCGCACCTCCTGCAGCAGGTCGGCGGGCTCGCGGCCCTCGAGGCGGCCGGTGAGTCCCTGGACCCGGTCGGCGACCTGGCGGGCGAGGTCGGCGGCGACGCCGTCACCCTGCTGGGCCATCGACTGCAGCTGGTCGCCGGCCTCGCGCAGCAGGTCGGTCAGGCGACCGAGCTGCTCCGAGGACTGGCTCTCGAGGTGGCCCCGGGCCTCCCCGAGCAGGTCGCGGGCGTGCTGCTTGGCCTCGCCGGCCACCTCGCGCGCCTGCTGGGCCGCCTCGCCGGCGACGTCCTTGGCCTCGCTGGCCGCGGTGCCGGCGACGGCCTGGGTCTGCTCCTTGGCGGTGCCGGCGACCTCCTGGGCCTTCTCGGCGGTCCCGCCGCCGGAGCCGGAGCCGGTCGTGCCGGTCGCGTAGCCCGAGGTGCCGGTGCCGCCGGTGCCGCCGGGGCCGCCGGTGAGACCGGTCGGTGTGGTGGCCTCGGTCATGGGTCCTCCTGTGGTCGGTGGTCGTGGTGCCTGGGTCGAGCCGGCTGCCTGCGGCCGCCAGCCCGTGGTGACGACGCAGTACCCCCGCCCGGCCGGGCTCCAATCCGGGGGCCGCGCAACACCACCCGCTGGGGTAGGGCGGCCACGGCGTACGGTGCGAGCGGCCGCGGGCGGGGACCGGCGGGGCCGACTCGGACGCCCGCCCCGTGGGCACCGGGAGGCACGGTGGCGGTCGAGCGAGAGGATGCCGAGGTGGTGGTCGAGCAGGCAGGTGGGCCGGAGGCGGTGCCCGTGTGGTTCCTCTCCGACAGCACCGGCATCAGTGCGGAGACGATGGGCAACGCGCTGCTCATCCAGTTCCCCGACCTGGTCTTCGACCGCACGACGATCCCCTTCATCACGACCGTCGAGCACGCCCGCGAGGTCGTCGCCACGCTCGACGAGGTCGTCGACGCCGGCACCGTGCCGCTCGTCTTCACCACCGCCGCCGAGGACGCCGTGCGCCAGGAGCTGGCACGCACGCGGGCGCCGATCATCGACTTCTTCGACCTGCACATGTCGCGCGTGGAGTCGATCCTCGGCCGCACCGGCATCAGGCAGGCGGCCCGCCTGCACGGCGTGCGCGACGTGCAGCGCTACAACAACCGCATGGCAGCGGTGGAGTTCACCATCGAGCACGACGACGGGCAGAGCCTGCGCGCGCTCGAGAAGGCCGACGTGGTGCTCCTCGCGCCGTCACGCTGCGGCAAGACGCCGACGTCGATGTACCTCGCACTCCAACACGGGCTGTTCGTCGCCAACTACCCCCTGGTCGACGAGGACCTCGAGCGCGACGACCTCCCCGAGCCGCTGCGCGACCACCTCGACCGCGCCTTCGGGCTGACGACGACCGTCGACCGGCTCAGCCGCGTGCGCCACGAGCGCCGCCCGGGCTCGCGCTACGCCTCCCCCGAGCAGTGCCGCTGGGAGCTGCGCCGCGCGCGGGCCCTCCTCGACGCCCACCGGCTCCCCGTCATCGACTCGAGCGCCAAGTCGGTCGAGGAGATCTCCGCGCTGATCCTGCAGACCCTCAAGACGCGGGCCCGCGCCCGGCACACCCCCGCCACCACCTCGCGCAGCACCCCCCGCAGCACCCCCCGCAGCACCCAGCGCAGCACTCCCGGCACCACCCCCACGGAAGGACGGCCATGACCGCATCCCCCCTCGTCCGCTGGTTCTCCGAGCTCGGCCTGGCCGACCTCGACCAGGTCGGCGGCAAGAACGCCTCGCTCGGCGAGATGGTCTCCCAGCTCGCCGACCTCGGGGTGCGGGTGCCCGACGGCTTCGCCACCACCGCCGACGCCTACCGCCACTTCATCGGAGACACCGGCCTGGCCGAGCGCATCGACGAGCTGCTCGGCGACCTCGACGTGGAGGACACCCGCCGCCTGGCCGAGGTGGGGCGCGAGATCCGCGAGGCAGTGGTCGCCCAGCCCTTCCCCGAGGACCTCGAGCGCGAGGTGCGCCGCGCCTTCGAGCAGCTCGTCGAGGGCACCGAGGTGCCGGACGGTCAGGAGCCGTCCTTCGCGGTGCGCTCCTCGGCCACCGCCGAGGACCTCCCCGACGCCTCCTTCGCCGGGCAGCAGGAGACGTTCCTGAACGTGCGCGGGATCGACGCGGTCATGACCGCGATCCGCGAGGTCTTCGCCTCCCTCTACAACGACCGCGCGATCGCCTACCGCGTGCACCACGGCTTCGCCCACGCCGACGTCGCCCTCTCGGCCGGCGTGCAGCGGATGGTGCGCTCCGACGTCGGTGCCTCGGGTGTCATGTTCACGGTGGACACCGAGTCGGGCTTCGACGACGCGGTCTTCGTGACGTCGGCGTACGGCCTCGGCGAGGGCGTCGTGCAGGGCGCGGTCAACCCCGACGAGTTCTACGTCCACAAGCCGGCGCTGCGGGCCGGCCGCCCGGCGGTGCTCAAGCGCGGCGTGGGCGCCAAGGCCACCAAGATGGTCTACACCGAGCACGCCGAGGTCGGCCGCACCACGGAGTTCGTCGACGTCGACCCCGCCGACGCGCGGTTGCTCTCGCTGACCGACGACGAGGTCGAGGAACTGGCCCGGCACGCACTCACCATCGAGGAGCACTACGGCCGCCCGATGGACGTCGAGTGGGGCAAGGACGGCCTCGACGGGCGGCTCTACGTGCTCCAGGCCCGCCCCGAGACCGTGCAGTCCCGTGCGACGGGCACCCTGGAGCGCTACGCCATGCCGAAGGACGCGCGCGCGGGCGCGGACGTGCTCGTCGAGGGCCGCGCCATCGGCCAGAAGATCGGCGCCGGCGCCGCCCGCGTGCTCACCTCGGTCGACCAGATGCACGAGTTCACCGCCGGCGACGTGCTGGTCGCCGACATGACCGACCCCGACTGGGAGCCGATCATGAAGCGGGCCGCCGCCATCGTGACCAACCGGGGCGGGCGCACCTGCCACGCCGCGATCATCGCCCGCGAGCTCGGCATCCCCGCCGTCGTCGGCACCGGCTCGGCGACCCGCGACCTCGCCGACGGCCGCGAGGTCACGGTCTCCTGCGCCGAGGGCGACACCGGGCTGGTCTACGACGGGTTGCTCGACTTCGACGTCACGACCACCGAGCTCGGGTCGATGCCCGAGGTCCCGGTGAAGATCATGATGAACGTCGGCACCCCCGAGCAGGCCTTCGCGTTCTCCCGCCTGCCCCACGCCGGCGTCGGCCTCGCGCGCCTGGAGTTCGTCATCAACCGCCAGATCGGGATCCACCCGAAGGCGCTGCTCGACCTCGAGCGGGACCCCTCCTCCCTGCCCGACGACCTGCGGGAGGAGATCGAGGAGCTCACCGCGGCGTACGCCGGCCCGCGCGACTTCTTTGTCAAGCGGGTCGCTGAGGGCGTCTCGATGATCGCGGCGGCCTTCGCGCCCGAGCCCGTGATCGTGCGGATGAGCGACTTCAAGTCCAACGAGTACGCCAACCTCGTCGGCGGCGAGCGCTACGAGCCCGACGAGGAGAACCCGATGATCGGCTACCGGGGCGCTTCGCGCTACCTCTCGGCCGACTTCGCGGAGTGCTTCGAGATGGAGTGCGCCGCGATCCGCCACGTTCGCGACGAGATGGGCCTGACCAACGTGCAGGTGATGATCCCCTTCGTCCGCACGGTGAAGGAGGCCGAGGGCGTGATCCGCCTGCTCGGCGAGCACGGCCTGCGCCGCGGGGAGGGCGACCTGCGGGTCGTGATGATGTGCGAGGTGCCGTCCAACGCGGTGATCCCCGAGGCGTTCCTCGAGCACTTCGACGGCTTCTCCATCGGCTCGAACGACATGACCCAGCTGACGCTCGGCCTCGACCGCGACTCCGGCCTCGTGGCCGAGGGCTTCGACGAGCGCGACCCGGCGGTGCTCCACATGCTCAGCCGCGCGATCGAGGCCTGCAAGGCGCAGGGGAAGTACGTCGGCATCTGCGGCCAGGGCCCCTCCGACCACCCCGACCTCGCCGACTGGCTCCTCGACCAGGGGATCGAGTCGATGTCGCTCAACCCCGACACCGTGGTGGACACCTGGCTGCGGCTGGCGAAGCGGGCCTGAGGCCGGCGCCCGACCGGCCCGCGCGCTCCTTGAGCCGATCTTGAGGCGGAAACCCTGACAACGGCCGGGACCGCGGGCTACAGTGGTGCTCGAACCGCCCGGTGGACCCGAGACCACCGGGCGGTTCTTCCATTCCCGGGGTGCCGAGCCGCGCCCCGCTAGGGCTCGATCAGTCCCACGCGCACGGCGTACCTCGTCAGCTCGGTGCGGTCGCGCAGGCCGAGCTTGCGCAGCACGTTCTCCCGGTGGCGCTCCACGGTGCGCGGCGAGATGACGAGCAGCCGGGCGATCTCGCGGGTGCTGTGGCCCTCGGCGACGAGCTTGACGACCTCGTCCTCGCGGGCCGTGAGCAGCGCGGGGGCGTGCCGCTCGCCGCGGCGCTCGCGCGCCACCCACTCGCGCACCAGGGCGCGCTCGGTGCCGGGGTAGAGGAACGTCTCGCCGCGCAGCGCCGCCCGACACGCCTCGAGGAGGTCGCGGTCGGCGGCGGCCTTGAGCACGTAGCCCGCGGCCCCGGCACGCAGCGCGTCGAAGAAGTACTGCTCGTTGTCGTGCATCGAGAGCATCAGCACGGTCACCTGCAGCCCGCGGCGCTGCACCTCGCGGGCCGCCTGCAGCCCGGTCATCACGGGCATCGCGACGTCGAGCAGGAGCAGGTCGGCCGGCACCGTGCGCAGCACGTCGAGGGCCGCGCGGCCGTCGCCGACCTCGGCGACCACCTCGAGGTCGGGCTCGGCGTCGAGGATCAGGCGCACGCCGCGGCGCACCAGCGCGTGGTCGTCGGCCAGGACCACCCGGGCCGGCCGCCCCGGGTCGGTGCGGGCCCGCGTCGCGCTCACCGGCCGCCCTCCGGGGCCGCGGTCGGGGCCGCAGCCGGGGGCGCGGCCGGCACCAGCAGCCGCACCCGCGTGCCACCGCCCTCGCGCCGCGTGACGCTCAGGCTGCCGCCGACGCCGGCGGCGCGCTCGGCCATGCCGCGCAGCCCGGTGCCCTGGGTGGCGGGTGCCGCCGGGTCGACGCCGCGGCCGTCGTCCTCGACCACGAGCTCGACGTGGGCGCCGACGGGGCCGAGGCGCAGCCGCACCGTGCGGGCGTCGGCGTGGCGCGCCACGTTGGTCAGGGCCTCCTGCGCCACGCGGAAGACGACCAGCTCGGTGGCCTCCGACATCGCGGGGAGGCCGGGCACGACCGCGCGGTGGACCGCGACGTCGGTCGCGGCGAAGAGGTCGGTGGTGAGGGCGACCAGGGCGCTGCGCAGGCCGAGGTCCTCCAGCACGTGGGGCCGCAGCCGACGGGCGGCCACGCGCACCTCCTCGAGCGCCGCCCGCACCCCCTCGCGCGCGGCGGCGACGGCGGCGCGCTCCTCGGGCGCCATCGACCGCTCGGCCGCGGCGAGCTCGAGCAGCACCGCGGTGAGCGACTGCCCGACGCCGTCGTGCAGGTCCTGGGCGATGCGGGCGCGCTCGGCCTCCTCGGCGTCGGTCACCGCCAGTGCGCGGTCGGCCTGCGCCCGCTCGACGCGGTCGAGCAGCTCGTCGACCGCCGTCGCCAGCCGCGCCGCCTCCCGCGGGCGCGGCACGGGCACGCGTCCGGCCGCGCCGGTGAGGTCGAGCGCCTCGACGACCTGGTCGAGCGCGCGCAGGGTCGGGCCGAGGAGCAGCGCGACGACGCCGGTGAGCACGAGCACCCCGAGCACCAGCAGCACGACCGACCCCGGCTCGGGGTCGCGGGGCACGGCGACGGGCCCGGTGGCGAGCGCGACCGCCCCCGCGCCGTAGACGAGGAGGTTGGCCGCGGCCACGCGCGTCAGCAGCGAGCTGGTCACCGACCAGCGCGCCCTGACCCGTCCGGTGCTCCGCACGCCGCACCCGCCCAGCAGTGCCCGGCCCGGCCCGCACACTGTGGGGAGGAGACCCCATCGGGTCGGGGCGGTCGTCGCGGCACGCTGGAGGGGTGGGTGACTACGCGGGCCTCGACCTCGACATGGCGGTCTTCGCCGGGTCGCTGGTGCTGCTCGTCGGCGTGCTGGCCGTGCGGCTCTCTGTCGGGGCCGGGCTGCCGAGCCTGCTGCTCTACCTCGCCATCGGGCTCGCGCTCGGCGAGTCGGGGCTCGGGCTGCCCTTCGAGGACGCGGCCCTGACGACGGTGCTCGGCACCCTCGCGCTCGCGGTGATCATCGGCGAGGGCGGGCTGTCCACCCGGTGGTCGGTAATGCGGCCGGTCCTGGGCCTCGCCGGCCTGCTCGCGACCGTCGGCGTCGCGGTGAGCGTCGCGGTGACCGCCGTGCTGAGCCACGCGCTGCTCGACGTCGACTGGCGCACCGCGCTGCTGCTCGGCGCCGTCGTCGGCTCCACCGACGCCGCCGCGACCTTCTCGGTGCTGCGCCGCCTGCCGGTGCGACCGCGGCTGCGCGCCACGCTCGAGGCCGAGTCGGGGCTCAACGACCCGCCGGTGATCATCCTGGTCACGCTGGTGGCCTCCGACGCCTGGGAGACCGCCTCGGGATGGGCGATCGCCGGTCAGCTGGTGCTCCAGGTCGTGCTGGGCGTGGGGGTCGGCCTCGCCGCCGGCGCGGTCGGCGCGACGGCACTGCGGCGCGGGGCCCTCCCGTCGTCGGGGCTCTACCCCCTCGCCACCTTCACCTGGCTGCTGCTGGCCTTCTCCGGCGCGGCGCTGCTCGGAGGGTCCGGGCTCATGGCGGTCTACGTCGCCGGGCTGTGGCTCGGCAACAGCCGGCTGCCCCACCACCAGGCCAGCCTGGGCTTCGCCGAAGGCCTGGCGTGGCTGGCCCAGATCGCGCTCTTCGTGCTGCTCGGGCTGCTGGCCAGCCCCGCACGGTTGCTCGACGCGTTGCTCCCGGCGGCCGCGGTCGGCCTGGCCCTCACCGTCGTCGCGCGCCCCCTGGCGGTGGCGGTGTGCAGCGTGTGGGCCCGCCTGCCCTGGCGCGAGCAGGTCTTCCTCTCCTGGGCGGGGCTGCGCGGCGCCGTGCCGATCGTGCTGGCGACCATCCCCGTCGCGCAGGGCCTGCCCTCCGCCACCCGCATCTTCGACGTGGTCTTCGTGCTCGTCGTCGTCTTCACCCTGCTGCAGGCGCCGACCCTGCCGTGGCTCGCGCGGCGCACCGGTGTCGCCGTCGCGACGTCACCGCTCGACCTGGCGGTGGAGTCGGCGCCGCTCGAGGGGATGTCGGCGGCGCTGCTGCAGCTCGAGGTCCCGCAGGGCTCGCAGATGGCCGGCCTATACGTCACCGACCTGCGGCTGCCCCCGGAGGCCGCGCTCGCGCTGGTGCACCGCGAGGGACGCGTGCTGGTGCCCGACGCCCACACGACGCTGCGCTCCGGCGACACCCTGCTGCTCGCCGTGCCCGACCCGGTGCGCCGCGAGACCGAGCGGCGCCTGCGCGCCGTCGCGCGACGCGGCCGCCTCGCCTACTGGCACGGCGAGCGCCGCGAGCCGTCCCCCCGCCGGTGAGGGGCGCGGGGGCACCTCGGGTGGCACGATGCGCGGCGTGGACACCCCGCTCGAGCAGGTGCAGCGCTGGGAGGCCTCCGGCGGCCACTGGCGGCTGCTCGCCCGCGACGGCGAGCGGCTGGTCGTCGGCCTGCTCACCTGCGACGGCGGCGAGGTGGCGGGCCTGGTGGAGGCCGCCGACGCCGACCTCACGGCGTACGTCGAGGCGCGCGGCGGGCGCGACGGGTGAGGTGCGGCCTCGTCGTGCGACCCCGTCGCGCGCACGGACCCGCGCGCCCCGAGGGCAGCCCGCGCCTCACCCCCGGCAGGTGATCGTTCACCCCTCGTGGTGATGGGGCGGGCCGCCACGGGGTGTTCGACACCCCCGCCGCGTCGGATGGGTCCGATCGCAGATCCCACCCGGCGGGGTGACCGAGCGGCCGCTCGGCCGGGTCCGCTCAGCCGGCGGGGGCGTCGTGGATCGGTTCCTTGGGCAGCTTCTTCACCTTGCGCGAGCGACGGCGGCGGCTCGGGATCATCGAGCGCATCTCCTCCAGCTTGCCGAAGCACAGCAGCCGGTCGCCGGCCTCGAGCACGTGGCGGGCCGCCGGGTTCGGGATCACCGTCGTGCCCCGGTGGAGGGTCAGCACGCTGACGTCGCGCTCGCGCAGGCCCGAGTCGCCCAGCGCCTTGCCGACGAGGTCGGAGGCCTCGAGCACCACGATCTCGGCGACGCCGTAGCCGGTGGACACCGTGAGCCGCTGGCGCACGTCGATCTCGGGGAAGGCGACCTGGTTGTCGACGAAGTCGATGATCGCGCCCGCCACGTCGAGCCCCGTGGCGGTCTCGATGCCCTCGAGGCCCGGCGAGGAGTTGACCTCCATGACGAGCGGCCCGTCGTTGCCCTCGAGCATGTCGACGCCGGCGACGCGCAGACCCATGATCTGCGCCGAGCGCACCGCCGCCTTCTCGAAGTCGGGGTCGAGGTGGACGGCCTCGACCGACCCGCCGCGGTGCACGTTGGAGCGGAACTCGTCGCCCTTCGCCACCCGCCGCATGGCTGCCACGACCCGGTCGCCGACGACGAGCGCGCGGATGTCGCGACCCTTGGACTCCGACACGAAGTGCTGGATCAGCACGTTCTGCCGGGTGCTCTGCAGGGTCTCGATGATCGCCTCGGCGACCTTGATGTCGGGGGCGAGGATCACGCCGATGCCCTGGGTGCCCTCGAGCAGCTTGATGACGACCGGGGCGCCGCCGACCCGCTCGATCGCGGGGATCACGTCGGCGCGGTCGCGCACGAAGGTCGTGGCCGGCATGCCGATGCCGTGACGCGAGAGGATCTGGGTGGCGCGCAGCTTGTCGCGGGAGTTGGCGATGCCCCACGAGGTGTTGGGCGTGTAGACGTCCATCTGCTCGAACTGCCGCACCACCGCGGTGCCGAAGTAGGTCACCGAGTTGCCGATGCGCGGCAGGACCGCGTCGTAGTGCGACAGGTGCTTGCCGCGGAACTGCAGGTCGGGCTCGTCGCCGGAGAGGTCGATGCCGAAGCGCAGGGTGTTGAGCACCTTGACGTGGTGGCCCCGGTCGAGGGCGGCGGTCCGGAGGCGCTGCGTACTGTACGAGCGGGGCGCGCGGGACAGGATGGCGAGCTTCATGTCTCCCTCGGGGGCCTCGGCCCCCGCACCCACCCCCGGCGGACGGAGAGGAGCCACGGTGGCGACGACGACGCTGGCAGACCCTTCCTACACCCTCACGGGGTGGCGGGAGTGGGTCGGCCTGCCCGAGGTCGGGGTGCCGTGGGTGAAGGCGAAGATCGACACCGGCGCGCGCACCTCGGCGCTCCACGCCTTCGACGTGCAGGAGACCACCCGCGACGGCGAGCGGTGGGTCCGCTTCTCCGTCCACCCCTGGCAGGCGAGCGACGACGACGCCGTGGAGACCGAGGCACGCGTGCTCGACGAGCGGGAGGTGCGCTCGTCCTCCGGCCACACCGAGGTCCGGCTCGTGGTGCCGATGGCGCTGACGCTGGTCGGGCGCACCGTCACCGCCGAGGTGACGCTGAGCCGCCGCGACGAGATGGGCTTCCGCATGCTCGTGGGCCGCGAGGCGCTGCGGCAGGGCTACGTCGTCGACCCCTCCCGGTCGTACGCCGGTGGTCGCCCGCCGCTGGCCCTGCGTCGTCGCAACCGGGGCCGCTAGGTGGCGCGCCCGTCCTTCGAGATCGGCTCGGTGCGCGTGCGCGCGGGCCGCGAGCAAGCGCTGTCGCTGCCGATCACCCGGCTCGTCACCGGCGCCGAGGTCGACCTGCCCGTGCGGGTGCTGCACGGCCGCGAGGACGGCCCGACGGTGTGGGTCGACGCCGCGATCCACGGCGACGAGGCGGTGGGCGTCGAGGTGGTGCGGCAGGTGCTGGCCGACCTCGACCCGAAGGCGCTGCGCGGCACGCTGATCGCGCTGCCGATCGTCAACGTGCTCGGCTTCATGACGGGTGACCGCTACCTGCCGGACCGCCGCGACCTCAACCGCTCCTTCCCCGGCTCGGCGCGCGGCTCGCTCGCCGGGCGGATCGCCCACCTGGTGATGACCGAGGTGGTCGCCAAGTGCGAGGTCGGCATCGACCTGCACACCGGCTCCGACCGCCGCTCCAACCTCCCGCAGGTGCGCACCGACCTCGACGACCCGCGCTGCCGCGACCTCGCGGCCGCCTTCGCCGCCCCGGTGACGCTGCACGCACGGCTGCGCGACGGCTCGCTGCGCCACGCCGCGCGCGAGCGCGGCGCCGCCGTGCTGCTCTACGAGGGCGGCGAGGCGTGGCGGATGGACCCGTGGGCGGTCGACGCCGGCGTGCGGGGGGTGCGCCGGGTGCTGGCCGCCCTCGGCATGACCGAGCCGCTCGCCGAGGACCCCCCCACGCCCAGCCTGCGCTCGCGGCGCAGCGGCTGGGTCCGCGCGCGCGGCACGGGCATGCTCCACCTCGAGGCCGAGCTCGGCCAGCGGGTCGCCCAGGGCGACCGCCTCGGCGGGCTCTTCGACTCCTTCGGCAAGCGGGTGCGGCTCGTGCACGCCGACCGCGACGGCGTCGTCGTCGGCCGCACCGAGGCACCGCTGGTCAACTCCGGCGACGCCGTCGTGCACATCGCGGAGGTCGAGGACCAGGACTGACCTGCGGGGTGGCCGAGGAGGGTCGTCAGGCCCGTCTCGAGACCTCCCCCAGCATCGTCTCGAGCGCGACGAGCACGCCGCGCTCGAGGTTGCTCGGCGCGACCCAGCGCGCGGCGGCAAGCACCTCGGGGTGGGCGTTCGCGACGGCCACGGAGTGCTCGGCCTCGCCCACCATCTCGAGGTCGTTGAGGTAGTCGCCGAACGCCGCGGTGCGCTCGGGCCCGACGCCGAGCGTCTCCTGCAGCCGGCGCAGCGCCACCCCCTTGCTGGTCGCGGCGTCCATGACGTCGACCCAGTGGTGGCCCGAGACGACCACCTGGTGGGTCGTGCGGAAGCGCTCGAGGGCGGGAGCCGTGTGCTCGGCGACCGCGGTGGGGTCGAAGACGGCCACCTTGAGCACCTCGTCGTCGACCGCCACCAGGTCGGCCACCTGCTCCAGGCGGGCGTAGTAGCGGCCCGCCTGCTCGCGGAAGTGCGGGTCGGCGCTCTCGACGTAGGCCGACCGCTTGCCGCACACGACCACGCCGACGTCGTGACCGCCAGCGGCGTGCTCGCGCATCGCCCGCACCACCTCGTGCACCACGGCGTGGTCGAGCACCGTGGAGGAGACCTCCTCGTCGCCGCGCACGACGAAGGCGCCGTTCTCGGCGATCACGACCAGGTCGTCGCCGAGGCGGTCGAAGGTCGCCTGCAGCGTGGCGAGCTGACGGCCGCTGGCCGGCGCGAAGACGACGTCGCGGGCGCGGAGCCGCTCGAGCAGCGGCCAGAGGCCGTCCGGCACCCGGCCCTCGCCGTCGAGCAGCGTGCCGTCCATGTCGACGACGACCAGGCCCAGGTCGACGGGGCCCTCCGGCAGACGGGGCTCGGGCAGGCGCGTTCCGGTCGGGCGGGAGGTCGAGGTGCTCACGTGCCCCATCGTCCCAGCCCGCTCCACCCCGCGAGGTGGTCTCGTCCGGTTCCGCTCAGGCTGCCCCCGCGACGGCCGATCGGGACGGCGGAACCCCCCGTCCACCTCGCCCTCCCCTGGAGCCCCCGTGCCCCTGCGCGCCCGCCGGACCACCCGGCTCGCGACCACCGCCACCCTCATCGCCGCCCTCCTCACGACCACGGCGCACGCCGGACCCGCGGCGGCCGCGGAGCCGGACCACCTGCCCGCGACCGTGGACCTGACCTCGCCCGCGACGAGCCTCGTCCGGGTCGGGCAGGGCCTGGCCGTGACCGGCACGGTGGCCGGCGCGGTCGCCGGCGTCGGGGAGGACCGGCGCGTGCGGCTGCACCTGCGCACGCCGAACGGCCTGCTGCCGATGGGCCCGGCCGTCACGACCGCGGACGACGGGAGCTTCCGGCTGCCGGTGCCGACGTGGTGGGCGTGGCGCGGCACCCTCGTGACGACGGTGGAGCGTCGTGAGGCGGTGCTGCCGCTCGGCCTGCTCGGCGCCCTCGTCGGCGTCGTGCTCGACGCCGTGACGACTGCGCTCGCCTCACCCGTCGAGGTCACGCTCGGCTGGAGCGGCGCCGGGTCGCCGACGGCGTGGCGCCCGCTGCTGCGCGGCTTCCGCTACGACCCCTGCTCGCCGCTCACCTACCGCGTGAACCCGACCGGCGCGCCCGCCGGCGGCGTGCGGGCGGTGCACGGCACGTTCCGCCGGATCGCCGAGGCGTCGGGCCTGCGCTTCCGCTACGCCGGGCGGACCACCGCCATCCCGTTCAACGACGTGCGCCGCGCGCGCTACGCCCCGCGCACCAGCCTGACCATCGCCTGGGCCACGCCGCGCCAGGTGCGCCGGCTCGCGGGCGGCGTCGTCGGCATCGGAGGCTCGGGCGGCCGGATGACCTCCGACGGCTCGGTCGGCGTCTTCGACCGCGGCGGCGTGGTGCTCGACCGCACCTTCCGCGCGCCGGCGCGCTTCGGCCCCGGCCAGACCCTCGGCACCCTGCTGCTGCACGAGGTCGGCCACGCCGTCGGGCTCGGCCACGTCGGCGACGCCCGCCAGGTGATGTACCCCTCCCTGCGTCCCGACGCCCTCGGGCGCTGGGGTGCGGGCGACCTTGCCGGGCTGCGCCGCGTCGGCGCCGGCCAGGGCTGCGCCAGCCTGACGGCCGCCACCCGCGTCGCGGGCCGCACCGTCGCGGGCGGCGCGCCCGAGGTGGTGCGCTTCGCCCCCGACCCGCACGCCTACGCGCTGGGCGGCACCGACGCAGCGGCCGGGGCGCACCCCCACGGGTGAGAGCGCGCGTCCGGGCAAGGCCGGCGCCGGTGACGGGCCTCGGCCCGGGGTACGGGGCGGGGTCCCGACCGCGACCAGCAGGAGCACCGACGTGTCCGAGCACGAGCCGCACGAGCCCGCGACGACCGACCCGCAGCGCCAGCACGGGCAGCCCGACACGGAGGGCGAGCAGCTGCCCGCGCCGGGGTCGCCGGGCTCGGTGACCGAGCGGTTGGGCGACGAGCCCGACCACGGCGAGGAGTCCTACCGCGGCACCGGCAAGCTGGCCGACCGGGTCGCTCTCATCACTGGTGGCGACTCCGGCATCGGGCGCGCGGTCGCGCTCGCCTTCGCCCGGGAGGGCGCCGACGTGGCGATCACCTTCCTGCCGGAGGAGGAGGACGACGCCCGGCGTACGGCGGAGCTCGTCGAGGCGGCCGGCCGGCGAGCGCTGGTCGTGCCCGGTGACCTCACCTCCGAGGACTTCTGCCGCGAGCTCGTGCGCCGCACCGTCGACGAGCTGGGCGGGCTCGACGTGCTGGTCAACAACGCGGCCTACCAGATGGCGCAGCCCGGCGGCCTGGCCGACATCACTACCGAGCAGCTCGACCGGGTGCTGAAGACCAACGTCTACGCAATGTTCTGGCTGAGCCGCGAGGCCCTCCCCCACCTGCCGCGCGGCGGGTCGATCATCAACACCACCTCGGTGCAGGCGAGCTCGCCCTCGCCCGAGCTGCTCGACTACGCCACCACGAAGGCGGCGATCGTGAACTTCACCCGCGGCCTGGCGCAGTCGGTCGCGGCCGACGGCATCCGCGTCAACGCGGTCGCTCCGGGTCCGATCTGGACGCCGCTGATCCCGGCGACGATGCCCGAGGAGAAGGTCGAGGGCTTCGGCAGCCAGGTGCCGCTGGGACGCGCCGGGCAGCCGGCAGAGGTCGCCACCGCGTTCGTCTTCCTCGCCTCGGCCGAGTCCAGCTACGTCACCGGCGAGGTCATCGCGGTCACCGGCGGCAGCCCGGTGCACACCTGAGGCCCGCGCCGCAGCCGGCCGCCGCGGGGTAGGTTGCGGTCGTGGCCCAGGTCGAGACGCAGCACAACGCCGCCGAGCACCGCTTCGAGGCGTGGATCGACGGCGAGCTGGCCGGTTTCGCGGAGTACCAGCTGACCGACCAGCTCTACGTCTTCACCCACACCGAGGTGCCGGCGCGCTTCGAGGGCCACGGGGTCGGCTCGGCCCTGGCCCGCACCGGGCTCGACACGGTGCGCACCGAGGGGACACGGCGGGTGCTCGCGATCTGCCCGTTCATCAAGGGCTGGATCGACCGGCACCCCGACTACCGCGACCTGCTGTACGGCGCGCCCCGCTCGACCGCGCGCGACTGACGGGGTCCTGCCCGGCGGGGCGGGTCAGCCCGCCCGGCGCCGGGCACGCGCGACCGCGTCGAGCACCGTCTTGCGCCCGTCGTGGTCGCGCTCGTGCCGCTCGACCGCGGCGAGCCCGTCGGCGTCGAGGTCGCGCACCCGCTTCGCCACGTCCTTCGCGGTGAGCTCGTCGTAGTCCCGGATGGGCACGTGCGCGCGCTTGCGGGCGCTCTTGGCGCCGTCGGTGTTGTCGACGAACTGCTCGCCCTCCTTCGACCCCTCGCGCTTGGCCTTCTCGGTCCTCCGCTTCTCGGCGGGGCTGAGCTCGTCCCACGCCTTCTTCGGCAGGTAGCGCTTGGTCTCGTCCCCGTCGCGGGCGCGAGCCGAGCCGTCCTGGGTCTGCCAGTCCTCCTCGGTCCACCGCTCGAGGTCCTTCGCCCCCTCCGACTTCTCCCCGCGGTAGCCGCCGCCGCGCCGCTCGTACTCCTGGACGAGCAGCTGCGACTTGCGCGCGGACCACTGCCCGGGCCGGCCGCCCTTGTCGGAGGCCTGGATCTCCTCCTTCACCCGCTGGCGCATCTCCGGGTCGGTGTACTGCTGCTCCTTCTTGCCCACGCGAGGCAGGTACCCCGCGTGGCCGGCCTGCCCGCACCTTGAGCCGACGTTGCGGGGAGGAGAGGTCAGAACTGCTGCCACCCACCGGGGTGGCCTGAGGTCGGCCCGGCAGGCTGGAGCCAGTAGGCGACCGCCGTCTGCCGCGGACTCGGCTGCGGGCCCGCACCCAGCGGAGGTGCCGCATGCCGTCCCGCCCTGCCTACCCCGACCTCGGCCACGTCGGCGAGCTCCGCCCGGTCCACGCCCACGGCGCGACCTGCTACGTGCTGCCGCTGCGCGGAGACCTCGACATGTCGAGCGCCGCGCTCCTGGAGTCGGCGCTGCAGCGCAGCGTCGAGCCGTGGAGCACGCTCGTCCTCGACCTCGGTGCGGTGGGCCTGCTGGACTCGTCGGCCCTCGGGGTGCTCATCCGGGCCTTCAAGCGCATGCGTGCCGCCGGCGGCCGCCTCGAGCTGGCCTCCGCCGGCGCCTCCGTGCTGACGGTGCTCCGCCTGACCAACACGCTCACGCTGCTCGGCGGCGACCGACCGCTCGACGCGGTCCTGGTCGAGGCCACCTGACCACCCGCGACGGGGTCGTGGTCGAGGAGCGCCAGGAAAGAGCAGAAGCCGCAGGTCATCGGGGGAGTAGACCAGCGGCTTCTGCAGCGCGCCTGTAGGGATTCGAACCCCAAACCTTCTGATCCGTAGTCAGATGCTCTATCCGTTGAGCTACAGGCGCCCGTCCGTGAGGACCCGACGAGCATAGCGGGGAGGTCAGCCCGCGTGAAATCGGGGCCGGCGCGCGGCAGGATCGAGCGGTGCCCCCACGCCGTGTGCCGCTGCTCGCCGCCGTCGCGGTCGCGACGGCGCTGCTCGCCGGGTGCACCGGGGGCGCCGGCGCGCCCACCTCCGAGCGGCCCGACCGGCCCTCCGCGCTGCCGGGCACGCCGGTGGCGACGGCGGACGCCGGGCGGCCGACCGACGACGCGGGCGCCCTCGGTTCCGCCCGCCCCGAGCTCACCGACGACGTCGAGGCCGCCGTGGGGGTCGGCCGCGAGGTCTTCGTGCGGCCCTCGTGCACGCCCGACGCCGGCGGGCAGCGGCTGTGCTGGAACGAGTCGGCGCTGCCCTACCAGCTCGACCCCGGGGCCCGGCCGCTCACGCTGACCGCCGCCCGCACCGACCTCGACACGGTCGCCGACGCGTGGTTCGTCGAGGTCGAGGTGGCCCCGGCCGACGCGGTCGCGGAGGCCCTCGACGCCGCGCGCGCCCGCGACAGCCGGCTGGCGCTGACGACGACGGGCGGCGACCTGGTCGCGCTGCTGCCCGGCGAGGCCGACCTCCGGGGCACCTCGCTGCGGCTGAGCGGGCTCGACAAGCCCGCGGCGTACGACCTGGTGCAGCGCCTCGTCGACCTCGCGGCCACCCGCTGACGACCGGCGCCGCCTCAGCCGCGCGCACGGCCCGGATCGCTGCCAGGACACGCTCCCTGCGACCTGGGTCACACCTGTGAACGATCCAATAGGTGCCCCCGGGGGCAGGGCGTACCCTCGCGACACCGGGTCCCCGGTCGTCGCAGAGAGCAGGTCCTGGAGCTCCCGGGGCCAGGGTCCCTGGGGCGACCTGTCACCCGGCGACAAACGCCGGGCGGCGACGGAGCCGGCCGGCCACACACACGACTCCACGACAGCTCCGTCGATACGCTCGACGGCCGGAGGCGGGCACGGCCGTCCTCTCCGACGGCTCGCTCCCACCTCCGCGAACGCGCGAGAGGGACCCCCAGGCATGACCGCCCAGACCAAGGCACAGCCGCAGGCGCCGACCACCCACCAGGGCATCCTGGCGTGGGTCACCGAGGTCGCCGAGCTGACGCAGCCGGACCGCATCCACTGGTGCACCGGTGACGACGCCGAGTGGAAGGAGCTGACGGACGCCCTGGTGGCGACCGGCACCTTCACCCGGCTCAACCCGGAGATCAAGCCGAACTCCTTCCACGCCGCGAGCGACCCGATCGACGTCGCGCGGGTCGAGGACCGGACCTACATCTGCAGCGTCGACGAGAAGGACGCCGGGCCCACCAACAACTGGATGGACCCCGACGAGATGAAGGACCTCATGCGCGGGCTCTACGCCGGCTGCATGAAGGGCCGCACGATGTACGTCATCCCCTTCGTCATGGGCCACCTCGAGGCCGAGAAGCCGATGTTCGGCGTCGAGATCACCGACTCGGCCTACGTCACCGTCTCGATGCGCGTCATGGCCCGCATGGGCACCCACGTGCTCCGCCGCATGGAGGAGCTCGACGCCGCCGGCCAGGACGTCGCCTGGGTGCCCGCGCTGCACTCGGTCGGCATGCCGCTCGAGGAGGGCCAGGCCGACGTCGCCTGGCCGTGCAACGACACGAAGTACATCGTGCACTTCCCCGAGGAGCGCGCGATCTGGTCCTTCGGCTCCGGCTACGGCGGCAACGCGCTGCTGGGCAAGAAGTGCTACGCGCTGCGCATCGCCTCGGTGATGGCCCGCGACGAGGGCTGGCTCGCCGAGCACATGCTGATCCTCAAGCTCACCTCGCCCGAGGGCGTCGTGAAGTACATCGCCGCGGCCTTCCCCAGCGCCTGCGGCAAGACCAACCTGGCGATGCTCGAGCCGACCATCCCGGGCTGGAAGGTCGAGACCCTCGGCGACGACATCGCCTGGATGCGCGTCGGCGAGGACGGCCGGCTGTGGGCGGTCAACCCCGAGTACGGCTTCTTCGGCGTCGCCCCGGGCACCAACTACCACACCAACCCCAACGCGATGCGCACCATCGAGAAGGGCAACTCGGTCTTCACCAACGTCGCCCTCACCGAGGACGGCGACGTGTGGTGGGAGGGCCTCGAGAACCCGCCCGCCCGCGCCACCTCGTGGAAGGGGGAGCCGTGGACGCCCGAGTCCGACGAGCTCTCCAGTCACGCCAACAGCCGCTACTGCACCCCGATCAAGCAGTGCGACATCCTCGCCGACGAGTACGACGACCCGCGCGGCGTGCCGATCGACGCCATCCTCTTCGGTGGTCGCCGCAAGACCACCGTGCCGCTGGTCTTCGAGGCCCGTGACTGGACCCACGGCACGTTCCTCGGCGCGACGCTCTCCTCGGAGACCACCGCCGCCGCGATCGGCGCGGTCGGTGTGGTGCGCCGCGACCCGATGGCGATGCTGCCCTTCATCGGCTACAACGCCGGCGACTACTTCGACCACTGGATCACCGTCGGCAAGGACAACGACGCCGCCAAGCTGCCGAAGATCTTCTACGTCAACTGGTTCCGCCGCGACGAGGACGGCGGCTTCCTGTGGCCGGGCTTCGGCGAGAACAGCCGCGTGCTGAAGTGGGTCGTCGAGCGCATCGACGGTCAGGCCGCCGCGGTCGAGACCCCCATCGGCCACGTGCCGACCCCGGAGTCGCTCGACACCGAGGGCCTCGACATGACCGAGGAGGAGCTGCGCGCCGCCCTCGCGGTCGACCCCGAGGAGTGGCGAGCCGAGCTGCCGCAGATCCAGGAGTGGTTCGAGAAGTTCGGCGAGCAGCTGCCCGCCGTGCTGTGGACCGAGCTCGATGGGCTCCGCGCGCGCCTCGACGCCTGACGCACCCGGCACGACCCAGCACGACCCAGCACGACCCAGCACGACCCAGCACGATGGCGAGGGCCCCGCTGCCGCCCGGCAGCGGGGCTCTCGTGCGTGCCCGGCCGCCGAGGGCCGGCGTGCCATGATGCGCCCGGGTGGCGGGCCCGCAGCGGGGCCCGGCCGGAGGAGGGTGCGGTGCAGTTCGGGCCGGAGGAGCGACGGCTCCTCGACGGTGACGCCTCGGCGCTCTACGAGGACGTGCTGCGCTCCGGCGGGCTGCGCGTCGACGACCCCCGCGTGGTCGACGGCGGCCCCGACCGGCCCGCGCTCGACCTGCTGGTGCGCCTCGGGCTGCTGAGCAACGACGCCGCCCGCGAGACCTGGACCGCCGTCGACCCCTCCACCGTCTCGGCCCGCGTGGTGGCCCCGATGGGCCAGGAGGGTGCCGAGCTGCTCGTCGAGTCGGCTCAGTGGGCCAAGTCGTTCGGGGCCCTCGGGCAGACGTGGCGGCGTACGCCCCAGCCGGCGCAGGGACCCTTCACCGAGGTCCGGGGCGAGGCGATCAACCCCTACATCGCCGGCGTCGTCGCCGACGCCGAGGAGGAGCTGCTCACCGCGCAGCCGCAGACCGGGCGCGACCGGCCGACGCTCGAGCTGGCCGCCGAGCGCGACACCGCGGCGCTCGACCGCGGCGTGCGGATGCGCACGCTCTACCAGCACGCCGCGCGGCGCAGCTCGATCACGCACGCCTACGTCGCCGCCGTCAGCGCGCGCGGCGCGGAGGTGCGCACCCTCGACGAGTTCTTCAACCGCCTCATCGTCGTCGACCGGCAGGTGGCGGTGATCCCGGGCCACCTCGGACTGAGCTCCGCGCTCGTGATCCGGGAGCCCTCGGTCGTCGCCTACCTCGTCGACCTCTTCGAGCGCACCTGGGAGCGCGCTCGCCCCTTCACGCAGAAGGACACCTCGCTGATGAAGGACATCGCCGCCGAGCAGCGCGCGATGACCATCCGGATGCTGATCGAGGGCTACGCCGACCCTGCCAGCGCCAAGCGCCTCGGGGTCAGCCCGCGCACCTACGCAGGCTACGTCGCGGACCTCAAGGAGGAATACGACGCGCAGACGCGCTTCCAGCTCGGCTACGCGATGGGGCGCCAGGGGGTCTCCGGCCAGGAGGACGCGCCCGAGGACGACCCGACCTGAACCGGTCCGCGGCCGCGCGCGGGCACAGGAGGTGACACGAGGGCAGTGCCCCCGCCCGAGCGGGGAGCACTGCCCTCGTGCATGAGACGGGCCGGGGGGACGGCACCGGGATCCAGCGATGTGGGGGTTGGCTGGATCCCCGTCTCACGTGCGGGTCGCGACCCGGTGACCGGGTCGCGGGTGGGTCGGCCTAGTAGTAGTCGGAGCGGGCGGCCACGCGGTAGCCACCCCAGCTCGTGTCGGCCTTCGCCTGCGTAGCCTTGCCGCTCTCGCTGGTGAGGTAGCCACCCCAGCTCGTGTCGGACTTGGCCTGGGCGGTGGTGGCGGCGCCGGCTCCGAGGAGGCCGGCGGCCAGCGCGGCGGCGGCGACGGTGGTCGCGATGCGGCGCAGGTGCTTCGTCATGGGTGCTCCATCCCTCCGAGGCCCGTACGGGTGCGGGCCTCGCCGACACCCATCCTCCGTCACGGCGGCGCTCCGTGCACCCCGGACGCTGCCTCATGTTTCTGCACTGCAGGAACGTGCAACTCGTGCCCGACGGTGCGGACCAGGGCACAGGCCGGCTCGGCGGCCCCGGAGGGCCGCCGAGCGGCGCACTGGCGGAGGCGGAGGGATTTGAACCCTCGATGGGGTTGTAGCCCCAAACCCGCTTAGCAGGCGGGCGCCATAGACCGGACTAGGCGACGCCTCCCGACAGCCCGGTCAGGCTACAAGGCCGCGCCCCCGGCTGCCGAATCAGGTCCGGCGCGTCCGCTGCGCGGGTCGAATCCCGAGTCGGTGAGCCGTCGCCGCGGGCCGGCTCAGCGGCGCGAGCCGCGGGCCGCCTTGAGGCGCGCCCGCACGTCGCGCACCACGTCGTCGCGGTCGGCCGCGAGCACCGCGACCGGCACCGTCGTCGAGCGCCCGTCGCGCAGCCGCAGCACGATGCAGTCGGCGTCGGCGACGCGCGCGGTGACGGCGTCCTCGACTTCGCTCCACCGGGCGCGCGTGGCCCCGGCGCCGCGCACCAGGCGCACGACGTAGCCCTCCGGCGTCAGCCGGAGCACCGACACCGACCGGGTCGCGGCGGCCGCGAGGGCGGCCACGACCAGCAGCCCCCCGGCCGCGACGACCAGCACGACCGCGGTGTGCCAGTCGAGCAGCGCGACCACGAGGGTGGTGAGGAAGACCAGCAGGCCGACCGCGGCGACCGCGGCGCCGAAGAGGCGCGCGACCAGGGTCGGGGCCGGGCGGTAGTCGGTGGTGCCGGAGCTGCTCTCGGGTGTGCGTGCCACTCCCTGATCATCCCTCGCCGCGCGAGCGGTCACCACCGCGCGCCGGCATCGCACGTCCCTGCCGTGGTCGGGGTCACAGCGCGACCCTCCCCGCCGGCCCACCGCTGCCACGGCTGCGTCGTGCGGAAGCGGTGCGGTGGCGAGCGGAGCGCATGACGCAGCAGCGGGGCGGGAGCGATGGGGCGGGCGCGCCGTACACTCGGGCGGCGTCGGCTCCCACGGCCCCCGGTCGCCCGGGCGCCGAGCCGGCACGGAGGGGTGCCGGAGTGGCCGATCGGAACCGCCTTGAAAGCGGTCGTGGGGAGACCCACCGCGGGTTCGAATCCCGCCCCCTCTGCCACCGGCGCGGCCCGCAGGGGCCCTGCGGACCCGGCCTCAGGGGCCCAGCGTCACCAGCACGTCGCCCTCCTGGACGACGTCGCCCGGCGAGACCTTGACGGCCAGCACGGTGCCGGGCGCCTCGGCGAGCACCGGGATCTCCATCTTCATCGACTCGAGCAGCACCACGGTGTCGCCCGCGGCGACCCGGTCGCCGACCGCGACGCCGACGGTCACGACGCCGGCCACCATCTCCGCGACGACGTCCTGCTGCTGGGTGCGCGCCATGCTGGCGAACCTAGTCGTTACCGCGGGGTACGCCGAGCCGGGACGCCGCCGGCCACCTCACTGCAGCGCGCGGGTGCGACGGGGCTCGGGACGCAGCGCGCCGCGCTCCTCCTCGCGGCGGGCGCGGCTGCCGCGCGGGCCGCCGACGGCGAGGTCGACGCGGATCAGCAGGTAGCCGAGCACCGCACCGAGGGCGACGGAGTAGAGCAGGCTCAGCCCGTCCTCGAGCAGGGTCGTGCCCGGGAAGACCAGCGTCTGCGCGGTGCGGGCCGTGGCGGCGACGCCGAAGGCCGTGACCCACCAGCCCTGGCGGCGGCGGGCGCGCAGGTGCGTGCCCCACACCAGCGCGGGCACGCCGAGCAGCGTCGGCAGTGCCTTGGGCGCGGCGCCGGCGTTCTCACGCAGCCAGCGCACCGCGTCGAGGGCGGCCTCGACGAGACCCGGGGTGCCGTAGCGGCGCAGCAGCTCGGCGTAGGTCACGACGAGCGCGAGCACCGCCGTGCCGACGAGCACGACCAGGAGGCCGCGGCGGCCCAGCCCGTGCAGACCGGCCCCGAGGCGCCACACCAGCGCGACCGTGCCGAGCACGGCGGCGGCGAGGGTGACGTACTCGAAGCGGACCAGGTCGACCTGCGGCCGGAAGCCGACCACCGCGAAGGCGCCCACCGCGGCCAGGGCTGTGGCGACCAGCGCCTCCCGCACGGCCGTGGCGTAGCGGCGCGCGGGCACGGTCGCGGTCACGGCCAGCACCGCCGCGACGACGCAGGTCAGCACCGCGGCGCCGGTGCGCAGGACGGGTGCGTCGAGGACGAGGGTCACCACCCCCATCGCCAGCGCGAGCGCGCCGAAGACGTAGGGCCGGCCGCCGGTGCGGGCCGCCAGGCCCCAGGTGTAGGCCGTCGCGACGGCCACGGCGCCGACGCCTCCGGTCAGGTCGGCGGCGCCGTCGGGCACCAGCCCGGCGGTCGTCGCCAGGAGGGCGGCGAGGCCGCCCACCACCAGCACCCACCAGCCGGCCATCGGCAGCCGCGAGGCGGTCAGGCGCGCGAGCAGCACCTCGCCGCGCGACGGGATGAGCGAGGCGGGCTCGTCGTCGTGCTCGTCCCGCGCGGGTGGGGGCGCGGGCGCCTCCCGCCGGGTGGTCGAGGCGACGGCGGGCCCGTCTGCTCGGGTGGTCGGGGAGGACCGGAGGCCCGTCTCGACACCGCCCCCGGAGGGCCGCTCGTCGGTCGCCGGCGGCGCGGGAGCACTCGGTCCGGCAGGCACGGCGCCGGCCCGCGCGTGCCCCCGCAGCCGCGCGAGGCGCGACGGTCGGGGGGCGGCACGGCGGCCGGCAGGGCGGGACACGGCGGTGAGGCTACAGTCGCCGGTTCGCCAGCGACGGGTTGGTCGACCGGGCCTCGTCGAGCACCTCGCGGCGCAGCGTGGCGCTCACCGTCTCCTCGCCGTCACCGGCCTCGACGAGCACCTCGCCCCACGGGTCGACGGCCAGCGAGTGGCCGGTGTAGCGCGGCGCCGGCTGGCCGCACGCCACGACGTACGCCGTGTCCTCGATGGCCCGCGCCCGCGCCAGGGTGCGCCAGTGGTCGAGCTTGCGAGGACCGGCGAGCCACGCGGCCGGGACGACGAGCACCTCGGCGCCGGCGGCGACGAGGGCCCGGCCGAGCTCGGGGAAGCGCAGGTCGTAGCAGGTCATCAGGCCCACCTGCCAGCCGGCGACGTCGACGACGACGGGCTCGAGCGGGCCGGGGCTGAGGCGGTCGGACTCGCGGTGGCCGAAGGAGTCGTAGAGGTGGATCTTGCGGTAGGACGCCTCGACCGCGCCGCGCACCGCGAGCGTGTTGAAGGGCCGCGCCGGGTCGTCGCTGGTCTCGAACATGCCGGCCACCACGGTGGTGCCCGCCGCCTCGGCGGCTCCGGCGAGCGCGGTCGCGAAGGGGCCGTCGAGCGGCTCGGCGTGGGGCGCGACGTCGCTGCCGACCGGGCCGAAGTCGCGCGCGAACGCCTCGGGCAGCACCGTCAGGTCGGCGCCCGGGGGCACCAGCGCGCCGAGGCGGGCGCGGTTCGCCTCCCGCTCCAGCGCGGCGGCGGCCTGCACGAGGGTGACGGTGAGGGTCTCCGGGCGGGTGCCGGCGCTGTCGGGGCGGTCGGGTGCGCTCACCGGACCAGGGTGCCACCCGCGTGCTGCCACACTCGCGGGCGTGGGTGGCGCAGCAGGGGAAGGAACAGTGGGCGGCGGCGCGGGGGGCGGCGCGGGCGACGGCGCGCGGGGCTTCTGCGTCGTCGTGCTCGCCGGCGGCACCGGCGCCCGCCTGGGCGGGGCGGACAAGGGCGCGGTCGAGGTCGGCGGCCGCACCCTGCTCGAGCACGCCCTCGCGGCCTGCGCCGACGCCGACGAGGTCGTGGTGGTCGGGCCGACGGTGCCCACGACGCGGCCGGTGACCTTCACGGTGGAGGAGCCGGCGCGCGGCGGTCCCGTGGCCGGGCTGCTCGCGGGCCGCGACGCGCTGGCGCGACGACCCCGCCTGCTCGGCGTGCTGGCCGTCGACATGCCGCGCGTCGGGGCGCACACCTTCGCCCGGCTGCGAGCCGCGGCGACGGGCCGCGACGGTGCGTTCCTGCACGAGCCCGGGCCCACGCCGGGCGAGCCCGGCCGCCGGCAGCTCGCCGGCGTCGTCGACCTCGTCCGCCTCGACGCCGTCGCCCCGCCCCGTGAGGAGCGCCACGGCGCCGCGCTCCACCGCCTCCTCGCGCCCCTCGACCTCGCCGCCGTCACCGCCGAGCGCGACGAGGCCGTCGACGTGGACACCTGGGCCGACCTGCGCGGCCTGCGGGCCGACTGACCACCGTCGGGCACGGCGTACGACGCGCGGCGCGGACCCTTGCGGCGGCGCGGGGGGCGGGGTCACAGTGACCGGGTGAACCTGCACGACTGGATCGACGAGCTGTCCGACGTGCTCGACGTCGACGCGGAGGTCGACGAGGGCCTCGTCGCCGACCTGGTCGACGCCGCGAGTCGCACCGTGCACCCGGGCGCCGGGCCCGTGACCGCCTTCCTGCTCGGCCGGGCGGCGGGGTGCGCCGACGCCGGCCCCGAGGAGCTCGAGCGGCTGGCCGGGCGGGCCCAGGCGCTGGCCGACGGGTGGGACCGGCCGGCGAGCGCGCCCGACCCGGACGACGTCGACCTCGAGGTGCCCGACGACAGCACGGTCGACCACAGCAGCGACGAGTTCGTGCGCTGAGCGCGGCCCCGCCCGGTGCCTAGGGTGGGGACCATGCGCGCCGTCACCGCTCCCGAGCCCGGAGGCCCCGAGGCCCTCACCGTCGTCGACCTGCCCGACCCCGTGGCCGGGCCCGGCGAGGTCGTGCTCGACGTCGCCGCCACGGCGGTGAACCGTGCGGACACGCTGCAGCGGCAGGGGTTCTACCCGCCGCCGCCCGGCGCGAGCGACGTGCTCGGCCTGGAGTGCAGCGGCACCGTCAGCGCCGTCGGCGAGGGCGTCACCGGCTGGTCGGTCGGCGACGAGGCGTGCGCGCTGCTGGCGGGCGGGGGCTACGCCGAGCAGGTCGCCGTGCCCGCCGGGCAGCTGATGCCGCTGCCGGGCGGCGTCGACCTGGTCACGAGCGGCGCCCTGCCGGAGGTCGCGTGCACGGTGTGGAGCAACGTCTTCATGGTGGCGGGCCTGCAGCCCGGCGAGCAGCTGCTGGTCCACGGCGGCGCGGGCGGCATCGGCACCTTCGCCATCCAGCTGGCCTCCGCGCTGGGCGCCCGGGTCTTCACCACCGCCGGGTCGCCGGAGAAGCTGCGGGTCTGCGCCGAGCTCGGGGCGGACGTGACGATCGACTACCGCGAGGAGGACTTCGTCGAGGTGCTCCGCACCCACGGCGACGGCCACGGTGCCGACGTCGTGCTCGACAACATGGGGGCGAAGTACCTCGACCGCAACGTCCGCGCGCTCGCCACCGAGGGCCGCCTCGTCATCATCGGGATGCAGGGCGGCGTGAAGGGCGAGCTCGACATCGCCCGGCTCCTCGGCAAGCGCGGCGCGGTCATCGCGACCTCCCTGCGCTCGCGACCCGCCGCGGACAAGGCGGCGATCTGCGCGGCCGTCGTCGAGCACGTGTGGCCGCTGGTCGCCGACGGCCAGGTGCGCCCCGTCGTCCACGACGTGCTGCCGCTCGAGCGTGCCGCCGACGCCCACCGGCTGATGGAGGAGTCGGGCCACGTCGGGAAGATCGTGCTCACCACCCGCTAGGGCCCGGCGGCTGAGCCCCCGCTGTCTAGGGTGGGAGGCATGACGCAGACCCCCGCAGACCGCAGCGGCCACGCGCCCCAGGGAGGGCAGCCGGGCCAGTCAGGGCAGCCAGGCCAGGCGGGGCAGCCAGGCCAGGCGGGTGCGTCGGGCGAGGAGCACGTCGTGGTGGTCGGCCCCGACGGCCAGCCGGTCGGCGCCGTGCCCGTCAGCGCCCTGCAGGGCATGGGCCTCGAGGGCGTCGACGCGGGGCGCGACCTCGAGCAGGAGGACGAGCGCAACCTCACCGACCTCGTGGAGCAGCCCGCCAAGGTCATGCGCATCGGCTCCATGGTCAAGCAGCTGCTCGAGGAGGTGAAGGCCGCGCCCCTCGACGAGGCCAGCCGCGCCCGCCTCGCCGACATCCACGCCTCGTCGGTCAAGGAGCTCGAGGCCGGGCTCGCCCCCGAGCTGGTCGAGGAGCTGCGGCGCCTCTCGCTGCCCTTCGCCGAGGGCACCACGCCGTCGGAGTCGGAGCTGCGGATCGCCCAGGCGCAGCTCGTCGGCTGGCTCGAGGGGCTCTTCCACGGCATCCAGACCGCGATCTACGCCCAGCAGATGGCCGCCCGCGCCCAGCTCGAGCAGGCGCGGCGCGCCCTGCCGGCCGGCCGCCCGCAGCCGGGTGGGCCGGGTGGCCCGGGTGCGCCGGGCCCCGAGGGTCCGGGCTCCCCGTCCGGGTCCGGCGGGATGTATCTCTGACGGCCCGCTCCTGACCCGCGCGCACGCGTCCTGTGGCCCAAGTCCTGCACTTGTGGGCCGAGTTCTCGGGCCACAAGTGCAGGAGTCACCGGCTGACCGGGGACTCCGACGGCCCCCGGCAGCGGGGGGTCAGCGCGCCCGGCGGCGGACGACCAGCAGGCCGAGGAGGCCGACGAGCGCGAGGGCGGCGCCGGGGGCCGCGGTGCGGCCGAAGTCGGGCGGCGGGGAGTCGTCGACGGTGGTCGCGACGGGGTCGGCAGGCTCGCTCGGCTCGACGCCGACGGCCCGGCCCTCGCCCAGCTCGCCGGTCACCCGGGTGAGGAGCGCCTCGCTCGCCGGGGCGGTGCCGAGCCGGGCGTCGGTGGACAGGTCGGCGCCCTGCGCGGTGGCCAACAGCACGTAGCGGCGCCCCTGCGTCAGCGCGAGGCCGCAGGTGCGCGAGGCGGCGGGCGCGGTCACCTCGACCACCTCGCGCGTCGAGCCACGCCACACCCGGTCGACCTCGAGGGTGTACGTCGCCTCGGCCTGGCGGGGACGGTCGGTGCGGGCCCGCACCACGTCGGTGACCGTGCCGGCGAGCACGACGTCGGCGTCGGCGAGCTGCTGCGCGAGACCGCCCGCGGTGGGGCAGCCGCGCGGGGCGGCCGCCGCCGGCGCGGCGAGCGGGAGCCCGGCCACGGGCGAGGCGGCGAGCAGGGCGGCGGCGAGCAGGGTGGTCTGGCGCCGGGCGGGCCGAGGGGTCGCGGGCATCGGCGGTCGGTCCTCCTGGGTCGCGCGGGCGGGTCGGGGCACCAGTGTGCCCAACCGGCTCACAGGTCGAACAGCTCGGTCAGCACCTGCGCCACACCGTCGAGGTCGTGGGGCGGCGCCACGTGCAGCGCCGCGGCCTTCACCGACGGGTGCGCGGCGTCCATCGCCCACGAGCGACCGGCCCACTGCAGCATCGCGACGTCGTTGGGCATGTCGCCGAAGGCGGCGACGTCCTCGCGCAGCACCCCGAGCTCGCGGCACAGCTGCTCCAGCGTCGAGGCCTTGGTGACGCCGAGCGCCGACATCTCCACCAGGGCGCCGGTCGAGGACCACGTCGTGGTCACGAGCGACCCGACGGCCTCCTCGACGCGCCGCCAGAAGTCCTCCGGCTCGAGCTCCTCGTGCCGCGCGAGCACCTTGACCACGCCGTCGTCGGCGATCTCCGCCAGCGGTCCGACCGGCACGTCGTCACCGGGGGGCAGCCGCGGCATGAAGTCCCCCTCGCGGGCGAAGCCGTCCAGCCGCTCCAGGGCGAAGGTCGTGCCGGGCACGGCCGCGCGCAGCACCCGGCCGACCTCGACGGCCACCTCGGGCGACACGCGCCGGGACGAGCGGACGGCGCCGCGCGCCACGTCGTACACGAGGGCGCCGTTGCTGCAGATCGCCAGGCCGTGGCCGCCGACGGCGTCCCACAGCGACGCCATCCACCGGACGGGGCGGCCGGTGACGAAGACGACCGGTACGTCGCGCCGGTCGAGCTCCTCGAGCACCTCGCGCGTGCGGGTGCTCACCCGTCCCTCGGCGTCGAGCAGGGTGCCGTCGAGGTCCGTCGCGACCAGCCGCGGCGGGCCCGGGCGGGCCCCGAGGCCGGTCTCGGGGCCCGTCTCGGGGCCCGTCCCGGGGCCGGTCACGGGGCCGGTCACGGGGCGGCCACGGGGAGCGGACGCACCATGACGAGGCGGCCGTCCTCGTCGGCGCCGCGCAGACCCGTCAGCCCGGCCTTCGCGAGCACCCGCAGGCTGGCCTGGTGCGTGGGCTCGACCGAGGCGCGCACCCGCACCCCCGCGGCGTCGGTGAGGGCGAGCAGGCCGCGCAGCGCCTCGGTGGCGAAGCCGTAGCCGCGGGCCTCCGCCACCAGGCCGACGCCCACCTCGGCCTCCAGCACGCCGTCGGCGGCCGGCTCGGGAGAGCCGAAGAAGCCGATCGAGCCCAGGGCGGTCACGCCGCGCACGACGTGGCGCGGGCCCCAGGTGTCGCCGTCGCGCCACAGCGCCGCCGCGTCGCGGTCGTCGGGGCGGGGGTAGTCGGGGTGGTAGCCCTGCCGCCGCCCGCCGGCGCGGATCGCGGCGACGTCGTCGGCGGTCCACAGCGGCATCCGGAGCCGGTCGGTCACCGCCACCGGCGGCAGGCTCGGCGGCGGGACCGGCGAGGTCACGCCGAGGCCTCCTCGGCGGCGGCCGGGAAGTAGCGGGACATCTCGACCGCGGCGCCGTCCTCGTCGACGGTGAGCGTGGTGGCGTCGGCGGCCTCGTGCACCTCGGGCACCGCCTGACCCATCGCCACGCCCCGACCGGCCCACCGCAGCATCTCGAGGTCGTTGCGGCCGTCGCCGATGGCGAGCACGTCGGCGGCCTCGACGCCGAGCGCCTGGCAGACGTGCTCGAGCCCCGAGGCCTTCGAGACCCCGACGGGGGCGAGGTCCATCCAGGCGGTCCAGCCGACGACGTAGTCGGTGCCGTGCAGCCCGAGCCGGGCGGCCAGGGCCACGAAGTCGTCGGCGGTGGCCTCCGGGTCGCGCACGATGACGCGGCTGACGGGCTCGCCGAGCAGCTCCTCCAGGCTGGTCTCGCGCATCTCGCCGGAGAGCTCGCCGTCGGGGAAGGGCTTGTTGACCCGGTAGCCGACACCGCGGTCCTCGACCGCAACCATCGCGTCGGGGTGGTGCCGCAGCACCTCCGCGACCGCGGCGCTGGCGTCGAAGGTCTCCTCGAGCACCACCTCGACCGGCGGGTAGCGGAAGACCACCGCGCCGTTGGAGGCCACCACCCACACCCGCTCGTCCTCCCCGCCGGGGGTGTCGGCATCGCCGCGCGCGGGCTGACCGCGCAGGTCGAGCAGGTCGGCGATGCGGGTCATCCCGTGGGGCGAGCGGCCCGAGGCGAGCACGATGTGGGCGCCGGCGTCGAGCACCCGGCGTACGGCGTCGTGGACGGCCGGCGAGACCTCCTCGCGGGTCTGGCCCGAGCCCTCGACCCAGCGCAGCAGGGTGCCGTCGATGTCGAGGGCGACCAGGCGCGGCACCCAGCCGGGGCGGGGCTCAGCCACCGGGGCGCTCCACGGGCTCCAGGACCTCGCGACCCAGCCACTTCTGCAGTGCCTGGGGCACGCGCACCGAGCCGTCGGCCTGCTGGTGGGTCTCGAGGATCGCCACGATGGTGCGCGTCATCGCGCACAGCGTGCCGTTGAGCGTCGCGACCGGGCGCACCTCGCTGCCGCCGCCCTCGCCGGCCGCGAACCGGGCGCGGGTGTCGAGGCGGCGGGTCTGGAAGTCGGTGCAGTTGGAGGTGGAGGTGAGCTCGCGGTACTTGCCCTGGGTGGGGATCCACGCCTCGCAGTCGAACTTGCGCTGCGCGGAGAGGCCGAGGTCGCCGGCGGCGACGTCGATCACCTGGTAGGCCAGCTCCAGCTTGTCCAGGAACGCCTTCTCCCAGGCCAGCAGCCGCTGGTGCTCGGCCTCGGCGTCCTCGAGCGTGGTGTAGACGAACATCTCCACCTTGTCGAACCAGTGGACCCGGATGATGCCCTTGGTGTCCTTGCCGTGGGAGCCGGCCTCCTTGCGGAAGCACGGGCTGAACGCGGCGTAGCGCAGCGGCAGCGCGGCGCCGTCGAGGATCTCGTCGGAGTGGTAGGCCGCCATCGGCACCTCGGAGGTGCCGACGAGGTACATGTCCTGGCCCTCGATGCGGTAGACGTCGTCGGCGGCCTGGCCGAGGAAGCCGGTGCCCTCCATCGCGCGCGGCTTGACCAGCGAGGGCGCGATCACCTGCGTGAAGCCGGCCTCGCGGGCCTGCTCCATCGCGAGGTTGACCAGCGCGAGCTCGAGCTCGGCGCCGACGCCGGTGAGGAAGTAGAAGCGCGAGCCGGAGACCTTGGCGCCGCGGTCGAGGTCGATGGCGCCGAGCAGGCGGCCGAGCTCGACGTGGTCGCGCGGCTCGAAGCCCTCCGCCGCGAAGTCGCGCGGCGTGCCGACGGTCTCGAGCACCACGAAGTCGTCCTCGCCGCCGGCCGGCGTCTCGTCGGCGGCCACGTTGGGGATCGACGACAGCGCGGCCTGCCAGGCGGCCTCCGCCTCGCCCTGGCGCGCCTCCGCGGCCTTGACCTCGGCCGCCAGCGCCTTGGTGCGGGCCAGGATCGAGGCCTTCTCGTCGCCCTGCGCCTTCGCGACCTGCTTGCCGAGCTGCTTCTGCTCGCCGCGCTTGGCCTCGAAGTCGACGATCGCGGCCCGGCGGGCGGCGTCGGCCGCGAGGGCCTGGTCGACCACGTCGGTGGGCAGGCCGCGCTTGGCCTGGCCGGCGCGCACGCGGTCGGGGTCGTCGCGCAGGAGTCGCGGGTCGATCACCTCGAGGCCCCCGCGTCGAGGGGAGCGCAGCGGTGCTCGTCGTGGGGTGAGGTCACGGGGAGAGGCTAACGGGGGCGGCGAGGCCCACGCCCCCGAGATGGGGTCCGGGGCGCGGCGCGGTGGCATGCTGCCCTGCGTGCTGGACTCCCCCCTCGACCGCCCGCGCGCCGCCCGGCTCGCCGCAGCGGTCGCGTGCCTCGCACTCCTCGCGCTGCTCGCCCTGGCCGTCGACACCGCCTGGGGTCCGCTCGCGCGCCTCGACGACCGGGGCCAGCCGGCGCAGTCCTGGGCCACCGGGGTCGACTGGCTGCGCGACGTGCTGCGCGTGGTCGAGGTCGCCCTGGGCACCGTCGGGATGACGGTGGCCACGGTCGTGCTCGCGGGCCTGCTGGCGCTGCGCGGCCAGCGCCGCGCCGCGGCGTTCACCGTCGCCGTCATGGTCGTGACCGCGCTCGCCACGGCGGGGCTCAAGAGCGGGATCGGCCGGGTGCGTCCGGACTGGCAGGACGCCTCGGCGTACCTCGAGAGCGGGGCGTTCCCCTCGGGGCACGCCTCGTCGGTCACGGCCTTCGTCGGCGTCTGCGTCGTGCTCGTGGGGGTCTTCGCGCGGCGGGCCGCGGCGCGCCGCTTCGTCGGCGTGGTCGGTCTCGCGCTGGTGGTGCTGGTCTGCCTCGACCGGGTGCTGCTGGGGCGGCACTACCCCACCGACGTGGTCGCCGGGGTGCTGCTCGGCGTGGGCGTCGTGCTGCTCGCGACGGTGGTCGTCTCGCCGGAGCCGCGGGGGCACGCGGT
Organism: Nocardioides perillae; assembly: GCF_013409425.1. NCBI lineage: Bacteria > Bacillati > Actinomycetota > Actinomycetes > Propionibacteriales > Nocardioidaceae > Nocardioides > Nocardioides perillae. Next base: position 652,892 of record NZ_JACCAC010000001.1, on the reverse strand, counting down.
GGCCGCCGAGCCGCTGCCGGAGGTCTACGCCTCGGAGAAGAAGCTCGCGGTCGTGCTCAACCCGATCAAGGTCGAGGACCCGGGCGCCTTCCGCGCCCTGGTCGAGGCGATGGCCGGCGACGCCGGCTGGACCGTGCACGCCTGGCACACCACCACCGTCGAGGACCCCGGCACCGGCATGGCGGAGGCCGCCGCGGTCGCCGGCGCCGACCTCGTGCTGGTCTGCGGCGGGGACGGCACCGTGCGCGAGGTCTGCGCCGAGCTCGCCGGCACCGGCATCCCCGTCGGCATCGTGCCGGCCGGCACGGGCAACCTGCTGGCGCGCAACCTGGCGATCCCGCTCTACATCCGCTCGGCCATCGACGTGGCCCTGCACGGCCAGGACCGCGCCATCGACCTGGTCGAGGTCAGCGGCGACGGCATCGAGGACACCCACTTCATGGTCATGGCCGGCATGGGCTTCGACGCCGCGATCATGGAGGGCGTCAACGAGGACATCAAGAAGAAGGTCGGCTGGCTCGCCTACGTGATCTCCGGCTTCCGGTCGCTGATGTTCCCCGCGATGAAGGTCGAGGTCTCCGTCGACGGCGGCCCCTTCTCGCGGCACCGCGCCCGGACGGTCGTGGTCGGCAACGTCGGCTACCTGCAGGCCGGCATGCCGCTGCTGCCCGACGCCGCCATCGACGACGGCCAGCTCGACGTCGTGATGCTGCACCCGCAGCGCTTCGTCTCGTGGATCCCGCTCGCGATGCGGGTGCTCGCCAAGGCCACGCGCACCGACGAGCTGATCAACCGCATGACCGGCGCCGAGGTGGTCGTCCGCGCCTCCGCCGACGTCCCCCGCCAGCTCGACGGCGACTCCGTCGGACCCGGCCGCGAGCTGCGCATGCGCTGCGTCCACGGCCGGTTGCTGGTGCGCGTGCCGCGCTGAGCCGGGCTGTCGGAGTCACCGGTCGACCGGTGACTCCCTCACTTGTGCCCCGAGTTCTTGGGCCACAAGTGCAGGAGTCCCCGGTCAGCCGGGGACTCATGCCGAGGTGGATACTTGCCGCCAAGCTGTGAACGGCGGTTCAATGCTTGCGTGCCCTACCGCCGCAGCACCGCCGTGCAGGAGCGGCTCGACGCCACCCGCAGCACGCTCGTGCAGGCGGCGAGCGAGCTCGTCGCCGAGCACGGGTACGCCGGGTGCTCGGTCGCCGCGGTCGCCGAGCGGGCCGGCGTCGCGACGGGCAGCGTCTACCGCCACCACGCCGGCAAGGGCGCGCTCTTCGCCGAGGTCTTCCGCGTCGCGACCGCGCGCGAGGTCGCGGCCGTCGCGGCGGCGCTGGCCGGCAGCGGGCCCGTGAGCGAGCGGGCGGCAGCGGGGGTGCAGACCTTCGCCACCCGCGCGCTGCGGGCCCCCCGCATGGCGTGGGCGCTGCTCGCCGAGCCGGTCGACCCGCTGGTCGAGGCCGAGCGGCTCGCCTTCCGCCGCGCCTACCGCGACCTCTTCGCCGCGCTCGTGGCCGAGGGGGTCGCCTCCGGGGAGCTGCCGGCCCAGGACCCGGAGGTCACCGCCGCCGCGGTCGTCGGCGCGATCGCCGAGGCGCTCGTCGTACCCCTCCACGAGGGGCGGGTCGCGCCCGGCACCGACCCGGCCCGCAGCACCGTCACCGCCCTCACCCGCGTCGTCGTCCGCGCCCTCGGCGCCCGCCACCCCCTGGAGCAGCCATGACCCGTCCCCCGCGCCCCGTCCACGGCGCCGCCCCGCTCGCCGACCTCGGCACCCACACGGTCGCCAACCAGGCGCCGCCGCTCGTCGGCCACGACACCGCGCAGGACCCCGCGCTGCTCGAGGGCCTGCACCGCGAGGGCGCCGGCTGGGCGGAGGACGACCTGCACGCGCTCGGCCGGCTGGCGGGCTCCGCCGAGGCGCAGGAGTGGGGCCGCCTCGCCGAGCGGCACCCCCCGGTGCTGCGCACCCACGACCGCTACGGCCACCGCGTCGACGAGGTGGACTACCAGCCCGCCTACCACCAGCTGATGGCCACCGCCGTCGCGCACGGGCTCCACGGCGCGCCCTGGGCCGACGACCGCCCGGGCGCCCACGTCGCGCGTGCCGCCGGCTTCCTGGCCTGGAACGTCGACGCGGGCCACGGCTGCCCCGTCTCCATGACGTACGCCGTCGTCCCCGCCCTGCGCGCGGACCCCGAGCTCGCCGGCCGCTTCGAGCCGCTGCTCACCAACCGCACCTACGACCCCGGCCTGCGCGCGCCCGGCACCAAGCAGGGGCTGATCGCGGGCATGTCGATGACCGAGAAGCAGGGCGGCTCCGACGTCCGTGCCAACACCACGACCGCCGCGCCGCAGCTCGACGGCTCCTACCGGCTCGTGGGCCACAAGTGGTTCACCAGCGCGCCGATGTCGGACCTCTTCCTCACCCTGGCCCAGGCACCCGGCGGCCTCTCGTGCTTCCTCGTGCCGCGCGTGCTCGACGACGGCACCCGCAACCCGGTGCGCTTCGTGCGCCTGAAGGACAAGCTGGGCAACCGCTCCAACGCCTCCTCCGAGGTGGAGTACGACGGTGCCCTCGGCTGGCTCGTCGGCGAGGAGGGGCGCGGCGTGCGCACCATCGTCGAGATGGTCAACATGACCCGCCTCGACTGCGTGCTCGGCACCGCGGCCGGCATGCGCTCCGGCACCGTCCAGGCCGTCCACCACGCCCGCCACCGCGCCGCCTTCGGCCGCGCGCTGGTCGACCAGCCGCTGATGCAGAACGTGCTGGCCGACCTCGTCGTCGAGTCGGAGGCCGCGACCACCGTCGCGCTGCGCCTCGCCGGCGCCAACGACCGCGCGGTCCGCGGCGACGAGGGCGAGGCGGCCTTCCGTCGGCTCGCGCTCGCGGTCACGAAGTACGCCGTGTGCAAGCGCGGGCCGATCCACGCCGCGGAGGCGCTGGAGTGCCTCGGCGGCAACGGCTACGTCGAGGACTCCGACCTGCCGCGGATCTACCGCGAGCTGCCGCTGCTCTCGATCTGGGAGGGCTCCGGCAACGTCGCGGCGCTCGACGCGCTGCGGGCGATGGGCCGCGAGCCGCAGTCGGTCGAGGCGTTCTTCGGCGAGGTCGAGCTGGCCGCCGGCGCCGACCACCGCCTCGACGACGCGCTCGCGCTGCTCAAGAAGGAGCTGTCGCACCCCGACGACCTCGAGGTGCGCGCCCGTCGGGTGGTCGAGCTGATGGCGCTCGTGCTCCAGGGCTCGCTGCTCGTGCGACACGCCCCGCAGCCGGTGGCCGACGCCTTCTGCGCCACCCGGCTGGGCCGCGACTGGGGCGGCGCGCTCGGCACGCTGCCGCCGGGGCTCGACCTCCGCTCGGTGGTCGCCCGCGCCGAGGTCGACGTACCGGCCCCTGCCGCCATGTGACGCGGTGTCCGCGTCGCCTCCCCAGGGCTCGAGCCCTGGGGAAGCACCCGGGACACCGCGTTGCATGCGAGCCGCCGGGGTGCCGGGCGGCGGGGCTCAGCAGCGGGTGGCGAAGCTGGGCGCGGAGCCGTCGGCGGGGAAGCGGAAGCAGGCGATCGGAGTCGGCAGCAGCGCCGGGCCGTCGTCGAGGCTCCAGGTCACGACGTCCGCGACCTCGGGGTCGCCGCCCGGGGTGACGACCCGGGTCGAGAGCAGCCCCCGCTCGGAGATGTGGGTGCTCACCCGCGCGCCGTCACCCTCCACGGCATCGCCGAAGGGCACGTCCTCGGCGAGCACCTACACCTCGACCAGGGCACCGTCGCGGACCTGCCACACGCTCCAGTCGGTCTCGCCATCCGCCCCGCGCACCACGAGGAAGCCGGGTCCGGCCTCGGCCGCGACCGTGCCCGCAACCAGGGTCGCCGGCAGGCCGGCCGGGAGCGTCGCGGCGTACGCCGTGCCGTCGAGCTCGACCTCGAGCCGCGGCGCCTCCTCCGGTCGGGCGAGGCCCGCCGTGCCGGCACCGGCCACCGAGGTGAAGCGGAAGGCCTCCCCCGGCCCGAGCCGGCGCGTGACGTCGGGGTAGAAGTCCGGGACGACGTCGGAGGGGTTGTCGCCCTCGCCGACCGGCGGGTCGAGGTCCAGCGGGCGGTCGGAGCCCGGCCGGCAGTCGCCGAAGCCGTAGCCGTAGTCGTCGCGGCAGACGTCGTCGCGCGGCGTCGGCACCAGCACCGGGCGCTCGCCCGGCGCCGTCGGCGCCCGGAGGTCCCAGGTCCATGCCTGGCTGCGGCGGTAGCGCACCTCGTCCGTCGCCGGCTCCCGCGTGCGGGCAGTCACCAGGCGGGCGTCGTCGAGCACCCCGAAGTGCACCCGGCGCCGGTCGGCGTCGAGGCCCAGCGCGAACGGCGCCCCGGTGTCCCCGGCGTCGACGTCGGCCTCGACGAGACGACCTCCGACGAGGTCGACGGCGGCGAGCCCGTACTGGTCGGCACCCTCCGGCTCGAAGAGCACCAGCACCTCGCTGCCCGGCTCGTCGTCGAGGCGCAGGTCGAGCCCTCCGGGGCCGTAGGCGCCCTCGAGCTGGGCGCCCGAGCCGGCCCGGCGCAGCACCGTCCACCGGACCTCGTCGGGATCGCTCGAGAGCAGCGCCTCGAGCCGCACCGGGCCGGCCGGTCCCTCCGGCGCCGGGGCGCGCAGCCACAGCGTGTCGGGCGCGCCGTCGCCATCGAGGTCGGTGCTGACCCGGTTGCCGGGCAGGTCGGCCCCGGGGCCGGTGCGGCCGGTGCCGCCGACCCAGCCGTCGGGCGCGGGCACGTCGGCCGGCGCCGGCCGCCGCTCGCCCGGACCGTCGGCGAGCCACACCGGCACGGCCAGGACGGCGACGGCGGCGGCCGCCACGGCGGCGTACGTCGCACGGCGCCGCCACGCGCCGGGCCCGGGCTCGCCGGCGTCGCCGGGGTCGCCGGGGTCGAGCCGGGCAGGCCCGGGCAGCGCGGGGTCGGGGAGCGGGGAGGGCGTGAGGTGCTCGGGGCCGACCAGCTCGGCCCGGGCCTCCAGCGCGGCGGCCAGCCGCTGCTCGACTGCGGTGCTCATCGTGCCCCCTCCTGCGTGGCGCCGAGCGCCACCTCGAGCTGCGCGAGCGCGCGGCTCGCGGTCGACTTCACGGCGCCTCGGCTGATCCCGAGCGCCTCGGCGATCTCCTGCTCCGACAGTCCGGACCAGTAGCGCAGGACCACCACCTCGCGCCGCCGCTGCGGCAGGGTCGCGAGGGCGGCCAGCACCGCGCGGTGCTCCTCCCCCAGCACGGCGAGGTCGTCGGGCCCGTCGGGCGCGACCGGCTGCGGCGGGGTGTAGCCGCGGGCGGTGCGGCGGCGCCGCAGCGCGGAGCGGGCACCGTTGACCACCGAGGTGCGGAGGTAGGCGAGCGCCGCCTGCTCGTCGCGCACCCGCGGCGCGCGCGCCACGAACGCGGCGAACGCGTCCTGCACGACGTCCTCCGCCGCCGCGGTCTCGTCGACCAGCAGCACCGCCAGCCTGACCAGTGCGAGCCGGTGCGCGGCGTACACGTGGCGCGCGAGCTCACCCGCCCGCCCCCGGTCCGGCGCCTCCGGCGCCTCGACCACTCCGGTCATCGTCGTCCCCCTGCCTGCCGCGCCCGACCCGTCGCGGGCGCCTCTCACCCCTCCAGACGCCTCATGATGCGACCGGTTGCCCGAGGGCGCCACCCGGCCGCGGCGCGGCGTCGGCATGATGGGGCCGGTGACGACGCCCTCCCCGCCCTCGGCTCCCTCCGCGCGCTCCGCGCCCGGCCGCATCGCCTACCAGGGCGAGCCCGGCGCCAACAGCCACATCGTGTGCCGCGACGCCTACCCCGACTGGGAGGCGGTGCCGTGCGCGTCGTTCGAGGACGTCTTCGCCGCGGTGCAGGGCGGCGACGCCGACCTGGCGATGATCCCCATCGACAACTCGATCGCGGGGCGGGTCGCCGACATCCACCACTTCCTGCCGACCTCGGGCCTGCACATCGTGGGCGAGCGGTTCCTGCGCATCCGCTTCCACCTCATGGCCGTGCCGGGCGCGAGCGTGTCGACGATCCGCACCGTGCACAGCCACGTGCACGCGCTGGGCCAGTGCCGCCAGGTGATCCGCGAGCTGGGCCTGACGCCGCTGGTCTCGGGCGACACCGCGGGCGCGGCGCGCGAGGTGCGCGACGCCGGCGACGTCACGCAGGCGGCCATCGCCCCGCCGCTCGCCGCGGAGATCTACGGCCTCGAGGTGCTGCGCGAGGACGTGGAGGACGAGGACCACAACACGACCCGGTTCGTCGTCCTCTCCCCCGAGCCCGACGTCGCCCCGCGCGGCGCGGGGCCGGTCGTCACGACCTTCGTCTTCGACGTGCGCAACATCCCCGCCGCGCTCTACAAGGCGTTGGGCGGCTTCGCCACCAACGGCGTGAACATGACCAAGCTCGAGAGCTACATGGTCGACGGCGCCTTCACCGCCACCCAGTTCCTCGCCGAGGTCGACGGCCACCCCGACGACCCGCCGCTGGCCCGCGCGCTCGAGGAGCTGCGCTTCTTCACCCACGAGGTGACCGTCCTCGGCACCTACCCCGCCGACCCCTGGCGCAGCCGCTGACGGTGGGGCGCGCCGTACGCCGTGGGGGCGCGGCCGGCGTCCCGTCGGGCGCAATTGTGCCGAGGAGGACGGTTACCGGCTGGTAGCACCGCTCCGTTCCGCACAATTGCGCTCGTCCGGACGACCGACTGGCGACCGCCCCGCCGTCCCAGGGGGCAATTGCTGGGTTGTCGCCCGGTTACCGACCGGTAGGTGGGCGACAGGTCAGCAATTGCCGGGTGAGGGCGGGCCGGGCGAGTGAGGGCGGGCCGGGGCGGGCCGGGGCGGGGGTACGCCGTCAGGGCCGGGCGTGCGCGATCGCCTCGGCCTCCTCGGGCGAGAGCTGCTGCTCGGACGCCCAGGCGCTGACCGACTTGGCGTAGGTGCGCGCCTCGGAGCGCCCGTGGATGGAGGTGAGCACGACACCGTGGCCGTGGTCGTCGAGCAGGGCGAGCGACCACGACAGGTGGCCGCCCATGTCGCCGAAGGCGTCGTAGCGCACCACCGACAGGTGCCGCAGGGCGTCGCCGACCTCCTGGCGCAGGGCGGCGACCTCCTGCCGCAGACCGTGGACGTCCTGCGGCACCGCGTCGACGCCGGCCTCCCCCGCGGGACGGCGCCGGCCCCGGGCGGACAGCGCCACCACGAGGGCGGCGACGGCCACCGCGAGCGTGAGCACGAGCAGGACGACGACGACGGACTGGGCGGACATGCCGGGCAGCCTAGGAGCCGCCGCACCCGGTGACGGCGTGCCTCGCCGTCGGGTAAAGTAGCGTCGCCGCGTGAGCGCGCAGGACCCCGCACCCAGTACGACCGACCCCCGCACCGCCGACCTCGGCTTCGCCCGCGTCGACCTCGACCGGGCCGCGCGCACGGGTGACCCCGAGGTCGTCTACGGGGCGGGCAAGACCCCGGAGCAGGTCGCCGAGATCCTCGCGACGCTGCACGCCCGCCACCCCGACCGGGCCGTCCTCGCCACCCGGCTGACCGACGCGGGCCTCGACGCCGCGGCCGGCGTCGGCGCGACGCTCGACCCGGTCGCCCGGTGCGCGACGCTCGGTCCGCTGCCCGAGCCTCGCGGCGAGGTGCTGGTCGTCGCCGCCGGCACCTCCGACGCCCCGGTCGCCGCCGAGGCCGCGCTGTCGGCCCGCGTGCACGGGGCCGGCGTGCGGGTCGTCACCGACGTCGGCGTGGCCGGCCTGCACCGCCTGCTCGCGGTGCGCGACGAGCTGGAGCGCGCCGACTGCCTGGTCGTCGTCGCCGGCATGGAGGGCGCGCTGCCGTCCGTGGTCGGCGGGCTGACGGGCGTGCCGCTCGTCGCCGTGCCGACCAGCGTGGGCTACGGCGCCTCGCTGGGCGGCGTCACCGCCCTGCTCGCGATGCTCAGCTCCTGCGCCCCCGGGGTCGCGGTGGTCAACGTCGACAACGGCTACGGGGCGGGCGTCCACGCGGCGCGGGTGGCCCGGCGCGCGGCCCCGCGCGACGACGTACGCCCGACCGCCGCGGCCGAGGACCGTCCGTGACCGTCTGGGTCGACGCCTCCTCCGGCGCCAGCGGCGACATGCTGCTCGGCGCGCTGGTGGGGGCCGGGGTCCCGGTCGACGTGCTGCAGGCGGCCGTCGACGCCGTCGCGCCCGAGCCCGTCACCCTGCGGGTCGAGCGGGTGCGCCGCGGCGGCTTCGCCGCGACCCGCTGCCACGTCGAGGTCGCCGACTCGACCACCCACCGCACGTGGCGCGACGTGCGCGCCCTCCTCACCGCCGCCCCGCTCGAGACCCCGGTGGCGGAGCGTGCCGTGGCCGCCTTCGAGCGGTTGGCCGTCGCCGAGGCGGCGGTGCACGGCTGCGGGGTCGACGAGGTGCACTTCCACGAGGTCGGCGCGCTCGACGCCGTCGCCGATGTCGTCGGGGTCGCCGCCGGCTTCGCCCACCTCGCCGCGCACGGCCACGGCGAGGTCGTCGTCTCGCCGGTGGCGGTCGGGTCCGGCACCGTGCGCGCCGCCCACGGCGAGCTCGCGGCCCCCCCGCCCGCCGTCGTCGAGCTGCTGCGCGGCGTGCCCTCCTGGGGCGGCCCGGCGTCGGCCCCCGCCACCGAGCTGTGCACCCCGACGGGCGCCGCCCTCCTCACCGCGCTCGCGACCGCGTGGGGCGCCCAGCCGGCCATGACCGTCGCCGAGGTCGGCGTCGGTGCCGGCGGGCGCGACCCCGAGGGCCACGCCAACGTGCTGCGCCTGCTCGTCGGGCCGGCCGTGGCGGCGGCACCCGGTGGCGCGGCCGCACCGCCGCTGCTCGTCGAGACCAACGTCGACGACCTGGACCCCCGCGTCTGGCCGTCGGTCATCGCCGCCCTGCTCGCCGCCGGCGCCTCCGACGCCTGGCTGACCCCGATCCTGATGAAGAAGGGCCGCCCCGCTCACACCCTCAGCGTGCTCGTCTCCGCCGCCGCGGCTCCGGCCGTGCGCGCCACCGTCTTCCGCGAGACCTCCGCGATCGGGCTGCGCGAGGTGCCGCTGGGCAAGCACGCGCTCGAGCGGGAGTTCGCCACCGTCGACGTCGACGGGCACCCGGTCGCCGTCAAGCTCGCGCGCCACGACGGCGTGCTGGTCAACGCCCAGCCCGAGTACGACCACGTCGCCCGCGCCGCCGAGGCCCTCGGCCTGCCCGTCAAGGTCGTGCTGGCCCGCGCCGTCGCCGCCGCACGCGACCTGCTGCCCTGAGCCCCGGCGCCCGCCCCGCCCCGTTGCGTCATGCGCTCGCGACGCAGCTGCGCCCACACCGCATGACGCAGCCGACGGCGACCACGGGTGTACGCCCGCCCCCGCCCCGCTGCGTCATGCGCTCGCGACGCAGCTGCGCCCACACCGCGTGACGCACCCGACGGCGACCACGGGAGGATGACGCCGTGGACCTCGCCGTCGTCGCCCTGGCCTTCGCCACGATCTTCGTGGTCGAGCTGCCCGACAAGACCTTCATCGCCACGCTCGTGCTGTCGACGAAGTTCCGCCCGCTCTACGTGTGGCTCGGCGTCGGCCTCGCCTTCGCGGTGCAGACCGGCATCGCGGTGGCGCTCGGCGGGGTGGCCGGCCTGCTGCCCGACGCCCTCGTGCGCGGTGTCGCGCTCGCGCTGTTCCTGCTCGGTGCCGTCCTGCTGCTGCGCGAGGCCCGCGCCCACGGCCGCACCGGGACCGACGACGACGCCGACGACCCCGGTGACGAGGGTGCCGAGTACGCCGCGCGCGCCGGCGACGCGACCGGCGTGCGGGCGATCGGGGCCAGCTTCCTCGTGCTCTTCGCGGCCGAGTGGGGCGACCTGTCGCAGCTGCTGACGCTGAGCCTGGTCGCCCGCACCGAGGAGCCGGCCGCCGTCTTCGCCGGCGCGTGGGGCGCGCTGCTGGCCGTGTCGGGCCTCGCGGTCGTCGTCGGCCGCACGCTGCTGCGGTGGGTGCCGATCGCGGTGCTGCACTACGTCGGTGCGGCGGTGTGCCTGGTGCTCGCCGCGGTCACGGCGTACGAGCTCCTGGGCTGAGCCGCGCGTCCCCCGGCGGAGTAGGGTCCACGCCCATGACCGCCACCCACGGCGCCGACAGCGAGGTCGGCCGGCTCCGCACCGTGATGCTCCACCGCCCCGGGCCGGAGCTGAAGCGCCTGACGCCGCGCAACAACGACAAGCTGCTATTCGACGGCATCCCGTGGGTCAGCCGGGCGCAGGAGGAGCACGACGCCTTCGCAGAGGCGCTGCGGGCCCGGGACGTGGAGGTGCTCTACCTCACCGAGCTGCTCACCGAGACCCTCGCCAGCGAGTCGGCCCGCCGCCACGCGATCACCACCGCGCTCAACGGCCTGCACCTCGGCGACACGCTGCGCACCTACCTCGGCACCGCCCTCGCCGAGGCCAGCCCGGAGGAGCTGTGCGGCTACCTCACCGCGGGCATCCGCAACGACGAGGTGCGCGGCGGCCACGGCCTCGTCACCAGCCTGCTCGCCCACGACGACTTCCTCGTCGACCCGCTGCCCAACCTGCTCTTCACCCGCGACTCCAGCGTGTGGGTGCGCGACCGCGTCGCCGTCACCAGCCTCGCGATGCCCGCGCGCGCCCGCGAGACCCAGCTGACCGAGCTGATCTACACCGAGCACCCGCGCTTCGTCGGCACCCGCCGCCTCCACGGCTGGCAGCACGAGCACGTCGAGGGCGGCGACGTGCTGCTGCTCGCCCCCGGCGTCATCGCGGTCGGCGTCGGCGAGCGCACCACGCCGGCGGGCGTCGAGCGCTTCGCCCGCCAGGTCTTTCACGCCGGCCTGGCGCGCACCGTTCTGGCCGTGCCGATCGCGCAGGAGCGCGCGACGATGCACCTCGACACCGTGTGCACGATGGTCGACGTCGACAAGATCGTGATGTACCCCAACATCGTCGACTCCCTCACCGCGCACGCGATCACCGCCGCCGAGCAGGGCGACGACGAGCACACCCTGCGCCTCGACGTGGCCCCGGCGGAGCCGTTCCTCGTCGCGGCCGCCAAGGCCATGGGCATCGACACGCTGCACCAGATCGACACCGGCCTGGACCCCGTCACCGCCGAGCGCGAGCAGTGGGACGACGGCAACAACACCCTCGCCCTCGCCCCGCGCGTCGCCGTCGCCTACGAGCGCAACGACGAGACCAACGACCGCCTCGAGGACGCCGGCATCGAGGTCGTGCGCATCGCCGGCTCCGAGCTCGGCTCCGGCCGCGGCGGGCCGCGCTGCATGAGCTGCCCGATCGCGCGCGACCCGCTCCCCACCGACTGACCGCGCGACCCGCCGTACGCCGCCCGGCCGGGGTGCGTGGCCCGACTCACTGCACGCGTGTGCACCGGTCGCTGGACACGCACCCGCGCCGACCGGGAGGATCGGCCCCGGGGAGACGAGCCGGCGCGGGTGGCCCGCGGCGGCCGACCACGAGAGAGGTGGCACCGTGTCCGTGTTCGAGGGCTTCACCGCCGAGGAGACCGCGAAGGTCAAGGCGGCCGGCACCAAGGTCCGCATCCCCGAGGGCTGGTCGCCGATCTGGGAGTCGACCCCCGCCGACAAGGCCTACATCGTGCTCTCCGGCGAGGTCTCCGTGCGCCACCAGGGCCGCGAGATCGCCCGCCTCGGCGAGGGCGAGATCATCGGCGAGGCCGCCATCCTCAACCACTCGCTGCGCACCGCCTCGATCGTCGCGGCGACCCCGCTCGAGCTGCTGCACTTCACCTCCGACAAGCTCGAGCAGCTCGTCGCCGAGGTCCCCGCCTTCAAGAAGGCGCTCGAGGACACCGCTGCCACCCGGGCCGCCGCCGCCGCGCAGGCCGGGCAGGCCGAGCAGTCGGACGAGGGCTCCGCCTGAGCGAGGAGACCGGCCCGCCGGACGCCCCGGCCGAGGCACCACCTGCCGGAGCCCCGCCAGCGGAGGCGCCGCCCGCCGAGACGCCGCCGGCCGAGGACCTGCTGCCCCTGGTGGAGCAGCAGCTGCTCGGCCAGGTGCCGCACCTGACCCGGCTCGAGGTCTCCGAGCGGAGCGGGGTCCCGCTGACGGTGGCCGCGGAGCTGTGGCGCCTCCTCGGCTTCCCGCAGCTGGCCGACGACGAGGTCGCCTTCACCGACGGCGACGTCGAGGCGCTGCGCACCTCCAGCGCGCTCTACGAGGCCGGCGTCATCGGCCCCGAGTCGCAGGCCGCGCTCGTGCGCACCTGGGGCCGCAGCTTCGCCCGGCTCGCCGAGTGGCAGGTCGACCTCCTCACCCAGGTCGTGGTGGAGGCGGCCGACAGCGGCGCCGACCCGGTCGAGCGCCTCACCGCCGTCGCCTCCGACGTGCTCCCGCGCCTCGAGGCGCTGCAGGCCTACACCTGGCGCCGCCACCTCGCGGCCGCGGCCGGCCGCGTGCTGAGCGACGGCCGCGCGGGCGCCACCGACGTCGCGCTGCCCACGGCCGTGGGCTTCGTCGACATCGTCGGCTACACCACGCGCAGCAAGGAGCTCGACGAGGCCGAGCTGGTCGCCTGGCTGGAGGCCTTCGAGGACCGCGCCAGCGGCGTCGTGCTCGAGCACGGCGGCCGGATCATCAAGACCATCGGCGACGAGGTCCTCTACGTCGCCGACTCGGCCGCCGACGCGGCCGCCGCCGCGTGGGAGCTCACCCGCATCGGCGCCGACGAGGACGACCCCTTCCCGGCGGTGCGCGCCGGCGTCGCCTACGGCGAGGTCGTCGCCCGCCTCGGCGACGTCTACGGCCCGACCGTCAACGTCGCGGCCCGCCTCACCTCCCACGCGCGACCCGGCAGCGTCATCGTCGACCGGGGCGCTCACGACGTGCTCTGCCCCGACCACGCCCCGCCCGGTCCCGACGGCGAGCCGCCCGGGCCGTGGCGGCTCAAGCGGCTCTCGCGCACCTCGGTCAAGGGGTACGCGCGCCTGGAGTCCTGGGTGCTCCGCGAGCCGCGCGGCTGACGGGTCCCGGCTCCGACCGGCGCAGCCGGGTGCCGGCCGGCGTCAGCCGCGGGCGGGCGAGGCGGCGCCGAGCAGCTCGACGAGCTCGTCGAAGCCGGGCAGCCCGAGGTCGCCGAGGTCCGGCAGCGGCGGCAGCCCGCCGGGGCCGGGCAGCACCCCGACCGCGTAGTCGCAGAGCTCCTGCGGCAGGCCTGCGTCGCAGAGCGGCTGCAGCGGGCTGGCGCCCTCGGCGTCGGGCACGTCCGGCAGCCCGGCCGTGGCGTCGCACAGCGGTTGCAGCTCCGGCGCCGCGTCGCAGAGCGCCTGCAGCGGGCTCGGCGCGCCGGGCTCCGGCGCCGGCAGCCTCGAGGCCGCGTCGCAGACCTCCTGGAGCAGCCCGGCGTCGCACAGCGGCTGCAGCGGGCCGGTCGGCGCGGCCGTGCCGCTCGGGGTCGGCGTGGGCGTGACCGTGGAGGTGGCGGTGGGCGTGCCGGTCGGGGAAGCACTGGCGGTGGGGGAGGCCGTGGCGGTGGGGGAGGCCGTGGCGGTGGCGGTCCCGCTCGGCGCCGGAGTCGCGCTCGCGGTCGGCTCGGCGGTCGCGGTGGCCGTCCCGGTCGGCTCGGCGGCCTGCTCCCGGCACGCGCGCAGCGCCTCGACGCCCCGCGCCAGGTTGGCCTGCGACACCGCCCGGTTGCGCTGCGCGACCTCGCGGCGCTCGCGCGCCTGGGCGAGCGCCTGGCGTGCCTTGCGCTCGGCCTTCGGGCCCTTCGCGCGCTGCACCGCCTGGCGACGCTGCTGCACCTGGCGCTCGGCGGCGCGCAGCTGGCGCTGGCGCGTGGCGGTGAAGCCGCGGAGCTGCTCGACGCGCGCCTCCTCGGCCTCGCAGTCGGCGACCTCGGCGCGCTCCGACGCGCTCGAGGACGGCGCCGCGGACTGGGCGAGCGTGACCCCGGTGGTGACGCCGACGACCAGGGTGACGGTCGCGGCGCAGGAGACGAGGGCGGTGACGACCTGGCGCTTCACCCGGCCACCGTAGGAGCCCCCGACCGCGCCCGCAGCAGATCGCCGGAACCGGGCGCCGGGGACGGGCGCGGCGGCGGTGAAGGGCCCGGCCGTCGTCGACGGGGGAAACGACGACGACCGGGCCGCGGCACACAGTAGCCACCCCCGGCCCCCGCCACAACGGTGACGCAGGAGGCGGCCGCCGGGAGCGGCGTACGGCGCGGAGCCGGTCTAGCGGGCGGAGCCGGTCTAGCGGATCGTCACCTGGCGGTTCTGCAGGCCGGCGCGCGCGGAGCGCTCCGCCGCCGTGAGCGGCTCAGTCGCGGCGAGCGCCTCGGCGAGCGCCTCGCCGAAGTCGGAGGCGGGGTCCTCGACGGCCTCGGCGCCCGTGCCGACCGGCAGGTCCCACACCGGGGTCAGCAACCCGTGGGCGCGGAACATGCCGACGAAGCGGCTCCCCTCGACCAGCGTGTCGCGCCCCGCGGCGTGGAGCCGGGCGAGGGCGTCGAGCAGCTCGTCCTCGGGATGCGGCATCACCCAGCGCAGGTGCTCCTTGGTGCCGACGTGGGTCCACCAGCCCGACGGCACGGAGGCCAGCTTGGCGGTCGGGTGGACCGAGGCGTCGGCCTGCTCGAGCGCGGCGGCCGCCTCCGGGCCGGCGTCCTCGACGTCGTCGAGCCAGTAGCCGAAGCCCTCGTGCACGGTCACGTCGAGCGGGCCCGGCGCGACGAGGTCCTGCAGGCGCGGCCCCGGCCCCGGGTCGGTGGCCAGGCCCACGGTCTCGCCCGGCTCGGCCGCGAGCGCGGCGAGCAGGACCGCGGCGAGCTCGCGGGACGGGTCGCCGTAGGCGTGCTGGACCTGCAGCCCGAGCCACACCGTGCCGTCGGGGCGCACCATCGCCGGCGCGGCGCCCGGGAGCAGGGTGGCGAGGCGCACGGAGCGGTCGGCGTGCTCGCCGACCAGCGGGAGCGGGGCGGTCGCCGCGGGCACGAGCTCGCGCAGGGCGACGAGGTCGCACTCGGAGTCGAGGCCGGCGAAGGGCCGGGCGACGTAGGCCGTGCCGCCGCCGGGCGCGCCGTGGCAGGCCTTGTAGCGCTTGCCGGAGCCGCAGGGGCACGGCTGCCGCGGGCCGACCGCGCCCTCGGTGCCGGAGGCGCCTCCCGCGCCGCCGGTGGTGCTCGCAGAGGTGCCGGTCGCCGCGCGTGCGCGGTCGCGTTGACGCTTGCCCATGCGGCGCAGGCTAGCCGTCGAGCAGGGAGCGGACGTAGGCCGGGCGGTCGGTGATGACGGCCCGCACCCCCATCTCCTGGCACAACCGCAGGTCGGCCTGGGTGTTGACGGTCCACACGTGGACCTCGCGACCGCGCAGGTGGCGCCGCAGGCCGGGGTGCTCGCGCAGCTCCGCGATGCCCGGCCCGACCACCCAGTCCCGCCCCACCACCCGGCGCAGCATCGGCCAGTGGTGGGCCTTGTCGACCAGCTGCACCACGCGCAGCTCGGGCGCGAGGCGCTGGGTGCGCTGCAGCGCGGTGTAGCTGAAGCTCATCACCCGCGCCGGGCTGTCGGCGCGGTCCCACCCGAAGTCGCGCAGCAGCTCGACGAGCCGCTTCTCGACCAACCCGCCGTAGCGCGTGGGGTGCTTGGTCTCGATCGCGACCTCGACCCGCCGGTCGAGGTCGGCGACGGTCTCCAGCAGCATCCGCAGCGTCAGCACCTTGCCGTGCTCGGCCACCCGCTCGGGTGCCTCGTCGTCGAGGTCGGCCCACGGGTGCTTCCAGGAGGCGACGTCGAGGTCGGCCAGCTCGGCGAGCTCCATCGTCGAGACCGCGGCCGGCGAGCCGGCGACCCGGCGCATCGTGCGGTCGTGCACGCACACCAGGTGGCCGTCGGCGGTCAGGCGCACGTCGCACTCGAGCGCCTCGGCGCCCTCGTCGATCGCGGCGAGGTAGGCGCCCAGCGTGTGCTCGGCGACGGCGTGGCTCGCACCGCGGTGCGCCACCACCTGCGGTCGCACGGCCGCGGGCGCGCTGGCCGCCGGCTGCTCGCTCACGCCACCCATTGTCACCACCTCACCCCTGCGGGTTGGTCCGGTTGGGCAATCTGGAACGGTCCCAGTCTCGGCGCCGGGGCCTCACCCCGGCGCGGACACCCTCCCCGACACCTGGAGTCCGATGTCCCCCGTCACCTCCCCCTCCAGCTCCCCCTCCAGCTCCCCCGCCACGGCACGCGCGGCCCGCACCACCCGGCGGGCGCGCCTCGCGGTCTCCGTCACCTCCGTCGCCGCCGTGGGCGCGCTGCTCGGCGCCGCCGGAGTCGCGGCGCCCGGCGCCTCCGCCGCACCGGCCGAGCGCTTCCCGGACCGCATCGAGCTGCCCGACGGCTTCCAGCCCGAGGGCATCACCGTGGGGCGCGGTGCGACCGCGTTCTTCGGCTCCCGCGCCGACGGCGACGTCTACCGCGTCGACCTGCGCACCGGCGAGGGCCGCACCATCAGCCAGGGGCCGGGCACCCCGTCGGTCGGCCTCAAGGTCGACCAGCGCTGCCGGGTCTTCGTCGCGGGCGGGCCCGCGGGCGACGCCCGGGTGGTCGACGGCCGCACCGGCGAGCTCCTCGCCAGCTACCGCCTCGCGCCGGCCGGCAGCCCGACCTTCGTCAACGACGTCGTGCTCACCGAGGACACCGTCTGGCTCACCGACTCGCAGTCGCCGGTGCTCTACGCCCTGCCGCTGGGTCCGGGCGGCGCCCTGCCGGCCGAGCCCGTGCGCGTGCCGCTCGGCGGTGAGTGGCAGCAGGGCACCGGCTTCGGCGCGAACGGCCTCACCGAGACCCCCGACGGCTCCGCGCTGCTCGTGGTGAACTCCGGCACCGGCCTGCTCTACCGCGTCGACCCCGTCACCGGCGAGGCGACCCAGGTCGACCTCGGCGGCGCCCGGCTGACCAACGGCGACGGCCTGCTGCTCGAGGGCACGACGCTGTACGCCGTGCTCAACCGCCAGGAGCAGGTCGCGGTGGTGGAGCTCAGCGCCGACGGCACCTCGGGCGAGGTCGTGCGCACGCTCACCGACGACGACTTCGACGTGCCGACCACCGTCGCGCGCTTCGGCGGCTCGCTCTACCTGCCCAACGCGCGGTTCAGCACCCCGCCGACCCCCACCACGGAGTACTGGGTCACCCGCATCGACCGCCGCTGACCCGCCCGCCGCGAGGGACGGCAGCGTCTCGACGCGCCGCAGCGCGTCGTGGCGGTGCCGACCCCCTGGTCGGGCCCGGTCAGGCCTGCTGGCGGAGGTACTGCCCGAAGTGGGGGACGGTGAAGGCGATGCGGCCGCGCTCGCCGGAGTAGACGAGCCCCTTCTTGATCAGCGAGTCGCGGGCCGGCGAGAGCGACTGCGGCTTCTTGCCGAGCACCGCGGCGACGTCGGCGGTCGACACCGAGCCGACGGGGTCGACCTCGCCCGCCCCGGCGCCGCCGTCCGGCACCAGGGTCGCGGCGTCGGCCATGGCGCGGAGGTAGTCGCGCTCGGCCGGCGTCGCCCGCTCGAAGCGGCTGCCGAAGAAGCCGACCGCGAGCTCGGCCTCCGCCTCGGGCGCGGCGACCGCGACGTCCTCGGCGGTGATCGGGCTGCGCGGCGCGCGGTCCCACACGGCCTTGCCGTAGGCCTGCACGAAGTAGGGGTAGCCGCCGGTCAGGGCGTGCATCGCGGCCAGCGCCTCCGGGGTGTACGCCGCGTCCTCGTCGGCCGCGGGGGCGCTCAGCGCGCGGTCGGCGGCGTCGCGCGAGAGCCGGTCGACGCGGTGGTAGGCGAAGAGCCGCTCGGAGTAGCTCTTGCTCGCCGACAGCACCGCGGGCAGGTGCGGGAGCCCGGCGCCCACGACGATGACCGGCAGGCCGGCCTGGCCCACCTCGTGGCAGGCGGCGCAGAGCGCGGACACGTCGTCGGGCCCGAGGTCCTGCATCTCGTCGAGGAAGACCGCGATGCCCTTGCCCAGGTCGGCGGCCAGACCGCCGAGGTCGGTGAAGAGCTCGACCAGGTCGATCTCGACGTCGCCGGAGTCGGCGCGGCCGCGCACGGCCGGCACGTCGATGCCGGGCGACCACTGCTCGCGCAGCTTGGCACCCGCGCCCGCCTCGCGCTGGGCGAAGGAGCGCACCACACCGAGGACGTGGTCGACCTGGTCGGCCTGGCCGTGCCCGAGCTCGCGCACCGCCTGGTGCACCGCCGAGGCCAGGGGGCGGCGCAGGCCCTGGTCGGGTCGCGCCTCGAGCTTGCCGGTGCCCCACTGCCGCCGGACCGCGGCCGAGCGCAGGGCGTTGAGGAGCACCGTCTTGCCCACGCCGCGCAGCCCGGTGAGGACGAGGGAGCGCTCGGGACGCCCCTTGGCCACGCGCTGCAGCACGACGTCGAAGGCGGCGAGCTGCTCGTCGCGGCCGGCGAGCTCGGGCGGCCGCTGGCCGGCGCCGGGGGCGTAGGGGTTGCGCACGGGGTCCACGATCGGACCGTATACGGCTCTCTAGCGTCGTCGGCAGAGGCGCCGATCAACCCGCAGCGGCGTGTCCGGCGTCGCTTGCCGGACCCCCGGTGGTCGCGTCGGTGCGCACCGGGCCCGAGCGGCGCTCGAGCGCGTCGAGGCCCCCAGCCAGCAGCGCGACCAGCCCCGGCACCTCGGCCGGGGTCAGCCGGAACGACCCCGCGCAGACGTTGTCGCGCCACAGCGAGAGCACCACGAGGGGGTCGGCCCGGCCGGACTCGTCGGTGCGGTCGAGGTGCCACGTCGCGCGCAGCGCACGTCCGCCACCGCGCGGGTCCAGGAGGACCGCGCCGTGGGTCGGGTCGGGCAGCGCGTGCGTCGGCACCACGCCATCATGCGCCCGCGGCGCCGGTCGTGACCACCCCTCCGCACGGCGTACCCGCCGCTAGGCTCGTCGCGTGCCCGAGCTGCCCGAGGTGGAGGCGCTGGCCCTGGACCTGCAGGGCCGGCTGACCGACCGCGCGATCGTCCGCGTCGACCTGGCGAACTTCTCAGCGCTCAAGACCTTCGACCCGCCGGTCTCGGCCCTCGAGGGCACCCTGGTCGACGGGGTGACGCGGCACGGCAAGTTCCTCGACGTCAGCGCCTCCGGGCTGCACCTCGTGATGCACCTCGCGCGCGCCGGCTGGGTGCGCTGGCGCGACCAGGTGCCGGAGCTGCCGCCGCGCCCCGGGGGCAAGTCGCCGCTCGCCGCGCGCATCACCCTCGACGACGGCTCCGGGCTCGACGTCACCGAGGCCGGCACCCGCAAGAGCCTCGCCCTCTACGTCGTGCGCTCCCCCGCCGACGTGCCGGGCATCGTCTCGCTCGGGCCCGACCCCCTCGACGACGCCTTCACCGTCGACCGCTTCCGCGAGATCCTCGCCGACGCGGGCCGCGGACAGGTCAAGGGCGTGCTGCGCCACCAGGGCACCATCGCCGGCATCGGCAACGCCTACTCCGACGAGATCCTGCACGCCGCGCGGATGTCGCCGTTCAAGCCGGCCTCGTCGCTGACCGAGACCGAGGTGCAGACGCTCTACGACGCGGTCCGCACCACCCTGGGCGCGGCGGTCGCCCGCTCGCGCGGCCTCGCGGCCAGCGAGCTCAAGGGCGAGAAGAAGTCGCACCTCGCCGTCCACGCGCAGGCCGGCAAGCCCTGCCCGGTCTGCGGCGACACCGTGCGCGAGGTCTCCTTCGCCGACTCGAGCCTGCAGTACTGCCCCACCTGCCAGACCGGCGGGAAGCCGCTGGCCGACCGGCGCACCTCGAAGTTCCTGAAGTAGTCGTGGAGCACGGCTACGCCCTCAGCGTCACCTGGACCGGCGACCGCGGGGAGGGCACGCGCGACTACCGGGGATACGGCCGCGACCACGTCGTGCGGGCCGAGCCCGTGCGGGGGCAGGCGCCGCCGGACCTGCTCGGCTCGGCCGACCGCACCTTCCACGGCGACCCCGCCCGGTGGAACCCCGAGCAGCTGCTCCTCGCCGCGCTCGCCCAGTGCCACCTGCTGTCCTACCTGCACGTCTGCGTCGACGCGGGCGTCGTCGTGACGGCGTACGTCGACCGCGCGGTCGGCACGGTGCGCACCGACCGCGACGGCGGTGGGCAGTTCACCGAGGTGGTGCTGCGCCCCGAGGTGGTGGTCGCCGACGCCTCGATGCTCGACGCGGCCGCCGCCGCGCACACGCGCGCGCACGCGCTGTGCTTCATCGCGCGCAGCGTCGCCTTCCCGGTGCGCCACGAGCCGGTGGTGCGGGTCGGCCGAGCGCTGCCGCCGTCGTGACCGAGCGGGCACGACGGAGCGCCGCCCTGCTGCGCCTGCGACGGCACGCGCCTTCCCCGGCCGCCGCGCCCGTTGTGCCCCCTGGACTACGACGACCCGCCGCAGCAGCCCTCGCCGCGCCAGGTTTCGCGGCCTTCCCGGACCGCGACGGCGGCGATCACGAGGCCGGCCACCGGGTCGGCCCAGGCCCAGCCGAAGGTCGCGTGGAGCAGCAGGCCGGCGAGCAGCACGGCCGAGAGGTAGGTGCACAGCAGCGTCTGCGTCGAGTCGGCGACGACCGCGCTCGAGCCGAGCGCACGGCCGGTGCGCCGCTGGGCCCACGAGAGGAAGGGCATGACCGCCAGCGACGCGGCCGCCAGGCCGATGCCCACCGGCGACGTCTCCGGGTCGGCCCCCGTCAGCAGCGCCCGGGCCGACTCCACCGACACGTAGGCCGCGAGGGCGAAGAACGACACCGCCATCAGCCGCTGGGCCGCGCGCTCGCGCGACTCCGGCAGCGCGTGGCGGAACTGCCACAGCACGATCAGCCCCGAGGACACCTCGACGACCGAGTCGAGGCCGAAGCCGACGAGCGCGACCGACCCGGCCGCCACGCCGGCGGTGAGGGCCACGACCGCCTCGACCGCGTTGTAGGCGACCGACGCGCCCGCCAGGAGCTGGGCGCGCCGGCCCAGCCGGGCCCGCTGGGCCGGGTCGGTCACGTGCGTGCGGGTGTGCACGTGGGTCGTGCCGCGGCCGGCGTCAGGGCCGTGAGCGGGTCCGTGGTCGTGCCCGGCGTCGTCGCCAGCGCCGTCGTGGCAGGACGCGCTCACGACGCACTCCGGGCGGCGTGCGTGTGACCGGGCCGGGCGCCGGGCCCGGCCACCCCGTGGTCGGCGCACAGGGTGACCGCCTCTCCGGTGCGCTCGAGCAGCTGCTCGGCGGCGGCGAAGAGCGACTCCAGCGCGTCGGGGTGGGTCAGCGACCACAGCGAGGCCCGGCCGACCGGGCGCGAGGTCACGAGGCCGCAGTCGCGCAGGCAGGCGAGGTGCTGCGACACGGTCGACTGCGCGAGACCGACGTGGGCGACCAGGTCCGTGACCCGGTGCTCCCCCAGCGCGAGGTGGCGCAGGATGGCGAGCCGCGTCGGGTCGGAGAACCCGTGGAACAGGCACGCCGCCGCGTCGAGGAGGTCCGTCTGCTGCGGCGTACTCATCGGCATGTGGCGATGATAGAGCACGGCACCGATCGGTGCCAGTGGTCACCGCACGCCCCGCCGCGGTTCACGCACCGGCCACGGGACCGTCGCCCCGGCCTGGCTGAGTCTGAGCCTCCACCCCTTCTCGGAGAGGCACCACCATGACCACCCTGCTCACCTCCCCCACGGCGCGACGCTCCCGGACGCTCGGCCGCGCCGCCCGCCGCCTGGCCGTCACCCTCGGCACGACGGCGGCGCTCACCGCGGCGGCCGCGACCTTCGCGCTGGCAGCTCCCGGTGACGACGTCACCGTGGTCGCCCACCGCGGGGCGAGCGCCTACGCCCCGGAGAACACGCTCGCCGCGGTCCGCGAGGGCGTGCGCCTGCGCGCCGACCTCGTCGAGGTCGACGTGCAGCGCAGCAAGGACGGCGTGCTCGTGCTGGTGCACGACACGACGCTGTCCCGCACCACCGACGTCGAGGAGGTCTTCCCGGGCCGCGCGCCGTGGCGCGTCGGGGACTTCACCTACGCCGAGATGCAGCGCCTCGACGCCGGCTCCTGGAAGGCACCCTCCTTCGCCGGCGAGCGCATCCCCACCCTGCGCGAGGCCGTCTTCGAGCTGCGGCGCAGCCGGGCCGGTCTCCTGCTCGAGGTGAAGTCGCCGGCGCTCTACCCCGGCATCGAGGCCGAGATCGTCGCCGACATGCGAGCCGTGCCCGGCTACGTCGACTCCGCCGTCCGCGCGGACCGGCTCGTCGTCCAGTCCTTCGACTGGCCGTCGATGCGCACCTACGAGGCGCTCGAGCCGACCGTCCCGGTCGGCCTGCTCGGGCGACCGGATCCCGCGCTGCTGCCCGAGCTGGCGACCTGGGCCGACCAGGTGAACCCGAGCCACCGCAGCGTCGACACGGCCTACGTGCAGGCGGTGCACGACGTCGGGATGACCTCCTCGGTCTACACGGTCAACGAGGTCGCGGACATGGAGCGCGCGATCGGCCTCGGTGTCGACGGCATCATCACCGACCGCCCCGACGTGCTGCTGCGCGTCCTCGACGGCCGGGCGCGCAAGGCCGCCTGACCCGGCGGCGGGCGGGGGCCGGGCCTCGAGCCTGCAATTGCTGAGTTGTCGCCCGGTTACCCATCAGTAGGTGGGCGACAACCCAGCAATTGACCCGTCACCGCCCCTGGTCGGCAGCAGGGGTCCGAGCGGGGGCGCGGTTAGGGTCGACCCATGACGCAGCAGCCTGGCCAGGCCGTGCCGACGGTGGCGATCACGGGGGTGCCCGACCCCCTGCCCGAGGGCCTCGCAGTGCTCGACGTGCGCGAGCCGGTGGAGTGGCAGCACGGCCACGTCGAGGGCGCGCTGCACGTGCCGCTCGGCGAGCTGGTGCAGCGCCTCGACGAGGTGCCGACCGACCGACAGGTGCTCGTGGTGTGCCGCGTCGGCGGGCGCAGCGCGCAGGCGACCGCGTGGCTGCAGCAGCAGGGCGTCGAGGCGGTCAACCTCGACGGCGGCATGCTCGAGTGGGAGGCCGCCGGCCGACCGATGGTGAGCGAGCGCGGCGCCCCGCCCCAGGTGGTCTGAGGGCCCCGACGGCCAGCCGGCTCAGCCGGCGAAGGCGGGGGCGGCCGGCAGGGCCAGCGCGCGCGGCAGCGCCGCGAGGTAGTCGGCGCGCTCGACCTCGACCACCCCCAGGGAGGCCAGGTGCGGCGTCGACCACTGCACGTCGAGCAGCCGCTCGCCCCGCGTGGCCGGGTCGGTGCCGGCCAGCAGCAGGTCGACGAGCCCGACCAGCGCGACCTTCGAGGCGTCGCGGACCCGGTGGAACATCGACTCGCCGGCGAAGAGCCCGCCGACCGCCACGCCGTACAGGCCGCCGACCAGCCGCTCGCCCTGCCACGCCTCGACGCTGTGGACCCATCCCAGGTCGTGCAGCCGGAGGTACGCCGCGCGCACGTCGTCGTCGATCCAGCCCTGGGGCCGGCGAGGGTCGGCGCAGGCGTCGACGACCTCGGCGCAGGCGGTGTCGACGCGCACCTCGAAGTCCCGGAGCGACCGGCGCAGGGACCGCGAGACCACCAGGCCGCCGTGTGGCCCGCCGCCGAGTGGCAGGACCCCGCGGCGCACGGGGCAGAACCAGTACGGCGGGTCCCGCCGGCGGCCGGACGGCATCGGGAAGAGCCCGCGACGGTAGGCCGCCAGCAGCGTGCCGGGCTCGAGGTCGGCGCCGATCGCGACCAGGTCGTCGTCGTCGGGGAAGCGGGCGGCGTCGCCGAAGTGCCACGGCGTGGGCGGGGGCTCGACGGGCACGCACCCACCGTAGGGCGCGCGGCCGACCCCACCCCGGGGCGGTGCCCGGGCACGACGACCCTGGCTAGGCTCGCGGCATGGGTCTGAAGGGACGCGTCGGGCGCAGCCTGGCGCCGCGCATCACGCAGCTGGCACCCGACCTCACGACCGGTTTCGTGCGCGAGGCGCTCGCCCGCGCCGTCGCCGGGGTGGGGCCGCTGCCGCCCGCGGTGAAGGCGGCCGACAAGCAGCTCGCGGAGCAGGGCGGTCACGTCGACCGCGCGATCCACGAGGTGATCGAGAACCACGTACGCCTCGCCGGCGCCCAGGGCTTCGCCACCAACATCGGCGGCCTGGTGACCGCGGCCGTGACCATCCCGGCCAACGTCACCGGTGTCACGCTGCTGCAGTGCCGCATGGTCGCCGCGATCGCGCACCTGCGTGGCCACGACCTCGACGACCCGCGGGTCCGCAACGCGGTGCTGGTGACCCTCCTCGGCGAGGACACCGTCGCGAAGATGGTCCGCAAGGGCGAGCTGCCCGGCTCACCGATGGCGCTGGCGACCGCGCCCGGCACGACCCCAGAGCTCGACCGCACCGTCTCGCGCGTCGTCGCGACCGACCTGGTCAGCCGGGTCGTCGGCAAGCGGATGGCGACGACCGTCGGCAAGCGCGTGCCCGTGGTGGGCGGCCTCGTCGGCGCGGGCGCCGACGGCTACGCCACCTGGAAGCTCGGCCGCTACGCCGACCGCGAGCTCCTGCCCCGCACCCGGCGGTAGACCTCCAGCAGGCGCTGGCCGGCGCCGCTGGACTGCAACCGGCGCACGACCTTCTCCCGCAGCCGGTAGGACGGGCGCAGGTAGGACCGCTCGAGCGCCTCGTGGGCCTCGCGCAGCTCGCGGCGCAGCGCCTCCTCGGTCTCCAGGCGACGGGCGTGCTCGAGCAGCAGCGCCCGCACGGCGTCGACCGCGGCGCCTGCCACCTGGTCCTCGGCAGGGGCGTCGGGGTCGCTCCAGGCGGCGCGCGGCGCCAGCCCCACGAGGTCCTCGAGGTCGCCCACCACGTCGTAGCCTCGGTCGCGGACCTGCTCCACCCACCCCCGGGAGAGGTCCTGCGCCCAGGCGACCGCCTCGGGCGGCAGCGCGAGGCGTGGCGAGCCGGTGCGCCGCGAGAGCGTCTGGTGGGCGAGCAGCTCGCGGACGAGCGGACGGTACTGCGCGGGCGCGACGTCGCGGTTGACGGCCTGGTTGATCCGGCGCACCAGCGCGGTCTCGGGCACGCCGAGCGAGGGGTTGCCGCGGTCGGTGTGCAGGTCGATCGGCAGGTCGTCGAGGCCGAAGGCGTGGCTGAATCGCTGCCACAGCAGGTCGGGCGGGGCGCCGGGGGCGGGCACGGTGACCAGGTGGACGTGCTCGGGCGGCAGCGCGTGGCCCCAGCGGTCCAGGATCGCAGGCACCTCCTGCACCCCCCAGAACCACGAGGCCACCTTGCTGCTGCGCGCGGGGTCGCGGACCTCGTCGAGGAAGCGGGCGAAGGACAGCGTCGCGCGGTGCTTGACGTTCTCCTGCCACTCGGCGGGGAGCTGGCGCACCAGGTCGCGCACCGACAGCACGAGGTGCACCTCGACGCCGGGGCGGCCGTGGCCCAGCGAGGTCAGCGCCCGCTCGACCTGCGCGCGTGAGGCGGTCGCGAGGATCTCGTGGCTGACCACGGCCGTGCCCTCGGCGTCGCGCACCCGCTCGGCGAGTGCGTCCCAGGCGCCGACCGCCTCGGTCTCGAGGCCGCCCCACGGCAGCCGCATCAGGTCGAGCGCGGCGAGGAAGTGGGCGTCGAAGCGGTGCGCGGGGTAGCGCACGCCGTGCTCCTCGAGCAGCTCGCGGTTGCGGAAGAGCACGTCCTGGAGGTAGCTGGTGCCCGTCTTCGGGGTCCCGACGTGCAGCAGCACGCGCCTGGTCACGCTGGTCCCCCTCCTGGCAGGTCGGCGGGCCCGCCGCCGAGCAGGGCCGCGATCGCGACGTCGAGCGCCCCCGCGGTCGTCGGCACGACCCCCTCGTGGTCGTCGAGCAGCCGCTCCGGGTCGCCGACGACAGGGTAGCCACCCGCGAACACCTCGTCGTGCAGGCGCCGGGCGCTGCGCTCGAGCCACGGCCGCAACCGCGGGGGTACGCCGGGCGGCGGCGCCAGCGGGTCGGCGCGGCGCGCGACCGCGGCCACCCAGGGCAGCAGGGTGCGGCCGACCAGGACCTCGCGGCGCCGGGGCTCCACCAGCAGGCCCAGCACCTCCGCGACCCGGCGGGCCAGCTCGGCGGCGTGGGCCGGCACCGGGTCGGGCGGGGCGGGCAGGGTGCGGCTGCGCACCAGCCGCGGCAGCGCGGTCGGGTCGAGCACGACGACGAGGCGGCGGGTGCCGGCACGCCCCGCCCAGGTGCGCGCGGCCGCGGCCAGGTCGACCCGCGTCGGCACGGCGTCGCGGCCGGCCCACTCCGCGAGCCACGCGGTCCACGGCGGCGCGCCGACGTCGAGGAAGCGCGAGACCCACGCGTCGGCCAGCATCTGCTCGGTGCCGGTGCCGAGCACGAGCACGCGTGCGTCGCGGCCCCCGATGGTGCGCCCGCGGCGGGCGAGCTCCTCGCGCACGGGGTCGGCCAACCGGGGGTCGCCGACCACGCGGTAGCGCCGGCGCAGCAGCACCGACCACACCGGCGCCTCGACGGTCGGCGGCGGGGTGGCCGCGAGGTCCTCCGCCAGGAGGCCCACCGCGACGCGCAGCAGCTCCTCGGCCGGCAGCGCCGTGGGGTCGACGCCGCGGGTCTCGCCGCGGGAGTCGCCCCGGGGGTCGGGCGCGCCCGCCGCGCCGACCAGGTCGAGGTCGGGGTGGCCACGTCCCGTCGTACCAGCGCTCAGGACGCGGTCGGCCAGCGCCGCCGGCACCGGCTGCCCCGCGGCCAGGGTGAGGCGGCGCAGCAGCTCGAGCTGCTGGGCGCCGGGGAAGTGCCGCGGGTGCCCGGCGTCGTGCGTCGTGCGCTCCGCGCGCGGTGGCGTCGGATCCGCATGACGCGCGCCGACGGGGCCCTCCGCCTCCCCCGCGTGCGTCATGCGCTCCGCGCGCGATCGCGTCGGATCCGCACGACGCAGGGCGGGGTCGGCGGGGACGGCGGGGTCGGCGGGGCCGGCAGGGTCGGCGGGAGCGCCGTCGCGGAAGGCCGGCCAGGGGGTGGTGCCGCCGGAGCGCAGGTGGGCGACCCAGTCCGCAGGGCTGCGGGCGGGGCTCACCGCTCGCGCAGGCGCCGGGCCTGGTGGCGCAGGCGCGCCGCGAGGGCGCGGTCGGGGTCGGGGCGGCGCGCGGCCTCGCGGGTCATGCCCTCGAGCGCGTCGAGCGCGGCGCCGAGCACGAGCTTGGGCGGCACCCGGTCGGGGTCGTGCCACGGGGCGTCGGGCGCGGGTCGGCGCGGGCGCAGGTCGTCGAGGTCGCCGACGACGTCGACGCCGCTGCCGGTGAGCCACTCCAGCCAGCGCTCGGTGCGCTCCTCGACCCAGTCGTACGCCGTGGGGGGCAGCCGGACGGGCGGCGAGCCGCGGTCGGCGAGGTGGCCCTGGGCGAGGTGCTCGAGCACGAGGTGGTCGAACTCCGCCTCGCGCCGGGCGCTACGGCCCATCCGCCGGTTCAGGCGGCGCACGACCTGGGTCTCGGCGGTGCCGAGGGAGCGGTTCTCGCGGTCGGTGTCGAGGGGAGCCCACGCGGGGTCGACCCCCAGCACCTCGCAGAAGCGGTGCCACAGCAGGTCGGGCGGGGTGTCGGGCCCGCGGTGCGGCACGGTCACGACGTGCACCCGCTCGGGCGGCAGCTGGGTGCCCCACGTCTCGAGCACCCGCGGCAGGTCGAAGGCCCGGGCGAACCACGGGTTGCCGTGCTCGACGCGGTCGAGGAAGCGGGCGAAGGACCACTTGCGGCCCTGCTTGACGCTCTCCTGCCAGGCCGCCGGCAGCTGCCGGGCGAGGTCGCGCGCGGAGTAGATGACGTGGACCTCGGAGTCCTCGAGGGCCCGCATCACCTGGCAGACGGTGTCGCGGGTGGCCGGCGCGAGGATCTCGTGGCTGATGACGACGGTGCCCGAGGAGCGGCGCACGCGGCGCAGCATCGCCTCCCACGCGCCCTCGGCGTGGCCCGGCGGGCCACCCCAGTCCTGCCCCAGCAGGTCGAGCGCGGCCTGGAAGTGGAAGAGGTCGGCGTCCACGAACCGCGAGCGGCTCGGGAAGTGCACGCCGTGCCGCGCGAGGCTCTCGGCGTTGCGGGCGAGCCGGTCCTGCACGTAGGTGGTGCCGGTCTTCGGCGCGCCCACGTGGAGGTAGACCGCGCGGCTCATGCGCGTGATTGTGCCCCACGCGCGCGCACGACCGCCGACGGGCTGGGCCGGCCGAGCACGTCCGCCACCCACACGCTGGTCGCCGCCACCGCGTCGAGGTCGACGCCGGTCTCGACGCCGAGGCCCTGCAGCATCCACAGCAGGTCCTCGGTGGCGAGGTTGCCGGTGGCGCTCCGCGCGTAGGGGCAGCCGCCCAGGCCGCCCGCGCTCGCGTCGAAGGTGGTGACGCCGGCCGCGAGCGCGGCGTACGCGTTGGCGAGGGCCTGGCCGTAGGTGTCGTGGAAGTGCACCGCGAGGTCCTCGACCGGGGTGCCGGCCGCCGCGAAGGCCTGCAGCAGCGCGGTGACGTGTCCGGGCGTGCCGACCCCGATCGTGTCGCCGAGGCTCAGCTGGCTCGCCCCGAGGTCGAGCAGCCGGCGACCGACCGCGACCACCTGGTCGACGGGCACCGCCCCCTCCCAGGGGTCGCCGAAGCACATCGAGACGTAGGCGCGGACGTCCAGGCCCTCGGCGCGGGCACGGGCCACCACGGGCTCGAACATCGCGAACTGCTCGTCGAGGGAGCGGTTGAGGTTGCGCTGGGCGAAGGTCTCGGTGGCCGAGCCGAAGACGGCGATGCGCCGCAGACCCAGCTCGAGGGCCCGGTCGAGGCCGCGCTCGTTGGGCACCAGCACGGGCAGCGCGGTGTGGTCGACGCCCGGGTCGTCGGCGAGCAGGCCGACGAGCTCGGCGGCGTCGGCCAGCTGCGGCACCCAGCGCGGGTGCACGAAGCTGGTCGCCTCCACCACGGGCAGGCCGGCGGCGAGGAGCCGACGCACGAAGTCCGCCTTCACCTCGGTCGGCACCAGGCCCGACTCGTTCTGCAGGCCGTCGCGCGGGCCGACCTCCCAGATCGTCACCCGCTCCGGCAGGCCGGGGGCGGGGACCGTCATCGGCAGCGCGGCCGGCGCCGGCGCGGCGGGCGTGCTCGCCGTGGGCTGGGGCGTGGGCTGCGGCGTGGGCTGCCTGGTCGTCCCTGTCGGCTCGCTCACGACGCCGCCTCCTCGGGCCGGGGCTCGGACTCGGGCTCGGGCTCGACGGTGAACAGCGGGTGGCCGAGCGCGACCTGGTCGCCGGGGGCGGCGCCGACGTGGGTGACGGTGCCGTCGAAGGGCGCGGTGAGCGTCAGCTCCATCTTCATGGCCTCCACCAGGCCCAGGGTGTCACCGGCGCTGACGGCCTGCCCCTCGGCCACCCGCACGTCGAGCACCGTGCCCGGCATCGGCGAGAGCACGGCGCCGTCGCCGGCGACCGGGCCGTGGTCGGCGAGCACGTCGGGACGGGTGAAGACGTGGCGCTGGCCCCGCAGCACGACCTCGACGCGGTGGGCGGTGGCGTCGACGACCGCGCGGTGCCGCCGGGTGGCCCCGTCGTGGTCGACGTCGAGCACGACGACGTGCCGGGCGGCCTCGCGCTGGCGGACGGCGAGGCCGTCGACGCTGCCCGCCAGGCCGCCGGGCGCGCGGTGCACGACGACCGGGCGGTCGAGCTCGACGAGCTGCGGCGCCGGGTCGGCGCCGAGGCGGAAGCCGTCGGCGGCGAACGGGTCGCCCGCCGGGCTCGCGAGCGCGGTCAGCATCGCCTGCGTCCAGGCAGCGACGACCCGCGCGGTGTCGGCGTCGGCGGGCGTCAGCTCGGCGGCGACGTCGACGCGGTCGAGCCAGGCGGTGTCGACCGGACCCGCGGTGAAGGCCTCGCTCGCGGTCAGCTCGCGCAGGAAGCCGGTGTTGGTGGTGAGCCCCAGGACGGCGGTCTCGTCGAGCGCGCGCACCAGCGCTCGACGCGCGGCCTCGCGGTCGGGGCCGTGCGCGACGACCTTGCCGAGCATCGGGTCGTAGGAGGTGGAGACGACCTGCCCGTCCTCGAGCGCGTGGTCGACCCGGACCCCGAGGCCCGTCGGCCAGCGGACGATCGAGGCCTGGCCCGCCTGCGGCAGGAACCCGGCGTAGGCGTCCTCGGCGTAGACGCGCGCCTCGATCGCGTGACCGCGCGGTGCCCCGACGTCGGCCTGGGTGAGCCCGAGCGGCTCGCCGGCGGCGACGCGCAGCTGCAGCTCGACGAGGTCGAGCCCGGTCACGGCCTCGGTGACCGGGTGCTCCACCTGCAGGCGGGTGTTCATCTCGAGGAAGTACGCCTCGCCGCTGGCCTCGTCGAGGAGGAACTCGACCGTGCCGGCGCCGGTGTAGCCGACGTGGGCGGCCAGCGCGACGGCCGCGTCGAGCACCCCGCGGCGCTGCTCGTCGGTGAGCCCGGGAGCCGGCGCCTCCTCGAGCACCTTCTGGTGGCGCCGCTGCGCCGAGCAGTCGCGCTCGTGCAAGTGCAGCACGGTGCCGTGGGTGTCGGCCATGACCTGCACCTCGACGTGGCGACCGCGCTCGACGTACTTCTCGACCAGCAGGGTGCCGTCGCCGAACGCCGAGACGGCCTCGCGGGCGGCGGCGTCGCGCGCCGCGGCGTACTCGGCCTCGGAGCGCACCACCCGCATGCCCTTGCCGCCACCGCCGGCGGCGGCCTTCACGAGCACGGGGTAGGCGAAGGTGGCGGGGTCGTCGTCGAGGGAGTACGACGGGACGACCGGCACGCCCGCGGCGACGGCGATGTCGCGGGCGGCGTCCTTGCGGCCCATCGCGTCCATGACGTCGGCGCTCGGCCCGACGAGCGCGATCCCGGCGGCCTCCAGGGCGCGGGCGAAGGGGGCGCGCTCGGAGAGGAAGCCGTAGCCGGGGTGGACCGCCTGGGCCCTGGAGGCCCGCGCCGCGCCGACGACCGCGTCGACGTCGAGGTAGGACGGCACCCGGACCACCGCGTCGCAGGCGCGCACGTGGGGGGCGTCGGCGTCGAGGTCGGTCGCGACGGCCACCGCGCGGATGCCGAGGCGCGCGCAGGTGCGCGCGACGCGGACCGCGATCTCGCCGCGGTTGGCGATGAGGACGGTGTCGAACATCTGGCTCACATCCTGAAGACGCCGTAGGCGGGGGCGGGCACGGGCGCGTGGGCGGCGGACGCGAGGCCCAGGCCGAGCACGCGGCGGGTGTCGGCGGGGTCGATGACGCCGTCGTCCCAGAGCCGGGCGGTGGAGTAGTAGGGCGAGCCCTGGTGCTCGTACTGCTCGCGGATCGGGGCCTTGAAGTCCTCCTCGGCCTCCGCGCTCCACTGCTCGCCGCGCGCCTCGAGGCCGTCGCGCTTGACGGTCGCGAGCACCGAGGCGGCCTGCTCTCCGCCCATGACCGAGATGCGCGCGTTGGGCCACATCCACAGGAAGCGGGGGTCGTAGGCGCGCCCGCACATGCCGTAGTTGCCGGCGCCGAAGGAACCGCCGATGACGACGGTGAACTTCGGGACGACGCTGCACGCCACCGCGGTGACGAGCTTCGCGCCGTCGCGGGCGATGCCGCGGTTCTCGTACTCCCGGCCGACCATGAAGCCGGTGATGTTCTGCAGGAAGACCAGCGGGATGCCGCGCTGGTTGCACAGCTCGACGAAGTGCGCGCCCTTGAGCGCCGACTCGCTGAAGAGGATGCCGTTGTTGGCCACGATGCCGACGCGGTGGCCGTGGATGCGCGCGAAGCCGCACACCAGGGTCTCGCCGTAGAGCCGCTTGAACTCCTGCAGGCGGCTGCCGTCGACCAGGCGCCGGACGACCTCGCGCACGTCGTAGGGCGTGCGGGTGTCGGCGGGCACGACGTCGTAGAGCGTCTCGGGGTCCTCGAGCGGCTCCTCGACGGGCGCGGGCGGCTCGGCGGGCGTCGCGGCGGCGTAGGGCCGTGCCCCGGTCGCGGGCAGCGTCTCGACGATGCCCCGCAGGATCGCGAGCGCGTGGGCGTCGTCCTCGGCGAGGTGGTCGACCACGCCGGAGGTGCGGGCGTGCACGTCACCGCCGCCGAGCTCCTCGGCGGTGACGACCTCGCCGGTCGCGGCCTTCACCAGCGGCGGGCCGCCGAGGAAGATCGTGCCCTGCTCCTTGACGATGACGGTCTCGTCGCTCATCGCCGGCACGTAGGCACCGCCCGCGGTGCACGAGCCCATGACCGCGGCCAGCTGCGGCACGCCCTGCGCCGACAGGTTGGCCTGGTTGAAGAAGATCCGGCCGAAGTGCTCGCGGTCGGGGAAGACCTCGTCCTGCATCGGCAGGAAGGCGCCGCCGGAGTCGACCAGCGCGATGCAGGGCAGGTGGTTGTCGGCCGCGACCTGCTGGGCGCGCAGGTGCTTCTTGACGGTGATCGGGTAGTAGGTGCCGCCCTTGACCGTGGCGTCGTTGGCGATGACGACCACCTCGCGGCCGTGCACGCGGCCGATGCCCGTCACGATGCCGGCGCTGGGCACGGCCTCCTCGCCGTCGCGCGCGCCGTACATGCCCGTCGCCGCGAGCGGGCTGAGCTCGAGGAAGGGGCTGCCGGGGTCGAGCAGCCGGTCGACCCGCTCGCGCACGAGCAGCTTGCCGCGCGCGGTGTGCTTGGCCCGCGCCGCCTCGCTCCCGCCCTGCCGGGCGACGGCCAGCCGGGCGCGCAGGTCGGCGACGAGGTCGCGGAGCTCGCTCATGCGTCCCAGGTTAGCGATCGTTAACCTGCGGCGTCCAGCGGCGGTCCCCGGCCTCGTCCGGCGCGATCGCGCCGTGGACGCCGCCCCCCCCCCGAGGTGAACGGTCGCTAACCTGCCGTGGTGAGCAGGCGGGCGCAGATCCTCGGCACCGCGGCGGAGCTCTTCGCCGCGCGGGGCTTCCACGGGGTCTCCGTGGCCGACCTCGGCGCGGCCTGCGGCATCTCGGGACCCGCGCTCTACAAGCACTTCCCGAGCAAGGACGCCGTGCTCGCGGAGATGCTCGTCTCGATCTCGGAGGAGCTGCTCGCCGTCGGTCGGGAGCGGGTCGCGGTGGCCGGGGGTGACCCGGCGGCCGCACTGCGCGGCCTCGTCGACTGGCACGTCGACTTCGCGCTGCGGCACCGTGCGCTGATCGTCGTGCAGGACCGCGACTGGGAGTCGCTGCCCCCCGACGCCCGCGAGCGGGTCCGCGGCCTGCAGCGGGCGTACGTCGACCTGTGGGCCGCCCAGGTCCGCTCGCTCGACCCGGTGCTCGGCCTCGACGGCGCCCGCGCGACGGCGCACGCCGCCTTCGGGCTGATCAACTCCACCCCGCACTCGGGCCTCCTCGACGACGAGGAGATGCGCGGCGTCCTCACCGGCATGGCACTGCGCGCCCTCGCGGTGCCCGTCCTCACCCCCTGACCCCCCACCGAGGGGTCACGCGCTGCCCACCCGCCGAGGGGTCACGCGCTGGGCGGGCGCTCCCCAGCGAGTGACCCCTCGACCGCCTTGCGGGGCTCGACGTCCCCAGCGAGTGACCCCTCGACCACACCGACTGCCGCCGAGTCCCCAGCGAGTGACCCCTCGGCGAGAGCGGAGGACAGCAGCCGCTGCGCGCACGCGAGCAGGACGAGGGCACCGCACCCGGCGGCGACGGTGACGGCGAAGGCAGCCGTGTGCCCGCCGTCCGCGACGCTGGTCCCCACGGCGTCGGCGAGGCGACCGGCGGTGCTCGACCCCACGGCGTAGCCGATGCCGGTGGCGCCGGCCAGCAGTGTCATCGCGGCACCGACGCGGGCGGGCGGCGCGACCCGCTCGCCCGCGGTGAAGACGGTGATCATGTAGGGCGCGATGACCGTGCCGAGCACCAGGACGACCAGCGCGAGCGCGGCGAGCGAGTCGGCGAGCAGCAGCGGCAGCGCGAGCACGGCCATGCCCGCGGCGAAGGCGAGACCGCGCCGCGGCAGGCTGAACCGGGCCGGCAGCGCCACGACCGCGAGCCCGGCGCAGACGGAGCCGACACCCAGGACGGCGTGCACCAGCCCGGCCAGGCCGAGGCGGCCCTCCGCCTCTGCCAGCACGCTCGTGCCGGTCTGCACCGATCCGAAGAGGACGCCGACGAGCAGCTGGGCGCCGAGCAGCACCGCGAAGGCCGGCACCAGCAGCCGGCCGCCGGGCAGCAGGTGGCGGTCGGGGTCGACCAGCGTCGCCGTCGGGTGCAGCGCGAA
The DNA here is from genome assembly GCF_013409425.1 of Nocardioides perillae. Classification (NCBI taxonomy): domain Bacteria; kingdom Bacillati; phylum Actinomycetota; class Actinomycetes; order Propionibacteriales; family Nocardioidaceae; genus Nocardioides; species Nocardioides perillae. The sequence continues at coordinate 618,697 of NZ_JACCAC010000001.1, read as the reverse complement.
CCACGTGCCGAAGACCAGCAGCAGCCCCGCGGCCGTCGCGACCGCCGCGCCCGGGTCGAGCAGGGAGACGACGACGCCGATGAGCGCGGGCCCGAGCACGTAGGACGCCTCGTCGGCCGCTCCCTCGTAGGAGAAGGCCGCCTCGACCAGCCGCGGCCGCAGCGCGCCCTCGCCGTGCACCATGGGGCGCCAGCGCACCCGGGCGAGCGGGCCGACCTGCGGCACGAGCAGCCCGGCCACCCCGGCCGCCAGGACCAGCACCGGGGTGTCGGCGTCGGCCCGGGTCGCTGCGACGAGGGCGAGCAGCGCCAGCCCGCCACCGAGCGCCTGGGCCGTCACGACGCGGCGCTGCCCGACGCGGTCGGCCATCGCACCCGCGAGCGGGGAGCCGACGGCGTTGGCGACGGCGAGGGTGCCGGCGGCGAGACCGCCCGCGGCGTAGGAGCCGGTGGCCTGCGAGACCAGCAGCAGCGTGCCCAGCTGCGACATCGCGGCGGGCAACCGTCCGACGAAGGCGACGACGACGTAGAGCGGGCCGGCGACGCGCAGCAGCCGGCGGTAGGAGGCGAGCGGTGACACGGGGGTCCTCGAGGGTCGGTGCCCGGGTAGGGCGGAGCCGTGCGCGCCGTCCCACCTCCACGGCCGCGCGAGGAACCCTCTGCCCCGCAGATCGTACGCCGCACGCCGGCGCCCCGGGCAATCCGCGGCCGCGGCGGCTCACCGGGGCGCCGGGTCAGAGCAGGTGGGTCGGGTCGCCGCCCTCGTCGAGCACCGCGAGGACGCGGGCCGCCCGCAACGCCGCGTCGAGCGCCACCTCGACGTCGGCGTCCCCGTCAGGCTCGGCGCCGACCCCGCCGACCCCGCCGGCGTCCCACCCGTCGTCGGCCCGGTCGTCGGCCCCCGGAGCCACCCCACGGCCCGCGGCGTGCACCGCGACGAGCAGCTCGTCGCGCGGCAGGCCGCGCAGCGCGAGCAGCACGAGCGGGTCGACGTCGAGCAGCCAGCCGAGCACCGTGAGCACCGCGAGCGCGTGCCGGCACGGGTCCGGCCAGCCGTCGCAGGTGCACGTGGTCGTGAGCTCCCCGCCGTAGGGCAGCAGCTCGACACCCGCCTCCTCCGCCTGCTCGACCAGGTCGATCGGGAGCTCGCCGCCGAGCAGCGCCGGGACCCGCCCGGACTCGGCACGCACCACCTCGACCAGGGCGGCGCGGGCGGTCTCGTCGAGCACGGGCACCGCCCCCGACACCGCCCACGCGTCGTCGCCGTGGAGCACCGCCGCGAGGAACGTGCCCGCCCCCACGGTCACCGAGCCCACCTCGCCGGCACGGGCGTGGGCGCGCCCGCGCCGCAGGTCGGCCTCGGCGTAGGCGGCCTCCTCGACGGCCCGCTGCCACGCCTTGCCCCACCACGAGCGCACGGTCGCACCCCGCCGAGGCTCGAGCCGCGGGTGCGAGACCGTGCTCACGACGCGCTCACGACGCGCTCACGACGGGTGCGCGGCGGGTGCACGACGGGTCCGCGACGGGTCCACCGCCACCCGGCCCGGTCACCGGCGCAGCGACACGAGGTCGCGCAGCTCGGCGTCGGACAGCTCGGTCAGCGCACCGTCACCCCGCGAGAGCACCGCGTCGGCCAGCGCTCGCTTGCGGGTGAGCAGCTCGGCGACCCGCTCCTCGATCGTGCCCTGGGTGACCATGCGGTGCACCTGCACCGGCCGGGTCTGCCCGATGCGGTGGGCGCGGTCGGTCGCCTGGTCCTCCACGGCGGGGTTCCACCAGCGGTCGAGGTGGACGACGTGGTCGGCGCGGGTGAGCGTGAGGCCGGTGCCGCCCGCCTTGAGGGAGAGCAGGAACACCGGCACCTCGCCGGCCTGGAAGCGGGCGACCATCGCCTCGCGCTCGCGCACCGGCGTGCTGCCGTGGAGCAGCTGGTGCGGCACGCCCGTGCGGGCCAGGTGGGTCTCGACCAGCCGCGCCATCGCGACGTACTGGGTGAAGACGAGCACGGCGCCGTCCTCGACGAGCACGGTGCCGAGGAGCTCGTCGAGCAGGTCGAGCTTCTCGGAGCGGCCCGCCAGTCGCGGGTCGGTCTGGCGCAGGAACTGCGCCGGGTGGTTGCAGATCTGCTTGAGCCCCGTCAGCAGCGCGAGCACCAGGCCACGACGCACGGTCTCGTCGGCGCGCTCGATGCGCTCCATCGAGTCGCGCACCAGCCCCTCGTAGAGCACGGTCTGCTCGCGCGTGAGCCCCAGCAGGTGGTCGGTCTCGGTCTTCGCGGGCAGCTCGGGCGCGATGCCGGGGTCGGACTTGCGTCGGCGCAGCAGGAACGGTTCGACCAGGTCGGCGAACTGCCGCGCCGTGCTCGGCACGAGCCCCGACTCGATGGGCGCGGCCCACCGCTTGCGGAAGGCCGCGCGACTGCCGAGCAGCCCCGGGGTGGCCCAGTCGAGGATGGCCCACAGCTCGGTGAGGTCGTTCTCGACGGGGGTGCCGGTCAGCGCCACCCGCGCCCGGCTGTCGATGGTGCGCAGCGCCCGGGCGGTCGACGAGGCGGGGTTCTTGACGTGCTGGGCCTCGTCGGCGACCACGAGGTCCCAGGCGACGCCGGCGAGGGCGGCGGCGTCGCGCCGCATCGTGCCGTACGTCGTGAGCACGGCCTCGCCGCGCCCGAGACCGTCGAGGTCACGACTCGCGCCGTGGAAGCGGCGCACGGGCACGCCGGGCGCGAAGCGGCGCAGCTCGGACTCCCACGTGCCGAGCAGCGACGTCGGGCAGACGACGAGCAGCGGCCCGGTGGCGCCCTGCTCCTGGCGGTGCAGGTGGAGGGCGACGAGCTGCACCGTCTTGCCCAGGCCCATGTCGTCGGCGAGGCAGGCGCCGAGGCCGAGCGAGGTCAGCTCGGCCAGCCAGGTGAGGCCCTGCTGCTGGTAGCCGCGGAGGGTCGCACGCAGCCCCGCCGGGGTCGGCACCGGCGGCCGCTCGCGAGCCCCGACCAGGCGCGCCCGCATCCGCTCCAGGGTGGCGCCGACGACGACCTGGTGCTCGGTAGCCTCCACCTCGACGACGCCGGTGAGGGTCGCCGCCAGCGCCTGGGCCGGCTTCACCGTGCGCACCAGGCGCTTGCGGGCGCGGCGGGCCGTCGCGGGGTCGACGACGACCCACTGTCCGCGCAGCTTGAGCATCGGCGCGGTCGCGGCGGCGAGCCGGTCCATCTCCTCCTCGGTGAGCGTCTCGCCGTGCAGCGCCACCTGCCAGCGGAAGGCGAAGAGCTGCTCGGTGCCGAAGAGGCCGTCGACCAGCGGCTCCTCGCGCTCGGGCACCTCGCCGGCTCGTCTGCGCCGCAGGGTGCCGTCGCCCGGCGCGAGGTCGAGGACCGTCGACGACGTGAGGTCGCGCCCGAGCGAGCGCGGCCAGAGCACGTCGACCCCCCGCTCGCGCAGCGCTCCGACACCGGTCTCGAGCAGGTCGGCGATCTCCTCGCCGTCGAGCGTGAGCTGGTCGGGCACGCGCAGCTCGAGCAGGCGGTCGAGGACCGGCCAGGCGTCGGCCGCGGCGCGCAGCGCGATCAGCGCGTGGGTGCGGGCGCGGTCGCCGAAGCCGTGCGGGGGGACGCCGGTGAGCGGGTCGGGCTCCTCGGTCCACAGCAGTGCCGCGTCGGCGACGTGGACGGGGTTGCGCTCGTCGTGCACCTGCAGCACGAGGCGCACGGCCCCCGCGACCAGCTCCTCCTCGTCGGCCTCGACGCGCAGCGACACGGTGACGAGGTGGGGAAGGTCGGTGCGGGCGGGTGACCCGGCCGCGCGGATGCGGCGACGCAGCCGCTCGGTGAAGTCGGGCCGGGGCGACGGCCCGGTGGGTGCCTGGCCCGGTCGACGAGGGGCGTCCGCGCTGGTCCGTCGGGTGGCCGGGTGGGCAGTCTGGCGGGCGGGCGCGAGCACACCGCCGGGTGCGGCGCGGGGGACCGCGTCGGCCACGGCGTCGAGGAACCGGCGGACGACGCCCTCGGCCGCCGCCGCGTCGAGCCCGCCGTGGGAGCGCGCGAGCGCGAGCTGGCGCACCCGGTCGTCGTCGGCGTCGTCCAGGTCGGCGACCCGCCAGCCGCGAGCCGGCGGCCCACCGGGGGACGGGTGCTCGGCGGGCTCGAGCCGGCCGGCCGCCACGAGGCGCAGCCCGAGCAGCGCCGCGCCGGACAGCAGGGCCACGCTGGGGTGCACGTCGTCGCGCGCGTGCGCCTTGGTCAGGACCGGGAGCGCGGCCCGCACCGGCAGCTCCACCCGGCGCCCGCCGCCGTCGGCACCCTCGCCGGCACTGAAGGCGACCACCCCGTCGCGCGGCAGCTCGCCGGCCCGGAAGGTCGCCGGGCCGGTGACGGGGACGAAGCTCACGCGAGCGACCGTAACCGCTGTCGCCGACACCGGCCGTCCGGCGTACCCGAGCAGGGAGCGGACCGCCGCGCGCCGGTGGCTACGCTGCCCGCGTGGACATCCTCGACCTGCCCCTGGCCCGGCTCGACGGCACGCCGAGCACCCTGCGCGAGCTCACCGGCGGCCACCCCGCGCTGCTGGTCAACGTCGCGAGCAAGTGCGGCCTGACCCCGCAGTACACCGGCCTCGAGGAGCTCCACGAGCGCTTCTCCGGCCGCGGCTTCACCGTCGTCGGGCTCCCGTGCAACCAGTTCGGCGGGCAGGAGCCGGGCAGCGCGGAGGAGATCCAGGAGTTCTGCTCCGCGACCTACGGCGTGACCTTCCCGATGTCGGAGAAGGTCGAGGTCAACGGCGCGGAGCGGCACCCGCTCTACGAGCTGCTCACCCGCACGCCCAACGAGGACGGCGAGGCCGGCGACGTGCAGTGGAACTTCGAGAAGTTCCTCCTCGCCGCCGACGGCACCGTCGTCGCCCGCTTCTCCCCCACCGTCACCCCCGACGACCCGCGCCTGGTCGACGCCGTCGACGGCCTGCTCTGACCTCGCCCGGCTGACACGGCGCCGCAGCTGCGTCGTGCGACACCGACGCAGCTGCGTGTCGATCGCATGACGCACCCCAGCAGCCACCACCGGCGTACGCCGCACCCCCCGGGCAGCGTCATGCGTCGTCGACGCAACTGCGCGCGCACCGCATGACGCACCGCAGCCGCCACCACCGGCGTACGCCGGGGCGAGCGACCGGCGGTCAGCTGTCGGTGGCGAGCACCAGGGGCAGCACCTGCGCCGCGCCGGCGCGGCGCAGGGCGCGGGCGGCGAGCGTCAGCGACCAGCCGGTGACGGTGCGGTCGTCGACGAGCAGCACGGGGCCGGGCGGGAGGTCGCCGTCGAGCACGAGGTCGTGGCGTCGACCCAGGGCGGCGACGCGCTGCGCGGAGTTGGCGGCACCCCGCCCCGGCGGCACCGACGCGTCGACGAGGGCCCACCGGCCGGCGACCGGCACCTGGAGGTAGCGCGACAGGCCGGCCGCGAGGTCGGCGACGAGGGTCGGCCGCGTGGCCGACTCGACGTGCACCACGGAGCCCACCGAGCCCGCGACCGCGCCGGTGCCCGTCGCCCCGGGCAGCCAGTCGCCGAGCACCTCGACGACCGCGCGCACCAGCGGCACGGGGACCGGGCCGTCGGGGGTGCCGTCGCGGAAGAGCTCGCGGAGCGCCTGGCCGTGGCCGAGGTCGGTCATGCGGGCGACCGCGCGGCCCTCGTCGGCGCCGTCGGTGATCTTGCCCTTGAGGTCGAGGCCGAGGTTGGCCAGGCCGGTCGGCCACATCTTGCGCGGGGCCACCGCGACACCCGGCCGGGCCAGCCGCGCCGAGGCCTCCTCGACGGCCGCGTCGGACACCTCGAGGCCCAGCGACAGCCCGCCGCAGTTGTCGCAGCGACCGCAGGGCGCGGCCTCGGGGTCGTCGAGCTGACGGCGCAGGAACTCCATGCGGCAGCCGTCGGTCGCGAGGTAGTCGAGCATCGCGGCCTGCTCGCGCTCGCGCGCCTCGGCGACGCGGGCGTAGCGCTCGGCGTCGTAGGACCACGGCTGACCGGTGGACTCCCACCCGCCCCGGACCCGGCGCACCGCGCCGTCGACGTCGAGCACCTTGAGCATCGTCTCGAGGCGGGTGCGACCCAGCTCGACGTGGGTCTCGAGCACCGCGGTCGACAGCGGCCTCCCCTCGTCGGCGAGCACCTGCAGCGTCTGCTGCACCAGCTCCTCGCGGGGGAAGGCCAGCGAGGCGAAGTAGGCCCAGATGTCGCGGTCCTCCGGGGCGGGCAGCAGCACGACGGTGGCCTCGTCGGTGCCGCGGCCGGCGCGGCCGACCTGCTGGTAGTAGGCCACCGGCGAGGACGGCGCGCCCACGTTGACCACGAAGCCGAGCGTGGCGTCGAAACCCATCCCGAGCGCACTGGTCGCGACCAGCGCCTTGACCCGGCCGGCCGCCAGGTCGGCCTCGAGCGCCTGACGCTCGGTGGGGTCGGTCTGGCCGGAGTAGGCCGCGACGTCGTGGCCGCGGGAGCGCAGGAAGTCGGCGATCTCCTGGGTGGCGGCGACGGTGAGGCAGTAGACGATGCCGGAGCCCGGCTGCTCGGCGAGGTGGTCGGCCAGCCACGCCAGCCGCCTCTGCGGGGAGGGCAGCCGCACCACGCCGAGCCGCAGCGACTCGCGGTCGAGCGAACCGCGCAGCGTCAGGGTGTCGGCCCCGAGCTGCTCGGCGACGTCGTGGGTCACCCGCTCGTTGGCCGTCGCGGTGGTCGCGAGCACCGGCACACCGGCGCGCAGGTCGCCCAGCAGCGTGCGGATGCGGCGGTAGTCGGGACGGAAGTCGTGGCCCCAGTCGGAGATGCAGTGCGCCTCGTCGACCACGAGCAGGCCCGTCGTGGCGGCGAGCCGCGGCAGCACCTCGTCGCGGAAGGAGGGGTTGTTGAGCCGCTCGGGGCTCACCAGCAGCACGTCGACGCGGCCCTCCGCGATGTCGGCGTGGACCCGCTCCCAGTCCTCCAGGTTGGTCGAGTTGATGGTGACGGCGTGGATGCCGGCGCGCTCGGCGGCCTCGACCTGGTTGCGCATCAGCGCCAGCAGCGGCGACACGATGACGGTCGGGCCCGCCCCGCGGGCGCGCAGCAGGGCGGTGGCGACGAAGTAGACCGCGGACTTGCCCCACCCCGTGCGCTGCACGACCAGGGCGCGACGGCGGTCGACCGCCAGCGCCTCGATCGCGGTCCACTGGTCCTCGCGCAGCGCTGCGTCGTCGCGCCCGACCAGGGCGCGCAGGTGGCGCTCGGCCTCCGCGCGCACGGCGGCGCGGTCGACGTCGGTGGCGTCCTCGAGATCCGCGGCGGTCATGACGACGTGTCTACCAGCGCCCGGCGACACCCGCCGCCGCCCGGCGGCGCACCTGTGGACGACGCGCCGCGGCCCACGCCCGCGGCGTGCCCGCGCACGGACCAGCGGGGAGGGTCAGCGCCCGAGCCGCCGCTGCGCCCGCAGCGCCTCCCGCGCACCGCCGGCCACCAGCACGGTCTCGGCCGCGCCCCACACCACGACCTCGACGCGACCGCGCCCGGCGGGCACCGTCACCGACGCGCGGTAGCCGCGCTGCCCGTCGACGCGCACCGGCGTCGTCCAGGTGACCGCCCCGTCGACCACCGAGACCCGCGGCCGCCCGGCGGCACGGACGACCCGGCCCTCCGCCGTGACGAGCCGCACCACGCCCCGGGTGCCCGCACGCCGCAGCCGCGCCCAGCCGCTCACCGAGGAGCCGTCGTCGAGCCGCCCGCGCACGGCGGCCGAGACCGGCCGCAGCACGACCCGCACCCGTGACGTCGCCCGGCTCGTGGCCCCGTCGTCGTCCGTCGCGGTCGTCGTGACGCGGAAGGTGCCCGGTCGCTGCCACGCGGTGGTCGGGGTGCAGTCGGGCCCGTACGCCGCGCTCACGGCAGCGGTCCCGTCACCGAAGCCGGTGCGGCAGGTGACGTCGTCGCCGCGCAGCGCACCGAGCGCCGCGGGGTCGACCGCGGAGCCCGGGTCGCCGTGCGGCACCCGCAGCAGGACCTGGTCACCGGTGCGCACCACCACCGCCCGCGTCCCGCCTGCGGCGGACGCCCCGGTGCGTGCGCCGCGCAGCGGCACCGTCGAGCCGTCGGCGCGCCAGCGCTCGAGCCGCACCGGGCCCGGCGCCGGGGCGACGTTGCGCCACGCCGTGTCGACCGCCCGGGACTCCGAGCCGTCCGTCGCGTCGAGGTGCAGCCGGGCGGGACCGTCGTCGTGACAGCGCAGCACCGGCTCCGCACCCCCCGGTCCTCCCCCACCACCGTCTCCCGCCTCGCCGCCCTCGACGGCGCAGCGCGCGGCCGCGTCGCCGACGACCCGCCAGCTGCCGCCCGAGGCGGGCACCGGCAGCGGCAGCACGGAGCCCTCGGCCACCTCGCCGAGCACCTCGACCGGGCGGTCGACCACCTCCACCTCCTGCGTCGAGGTGGTCGAGCGGCCGAGGTCGTCGGTGACCGTCAGCGTGATCGTGTGGCGACCGGGCGAGGCGTAGGTGTGGCTCCTGGCGCACGGCGCCTGCGGCGACCACGGCTTGGCGCGCCAGTGCCCGTCCGCCGCCGTGCCGTCCCCCGCGTCGACCGTGCAGGTCCACCCGGTCCCGCGGTCGCGGGGTCCGGTCGGCTGGTCGGGCGACTGCACGGTGAAGGCCTCGCCCACGAACGGCGCGCCTCCCGGCCCGTGGGCGTCGAGCAGCGCCAGCCCGGCCACCGGCCCGCGCGCAGCGGCCGGCGCGCCATCCTGGGGACCACCCGGGTCGCCCCCGTCGGCACCCGCCGTGACCCCGACCGCGGCGCCCCCCGCGCCCGCGGACGGGACGCCGACCAGCACCCCGGCCAGGAGCACGGCCCCGAGGACCGCTCCGACGAGGCAGGTCGCGAGCACGGTCAGGAGCGTGGGCGCGCCGACGCGCGCATGCAGTGCCGACCTGACGGTCACGGTGTCCCCCCGGCGGCCGACGACGGCGCCCCCATGGCGCCGCGCGGCCGGGGACCACGCTCGCGCACCCGGGCGTGCCGGTCCAGACCTCGCGCCTCAAGATCGCCGCAAGCCGGCCGGGCACGCGGCCCGGGCGTCACCAGATGCGCACGCGCTCCTCGGGGTCGAGCCAGAGGCCGTCACCGGGCCGGGTGTCGAAGACCTCGTGGAACTCGTCGAGGTTGCGCACGATGTTGGCGCGGAACTCCGGCGGGCTGTGCGGGTCGACGGTGAGGTACTGGCGCTCCTGCTCCGGCCGCCGCTTGGTGCGCCAGACGTAGGCCCAGTTGAGGAAGAGCCGGCGGCGGTCCTCCTCGGGGGCCGACCCCCCGCACGCGATGAGGTAGGCGTGGTGGCCGATGGTCAGCCCGCCGAGGTCGCCGATGTTCTCGCCGACGGTCAGCGACCCGTTGACGTGCTCGCCGGGCAGCGCCCGCGGCGAGAACCCGTCGTACTGCGTGACGAGCGCCTTGCTCTTGACCTCGAAGGCGGCCTTGTCGTCGGGGGTCCACCAGTCGTGGAGGTTGCCCTGGCCGTCGTACTGCGCACCCTGGTCGTCGAAGCCGTGGCCGATCTCGTGACCGATGACCGCGCCGATGCCGCCGTAGTTCTCGGCCGGGTGGGCGTCGGGGTCGAAGAACGGCTTCTGCAGGATGCCCGCGGGGAAGCAGATCTCGTTGGTGCCGGGGTTGTAGTAGGCGTTGACGGTCTGCGGGAGCATGAACCACTCGTCGCGGTCGACCGGCCCGCCGAGCTTGCCGAGCTGGCGGTCGGTCTCGAAGGCGGCCGCGGCGGCGACGTTGCCGAGCAGGTCGTCGGCGGTGACGTGCAGGCCGGAGTAGTCGCGCCAGCGGTCGGGGTAGCCGATCTTGGGGCGGAAGGTCGCGAGCTTGTCGTAGGCCCGCTGCTTGCTCTCCTCGGTCATCCAGTCGAGCGCGGCGATCGAGCGGCGGTAGGCCTCGAGGAGGTTCGCCACCAGCTCGTCCATCAGCTCCTTGGAGCGCGGCGGGAAGTGGCGCGCGACGTACTCCCGGCCGACGGCCTCGCCCACGGCGCCCTCGACGAAGGCGACGGCGCGCTTCCACCGCGCGCGCAGCTCGGGCGTGCCGTTGAGGGTGCGGCCGTAGAAGTCGAAGTTGGCCTCGACGAAGTCGCCGGGCAGGTAGGGCGCGCACGAGCGCAGCACCCGGCTCACCAGCCACGGGCGCCAGTCCTCGATCGGCACCTCCTCGAGCACGCTCGAGAGGTGGGAGAAGTACGACGGCTGCCGCACGCAGGTCTCGCCGAGCACCTGCTCGACCTCGAGCTTCGCGCCGGCGAGGTTGCGGACGTAGGCGTCGACGTCGAAGGCCGGGCAGAGCGCGCGCAGGCCCTCGAGGGTGGTGAGGTTGTAGGTCTTCTGCACGTCGCGGGTCTCGGCGCGCTCCCAGTGGCCCCGGGCCAGCAGCGTGTCGATCTCGAGGATGCGGCGCGCGGAGGCGGCGGGGTCGGGCTGCTCGCCGAGGGTCAGCAGCCGCTCGAGGTAGGCGACGTAGGCCTCCCGCACCTCGGCGAACTTGTCGTCGCGGTAGTAGGACTCGTCGGGCAGCCCCAGGCCACCCTGGGTGAGGTGGAGGAGGTAGCGGTCGGAGTCCTTCGAGTCGGTGTCGACGTAGGAGCCGAAGAGCCCGTGGCCGCCGATGCGCTCGAGCTCGCCGAGGAACGCCGCGAGGTCGCGCACGTCGCGCAGCGCGTGGACCGCGTCGAGCAGCGGGGCGACGGGTCGCAACCCACGCCGCTCGACCTCGGCCTCGTCGGCGAAGGAGGTGAAGAGGGCGCCGATCTTGCGCTGGTCGTCGTCGAGCTCGGCGTCGGGGCGCTCGGCGAGCTCGGTGATGATCGCGCGCACCTGCTCCTCCGAGCGGTCGGCGAGCTCCACGAAGGGGCCCCAGCTGGAGCGGTCCGCGGGGATCTCGGCCTCGCGCAGCCACGTGCCGTTGACGTGGCCGAAGAGGTCGTCCTGCGGTCGGATGGCGTCGTCCATGCCCGGGCGGGCGTCGTCGAGGATCGTCACGCCGGCGAGGCTACCCGGACGGGCCGACGGCCGACCGCTGCTACGGAGCGACGTCGCGGAAGGCGTCGGCGACCCGCTGCAGGCCGTCCTTCTCCCGCACGGAGTAGGGCGCGGTGTTCCAGGTCGGCCAGCGGAAGTCGAGCTCCTGGCTCGCCGCCGCCCCACCGGACCCCGCCGCGGTGAAGGTCAGGCGCATCCCCGGCACCTCGACCAGCTCGGCGGGGACGCCCTCGCCCAGGGCGGTGCGGCTCGACGGGTCGGCCATGCCGAGCATCGACCACGGCAGGCGCAGCCGCACCGTGCGCCGTTCCTCGTCGACCTGCCACGTGGCCAGCGAGTCGCGGTCCTCCGCGCCGGGCTCCCACGCGCCCTCGCGCAGCTCGTCGACGACCTGCAGCTCCTCCGGGCGCTGGACGCCTTGCACGACGAGGGGGCGGTTCACCATCAAGGCGTAGGTGTGCCACGGCTCCTCGGCCCCCGGCCGGTAGGGGCCGCGCTGTCCCGGGGTGACGTCGAGGCGCACCGGGTCGAGGTCGCGGCGCACCTCGGCGGTGGCGGTGCCCTCGCCCGGCCGCACCAGGACGCGGTAGTCGGCCGCCTCCGGGCCGGGCACCACGTCGGCCTCGACGTCGAGGGCCTCGGGCACGGCGTCGCGGAAGGTCACCTCGAGGTGCACCCACGAGGCGTCGGCCCAGGCGTAGAGGTACTCGAACGGGCCGTCGGCCGGCATCGCCTCGGGCAGGACCTCGGCCGCGGCGTCCGGGATCGGCTCGGCGTCGGTCGACAGCAGCCCGAACCACTGCTCGTTGGTCAGCGGGTCGTGCCACAGCTGGCGACGCTCGGGCACCTGGTGCAGCTGGGTGTTCCAGGTGCGCTTGAACCACTCGTCCTCGAAGGCGAAGAGCCACGCGGCCGCGGCGCCCTTGTCCTCAGCGAGCCGCACGAGGTCGGCGTTGATCGTCATCGCGTCGACCTCCTCGTGCCCACCCTGGTCGCGGCCGCGGGTCCCGACGTGGGCGCTGCCCAGCGACGAGGGAACCCCCGTCTCGGTGACCAGCAGCGGCATGTGCTCGGCGCTGTGCTCGCGCAGCCGCACCACGTAGCCGGCGTAGGGGTCGCCCTCGCCGTCCCACTGCTCGTCCTGCAGCCCGGGCTCGTAGCGCTGGAAGTCGGGGTAGTAGGGGTAGGCGTGGAAGCTCGCGAAGGTGCCGCCCGGCCAGGCGTCGGTCGGCAGGACGTGCACCGGGTCGACCGAGGCGGCGTCCTCCTCGGGCAGCGGCTCCTCGGGGTGGTCGAGCGGGTCGGTCGTGGGCCAGTTGACGAAGGCCACCGGCACCGAGCTGCCACGCGCCGCCTCCAGCGCCGCGAGCTCGTCGAGGTGCGTGGCGATCCAGCGCTCGGTGGCGGTCGCGTCCGCGGTGGCGGCGAAGAAGCGCCCGGGCGCGTACGCCGTGTCCGCGTGCCGCGCGTCGGTGCGGAGCACGCCGGCGGGGTCCCACTCGACGCCGAGGACCCACGAGGCCAGCCACGGCGAGACGTCGGTGGTGTAGGTGCCGCCGGCGCGGCCCGGCCGCTGCTCGCGCTCGAGGTCGCCGTGGACGGCGGCGGAGACGTCCGCGAGCTCGGCGCTGAACGCCTCGTCGACGACCGGGTCGTAGAGCGTGCCGCCGGGCTCGACGTACGACTCGTCGGGCAGGTAGACGCCCTGGGCGAGGTAGAGCGGCGCCTCGGGGTGGGCCTCGTTGTAGGCCGCGAGCTCGTCGTAGAAGGCGGGCGGGTGGAGCGTGTAGACCCGCACGACGCGCGAGCCGAGGCGCCCCATGGTGGCGAGCCAGTCGCGGTACTGCTCGGCCTCGATCGTGCCGACCTCACCCGGCTGGTGCAGCGGGGTGCTCGAGCCGAGGTTCACCCCCGGCAGGAAGGTCTTCTCGCCGGACGCGGTGTGCAGCCGGAAGCCGTCGGCGTCGGACTCGGCGAGCACCGAGAGGCCGTCCACGGTGCGCGGCGCCGGGGACCAGTCGACGTCGGAGGCCGGCGCCTCGGCGCGGGCCGGCGTGCCAGGCGCCGGTGCCGGGTCGGTCGTGCCCGGCTCGCCGCCACCCGCCCCGGAGCACGAGGCGACGGCGGTCAGCGAGAGGGCGAGGAGGGCGGCCGGCAGGCCCCGAGGTGCGCGCACCGGTCGACGCTACGCCGCCCGACCGGCGTGCGGCGGGTGATTCGGGAGACCTTGAGGATCGCGGTCAGCGCACCCGGACGACGAGCTTGCCGAGCGCGCGGCGCTCCTCGAGGTCGACGAGGGCCTGGCCGAAGTCCTCGAAGGCGTAGGTGGCCCCGACCGGCGGGGCGATCGTGCCGTCCTCGAGCAGCGGGAGCAGGGCCTGCCACTGCTCGAGCATGTAGCCGGGGCGCACCATCGCGTAGGCACCCCAGCCGACCCCGCGGACGTCGACGTTGTTGAGCAGCAGCCGGTTGACCTTGACCTCCGGGATGCCCTGCCCGGCAGCGAAGCCGACGACCAGCAGCCGCCCCTGCGGCGCGAGCGAGCGGAGCGAGTCGGTGAAGGCGTCGCCCCCGACCACGTCGAGCACGACGTCGACGCCGCGGCCCTCGGTCAGGGCGGCCACCGCGTCCTTGAAGCCGTCGAGCAGCACGGCCTCGTCGGCGCCGGCGGCGAGCGCGACCTGGCGCTTCTCCTCGGTGGAGCACACCGCGATCGCGCGGGCGCCCATGCCCTTCGCGACCTGGATCGTGGCCGTGCCGACGCCGCCGGCCGCGCCGTGGACCAGCACGGTCTCGCCGGAGCGCAGGCCGCCGCGCTCCGCGAGCGCGAAGTGGGCGGTGAGGTAGTTCATCGGGATGGCCGCGCCCTCGTCGAAGGAGAGGCGGTCAGGCAGCGGGAAGCAGAAGATCCGGGGCACCACCACGCGCTCGGCGGCGCCGCCGTAGGGCAGCACGCCGACCACGCGCTGGCCCGGCTCGAAGCCGTCGGGCCCGCTCACCACCGTGCCGGCGAAGTCGACGCCCAGCGTGAACGGCGGCTCGGGCTTCAGCTGGTACTCCCCCTTGCTCAGCAGCAGGTCGGGGAAGGAGGTGCCGACGCTGTGCACCTCGACCAGCACGTCGTCGGGGCCGGGCGTCGGCTCCTCGACGTCGCGGACCTCGAGGTCGCGGGGGCCGGTGGGGGACGTGACCTGGACGGCGCGCATGGGAGGGAGGCTAGCGAGGTGCGGCAGACTGGGGCCGGTGAGGTTCACCGAGCGCGAGATGACCGTCGCCGTGGACGCGGTGGGCAAGGAGCTCTACGCCGCGACCCGGCCGCCGTGGAAGCGCGGGTCGGCCGACGACGAGTGGGAGGCGATGACCCCCGGGCAGAAGTACCAGCGCCGCGCCGCCGCCGGCGAGGTCGTGCTGCCCGTGCTCATCGCGCTGCCTGACCGCCCCACCGTGGGAGCGCCGCCGCAGTTCAGCGACGAGGAGTACGCCGAGGCGGCCGTCGCCGGCGCCCGCGCGCTGGTCGGCTCCCGCGACCCCGACGCGTGGGAGTCGCTGTCGGCGAAGAAGCAGCAGGCGCTGCTGCAGACCACCGTCGCCCTCACCCGCGCGGCCGTCGCCGCCATGCCGGTGCGCCAGGACCCCGACGCCATCACGGTGCCCGACCACCTCTGACCCGCCGCTGTCCCGGCTGGCGTGCGGTGCGGCGTACGGCTCGTGTCCCGGTCAGCGTGCGGGGCCGGCCGGGTGTCGTTCTGGGCGCAACCGTGCTGGTCACGACGGTCACCGGCGGGTTCCACAGTGCGGTCCCGCACCATTGCGCTCCCCGGCACCCCCGGCACCCCCAGCAGTACGCCGGGCGGCTAGGCCGTGCGCAGGGCGTCGGGCTGCAGCGCGGCCTCGACCCAGGGGCGCAGCAGGGCGGTAGCGAGCGTGACCGCACCGGCGACGACGGTGAGCGCGACGAGCGTGCCGACGACCGCGCCGACGTAGCCTCCGAGCCCCGTGTCGGCCATCGCGGCGAAGCCCACTCCGCCGAGCAGCGCGCCGAGCAGGGCCATCGGCACCGTGGCCATCAGGCACTCGAGCCGCTGCGAGCGCGAGACCACCGCAGCCGGGACACCGGTCGCGACCAGCGTGGCGAGCTCCCGCTGTCGGTCGAGCACCGTCTCGGTCGTGTGCACGGCCAGCGAGGCGGCCACCAGGCCCGCTGCCAGGATCGCGGCGAGCAGGGCGGGCGCCAGGTAGAAGCCGCGGTCGTAGGAGTCGACGCCCCACACGTCGGGCACGAAACCACCCACGACCCCCAGCGCCAGCGCTACGGCTCCGACGGCGGCGGCTGCCCGACCCGCTGGCCGCGCATCGACCTGGAGCCGCCGCGACGCCAGCAACGCCGTCGCACCCCGGGCCCGACGGGCGACCAGCCCGGCGACCGCGTGCGCGACCGCTGGCGCGAGGAGCACCATGCCGGCCGCGATCGCAGCCACGGCCAGCAGCGTCAGGGCGTCGTCGCCGGGTGCGCCGCCCCCGGTGGCGAGCCCCCACAGCAGGGCGACACCGACGCCGAGCGGCAGCAGCCCCCACGGCCGCGGCGGGCGGGCGAGCCCCCGTGGCCCGCCCGCCTCGCCCAGCCCGTCGGTGGTCGCGGCACGGCGACCGGCGCGGCGGCCGACGAGCAGGCCGTAGGCCGCGAGGACGCCGACGACGACCGGGACCCACGGGCCCGGGCCGACCGTGACCGGCACCAGGGCCGCCTGGCGCTCGAGCAGCGCCACCCCCAGCACCTGCCGCAGAACCGCCCAGACCACGACGCCGAGCAGCGCGCCCGCCACGGCCGGCACCCCGACCTCGACCGCGCCGAGGCGACCGAGGTCGCGCCGGGTGGCCCCGGCCACGCGCAGCGCCGCCACCCGGCGGCGTCGGTCGGCCGAGCCGAGGCGGACGGCCTGGTCGAGCAGGAGCAGCAGCGGCAGGCAGGCGAGCGCGATGCCGAAGAGCACGCCCGGACGCAGGCTCGGGTCGGCGACCACGCCGAGCATCCCGGACTCGTAGGACCCGCGGTCGCCGCGGTCGACCAGGCTCAGCTGCACGATCGACGCCCCCACCAGGAGCAGCCCCGACACGACCGCCGTGCACGCCAGGACCAGCGACGCGCGACCGCGCCCGACCGCGTCGAGGCCGACCCGCCACAGCGGCCTCACGGCCGGGCGCCCAGGTCGGCGCCGACCGTCGCGCCGTCGCGCAGCACGACCTCGCGCTCGGCGGCCGCGGCCACCCGGTTGTCGTGGGTGACGACGACCAGCGCGGCTCCGGTCTCCCGCGTCGCCTCGACGAGCACGTCGAGCGTCCGCTCGGCGGTCACGGTGTCGAGCGCGCCGGTCGGCTCGTCGG